>JBJESQ010000020.1:0-6679 GCA_051882875.1 Lentihominibacter sp. | reverse complement strand
GCCCATATACTCTGGCAATTCCGTCACCTACCTGAATTACTGTCCCGAAATCAGAAACATCAAGTTTGTCCTTGTAGTTCTTTATCTGTTCCTTTATGACCGAACTGATTTCTTCTGGTCTTAAATTCATATGGTTTATCCTTCCTAGTTTGCTTTAAGCTGCACAGCCATCTCGTCAAACTTCTTTCTGTATGAGGCATCGATGATTTTGCCTTCAACAAGAACCTTGACTCCGGCCATAAGCTTCGCATCTATCTCATTTGTTAACTTAACATTCCTGCGCATAAGCCTTGAGGTCTGTTCCTCAAGCTGCCTGATTCTCTCATCGCTGAGCTTGACAACAGAGTAAGCGATTCCATATGAAACGCCCTCCTCTCTTTCCAGGAGTTCTCTGTAAACCTTCATTATGCTCTCAAATCTGCCGGCTCTCCTCTTGTCCACCAGAATGTACATGAAATTCAGAAGTTCATTGCAGACTCTTCCCTCGAAGATTTCCCTAATGACATTCTTCTTTTCTTCCGCAGAAATTGCAGGATAGGCTATAAACTTCCGAAGCTCCTCTTCCTTCTCCAGAATGTCCACAACCTGGAAGCCTTCTTCCTTTATCTGCTCTTCCTTGTCTGTCTCTCTGGCAGCTTCAAGAAGCGCTGTGCCGTAGGTTATATCTACTGTTAGTTCTGCCACTCTGCTTCCCTCGCATTTCTGATTACCCTGTCAACAATTGCTTCCTGACCGGCATCTTCAATCTTGTCACCAACAATCTGTTCAGCAGCCAGCAATGCCAGTTCTGCGATTTCATTGTGCAGTCCCTCGATGGCCTTTGCCTGCTCCATCTCAATTGTTCTTTCAGCCTTTGCGATAATTTCCGCAGCTTCTGCCTTTGCTTCGTCAATAATGGCCTGAGCCTGGGCTTCAGCCTTCTGTCTGGCATCGCGAATGATTTCACGGCTTTCCTCTTCGGCGCCTGCAATCTGGCGGTTGTACTTCGCCATTCTCGCGTCTGCTCTCTTGTTGACAGCATCGGCACGGTCAAACTTTTCCTGAATCATCTGCTTTCTTTTTTCAAGCATACCCAGAAACGGCTTGTAGATAAATTTGCCCAGCACAAACACCAAAATGAGAAAGTTTACCATTGCGAATATTATCTCTTTAAGGTTAAGTCCTAAAGCATCAAGCATGTTACTTGTCTCCTTTTTCTGCAGTGCTTACATCTTTGCCAGAAGCATGAATGCCAGTACCAGACCGTAAATAGTCAGAGCTTCCATGAATGCGAAAGCCAGAATCATGCTTGTACGAATTTCACCCATAACCTCAGGCTGACGCGACATGCTTTCCATTGCATTTGCGCCTACTTTACCCATGCCCAGTGCCGGACCGATTGTTGAAACGCTGATTGCCACAGCTACTGCCAGTGCGATTAATCCTGTTGTCATTTTGTTTTCTCCTTTCGATTAGAAACGTGTTTATTATTTTATGGTTTTTATTATTACGCGGCAGCGAAGCTGCCATTTGAAACTATGTTATTCGAGAGCCGATACCGTGGCTGACTCAGCCATGGCTGCCATCTGCTCTTCCTCGGATCTCATTGGAATCAGCTGCTCCTCGAAATGATCCGGGAGCTTCTCCTCCCGGGATCCCTCACAGGCTTCCAGAATGTAGATTCCCGTCAGCAGTGAGAATACCAGCGCCTGAATCAGTGCCAGCAGCACTATGAGAATCTGCATTACCATCGGAACAATCAGCGGGCAGAGTTCAAACAGAACTTCCACAACCTGCTCGTCACCGAAGGTGTTGCCGTAAAGTCGGAAGGTCAGAGATATCGGCTTGGCAAGCTCGTCTATAAGCATCAGCGGAAGCATGAATACGAAGGGCTGAACCATTCTCTTGTATGCTCCTATCCCCCTGTGCTCCCGTATTCCGATTATCTGAACCAGTATGAGCACCAGCAATGCCATTCCGCAAGGGAAGTTTATGCTGCTTGTAGGTGCCTGGAATCCGTCTGCATGACCTGCGAAGGGCAGCAGTCCCGAGTAGTTGCATATGAGAATATAGATGAACAGTGTACCCACGATAGGGAAGTACTTCTTATTTAAATCTTCCCCCATTACGCCGTTAAAGAACCTGTTCAGTTTCTCGATACCCATCTCTATCATGTTCTGCACTCCTGTCGGATGCAGCTGCAGGTTTCGGCTGACGATTATCGATATGATTATTATAGCTATTGTGATAACGCTGCTGGTTATCATCGGGTCGGTCATGCCAATTGCATGAAGTTTGCTTATCATGAATCCTTCTCCTTTACGTGACTCATAATTTCTCCCATGGGTGCCATCTTTCCTGACAGGCTCAAACCCACCGCCGCAGCCAGCAATACTGCTGCGAAGCTGAAGGGGAGCAGATTTCTCAGAAGGAATACCAGCAGAAGTGCTGCGAAGTTGGCAATCCAGCTGATGCCCATTCTGGCATACAGATTTCCCGAGGTTATTGTCTTGTCAGACTTGATTGTTGATTTCCAAAGGCAGACATACTTGATGAATCCCACCAGGAAGCCATACACAAGTCCTGCCAGAGCCCCTGCGGCATATGTAGTAATCATGCTCATTCTCTTACCTGTCGAATCACCTTTCTGTGATTATCTTGTTGTTGATTCGGATATTGTACTCAAATTGTTTTTTTCGTCCTAATTTGCTCAATTATCCTTGCATATTGTACCTTTTTGTTATTTTTTTGCCAATACCCCTTTTGTATATAGGCAAACTTATACATGTAAGTCAGCAAGTTGGTAATAAAAATTGCACCTCCTCCACCCTCGGATTCGGTGCAAACCGCAAACTAGTACTATTTTTGTCTACAGGCCCTGAATTACATTCTTCAGCCATTTGCCGCTTTTGTATCGTGCTGTAAGGATAATCCCCTTCACTGCAGACTCGAATTTTACTGCCAGAACCGCCAGGTAAATCGGCCATCCCAGAACAAGGGATGTAACGAAGGCAACGGGAACTCCTATGCCCCATACGGTGCATGTTTCCGCAAAGGCTGCAAACCTGGTGTCTCCACCGCACCTGAGAACCCCGGAAACCATTATTCCGTTGTAAACATCAAGCCACAATGTCAGAGCATACACCACCAGAATCATCCACGCCGCCTGGTGTCCCGCCGGAGTGAAATCAAACAGGTGAAGTATGGGCTTTCCCAGGAGCAGCATGAGTCCGCCCAGTATCAGCCCCACAATCAGAGCCAGCCTTACCATGTATCTCGTCATGCTTCTCGCCTGATCCATTTTCCCTTCTCCAAGCTTCTGTCCAACAAGAATCAGTACCGCATCGCCGATACTGAAAGCAGCCATTATAAACATGTTGTTTATTGTGTTGCAGGCCTGAACCGCAGCACCTGCAGTTATTCCTATTCTCGCGAAAGCAGCCACATAAAGTGACGTGCCCAGGCCCCATGCAGTTTCGTTTATTGTTGTCGCCAGAGAGTTCTTCATTATCCTTCCCGCAAGGGGTCTGCTGTACCCGAAAAACTCTCTTACCGGTCCCTTCACCCTGTTGTCGCGAACAAACACGAACATGAGCAAGATTGTTACTTCACACACTCTGGACAGCACAGTAGCCAGCGCCGCACCTTGAACTCCCATCTCAGGCAGGCCGAAATGACCGTAAATCAGGCAGTAATTCAAAAATGTGTTCAGACAGAGCGCGAATACGCTGGCATAGAGAGGATACTGGGTCTGCTGTGTGGAACGGAGCAGTATGGACAGAGGCTGAAGAGCCGCCACCAGCAGGAAACACGGTGCTCCTGTTCTGATATACGGAACGCCCGCCTCAATTACCTCCGGATACTTTGTAAACACCCTCAGGATATATTCCGGGAAGAATGTCGCCCCCAGAAAAAACACTGCCCCCACAGCAATGGAAATTGTAAAGGCAAACCCTGCTGTTCCTCTAATGTTCCTGTAATCTTCAACACCATAGAACTGAGCCATGAAGGTAGCCGCCCCGCTGGAGAATCCGAATATCATCATCCAGTATATGAAAAAAATCTGAACTGATACTCCCACTGCATTCAGCGCCAGTTCCCCAAGACCTCCCACCATAAGGTTATCCACCAGGTTGAGGCTGGATGCAATAAGACTCTGCAGCGCAATAGGGCCGGCAACTATGCCGACCGTCTTAAGCATTCCCGAATTTTCCTTTTTGTTTAGCTTCTCCATTCCGGTCTATTCTTGTTCTTTATCTCTGCCCAACGGTTCGTCAGGCTTCTCTCGTTTTATTCTTGTTCCTCTGATGCTCACCTTGTTGCTTCCCGTATCGGTGAGTATTACCCCGATGATAATGCAGGCAATCAGAGCCAGAGCAACACTTTCAACATACAGCCCTCTGCTGTACAGAATTGCCAGCACCCCCATGATTCCGCTTACGCTGTACATGAGAAGCACAGCCCGTCTCTGTCCGAAGCCTGCCTTCATGATGCGGTGATGCAGATGCTCCTTATCTGCAGTTCCAATGGACTGACCTCTAAGAGTCCTTCTTATTATCGCCATTACCGTATCAAAAATAGGAAGTCCCAGAACCAGCGCCGGTATCACCAGCACAACCAGTGTCGCGCTCTTGGCTCTTCCCAGCAAAGACAGCGCCGCCAGTGCAAAGCCCAGAAGCTGTGAACCTCCGTCACCCATAAATGTTTTAGCCGGGTGAAAATTGTACGGCAGGAAACCCGCACAGGCTCCTGCAACAACCATCATCCCCAGGGTAGGTACATACTGTCCGTGAATATAGGAAACATAGGCGATGCATATGGCCGATATGGCGGCAATTCCCGCAGCCAGCCCATCCAGACCGTCAATCAGGTTTACCGCATTGGTTATGGCCACGAGCCAGACCACAGTAATAATGAAGCAGGCCAGCTCACCGAACATCATGTTCCCTTCACCAAAATAGTTTGTGATAAACTCAATTCTGAGACCCATTCCAAAGGCAACAACAGCGCTTACTGTCTGTCCCGCCAGCTTCACTATCGGCTTCATGCCTCTGAGGTCATCAATAACTCCCACAATGTAGATACAGGTGCACCCCACCATGGCGGGAACTATCCCTGCATCCTCCAGTCCGTAACAGGCAAGTCCCACCATTATCGCCACATATATTGCCATGCCGCCGAATCTTGGCATAGGCTTGTTATGAACCCGTCTCTTGTCCTTGGGCACATCCATGGCGCCGATTTTTGGCGCCAGCTTAATGGCGAGAGGCGTTACCGCCGCCCCGCAGATTGCCGCGACAATGAAAGGAGCCCAAAGGTCAATGCTTGTTGCTGTCAACTTCTTCTCCCATCTCCAAATGTTACACGTTTATTCCTGTTCCTCCAGCATCACAATGCTGAGGCCGGCTTCCCTGAGTATTTCTACCGCCAGTTCATCAGGGTAACCCTCTTTAACCACTATCCTTCTGATGCCTGCATTGATAATCATCTTGGCGCATATTACGCAGGGCTGATTCGTAACATAAATCGTTCCCCCCTCAATGCTCTGTCCCAGAGTCGCCGCCTGAATGATGGCATTCTGCTCGGCGTGAAGAGCCCGGCAAAGCTCGTGCCTTTCTCCCGAAGGAACATTGAGCTGCTGTCTAAGGCATCCCCCCTTCTCCTCACAGTGGGGAACTCCCCTGGGTGCACCGTTGTACCCCGTTGCTATTATGTGCTTGTCCTTCACGATTACGGCTCCAATCTGTCTCCTAAGACATGTGGATCTCTTAGCCGTCAACGCGGCCATGTCCATGAAGTATTCGTCCCAGCTTGGTCTTCTGTTCATTTCATTCTCCCATCAATAATATATCTCTGCCAGATACAGTCCCCCGGGCGGTGCCGTATGCCCCGCCGCGGATCTGCTCTCTGCCAGGATTATGCTCCTCATATCCTCAGGTTTCCGTTTGCCCCGGCCAACCTCCACAAGTGTGCCTGTTATTATTCTTACCATGTTGTACAGAAAACCGTCACCCGTCACGATGAATTCTACAGGCTGAATTCCGTCTCCTTCACCCCCGGTTTTCATGCCGAAGGTCGTCTCCTCAAGGCGAACCTCACCCCGGGTTATCGTTCTGACCGTTGTCTCTCTGGGATTCCCTCCTGAGGCCTCAAAGGATTTAAAGTCTCTTGTCCCCACCAGATATGCTGCCGCCTCATTCATCGCTTCCACATCCAGTCTTTCGGGCAAGTGATACGTGTAGTTTCTGTCAAATACCATCGACAGCTTTGAATGTGAATCATCACCCGTTCCTGCAGTAATTCTGTATATGTACGTCTTGCCTTTGCAGTTGAATCTGGCATGAAAATCATCCGCCACATCCTCTGCCTTGAGAATTCGCACCGGCGGTTTGGCGTATCCCCCTGCCTTCTCCGCACCGGCAAGAGCGTTGTTCACAACCAGTGGAATCTTCTCTGTAGGGATGCCCGAAGGCGCCCTGAATGAGGCTCTCTGCCCCAGAGCATGAACCCCTGCATCTGTTCGGCTTGTACCGCTTAACATTATCTGCCTGCGAAATACCTCGGACATTACCCGCTCCAGGTGACCCTGAACAGTCCTCTGGGCAGGCTGCCTCTGCCAGCCGTGAAACACGCTGCCGTCATATGCTATTGTCAGAAGTACATTTCTATCCATAGTATCCTCATATTATACATTAAGAAT
>JBJESQ010000019.1:0-7108 GCA_051882875.1 Lentihominibacter sp. | reverse complement strand
CTACAACGTCACCACCATTGGCGATGGTCAGACTCCGCTGGCCAACAGCCTGCTTGATGCGAACTGCTGCATACTGCACCTGCTGATTATGCTGGCTGCATTACTGGCACTCATATGGTACACACATGACATGAAGAAGCGCCAGAGGAGAATATACGACCTGCAGGGTCAGCTTCAGGAAATGGAGTAATTAGGTATAAGGTAAAGTCGAAACGATAAAAGATTTGTGGAAGAGGCGGCGGCCGCTGCCTCTTCCGGAATCCGATTAAGGCACAGTAAAAAGTGATTTATTGCTTTTGCATGGTGTGCTATAATTCTTACAGATGTTAGACGGGAGGATTGAAGGATGTTTGCACTTCATCAATCATTGCATTCACAATATGGAATATGCCTGTGGACCCTGCTTGCCGTGATAGTATTTCTTGTCATGGTTGTAATTTTCGTTGTCCATGTTGTGAGACAGAGACAGCGCAGGTACAGCAACGAGAGGAAGCTTGAGGCAGAAGCCGAAGCAAGGAACAATCAGGAAGGGCAGGAGGTATAAACTATGGGAAATGCGATGCATCATACACTGCTGGGATTCTGCTGGTGGGACATTCCGGCTGCAATCATATTAATCGGCATTATCGTTTTCCTGGTGATAAGACACAGGAAACTTAAGAAACGTGAACAGGAGCTGGAGGATTTAATATCAGAGAAGGCTGCAGACAGCAGTATTGATATTGAGAATGAAATAAGGTACTAGAATGAGTGGCGCAAGCAAGCGAGTAATGGGAAAATACGATCACAGGAAACACGATTGGCTTAAACTGGCCGTGGAGATTGTCATTGTAATAATACTGGCTCTGCTTGCGTTTTATCTTGTTGTGGGAATATCCAGGGTTGACGGCAGGTCCATGGAGCCCACCCTGAAGGACAGTCAGGTTGTAACCTACTGGAGACTGGGAGACAGCTATGAAATCGGCGATATTCTGGCCATCAAAATGCCAAACGGGGACAGCTATGTCAAGCGCCTTATTGCAATGCCCGGGGATGTGATTGACATAAAGGATGGACATGTTTACCGTAACGGGCAAAAGCTCACAGAGGATTATATAAATGGCACGGAGGGGAACACATGGCCCCAGAACTCCAGAATCGAATACCCGTACAAGGTCGGATCCGGGTGCTACTGGGTGATGGGAGACAACAGGGAAGACTCTATGGATTCGAGAACCTTCGGGCCGGTGATAAAAGAAAACATCAAGGGCAAGCTGCTCTTTCAGGGCAATTGAATAATATAGTTAATGAAAGGTATCAGGGTGACGGGATAATCTGTATATGAATAATGAAAAGCTACGCGAGGCATACGAAAAAGAATTGAATTATATCAGAATCAGGGAACGTAAGCTTCAGCAGCAGGCAATGACGTCCGAGAAGAACTGGAAGAGTACCCTTGAGGGATATATTCCCGAAAAGGTATACGTTAATCTGCAGGCGGCTTTTGCCAAGGCATTCGAGATTATTTTTGACAGAGGCGTTGAAATAATCGAGAAAACCTACAGCAAAGAGGACCTTATCAGAGATTTCGAGGAACGTGATGCGTCAGTAAGCAGCCACAAGGCACGAAGAAAGCTGATGCAGTTCAGAGAAAATGTGTCAAAAACCGGCAGGCTGAAGTCAATCATAACCACTGCTGAGGGTGTGGGGCTGGGAGCTCTGGGAATAGGGCTTCCGGATATTGTGTTTTTTATCGGATTCGTTCTTCAATCCGTATACGAGACTGCATTGAGGTACGGCTACGATTACGACAGGCCTGAGGAGAGAATATTCATTCTCAAAATGCTTGAAGCCTCAGTACAAAAGCGGGAAAAGTGGATTAAAGCCGACATGGCAGTGGAGGAGTACATGAAAAGCTTCGCCATTCCGGACCCGGATGATATGCAGGCTCAGATTGGCATCACTGCCGATGCCTTTGCGCTGGATATGCTGGTAATGAAGTTTATTCAGGGACTTCCCGTTGTTGGCGTTATCGGAGGATTAAGCAATCCTGTTTATTACAACAGGATTATGGAATATGTGAGATTGAAATATCACAAAAGATATCTTTTGGAGAAAAAGGAGGAAGCGGAATGATAGCTGGAATTATTATTGCTGTAATTGTTGTTATTCTTGCCATCTGGCTGATAAGTGCGTACAACAAATTCATCAAGATGAAGAACAGAATAGAGGAAGCCTTCGCGACGATGGATGTTTATCTCAAGAAAAGATGGGATCTGGTTCCCAATCTCGTAAACACGGTGAAGGGGTATGCTGAGCACGAAAAGTCAACATTTGATGCGATTACAGGGCTGAGAAGCAGAAGCTATGATTCCATGTCAGCCAATGAAAAGGTTGAGGCGAACAGAGCTCTGGGAGGAATGCTGGGAACTCTAATTGCAACTGCTGAGGCCTACCCTGACCTGAAGGCAAATCAGAACTTTCTGGAGCTTCAGAGGAATCTGAACGAGCTGGAAAACGATATTGCTGACAGCCGCAGATACTATAACGGCTGCGTAAGACAGATGAATACTGCTGTTGAATCATTCCCAAGCAACATCATTGCGGGAATCTTCCACTTCGAAAAATACATGATGTATGAGGTAGATGATGCAGCAGAGCGTCAGAATGTTACTGTTGATTTCGGCAATGCAGGACAGGCTCAATAATGGGACTTATTATAGCATTTGTTATTTTCATAGGAACCATGATTGCCATGCTCATTACAGGGCACTCCATGATATGGGCCCTGCTGGCAGGACTTGCAATGTTTGCCGGACTTGGGCTTGCCAGGCTGAAAAACAGCGAGGAGGCTCTTGGCATAGGGCAGGGAATCAGGGAACTGGCATCATATTCCTGGGGCTCCATTAAGGAGTCTCTTATTGTGATTGAAGTAATGCTGATTATTGGCCTGATTACTGCAGCCTGGAGAGTATCCGGAACAATTACGGTCTTCGTATATTACGGAATGAAGCTGATTGTCCCGCCTCTTTTTCTGTTAATAGCATTTCTTCTGTCATGTCTTCTCAGCTATGCACTGGGAACATCCTTCGGCGTTGCGGGAACGGTGGGCGTAATTTTCATGGCCCTTGCCAGAAGCGGGGGAGTGGATCCTGTAATTACTGCGGGAGTGCTCATGTCCGGAATATATTTCGGGGACAGAGGATCTCCTGTCTCATCCAGTGCCAATATGGTTGCGGGCATAACTAAAACAAGCATTCTCGAAAATGTCAGGATGATGATGAAGACGGCAGTTCTGCCGTTCATTATTACGCTGGCAGCATATACGGCCCTTTCGGTTGCAAATCCCATCAGCAGCGTTGACAGCGGTGTTTTAGCGGCCTTTGAAAATGAATTCACACTTTCCCTATGGTCCTTTGTCCCGGCTGTAATAATGCTGATTCTGCCTCTGCTAAAGGTTGGCATAATACTTTCAATCGGCACCAGCGTTGCAGCGAGTGCGGCAGTGGCCGTTTTTGTGGAAAAAGTACCGTTCTTAAGCGTAATTAAGATTCTGATTCTGGGCTATCATTCCCAGGGCGAGGGACTTGCCGCAATTCTTGACGGAGGCGGTTTTGTCTCCATGCTTGAGATATCCGCCATTTTGGCAATCTCATGTGCATATTCCGGAATCTTCAACAGAACGGATATGCTCAAGAGCCTGCTGGATGTTATTGAAAAAGGCTGCAGAAAAAGTGGAAGATATGCAGTTACGGCTCTCATAAGTATTATCTCCTGTGTTGTATTCTGCAATCAGACAATAGCTACGCTGATGTGCAATGATCTGCTGACGAGACCCTATCTTAATACGGGAGGAAGCAGACAGGAGCTTGCAATTGATATGGAAAATACGGTAATACTGATTGTAGGTCTTATTCCCTGGTGCATCGCCTGCAGTGTGCCCCTGACATTCTTTAACGCGGGAATTGATTCCCTGCCATGGGCGTTTTACCTTTATATCGTTCCTGCCTGCTACGCTCTCACTAAGAGATTATGGTTTAACAATAGAGCCTGCGTCTGAGCATGCCTATTCTGTTGACAAGATCCATGAGACGGTATTTGTTTTCGTATACCATGCGTGCTGCAGCATCCAGCATACCTTTGTTACCGTCTGTTATCTCTGACTTGAGATAAGCAATAAAACTGAGAATATGTCGCCTCATTTCCGGATGTTTGCTGTCAGGAACATAGGCGATTTTTATTTCTCCCGTATCCGGATTGTAGAATACCGTCTCCGTCGACAGAAGAATCTTTTCGGAGTTTATAAGGTATTCCACCAGTGAATTCATAATAAGGAGCACCTGTTCAAGTATGAAGAGGGCATCCTCGGTTCTGTCGATTCTGTAGCTGCTCAGGGGGACAAATCCCTCACAGTCGTAGTAGGCAAGAAGCTCAGTCTCCTCGCTGATAAAAACCATAGGCAGCAGACTGCTGCACTGACCGGATGAGAGCATTATTCTCTCGAAACCCAATATGGATTCTTCTGTGAAATTAAGTCTGTATTCTCTATTTTCCCACATCTTGTATTCTCCTATTGTTTTGTTACTCCTATTATTTACTGTCCCATGTGCCGACAGCTCAGCCGCCGCATTTGCTGCAGGGGCCGTATCCTTTGTTCAGCGCCTCTTTCTTGTCTATTTTCACCACATGTCTGTTGATGCATCTGCAGCTTCCTCTGTGATATGACGTGTCCTCTCCAGAAAAACAGAAGACAATGCTTCCATAGGGGAGACTGGCGGAATGACACATTCCGCAGGGAGAGTATTTTGACTTCACAGAGGATGTCAGGGAACGACTGTGGACAGAGGCCTTGACATAGGTGCAGCTCTCTGTGTGATATTTAGTTCCGCTTTGGGGAAAAATCCAGACAGGCTCACTGCCCTCAGGTGATTCAAGACCCTCTGTTCCGAGGGGAATCCTATCCTCCTTAAGCCCAACAAAATCACGGTATCGCACTGTGGTTTTGAAGCTGAAGGTGTCGCCGAAATCAAGGGGAAGAGCAGGCTTCCACTCATCCTCGACTCTCCGGTTGTGAACATGGGAGCGGACTCCTCCCGAAGAACCGCTGTAGGCGATTGAGGCAGAGTAGGAGCAGCTGTCAAGCTCCCGGTGCATGGTCTCCTCCCAGAGCATATCAATTTTAATGAAATATCCGATTGTCAGAACAGCCAGAATGAAAAGGGGAAGAAATATTGCCGCCTCCACAGTATAAAACCCTCCACGGCTTCTTTCGCAATTAAAGTTCATTTTAATATGTTTTGTCATACTTGAGAGTTCTTCCGTTTATCTTGGCATCTACAGAGACACCTGTCACACACTCCTGAACAAGAAACTGTCCATCATGGTTTTTGCGCATGTTAATCTGTATCAAGTCCAGAATCCGCGCCGTTGTAACATCATTGTCTTTTGTAAACAGCAGTATGCGCAGGTAGTCTCTGTAGAGCCTGCCCTCGTTCACAGAGGGTGTCACCATGCCACTTTCGGCATCGTAACCTTCAATAAGTGATTCAAGATCAATTGCCCAGGAGGCGGAGTTCTTGATAATCGGAACCCGATATCCGCCGTGAAGCAGCTTAACATCGTTTATGGCCTCGGCTCCCGCCCAAAGAGCAGCAATGCCGGCCTGAGTTACAGTTCCAAGCACACCGGGAGTAAGAACCTCTGCAGCAGCGGCAACAGCTGCCGTCTTGGTTTTGTCGGAATATATGTGCGAAAGATTCAGCCCGGTGCGCAGAAGCACAAGGGCCCTGTCGGTCTTTTTCAGATTCTTTTCATCTGACAGTTCGCCGCAAAGTATGTACTCCACCTCATTTCTGAAAAAATGGTTTTCGTCATTAGCCCGGGTTTCGCTGTTGAATATGTCCAGCACATAGCTGTCCAGAAGATACCGGCTTGTTCCGCCGGAAAAAACAACCGAAGGGTTCGTCATGTTTTCCCCAAGTCTTTTGGCTGAAACCAGAAGGCTTTTGTCCGGCAGACTGCGGGAGGGCAGGCCGGTAACGGTGGGACCATGCCTCAGGGTTCTGGCAGTCATACTGTTACCGCTGCTGCCTGCATCATTACCGCTGCTGCCTGTACCATCTGCTCCGGAATTTCCCGCGGTGCTTCCGATGCCGCCTCCGGACTTCATGTAATCCAGAATCTGTTGTCTCACCGGTTCAGTGTTTACTGCGCTGTATCTTCCGGCATTAACCCGGATTCCCTCCGTTTCAATATCCCTAAAGCTGTTGAGGGTGCACAGAGCGTATGACCGCAGCAAACGGGAGTGCTCAGCATCTGTTCCTTCAAGGAGGAACAGGCCGTAATCCCTCTGGACATAGTAATTGTACCGGGACAATACGGAATCGCAGCCCAGATGCAAAGTTCCGTCTGCAACGCTTGTTTCTGCCTGGGAGCGTGCAGCCATAACAAGTGAAAGGGTAATGGCCATCACAGCTGCCAGAATCAGCGAAAGAAAAACTGCGCTGCTTCCCTGTTTGTTCATCTCCACCTCCGCACATGCTTCGGACCGTCTGTAATACGCCAGGTATCGTTAATCTCAGCTTTGCCCGGGGCACTGAGCAGCCCGCTGCTTCCCATGGAAAGCTCCATGGAGCCCCTGACAACAGGGTAAATCCCTTCCCGGGTTTTGCCGATCTGACCGTCAAAGTCTGCTGTTTCGCAGGTCATCCTGCCTGTCAGGGAACCGGCCTCCGCCCGAAGTGCCATATGCATTCTGCTCTGCTGAACTGACTGCTGGTAGAAGAACATGATTATCAGCACCAGTGTTATTACCGCCAGAATCACTATGGGAAGCACAACTGCGGCTTCCGCCATATGGCTTCCACGACGATTTCCAATCATTCTGATCATATCAATCAATCACTCCGGTAATGCCATTAACTGAAACTGCTGAGACCATCAAAGGTCTTGTTAACAAACTCCGTAATCTGGGTTTTGAATATCAGACCGATAGCCACTGCGATGGCAACGAGAATTGCCACCTGGACAAGCTCCATTCCACTTTTGTTTCCCAAAATTCTTTTCACCTCAATACCTGCCACTCAAAATGTGTGTAGATATACTCACATCGAGACAATGTAGACTCTCA
>JBJESQ010000018.1:0-46253 GCA_051882875.1 Lentihominibacter sp. | reverse complement strand
CTCTCAGCCTTCCCCCCTGCCAGTGCAATAGCCCCGTCAATTCCTGCAGTCAGACTGGACAGCAGGAAGACAAACACTATCCCCGGTACCCCCAGGCAAAAGCCAAGCACCCCGTATAGTTTCACGTCACCGCCTCCCAGAACTGAAGGAGAATTCACGTCTCTCCCCGGGCCGGCTATAAGCCTGCCCAGTCCGCCAACAAGCAGCATCAGCAGAACGCCCGTCGCGGCCCCAGAAAGCACGCATAAGGCAGCCGCGGCTCCGTCAGAGAGTCCCGACAGCTCAAGGGGAAATCCTCCTTCCTGCCTGAGGCTTCTTACCGTGGCAAGCTGCACAGGCAGAAACCCCGCCCCAGCCACTGCAGGTATCAGCAGCAGCTGGTCGGGTATTATCATGTACTTCAGATCTGCCAGGCCAATCAGAAGCAGACCCCAGCAAAACACCAGCGCTCCGGTGACATACTGAATGTTCAGGGTCTCAAGCCCCCCTTCCATCATCAGTTTTACCAAAAGGCAGCTGAAGCCTGCTCCGAACACCCACCTCCAGGGGTTCTCTTTTATTCGCCTGAATTCGGAATCCACCAGCGAGCGTGTTATATTCTCCGCCTCGTCAGAGGTGAGTTTTCTCGCCTTTGCAACTGCATTTCCCCGCTCTACAGGATTTTCTCCGTAGTCGCAAAGCCATTTCCAGGGAATGAGGTTGAATATGCGAACCGCTGCTTCTCCGGCAAGAATTCCCAGCACCAGCCCCGGTACTGTTTCCAGCAGAATAATTTCCATTCTCATATTTTATCTGTCTCCTTTTGTCTGCGGCCTTTCCCCGAGCCTGTGTGCACATTTTACCGTTTTTTCCATATTTTGTCAACTCGTTGTTCCCGGACATATACGACATATACGCCATATACAATTTTTATGCACCGCTTGTTCCAATAGTATTGTATAATTGAGAGAACGTATATTACATCCAAGGAGGTACTGCAATGGATAGTCAGGAATATATTAACGGTTATATTGAGAGAGCCCGGCTTGCTCAGCGGGAGTTTGAGAAAATGAGCCAGGAGCAGGTTGACAGGGCTGTTCAGATTATAGGCAAGGTGGTTTACGACAATGCCCGGTATTTCGCTGAAATCGCCGTTGAGGAAACAGGTATGGGCAACGTGGAGGACAAGTACGCTAAAAACAGACAGAAAGCCGGCATCGTATGGAACAATCTCAGAGGAAAGAAGTCCAGAGGAATTCTGGAGACCGACGAGACTACAGGAATCACCACCCTGGCAAAGCCAATGGGTGTTGTCGCTGCCATCACGCCGTGCACTAACCCTATAGTAACGCCAATGAGCAATTCGATGTTTGCCCTGAAATGCGGAAACGCCATCGTTATCACCCCTCATCACAAATCAGTTAAATGTTCAACCAGGGTTGTTGAAATGATGAATGAGGCGCTGGCTGCTGAGGGCTATCCCGAAAACCTTATTCAGATACTTGATGAACACTCCAGAGAAAATACGCGCAATCTGATTTCCAGTGCCGATGTTGTAGTTGCAACGGGAGGCGCTGGCATGGTTAATGCCGCCTACAGCTCAGGCCGTCCGGCTCTGGGCGTTGGTGCAGGAAACGTGCAGTGCATAATAGATGAAGGTTATGACTATAGGGAAGCTGTTCCGAAGATTATCAAGGGTCGATCCTATGACTATGGCATCATCTGCTCTGCAGAACAGTCTGTAATCTGTCCTGAAAAGGATTTCGAGGACATTCTCAGGGAGTTTGAAGCAAACGGCTGCTATATTGTCAGAGATACAGAGGAGCTTGAAAAGGTTAGAGGGGCTCTCTTCGAGGACGGCAAACCAAACAGACACTCCGTGGGGCAGTCCTGCGACAAGGTTGCGGAGCTTGCAGGCATCCGTATTCCTGAGGACACCAAGGCTATTGTGGCTGTGGCAGAGGGCACAGGCCTCACCGACCTGCTGGGAGGAGAAAAGATGGCTCCTGTTATAAGCGCATATCCTTACAGGGATCTTGATGACGGAATCAGAATTGCGGCAGAGAACCTGGAGAAGGACGGCAAAGGCCACAGCGTTTCCTTCCACTCTGACAGCGAAGAGCATATTGCCAAAGTAGGTGAAAGCCTTTGCGTATCCAGATTTGTCATCAACCAGTGCAGCGCCAACTCGGCCGGAGGTTCGTATTTCAACGGCCTGAACCCTACAAATACTCTGGGCTGCGGTTCATGGGGACACAACTCCATATCCGAAAACCTGAACTATCACCATCTGATGAATGTTTCCAGAATTGCCCGTTTCATGCCTGACAATCACGTTCCTACAGATGAGGAGCTCTGGGGCTAGATTGCGGTCATTCCTTATCGCTGTAATTTAAACGAGCTGTTACACTTCTCTGTGTAACAGCTCTTGTTGCTTTTGCTTAAAACGTTGCATCTCCGAACCAGATGTTAACGTCTCCATCTATACTGTCAATTTCAAGTTTGTTCGGTCCGCCCTCACGGACATAGGACAGGAAGGCGTCATCGTCTGACTCTATGTCATTTACCGTCAGAGTGCCGTCCGTCAACTGAACATTTCTGTAATAGCTGATTTCATCCAGGCCGGTTTCCACATATGTATCGCCATCAGTATTCTTAAGCTTCGTGAGTCCCTCAAGATCTCCGTGAATCCTGCATTCCCCACAGACAGTTTCCGCATCCAGACCCCGGCTTTTGATGGCTTCGGCAAAGATATCACCGTCGGTAGTCTTCAGATTCATCTGACCGCAGCTGACTCCCAGCATCGCAACATCGCCGCTGGTTGAGGTCACGTCTATCTCATCTAAATCTCTGCTGCCGCAAAAAACCACCACCTTAGGAGTTCCGTCGTCGTATGAAAGGTTCATGGTAACGACGCCTTCCTCATGTATATTGCTGTTTATTTCTAATACCCCGTTTTTAACCTTGTACTGAGGTGGGTTGATGTTATTTCCATAGCACATGAATACCACGCCTTCCCCAGTCGCATACTCTTTTATGGTCTCCGAAACCTGCCTCGGAAGGACCCAGCTTGCAGGCACTTCGCTATAATCCGCACCTATCAGGCAAATGTCCATTTCACCTGCAGCCCTAATGGAATCAAAATCAAGATCCTCGGCACAGCTCGTCGAAAGCTCTCCCGGTGTTCCCTCAAGCCAGTCATACTTCTCAGCAACTTTATCTATTCCCGAAATACCGTTGGTCATGATGCCCCCGAAACACAGGCCCATTCCAACAAACAGTGTTATACCGCATATGATGAAGAATTTCACGAGCTTATTCATGTTTCTCACCTCCCGTAATCATACCCCCGTTGATGAATCCGTCTCTGGGATCCTCAGGTGTTTCCCTGAATGACCATCCTTCTCCCATGGTTCCGGACATTTCCTCAATCTTCTTTTTTCTTTTCCTGCTGTGGGCGTCTCTTATCAGTCTCACAACGAGCTTAATAAGCTCTCTGGTTCCGACAAATGCTCCGACTCCCGCTGCAGCTGTCAGCGCTGCCAGTGCCAGACCTCCTCCCAGGAACAATATTCCGGTGGCAAAGCTTCCTCCGAATGCCACACAGCCAAATACAATCGCCGCCAGAGCCGCCACTCCGCATCCGATAATTGTCGAGTATACAGCGATAATTACACCCACAAGGCTGATAACAACGCAAAAGGCCACGGCAGCTATGCATATCGCCAGAGGAATTGATACCGGTGCGGAACATATTCCCAGAACGACCCACCAAACTGCAGAAATCTTGGACTTCGAGCCTTCCATTTTACTGCCTTCAGCAATCTCTTCGCCATCGAGAATTCTGGCTGCATAGTCCGCTTTAATCTCGGCTGCGGCCCTCTTTGGCGAGCCGAGCTCCCTGATGATTTCCTCTTCGGTTTTCTCTCCTCCTGCCAGCATTTCATCAATGAACTCCTCAAAGAATTCAGTTGCTGCAACGATTTCCTCAGGGGGCAGCTTCTTTAATTCTCTTCTTAATGCAAGGATAAATTCCTGCCTATTCATTTCCATCATCCCTTCCCTTGTCATTTGATTTCGGATCCTCCAGCAATGTCTCAATTGCCGTTCTGTATTCCCGCCACTGTCTGCGGTAATCCGACAGCTGGGCGATTCCCTTCTCCGTTATTGAGTAATACCTTCTGTTTCTGCCCTGATACGGCTGATCGTAGGTTCTGCAGAGCTGTTCCTTCTGAAGCCTTCTGAGAACCGGATACAGTGTTGACTCTGAAACCACTATGGATTTCTTCATCTCCTGCGTAATCTCATACCCGTATGTGTCCCCTCGTTTCAAAATAGCCAGGGCGCACGCGTCGAGCAGACTTGATTCAATTTTAAACGCCATAATGCGCCTCCTTTCCGGGTTAACCCCTCGTTCGTATAATACTATATATTGTATAATATTATCTGTCAACCTGTATTTTATGAAAAATAATTATTGTTTTTGTTAAAATAATAACAACTTTCTCTTTACTTTTAATGTTCTGATGTTACAATAATTACGTTACAAAATAAGGAGGATGTGTTATGTACAAGACATCGTTATTAGAAAAGAAATACAAGGAAAAGCTTATCACTGCTGAACAGGCTGCCGAAATGGTACACAACAACAACCGAATTCATTTCGGTCTCGGCCTCGGAACAGTTAAGGACATTGACAAAGCTTTAGCAAAGAGAGCCGACGAATTATGGAATGTTGAAATTGTCAGCACTGTTGGTGTAAGGAGCACTCCTTTTGAAACATATCTGGCAACTGATGACAATCGCAAGGTGCGTTTCGCTTCTGCACACTTCAGTGCCTTTGACAGAGAAATGAGCAAAAACGGCCGTTGCTGGTATATTCCTATGATGTTCAACGAGCTGCCTGTTTACTGGCAACACAACGACAGCGGGGTTGACATTGCTTTCTTCCAGGTTGCCCCGATGGACGAACACGGTAACTTCAATATCGGCCCTCAGGTGGCCGATATCTGGGGCGTTATCAAGAGTGCCAAGAAGATAATTGTAGAAGTTAATGAAAACATGCCTATCGCTCACGGACACCAGACTCAGCTGAATCTTTACGGCGTGGATTATGTTGTTGAGGGATCAAATCCTCCTATGGATGAGCTGGTAACAAAGCAGCCTTCAAAGATAGATAAATATATCGCAGAATATGTAGTTTCTCAAATTGACTCCCACAGTACTCTCCAGCTGGGAATAGGTGCACTGCCGAGCTGCATCGGATCCATGCTGGCGGACTCCGATGTGAGAAACATCAACGCTCACACCGAGATGTTCGTAGATGCTTACGTTGACCTGTTTGAAGCAGGTAAGCTCACAGGAAACAAACCTGTTGATAAGGGCAAAGCCGTTTACACCTTCGCGGGAGGCACCAAAAGGCTCTATGATTTCATAGATGACAATCCAATCTGCTGCAGTGCCCCTGTGGATTATGTAAATAATATCGGGACCATTTCCCAGATTGACAACTTTGTTTCTGTCAACAGCTGCATACAGGTGGACCTCTACGGACAGGTCTGCTCAGAATCTGCAGGTCCTCAACAGGTATCAGGAACCGGCGGACAGCTGGATTTCGTTCTGGGAGCCTACGCATCAAAGGGCGGCAAGAGCTTCCTCTGCACTCCGTCCACAAGAACCCTCAAGGATGGAACCAAGGTGTCACTGATTCGTCCAATGCTTTCAGAGGGCAGCATCGTAACCACCCCTAGAACTGCAACCAACTTCGTAGTTACTGAATACGGCATCGCCAACCTGAAGGGAAAGAACACCTGGGAAAGAGCTGAGCTTCTTATCAACATAGCTCATCCTGATTTCAGAGACGAGCTGGTTCAGGAAGCTGAGAAGATGGGTATCTGGAAGAACACATCAAAAGTGTCATTTTAAGCAATACGATTGATACTAATATAACTAAAGGCTGCCGCACCTGCTAACGGTGCGGCAGCCTTTTTGCTCTGATTTCCCTTCCACCAGGTTACCGGGATCGTTTTTTTCAGCAAAAGGTCTCGAAACTGCGATTTTTTGCTGAAAAATCCGTACCTGGAAGGTCAAGTCCAATCTGCTATCCCTTCATCTCTTCCAGCAGCGATATCATCGTCTCTGCATCATTAATGCTGTTAACCTGCCGCCGCAGTGCTGTGGCGCCCTTCATGCCCTTCGTATAATAGCCCACGAACTTTCTCATCTCCTTCACGCCTATGTTTTCGCCTTTATCAAGGCAAACCTCACGGATATGCCTGATAAGCATATCTATTCGTTCATTGGCGTTTGGCGATGGGCAAGCCGTTGGGCTTAACAATGAGCCGGCAGAGCCTGCCTCCCACAGTGCTGTCGCCTCGGCAAATATCCATGGGTTTCCCAGGGCGCCCCGGGCTATCATCACTCCGTCGCAGCCGGTTTCCTCCATCATGCGCACAGCATCTGCTCCGCATCGTATATCGCCGTTACCTATTACGGGAATATTCACGGCATTTTTTACCTGGGCTATCACCTGCCAGTCGGCCGAACCCTCATAAAACTGCTGTCTGGTTCTGCCGTGGACCGTCACTGCCGCCCCGCCGGCAGCCTCAATGGCTTTAGCCGCCTCCACTGCCACATTTTCACCAAGTTCAAAGCCCATCCTTATTTTAGCCGTTACAGGCTTAGGCTGCGGGCTCCCAGGTAAATCTCTTCCTGCTCCCCGCCGGGCACCGGCCACCATGGCGGCGACACAGTCATGCAGCAGCTCCGGATTCTTCAACAGGGCAGATCCCTCGCCATTTTTCACTATTTTGGGAACGGGACATCCGCAGTTAAGGTCAAGAACCACGTTATCACAAGCCGCAAGTTCCTCTGCCGCAAAGGCGAGAATTTCCGGTTCGCTCCCGAATATCTGATAACCTGCAGTCTCACCAGGTGCCAGCTCCAGAAGCTTCCGGGTCTTCCGATCCCCGTATTTCAGCCCTTTGGCCGACACCATTTCCGTAAACGTTAAAGAAGCCCCCTGCTGTTCACAAAGGGCTCTCATTGTCTTATCCGTATATCCTGCAAGCGGCGCCAGCAGGAAGGGATTCTTAAGTTCAATACTTCCTATTTTCAAAGTTTTATTCATTTTCTGTTCGATGTTTTTATGAAGGTACTGCTGCCTGCAGGAGCATGTCTGTTAAAGCTTTCCCTCATAGAGCATGTCATCCTTTTCAATCTGCTCCTGTGTGGCGTGTCTTCTGCATTTTTTGTTTTTCCTGTAAATCAGCTCCAGCCCCTCCAGGGTCAGGAGCTTGTCCACATAATCTATGCAGTCCACACCGCTGTTAACCAGAGTCGCCAGACCCCCGGTGGCAATTACCTTAATGTCTTCCTCTAGAAATTCCCCCTTGCAGTATTCTGCAAGCTCCTTTTTCATCTTTTTTACAATGAATTCCACAAGACCCATATGACCGTATACCAGACCGGACTGCATGGAATTTATCGTGTTTCTGCAGATTACACTTCCCGGCTCCTCCAGTTCGACCTTAGGAAGCTTGGCGGTTTTCTCAAAAAGGGCATCCGATGAAATCTTCAGACCCGGAGCTATTGTTCCGCCAATATATTCTGCCTTTGCTGTAATGGCACAGAAGGTTGTTGCTGTGCCGAGGTCTATTACAATAAGCGGGCCGCCGTACTTGGCATGGGCTGCAACCGCGTTGACTATCCGGTCTGCGCCCACCTGCTTGGGATTGTCGTATTTAACTACCAGCCCCGTTTTGATTCCGGGACCTATTACTATCGCTCTCGTGTCAAAATACTTCTGAGATAGATGCTGAAGGGTGTAAAGTATAGACGGAACTACCGTTGATATAATGACATCCTCCACCTCATTTACGTTAAGATTCTCATACTGAAACAGCTGATGGATTACCATTCCGTACTCGTCGGCACTCTTCCGGTTATCCGTTTCAAGTCTCCAGTTGGTGATCATCTCACCATCCTCAAAGACTCCCAGCACAATGTTTGTGTTTCCTACATCAAAAGCAAGTAACATATTGTCTCCTTTCGCTTCGCCGCCGGCTCTGCTCTATACGGGCTATGCCGGTCGCCCTGCCTGCTGTATCGTTAAACAGCAGAGGCGGTTGTTTAACCGCCTCTGCCTATATATCCGTAAATCCAAAATACTGCTGTTATTTAAGTGTGATGAGAACATCTCCTGAGTTAACTGATGCGCCCTTTGCTGCGACGATTTTGTCAACTGTTCCTGCTGCAGGTGCAGCGATTTCGTTTTCCATCTTCATTGCTTCGAGAATCAGAACTGTATCGCCTGCGTTTACTGACTGACCTTCAGTTACCTTGACATCCAGAACTGTTCCAGGCATTGGAGCTGTAATGCTTCCAGCGCCGCCTGCCGGTGCTGCTGCAGGTGCCGCTGCAGGTGCAGGTGCAGGTGCAGGTGCTGCTGCAGGTGCAGGCGCTGCTGCCGGTGCAGGCGCAGGTGCTGCTGCCGGTGCTGCCGCTGCCGCAGGCGCAGGTGCTCCGCCTAAATCTTCTACTTCAACTGCATATGTTGTTCCGTTTACAGTGATGTTGTACTTTTTCATTTCTATCGTTTCCTTTCTCTAAAACTTTCTGGTTGCGAGTCTGTCTTCCAGTCCTGATGCCCCCCAAGGCGTGTTATCACCGGAAATTCTCTGTATCTTTTTCACTACCAGGTTGTTTGCGTTGGCTCCTGTATATGCCGCAACCGCCGCTGCGATTACTGCCACCAGCGTATCATCTGAGGCTTCTTCCTGTGCAGATGCCGCAGGTGCAGTGGCTGCCGGCGCTGCTGCTGCAGGCGCAGGCACTGCCTTTTCCTTTGGCTTCGATGAACCCAGAGCCTTACCCATGATAGCTATGAATATCCAAATGAGAATCAGTACTGTAAAAGTGATTCCCAGTCCCATAAGCATAGTAATTGATGATGCCAGCATCTTCTGCCCGAAGGTCAGATTCTGAATAAGCTCAGGATTTGAGAATTGTTCCATTAAACTCATGCTGTCACCTCCTAGAGCGGAATGTTGCCGTGTTTCTTAGGCGGCAAGGTTTCCTTCTTTGTCTTAAGCATATCAAATGCACTGATGATTCTCTGTCTTGCTGTAGCAGGTTCGATTACATCATCAACATAGCCCAGACTTGCTGCATAGTAAGGGTTGTTAAACAGTTCTTCGTACTCGTCGATTCTCTGCTTTCTCAGCGCCTCAGGATCCTCTGCAGTCTTGAGCTCTGCCTTAACGGACGACATGATGTTTACAGCACCTTCAGCTCCCATTACAGCAATCTGTGCCGACGGCCATGCCATTACCACGTCTGCTCCCAGCTCCTTGTTGCACATTGCGATATACGCACCGCCGTATGCCTTTCTCAGAATCATTGTAACCTTAGGAACAGTTGCCTCGCAGTAAGCATAAAGCAGCTTGGCTCCGTGTCTGATAATTCCTCCGTGTTCCTGAGTTGATCCCGGCAGGAATCCAGGAACGTCCTCCAGTGTGAGAACAGGAATGTTAAATGCATCACATCTTCTTACGAATCTTGCTGCCTTGTCGGATGCGTTAATGTCGAGACATCCCGCGCCGGCTGACGGCTGGTTGGCAATTACGCCGACTGTTGAGCCTGCCAGTCTGATGAAGCAGGTGATGATATTCTTAGCGTACATAGCATTAACATCGTAGAACTTGCCATCGTCTGCAATTCCTCTGATGATTTCATACATGTCATATGCCTTGTTAGGATTATCCGGAATAATAGTGTTAAACTCAGGGATAAGCCTGTTAACGTCATCATTGCATGCGTATACAGGTGACAGCTCCTTGTTGTTTGAAGGCAGATAAGAGAGCAGCTCTCTTACAGACATCAGTGTCTCCTCATCGTTTGCGCCCATAAAGTGTGCAACGCCGGAAATTGTATTGTGAGATCTTGCTCCGCCCAGAGCTTCTGCTGTGATTATTTCGCCAGTTACCGTCTTGATTACATTCGGTCCCGTAATAAACATCTGGGATGTCTGGTCAACCATGAATATGAAGTCAGTAATTGCCGGTGAGTATACTGCTCCTCCTGCACACGGTCCCATGATTACGGAAATCTGAGGAATTACTCCTGATGAGATGGTGTTGTTGTGGAAGATCTTGCCGAAGCCTGACAGTGCTGCGACACCTTCTTCGATTCTGGCTCCACCTGAGTCCTGCAGACCAACGATTGGAGCTCCCATCTTAAGAGCCATTCCCTGTACTTTTACGATTTTTTCTGCGTGGTATTCACCCAGCGCTCCTCCACCAACTGTGAAGTCCTGTGCGAATGCGAATACCAGTCTGCCATCAATCTGGCCGTATCCTGTTACAACGCCATCACTAGGCATATCCTTCTCAGGCATTCCGTAGAACGGGCATCTGCTCTTAACAAATGTGTCGATTTCTACGAATGAGCCTTCATCGAACAGGATGTCAAGTCTTTCACGTGCGGTAAGTTTACCCTTCGCATGCTGTGACTCGATTCTCTTTTCTCCTCCACCTAATCTGAGATGTTCTTTTTTCTCGAGGAGCTGTTCAAGTTTTGTCATTAGTTACGTCCTCCTAATCAGTATTCTGGATATTTATACTCTTCCGAGCCGGTTTGATGCCTGTCCTCCGTAAGCCAGGTGATCATTGACATCATACCACGATTACTATATCCCAAACGGTTTGATAATTCAACCATATTATCCTTGTATACATTATATTTAGGGGTATAATTTACCTATGAAAATCATAGTAATTCCTGACTCCTTCAAGGGCACTCTCTCGTCCCTTGAAGTGTGCGACGCTATCCGGCAGAGTCTTGCCGGACACAAAGTAATAACCATTCCTGCAGCAGACGGAGGAGAGGGAACTCTGGATGCCTTTTATCATGCAAAGGCAGCAATTCCTCACCTTGCGGCCCGGTTTGTATCGGCTCCTGCCGTTAACGGTGCCGGTGAAGAGATTTCAGCTCCCTATCTGATTGCAGGCACCACAGCTGTCATAGAAACAGCCAAGGTGGCAGGCTTCGTAAATGATGCTCCCGCCGGGGATGGCAGCTTCGTCATGAAGGCCACCACCTACGGCGTGGGAATGCTTATGAAAGATGCCATCGGTCGGGGAGCCCGGAAGATTATCGTCGGTCTTGGGGGAAGCTGCACCAATGACGGAGGCTGCGGAATGGCTGCGGCTCTGGGTACAAGTTTCACCGGCAGCTCCGGAGCACGGTTCACCCCGGCAGGCGGGACTTTGCGGGAAATATCGTTTATTGACAATTCACAAACAATCCGGCTTCTGGCAGGGGATTCATCTGTATTCAGATCCGGAATCGATATTGTGGGGATGTGTGATGTCACCAACCCTCTTCTGGGACCTGAGGGCGCTGCCCATGTATTCGCACCCCAGAAGGGAGCCTCCCCTGAAGAGGTGGACATTCTTGAAACAGGTCTTGCCAATTTAGTATCGATAATAGGCGATGATTCAGTAATAGGAACGGTTACCGGCTCGACCCTGAACTCTGTGGGCAGCATGATTCCCGGCCCGGGATCTGCCATGAAGCTGGCAAACCTCCCGGGAAGCGGCGCCGCAGGAGGCATGGGCTTCGGTATCCGTGCCCTTCTTGGAGGCCGGCTTGAGAGAGGTATCGACCTGCTGCTGGACACAATCAGCTTCGATGATCTTTTGTGGGACGCAGATCTCGTCATTACAGGCGAAGGCAGATTCGACTCCCAGAGTCTGGGAGGCAAAGCCGTTTCCGGTATCTGCGCCAGGGCCCGTGATGCAGGTGTTCCCGTAATCCTGATTGCCGGAACAGCCAAGGCTGAGCCCCAGGAACTTAAGGAGCTCGGCATTATAAAATGCTTTGAAGCAGGCTCTCTTGATTTTTCTCTGCCGCCTGAGGAAATAAAAAAGGCTGCCCTTGCCAATCTGCAAAGAGCAGCACGAAAGCTTGACGAATATCTGAATCATTAAAAACAGGCTGTCCCATTAATAGGTGACAGCCTGTTGATGTTTGACTTTGCGGTATGTCGGCAGCTTGCCGCCGATTGCTCTGATTAGTACGGGAAGTTCTTGTGGAGAGGATACTTGTCAGTCAGTGACTTGACAATTTCTCTCGCTTCTCCCATCTTGGCTTCGTCTTCAGGATTGTCGATTACCAGTGCGATTGCATCTGTTACCAGCTTCACATCCTCTTCCTTGAAGCCTCTTGATGTCATTGCCGGGGTTCCCATTCTCAGACCTGATGTAACCATAGGCTTACGAGGGTCGTTCGGGATGGCATTCTTGTTTGTTGTGATGTTTGCCTCGTCCAGCAGTCTCTCTGCCTTCTTACCTGAGATGTCCTTGTTCAGCAGCTTAACCAGGATAAGGTGATTATCTGTGCCTCCTGAAACCAGCTCGAAGTCATGGGCGTTCATGCCGGCTGCCAGAGCCTGAGCATTATCAATCACCTGCTGCTGGTATGCCTTGAATTCAGGCTGCATTGCCTCGTGGAGACATACTGCCTTTGCAGCGATTATGTGCATGAGAGGACCTCCCTGAAGTCCCGGGAAGATTGCTGAGTTGATAGCCTTCTTCAGCTCTTCCTTGCAGAGAATCATTCCTCCTCTTGGTCCTCTGAGAGTCTTGTGTGTTGTTGTTGTTACAACATCTGCATAAGGAACAGGGTTCTCGTGGAGTCCTGCTGCAACCAGACCTGCTATGTGAGCCATGTCAACCATGAACAGTGCGCCTACTTCGTCTGCAATTTCCTTGAATGTCTTGAAGTCGATGGCACGCGGATAAGCTGATGCACCTGCTACGATGAGCTTAGGCTTGTGCTTCTTGGCCATTTCTCTTACGTTGTCGTAGTCGATTCTTTCGTCCTCACCCAGACCGTAAGCAACGAAGTTATATGACTTGCCTGAAATATTAACCGGGGATCCGTGTGAAAGGTGTCCGCCGTTTGACAGGTCCATGCCCAGAACTGTGTCGCCGTAATTCAACAGCGCCTGGTATACGGCCGTATTCGCATTTGCTCCGGAGTGCGCCTGAACGTTGGCGTGGTCTGCACCGAAGAGCTTGCAGGCTCTGTCGATTGCCAGCTGCTCAACCTCATCAACGAATTCGCATCCGCCGTAATATCTCTTGCCCGGATAGCCTTCAGCGTACTTGTTTGTCAGTGCGCTTCCTGCAGCTTCCATGATTTCGTAGTTAACGAAGTTTTCGGAAGCTATCATTTCAATCTTTGTTTCCTGACGGTTAATCTCCCTCTTTATTGAAGCAGCAACTTCAGGATCCGCTTTGTCTAGGTAATTGAAATACATTATATCTCTCCTTTTTTATCTAATAATACTGTGTTCATATTCCGCCACAGCTAATTATACAGAAAAACAGCCCATCTTGTTAAGGGTATTTGCTAAAAAGCAAAAAGTATACAAATATTTGTTGCTCTATCCCGTTAAAGCACCCGTTACTTTAAAGAAATCAGCTTACTGCCCTGTCAAGTCTCTTAAGAGCAAGTGCCATTGTAAGTCCCGGTATAATCCTGTTACCGGTGATTTCCACTCCCAGCATCTCATTGATTTTCTTGAGCCTGTACTGAACGGTATTCGCGTGAATATCCATGAACTCCGCAGTCTTGCCGCTGTTCATGCCCGCATCCAGCACGAAGGTTTCCAGGGTCTTCAGAAGCTGTTTGCCCTTGTGTTCCCCGAGAGCCTTGAAGGGTTCCAGAAGCTCCATGTAGTTCTTCTTGACAAAGCCCCCCTGAATCTGTATGTTGATGCAGTTGTTCACAAGGGTAAGCTCATACTTGGTAAACACCCTCTTGTACGGGAACACGTTCTGAACGAAAGTCCAGCTTTCACCGATGAGCTTGTAGGCATCACCTGCTCCCTCCAGCCCGTTAAGGCCTGTAACATGAAATATTCTGGCGGTTTTGTCCTCCTTCAGCTTGCCGAAGAGGGTGGCGCAATCCGTCTGCCAGTCCTCTGACCTCGCCTTGTCCCCGGTTTTCAAAATCATTCCGTAGGTTTCGTCTTCCTCTCTGATGTCCATTATCTCCAGATCGGTCTTCTTTTCGAAATCCGCGAAAATCTGTGTCTCCCTCTCTCTGTCTATGCCCTTGGTGAAAAACACGCTTACGATGTCAGTTCCCTCGATTCTTATTTCGTCCTGAAGGGTATAGGCCAGGGATTTGTTTCCTCTGATTAGAGCTTTGATGAACTCTGACCTGGCATCCCTTTCCGGAGTGTATTTCCACATGCCCATGGCCAGCTCCACAATCTCCGCAAGCTTAGTTATCTCCCCTGCGGTATATGAATCCTCATTGTCCACAATGAGCATATAGTACTTCTCGTTTCCAATGTTCACAAGCCCCCAGTAGGTCAAGGCACCCTCAACATCAATCAGCGTGTAAACCTTTCCCTTCTCGTTATCAAAGGTCTTCTCTCTTCCTATTCTCAAAGCATCGGACAATGGCACCCTGTGCATTGTCTCAACACCAAACACCGGGTTGAAGTCCTCGCTGAGAAGAAAAATCTGGAAGTCGTTGTTTATGGCAGCTTCTCTTACTGCGTCCTGAAAGCTTGAATGCTTCTCAAAGTTCAGAAGGTGGAACACCGTATTGTTAATTAGTGAATTGCTGAAGTTTTCTCCGTACAGCACCCTGTCCATTACCTCTGAAATCGTTCCTGAATATCTGGCTTCAGGCGGCATGAAAATCAGCGGTACCCCCACCATTTCAGCAGTATCAATAACGCTGCCGTCAAGAGCACCGTAATCCTCCCCGTAAAACACCGCCAGTGCCGCGCAGCCCTTCTCAGCTATCTCTCTTATCAGGCTGCACTGTTTGTCCGCATCATCTCTGATACCCATGAAGCCGGTCAGTAGAATCTCCGTCTCAGCTGTATCAATCAGGTCATAATCCTCAGGCAGGCAAGCATCGAGAACAGAAATCTGTCTGACTTCGCCTTCAAGATTCTTTCCTCCTGCCAGAACTCGAGCATTTGCAAAACCCTCAAGCTCCAGACAATCCTTAACTGTTACTTTCATCCTCCCTGTCCTCTGCTTTCACTTCTTCCTCTTCTTCCGTTTCCACCGGTTCCGCCGTGTTTGTCATATCATTATATGTCATGATTTTTGGCTTGAACCTGGCATTCTTTCCCTGTTCCTCAATCATTTCAGTGAGTTCATCCAGGGCTTCCTGCTTCTTCTTTTCGGCTTCCTCCATCTCCTGCTTTTGCTTAAGCTTTCTCTGCCTGATGGCTGCCTTTGCTTCCTTCTTGTCCTTAGCCTTCCGCTCTTCCATCATTACTTTCTGTTCTTCAGCCAGAGCTTCAGGTGTTATGCTGCCCTCAAAGAGTGCCACAAACTGGTCGCCATCCAGGGTTTCTATTTCCAGGAGACCTTCTGCAACTGCAGTAAGCTGCTCTCTGTGCTCCTCGAGAATAGTCATTGCGGCATCGTAAGCCTCCTCAACTATTCTCTTTACTTCCTCGTCGATTTCGTTTGCGGTTTCTTCCGAGTAAGCCTTTGTGGATGTTATCTGGTTGCCCAGGAACACTTCATCTGAGTTGCTGTAGTTCACAGGACCCAGCTTCTCACTGAAGCCGTATTTTGTAACCATTTCCCTGGCAATGTCCGTTGCTCTCTGTATGTCGTTTGATGCTCCCGTTGAAATATCGTCCAGTGTGAGCTTCTCTGCCACACGGCCTCCCAGCAGATGGATAATCTGCTCTCGCATTTCCTCCTTGGTGCCGTAATACTTGTCTTCCTTCGGCAGAATCATGGTGAATCCGCCTGCACGTCCTCTAGGAATTATTGTAATCTGATGAACCGGATCGGATTTAGGAAGAACATGGGCAACTACAGCATGTCCCGCTTCATGGAATGCCGTAAGCTTTCTCTCGTCCTCGGATATTACTCTGCTCTTCTTCTCAGGACCGGCAATAACCTTGGTTATCGCCTCTTCGATTTCCTCCATCCTGATAATCATGCCGTTGCGGCGGGCAGCCAGAAGTGCCGCCTCATTAAGCATGTTTTCGATGTCCGCCGGGGTGAAGCCCGGTGTTCTTCTTGCCAGAACCTTAGGATCAACATCGTCATCCAGCGGCTTGTTTCTGGAATGAACCTTGAATATTTCTTCTCTTCCCACAATGTCCGGAACGCCAATGACAATCTGTCTGTCAAAACGCCCCGGTCTCAGCAGTGCAGGGTCAAGCACGTCAGGTCTGTTTGTTGCAGCCATTATAATGATGCCGGAGTTCTCAGCGAATCCATCCATTTCAACCAGCAGCTGGTTCAGAGTCTGCTCTCTCTCGTCATGGCCGCCTCCCAGACCGGCACCTCTCTTGCGGCCCACTGCGTCAATTTCGTCAATAAAGATAATACAAGGTGCGTTTTTCTTGGCCTGATCAAACAGGTCTCTTACTCTTGATGCACCTACACCAACAAACATTTCCACGAATTCCGAACCGCTTATGGTGAAGAACGGAACTCCCGCCTCCCCGGCTGTTGCCTTGGTAATGTAGGTTTTACCTGTTCCCGGAGGGCCCACCAGCAGTATTCCCTTAGGAATTCGCGCACCAAGGCTGTTGTATTTGGCCGGATGCTTCAGGAAGTCCACTATTTCTTCCAGCTCTTCCTTCTCCTCCTTCAGACCGGCAACATCCTTGAAGGTAACCTGCTTGCCATCTCCCTTCTGCAGCTTTGCCTTTGATTTTCCGAAGGCCATCGCCTTGCCGCCTCCGCCGTTCTGTCTCATGATAAATACGAAGAACGCAACCATGATGCCTATCATTACGAGAGTCGGCAGCAGCGAGAGCCAGATTGACTCTTCCTTTGGCGGATCGCTGTCCAGCTTCAGATTTCCTGCGTCAACCTGAGGAATAATGTATTCCTCATATATGAAAGTCATATCAACAACGCTGTTTACGAATGAATATACGGTTTCCCCTGAGGTCAGCTGTGCAGTCAGCTTTGTCTCCGTTACGTTAATGCTTTCAACCTCATTCTGTTTCAGATGGCTCACCATTGTGGATGTCTTAATCTGCTTCATTCCGGCGTCATCTTCTCCGCTCAAAATCCAGAAGCAGCCAAGGGCAATCACAAAAATAATGAGATAAATTGTAATGTTTTTGCCGAACTTGCTTTTTTTCAAACTCTATTCCTCCCTGTTTTTTGTTGTATGAAAACAAAATATGTATGTGATTTTATCACAAAAACCATATTTCTTCAATGTTTTCTCTTACAGAGTTCCGCCTTCAAACAGAACCTTTCCCTTCTTCACGGTTATCCTGAACCCGTGGGGAAATTCCACTACCTTTGGCCCCTGCTTCTTTAGTATTATTTCGTCAGCAGCTCCCAGCCGCTCAGCGGTAATGTCCCTGGTGAGGCCTGTTTCTCCGAAAGCCTTCATAATTATGCGATGCCTGATGGCCGGATGGCAGGCGGCAAGCCCCTCCCTGTCCAGCACAACCCTCCCTGAAGACTGTATCTCCTCAAGGCTGCCTTCATTCACTCTCAGGGTCTCCATCACCCGAAGGGTTTCATTCCAGAAGTAATCCTTGTCCTCAGCCGCGATGCCGCCGAGTCTTGTGAGGCAATCCTTGATGTTGCTGTTGTATTCCCTTTCGAGATAGGGTATCAGCTCCAGCCGCAGCCTGTTTCTGGCATACAGCGGCTCATTGTTGGTGTGATCGGTTACCGGCTCCAGCTCCATGGCCTTGCAGTAGCCTTCTATGTCCTTTCTGGAGGTGTCAAGCAGGGGCCTTATTACGGGAAAGGTTCTGCTTCCCCTTCGTTCCTCTCTTTCATAAGCCATTCCCGCCAGCCCGTCAGTGCCGGTTCCTCTGAGAATTCTGAACAGCACTGTTTCCGCCTGATCCTCAGCATTGTGTGCCACGGCAATTCGCACTTGATTTCCCTGATGTTCCCGGATTCTCCCGGCGACTTCAAAAAACGCATCGTACCTGGCTTTGCGCCCGGCCTCTTCGCTTGTCATGCTCAGCTCCCGGGCCATCCGGCCGCAGTCCACAGTGACGCTGACGGCCGGAGTACCGCATTTCTCGCAAAGCTCCTCCACATATTTCTGATCCCTCTCTGCATCTCCGGGTCTGAACATGTGATTGATGTGAACGGGATGAAGGGTCAGCTCAAGCTCCCGGGACAGGCCCAGAAGCACATGATACAGGCACACCGAATCCGGACCTCCCGAAAGGCCCATTACTATGTGATCCCCTCTCTGTATCAGCTTATGTTCTCTGATTGTTCTGCGTACTCTCTCTGCTGCTCTTTCCATTTTCCTTCTCCGGCACCACCGCCAGTGCAATTGCTATAATCATTACAAAACATCCGGCATATTCCGCCGGCGTGAGTATTTCATTAAAAAACAGCCACCCTGCAAACAGGGAAAACACCGTTTCCGAACTCAAAACTATTGATGCCACCCCCGGACTGGCGTATTTCTGACCCACCATCTGAAGGGTGAAACCGCCTGCCGCAGACACTATTCCCGAATAGAGAATCGGTACGAGGCTAAATCCCCAGATTGCTGCCGTCAGCAGCAGAATAATTATTCCTCTTTTCATGATTCTATTGTACCATAAATGTGTTATACTGTCCTCGCTATGAAAACCGATAACAACATCAGGAACACAAATACCGTTATTGCTGCAAAGATGCTTCTCTGCGGCGTCCTCTGCGGCCTTGTCTGCGGCGCCGTGTGCGTTGCCTTTGCATGGGCCACCTCTCTGGCGGACAGCACCTTCCACAGTCACACGAATCTTTTGTTCGGGCTGCCCTTTGCCGGAGTTTTTGTTGTTTTCCTTTATGATTATTTCAGAAGGGGCGAGGACCTGTGCACCGACGCCCTGTTCAGATATCTTCACGGTGACCCTGTGCTGAACCGGGAAGGCCCGGATGACAGAGTTTCCCTGTGGCTTGCTCCTCTGATTTTTATCAGCACCTGCCTGGCATATCTCTTCGGAGGTTCCGTGGGCAGAGTGGGCTCCGCACTGCAGCTTGGAGGCACTCTGGGCAGTTTTATTGCCCGCCACACCTTCGGGAGCATTTTCACGGACCCCCGGCTGCGTCACGTTCCCCTTGCCTGCGGAATGGCCGCCGGCTTTACTGCAACCCTGAACATGCCCATTGCAGGTGCCGTCTTCGGCTTCGAGGTTCTTGTTCTAAGCCGCTCGCAGCTGTTTACAATACTTCCTGCCGCCCTGTCAAGCTTCATCACCTGGGGAATTGCCTGTCTGGCGAAGGTTCCCTATGTGGATTTTCATTTTAATCTGACAGGAGGGCTCACCAGCCCCGGCATGGTATCGGACTCCGCCGCCATGGCCAGCCTGGTGTCTTCAGGCTTTAACTGGGAAGTTCTGCTTAAAGTTGTTCTCGTTGCCTTTGCAGGAACTCTGGTGGGAAGGCTGTTTTGCTACAGCCGTCTGGTTTCCGTCAAGGGCTTCAATCTGATAACAAATAAAATAGCCCGGGTGCTTGCGGGCACCGGACTTGTGGTTGTTCTTACTCTCATGATAGGAGTTTACGATTATAACGGCATTGGCTTTGTCTATGTGGATTCAGCCTTTACCGGTGAAAGTGCCATGACAGCCTTCCTGTGGAAGCTGATTCTCACCTGCCTCACTCTTGGCTGCGGAATCAGAGGCGGCGAAATATCCCCTACGATATTTGTGGGATCAACCGCCTGCTTCGCTATTGGCTGCCTGATTGGTCTTGACCCTACTCTGGCGGCAGCCATAGGCTTCGTGGGTGCTCTGGCATCTGTTACAAACGCGCCGCTTGCTATCGGTGTTCTGGGCTGCGAGGCCATCTGCTTCAGCGGAGAAGCAATTCTCTACTTCGCCATTACTGCTCTGATTTCCCACGTGTTCTCCGGAACTTACGGCCTTTATCATGAGCAGCAGTCCCACCGTCAGCCTGCCAAGCTTAACATCCCTTAAATCCCGAGACCCTCTTAGACCTTCCTGCTACCTCCTGCGGCACTTAACGACCCTGTCCTTTCCGGGCAGGTCTTTTATCACCTGTGCCGGCGTGTAGTTTCCGTTATCTTTTATGATTTTTCTCAGATCTTCTCCCTGATCGTATCCTATCTCCATCAGAAGCCAGCCGTCTTTTTTTAGCCAGTGCCAGGCCCGGTCAACTATCCTCCTGTAATAGTCAAGACCGTCTCTGCCGCCATCCAGCGCCAGCATCGGTTCATGAGCCTTTACCTCTTCCTGAAGCACTGCTATCGAGTTTGTTCTGATGTACGGAGGGTTTGTGACTATCATGTCGAAGTCCCTTGTCTTCGTACCCCGTCCACGGCCAGTTCTGCCCCCGGGCAGTATTCTTTTGCCCTCGGCTATTGCGTCAAACAGGTCGCCCTGCAGAAATTCCACATCCGTCCGCAGTGCCGCCGCATTTTCTGCCGCCAGCTGAAGCGCCGGCAGGCTTATGTCAGTTGCTGTAACTGATATGTCACTGCATATTTTGCTGAGGGATATTCCTATGGCACCGCTGCCGCAGCAGAGATCCAGAACCTTGACGTCATCTCCCCTTCTCAATCTTGACAGAAGAGATTTCTTCTCAACAGCTTTCCCCATTTCACGGATTATAGAGGCCGCCTCCTCCACCAGGGTTTCCGTATCCTGTCTGGGTATGAGAACCTCAGGACCCACCTTGAACTGAAATCCCATGAAATCCTGAACGCCGGTAATGTGCTGCAGTGGAATCCTGGACGCTCTCTTTTCGATGAGCTTGAAATACCTTTCCTCCGTCTCCTTATCTACTTCCTCCTCCTTCTTCAGGAAGAGCATTACTTTATCGCATTTGTTCATGAAGCAGTACAGCTCCTCGGCATCTATCCGGGCATCCATCACCCCCGCCTTGGACAGTTTGTACTCTCCTTCTTTCACCATTATTCTAGTCTTCATTACTGCTCTTTCTTTCCTGTCTGCTGCCGGGCAAATCCCATACATGAGGATACTCGAAACGATCCTCCGGCCAGCCTCCTGTCTTTCTCACCGTATACTTCCTCGGCGGAGTGCTGTCACATACAGCCTTCACCGCTTCAATTGCAACCTCAAGCATGTCGTCATCCGGCTCTGAGGTGGTTATCTTCTGCAGCCACAGTCCGGGCATGCTCAGTATTTTAACCAGCCAGTTGTCACTCCTTCCGGCCCATTTCAACAGCTCATAGGAAAGTCCTGCCACAACAGGCAGAAGGAGCAGCCGCGTTACTATTCTCAGCCACAGAACCGGCCAGCCCAGCAGCACGTGGCACACAAAGGCAATAATGAACACGAACATGAGAAAGCTGGTCCCGCAGCGGGGATGCAGAGTAGGATATTCCCTGCAGACTTCCACCGTCAGCAGGGAAAGATCCGGTTCCTCTTCTCCATCCCTGCCGGGATTGCTGCCCTTGCGGGGCAGATTCTCGAAGGCATGTATGGTTTTGTGCTCCGCCCCATGATACATGAATACTCTCCTGATATCGGGCATGTAGGATATTCCCCATACATAAAGGATGAAAAGGGCTATTCGCAGAAGTCCCTCCACCAGGTTAATCAAAATAATGCTCTCGGTTACAAGCTTTGCCAGGGACGCCACCCATGTCGGCAGCAGAATGAATACTCCTATTGAAAATGCCAGAGCTATCGCCACAGAGCTGTAAACCAGGAAGTGCCACAGCGCCTGGCTTCCGAACTTTTTCTCAATCCACTTTTCGAGCCTTGATGCTTCGTACTCCTCATCATCGAATTCTTCAAGTATGTTTGCAGAGTCCATAAGGGTTTTGCACCCGTATACGAGGGAATCCGCAAAGGCAACTACACCTCGCAAAAGGGGAATTTTCATCCACCTCCCGTAGATCTTTGTCGGCTTTGTTTCTATTTCTATGTTTCCTCCGGGAACTCTGACAGCCAGTGCCGTCTTCCGAGCCCCTTTCATCATGATGCCTTCCATTACAGCCTGGCCGCCCATCTTCGTAGGGCATGCATCCTTGATGAATATTTTCTTTAAATCCATTGTCTGATTCCTTATCTGAGCACTGAGGCTGCTACTTCAGCCTGGTTTTCTGTATTACGTCTATGAAGGTCGCGTTGTCCTTTGTCATCTGAAGGTTGTCAAGAATCGCTTCTGTCACCTCGGAATTTTCTCTGTTGCCAAGGGCTCTTCTCATTGCCCATACAGCCTGCATTTCGTGCTGGTTCATAAGCAGTTCCTCTCTTCTTGTTCCTGACTTGGCCAGATCGATTGCAGGGAATATTCTCTTCTCCGAAAGCTTTCTGTCCAGGAACAGTTCCATGTTGCCCGTTCCCTTGAATTCTTCGTATATGAGGTCATCCATTCTGCTGCCTGTTTCAACCAGCGCAGTTGCCAGAATCGTAATGCTGCCTCCCTCCTCAAGTTTCCTGGCAGCGCCGAAGAATTTCTTTGGCTTATGAAGTGCTCCGGGATCAAAGCCTCCGCTCAGAGTCTTTCCCGAAGGCGGAACCACCAGGTTATATGCTCTGGCAAGTCTGGTTATGCTGTCCAGCAGAACCACCACATCCTTGCCCTGTTCCGCAAGGCGCTGGGCCCTTCCGTAAACCATTTCAGCTACCTTCACGTGGTGCGCCGGCAGCTCATCAAAGGTGGAATAGATTACTTCACTCTTTTCATTCAGCAGGCTTCTCTTGAAGTCCGTTACTTCCTCGGGCCTTTCATCCACCAGCAGAACAATCATTTCCACCTCCGGATAATGTTTCTCGATGCTGTTGGCTATTTTCTTAAGCAGCACGGTTTTGCCTGCCTTAGGCGGTGCCACAATCAGACCTCTCTGGCCTTTGCCTATTGGAGCAATCAGGTCTATCACCCTGAGGGACAGTTCCTGTCTGCCGTCTTCCATCACCAGCTTCTCATTCGGGAAAATCGGCGTCAGGGTGCTGAAATCCGGCCTTCTGATTGCCGCACCCGGTTCCTCATCATTTACGCTTATCACATAGAGCAGTGCTCCGAATCTGGCATCTCCCTTGGGCGGTCTGCAGATTCCCTTTACCTTGTCCCCCGTCTTGAGGTTGAACCTTCTTATCTGAGCAGGAGCAACATATATATCCTTGTCGCTGGTAAGGAAGTTGTTGAATCTCAAGAAACCGAACCCATCCTCCGCCAGATCCAGAATGCCCTCCGCTTCGTATCGGTCATCCTTGTCCGGCACCACCTGTTCCGGCACCTTGTCACCCTTGGCTACTCTGGTGCCCTTCTTGTTTTCGGATTCCCTCCGGATTTCCTCCCGGGCCGGTTCTTCCTGCGCCGGATTCTCCTGAACCGGATTCTCCTGAACCGGTTCACCGGTAACAGCTTCCTCTTCTGCCGGAGCTGCTTCTCCATCTGCCTTCAACGCAGCAATAAGCTCAGCCTTTTTCATTTTCTCAAAGCCTTTCAGCCCGAAGGTCTTAGCGATCTCTCTGAGTTCCCCCACCTTCTTTGAAGACAGCGTAGCCTCATTCATGGTTTTCCACATATTAATATTATCCTTTCGATGTCTGTCTGGAAATTCGGCAGTAATGCCATGATAGTCAGTAGAAATGATCTCTTAATTATTTAGATTCGCAATACCCCGCTACAATTATACTCTCAGGGTCCTCCGATTGCAACGAAAAAGCGGCAGCGCGTTCTGATGCAAAGGCCAACCTGCAGCGTCGGGGGTCCTGCAGCGTAGGGGGTCCTGGGAATTATGTCCGTATAATGGTCCAGGCCCAGGCTGGCCCGGCTCGGCGGGCTATCCATCAACATAAAAAACGGGGCTTCATATGAAGCCCCGCACTGCTGTAAATCTGCAGTTATTATTTGCTGTAGTCGAAGAAGCCTACGCCTGTCTTCATTCCCAGCTTGTTTGCTCTTACCATCTTTCTGAGAAGTGGATGAGGTCTGTACTTTGTGTCGCCGTATTCTCTGTAGAGAGTTTCCATGATTGCCAGGCAAACATCCAGTCCGATGAGATCGCCCAGAGCGAGAGGTCCCATTGGGTGGTTAGCACCAAGCTTCATTGCTGTGTCGATGCCTTCTGCATCAGCAACGCCGTCAGCCAGGATGCCGATTGCTTCGTTAATCATAGGAATCAGAATTCTGTTTACTACGAAACCAGGAGCTTCCTCTACATCAACAGGAGTCTTCTTGAAATCAGCGCAAAGACCCAGAACGACTTCTCTTGTTTCTTCTGAAGTAGCCAGTCCCTTAACAACTTCTACCAGCTTCATTGCAGGAACAGGATTGAAGAAGTGCATTCCGATAATCTTGTCAGGTCTGCCTGTTGCTGCAGCTATCTCTGTAATTGAAAGTGCTGATGTATTTGTAGCAATGATGCATTCAGGCTTGCAGAGCTCGTCCAGATCCTTGAAGAGAGCCTTCTTGGCTTCCATGTCTTCTGTAGCTGCTTCGATGATGAAGTCTGCATCCTTCATGATTTCAAGATCAGTTGAGCCGGAGATTCTTGCCATTGCAGCATCCATATCCTCCTGAGTCAGCTTCTCCTTAGCAACCAGCTTGGCAAGCTTCTTTTCTACTGTTGCTCTGCCGCCGTCTACAGATGTCTGTCTTCTTGATCTCTGAACTACATTGTAGCCTGCCAGAGCACAAACCTGCATGATTCCGGCACCCATTGTACCTGAACCGAGTACACCAATTGTCTTAATTGCCATGTTAAATATCCTCCTTATTTCAATCTTTGTTGAGATTGTTAAACAATTAACTTTTCAAAATTCAATTCATTATAACCCAAAACCGTTGAAATGTAAAGACTTTGGGAAGAATGTTTATTTTTTAACAACATCAAACCTCATTTTCAGGGCAATTTGCCTCTAAATCCTTGTTGTTTTTTTGTCATTCTCCGCTGCTATTCATTTTTATCCAGCAGCTTATGCATTTCCGCCTTGTAGCTTTCCACCCCGGGCTGGTCGAAGGGATTTACTCCGCTGAGCATGGCAGTTATGGCACAGGTGGTTTCCAGGAAGTAAAGAAGCTGACCGTACTCGTAGACGTCCAGCACCGGCAGATGTATCTCTACCACAGGAATTCCGATATTTCTGTGAGCCTTCACAACTCCCGATACCATGGCATCGGAAAGATCGCTGACGTTTTTGCCTGCCTGCGGCCCCGCCGGAATCGGAATTTCCCTTACCGGCCTATCCACAACAACCATCGTTTCCATGAATATCTGTCTTCCCTGCTGCAGGTACTGACCCATGGAATGCAGATCCGTAGAGAATACAAGCGTTGAAGGCATCAGGCCGCCTCCGTTCTTGCCCTCACTCTCGCCGTAAAGCTGCTTCATCCATTCTCCAAGATAATTAAGTCTGGAGTGACAGAGCTCAATAAGCTCAATTTCCTTGCCCTTTTCCTGAAGAATAAACCTGGAAATGGCATAATCCACAGCATCCCCGTCCCATTCAGGGGAATTGGCGCAGTCCACCGCGCCCTCAAGCATTGTTCTGATATCAATGCCGCTCACTGCCATTGGAAGCAGTCCCGCCGCAGTGAGCACCGAATACCTTCCGCCGATGTCCCGGGGAATCTCCAGAGTGGTGTACCCCCTCTTCTCAGCCTCTTCCCTAAGGGAGCCCTCCTTGCCGTCGGTAATTGCCAATATGCGCTGTGCAGCCGCTTCAGCGCTGCCGTACTTTTCTTCAAGTACGGGCTTTATTATCTCAAGGGCTGTGCGCACCTCCACGGTGTTACCTGACTTGGATACAACGCACACCATTGTTTTCTTGTTCTTAATTTCCTCCAGAGTCTCCAGATAGTAATCGCTGCAGAGGTTAAAGCCCAGAAATCTTACAGGGATTCCCCGCTCGAATTTCGGCAGCGCCTCAATGGCTGCCTTTGCGCCAAGATATGAGCCTCCTATTCCGAGAACCACCAGCAGCTCCGCTTCGTTCCGGATAATGTCCGAAATCGCCAGCACCCTCTCCAGCAGCTCACCCCGGGATGTCATTGGCGCCTGAACCCAGCCCGTCATGGGTTCACGTCCCGACCAGAGCCTGTCCAGAGCCCTTCCGGCCTCGCCCCGCAAAGCCAGTATCTCACTTTTCTCTATTCCTGTTTCTTCTGTTATTACTTTTATCTTCATATAACATCCTCCGGCGCAGCAATGCACCTCGTTTCTCCCGTAATACTTCGGCTTCGGCCGGGCCCCTGCCCTTATCTAAAACAGCAGATTTATCAGGTTTACCGATGCAGGCACCGTTACTATTGAGGCAATGGTGGAAAGCACCAGAATCTGGCTTGCAGTAAGAGCCGACTGGTTTTCCTGTTCTGCCAGCATTGATACTGTGGCCGCAGTAGGGAATGCTATTCCCAGCACCACAATGCTCTTGATAAGAGAGGCCACCGGCAGGAAATATACAAGCCCGATTGTAACCAGCGGAAGCACCAGCAGTTTCACGATTGAAGCTTCAATAACAAGCTTCGTTGTAAACACCTTCCGAAGATCCGCTGTTGCCAGGGATGATCCGATGAAAATCATGGCCATCGGCGTTGACACATTTCCTATATATAGCAGATATTCGTCAACAGCCTCAGGAAGAATGCCCCCCAGCAGGCTCAATCCGAAGCCTATAAACAGCGCCAGAATATTCGGATTCAGCAGGAACTTGAATGTTGCCCTTATCACATTACGTATTGTAGGCTTGCGCTTCTCCGGATTGTTTCTGTTCAGAAGGTTGGTGCCGTATGTGAAAATGAAGAAGTTCATTGCGGCGTTGTGTGCCAGCATGAGAAACAGTCCCTTCTCTCCGAAGAAAATGAGAGACACGGGGAAGCCCATGAATCCGTTGTTCGGAGTGGACATTGCGAACTCCGCCACATTAGAGCAGTCTGTCGGGAACTTTCTTGCCTTTGCATAACCGTAGGCTATTGCCCCATATATGAAAAAGCAGGCCAGACTTATTCCGAATCCGATGAGAAAGTCCAGCACCAGCCTGCCTGTCATGTCTACATTTCCTATGTTATGAACAATCAGACAAGGGTACGCGAAATAGACGATAAGCTTGTTCATGCTGTGATTCATCTTATCGTCTATGAAGTTTATTTTCCTCAGAAACCAGCCGGTAAAGAGGATTGCAAACAATACAAAATATTTCCCGTACATTTGTCCTTTATCTGTGAATCAGCTGTAGTATAAATTGTTTGTTATATATTCCGGATCGCTTGTAACATCAATTCCCATTGCCTTGAGGGTCTTCTCGTCCTTATCGGACAGAATCGCTGTGCAGTGAGCGCAGCAGCCCCTGAGACATTTCAGCTTGCCAAGAGCAACCTCGGCAGCAGGATTTGTTGCCGCGGACATGGTCAGCGCCGTGAGAACCTCCTCGCAGTTCAGAGAAGTCTTCTCTGCCTGGAGCACATCGGCCTTCAGGTTCTGAATGCTTTCCAGAATGCTTGGTGATATGAGATGGATTTCATCCGACATTCCCGTAAGCTCTTTTACTGCATTGAGAATAACAGCTGCCGCTGCAACCATTCTGCGGGAGCTTCTGCCTGTAATAATTCTTCCGTCCGGAAGCTCCAGAGCCGCCACAACTACATTGGCATATCTGTCGTTTTCCTGCCTCTTCTTCTCTGCATACTGTCTCGCGGGAAGCACCACAGGTCTGTCCGTGACCTTAAGATTCATCTCGTCCATCAGCAGCTTGGCTCTCTCCAGCACATCTGCACCGATTCTGCCTTTTTTGAAGTCGCATTCTGCGATAATATATCTTCTTATTATCTCCTGAAGGGCCGCCTCCCTGCACACCTCATCATCGGTAATGGCAAATCCCACTCTGTTAACTCCCATATCCGTAGGTGACTTGTACTCCGCCTCAGCTCCTGTTATCTTCTCGATGATTCTCTTGACTACAGGGAATACCTCCAGATCTCTGTTGTAGTTTACTGCCTTGACTCCGTATGCCTCCAGATGGAAGGAGTCAATCATGTTCACATCCTTCAAATCTGCAGTTGCCGCCTCATAGGCAACATTAACGGGATGCTTAAGGGGCAGATTCCAGATCGGGAAAGTTTCAAACTTGGCGTATCTCACCTTGTTTCCCCTCAGATTCTCGTGATACAGCTGTGAAAGACATGTTGCCAGCTTGCCGCTGCCGCCTCCCGGCGCCGTAACAACCACCAGGGGTTTTGTTACATGGATGTACGGGTTGGCACCGTACCCTTCCTCGCTTACGATGGTTTCAACATCTGTAGGGTAGCCCTTTGTGTAGAAGTGCTTGTAGGTTCTGATTCCCCTCTGCTCCAGCTTGTTGATAAACTTGTCCACTGCCGGAGAGTTCTTCTCGTATCTGGTCACCACCACGCTGTTGATTTCAAGATTATACTTTCTGAACATATCGATGAGCCTGAGAACCTCAAGATCATATGTAATTCCGAAATCGGCTCGTGTCTTGTTGGTTGTAATGTCTCCCGAATATACGCATATTATGATTTCTGCCTGATCCTTCATCTTCTCAAGGAGCTTTATCTTGGCATTTTCGTCAAAACCCGGGAGAACTCTCATGGCATGCTTGTCCTGAACCAGCTTGCCTCCGAATTCCAGGTACAGCCTCTTTCCCCCGCCGCTGTTTATTCTCTCCAGAATATATTTCGACTGTTCTTCAATGTACTTCTCTGCACTGAAACCTGTTTTCATCTTTCCTCCATCACTAGCAAGTCAAAAAAACTACAGTATATAAACAACGGCCATTGAAAAGGTAGTGATAACCATAATGGCCGCTAATACTAATGCTACTATCTTTGTGAATTTTCTGTTCATCTGCGCCTCCTCACATGAGTGTTATGTTCATTCTGTTTCTTCCCTCAAGAAGGCCCTTGAGACTTACCTCGTAATCGATATCCACCTGCCCGGTGCCCTCCTCAGACATGGTGCTTGCAACATCGTTGGTGAGAACCTCCATCTCGATTGGTCCGAAGGGGGTTTCATACAGGCCGGTATATCTGGAGCCCTTTTTGAACCTCAGTTCATTTCCTATGCCTGCACCCTCTCCAAAGCGCTTCATCTGAACTTCACCGTCCCTCAGCCGCAGCCTTGTCCTGCATCCGGGCATACCGCTGAACTCGCTCTCCTCGTACAGCAGGTAGAGAGCTCCGTTGCGTTTGTACAGCTTCGCCTCAGTCACAAACTCCATTTCGTCGCTTCCGGCCTCTCGGCTCACCTGCGTGCTCCTGATTCTTACCATTACCTCTTTCATATGCTTTTCAGTATTTCCTCCAGTTCCCCTTTGCTGAAATTGTATTTTTTCAGGCAGAACTGACACTGCAGTTCAGCCTTGCCGTCTTCTTCTATTATTTCCTGAAGATCCTTCCTTCCGATCGTCATGAGAGCCTGTTCAATTCTCTCTCTGCTGCAGTCGCACTCCCAGATTAACTCCCTCTCGTCAAGCACCTCCGGCGCATAATCGTCTCTCCCTTCTGCCGGGAGCCCCGAGAATATTTCATCAAGCAAAGCCCTGACAAGCCCGCCTTCAGAAAGACCTGCACCATTCTCCTTCACCCTGTCAATAAGAGTTGTAAGGGGCGGCATCCGGGAAATCATCTCCTCCAGTGCATCTATTGCACCCTCCTGTGCATCAGGCAGCATCTGAATTATCATTCCGCCTGCAGCTCCGATTGAGTAATCCGTCTCAACCTTCACTCCCAAAGCAACAGAGGTATTCTGCTGCTCGGAAATATAAAAATATGCAGTCAGATCGTCTGCTATTTCTCCGGTTACAAGGGCTATTGTTCCCATGTACGGTTCCTTAAGTCCGATATCTCTGATAACAGAAACCTCTCCTATGCCCAGAGAGCCTCCCACATCCAGCTTTCCCTCCTCTGTCAAAGGCAGGTCAACGTCAGGGTTGGATATGTAACCCTTAACCCTGCCTGTTCCGTAGGCTGTGGCAAGAATCTGCCCCGCAGGGCCGTCTCCCTTGAAGTTCACTGTGAGCTTGTCCTCCGGGTTCTTCATCATAATGCCCATGAGACCTGCTGCCGTAAGCACCCTGCCCAGACCGGCAGAAGCCAGCGGTGTGGTATCGTGAATACGGGCTGCGGTCTGCACCATATCGGTAGTTATTGTCAGATATACTCTGAATGATCTGCTTTTGTCTATTGCTATTATTGCTCTGCTCATAACGTTGATATTTTACCATAGCATCGACTATTATAAAATACCAAACATATTCCTTTTCGACACAAAATCTTCATAATGAAGATGTATATTATGCCCAAGAGGGGATAAGTTATATTACGGAATTATCTAAGGTTTAAGAAAATGGACAGAGAAAAGGACAACTATGAACCAAACTTCATACTTAGAGACAGCAGCGAGCATGATTCCGAAAGAGAAAACACTGCGGATAACCTCACGCCGGCAGATGAAAGATCTCCTTCGGCTTCGGAAACTCAGGAGAGACGGGATAACAGCGGAGAGTGCTCCGCAGCCTGGTGCAGCGGCCGGCCAAGACCTGCCAGACGCGGTCCTGGAGAAGAGGAGTGTTTCTCAGATAACATCAGCTCTTGCCAGCAGGCGGCGGGCGCTGAATTCACTGGCAGAGCTGGCAGACGTCGCGAAAAAAACAGTCCTGTAGTTCTTACAAGGAAAAGGCTTGCGCTGCTTATAGCAGTCTGCATGGTGCTTTCCTGCCTTTGCGGCATGGGGGGCTCACTGCTTATGCAGAAGCTTGGCGAAACCCCGGCATCAACGGGTCAAGCCGAGTCAGTAAGCAGCGACGGCTACAGTCTTCAGAATCCTACAGGGGCGAACATGTCCGTTGCGGAAATCAACGAGGTAACAAGAGACAGTGTGGTTGAAATCACAACCGAGAGCGTTTCCGGTGACAGCTGGCTCTCCAATTATGTAACTCAGGGTGCCGGCAGCGGAGTGATAATAACGAAGGATGGCTACATCATGACTAACAATCATGTAATTGACGGAGCCAGCAAGATTACCGTTACAACCACTGACGAGAAATCCTATGATGCTGTCCTGGTGGGAGCGGATTCCTCAAACGATGTAGCAGTTCTGAAGATTGATGCGTCAAATCTCAAGCCTGTAACCTACGGAAACAGCGATAATCTTAAGGTTGGAGATCTGGCTGTTGCCATAGGAAATCCTTTGGGTGAGCTTGGAGGGACTGTAACTGCGGGAATTATCAGTGCCACGGACAGAGCCATTGTTCTTGACGGTAAAACGATGCATCTGCTCCAGACGGACAGCTCCATCAACCCGGGAAATTCCGGAGGCGGTCTGTTTAACGACGACGGTCAGCTCATAGGGCTTGTTGTTGCCAAATCCTCCGGCAGTGATGTGGAGGGTCTCGGTTTCGCAATCCCTGTGAATGTGGCAGCAGATGTTGCCCAGCAGCTCATGGATAACGGTTACGTGAAGGGTCAGCCCTGGACCGGAATGACATATACTGAGGGCAGCAGCGGCTTCGATTCCTGGTTCGGCATGGATTCCGGCACGGTCTACATTTACTCCGTAGACACTGATACTGCCAAGGATGCCGGATTCTCGGCGGGCGACATTGTCTATGCCATTAACGGTGATGAGGTTACCTCAATCGATGACGTCTCAGCAGCAGTCACCGCCCACAAGGTAGGCGACACTCTTACCTTCACAATAGTGCGAGACGGACAGAGTCACGATATTAAGCTGAAGCTTCAGGAAAAAACCAAACAGTAACAACTGGCATATAACCTTTCTAAAGGCGGCAGAGTCCTTTCCCTTAACCCGGGAATCGGCATCTGTCGTCTTTTTTGTGTATACTTCCTCCGAATGTATTGTATAATGTACCGGGAGGTTTAACCTATGTCATTTATCTGCGAAAAGGAAAACAACTGCCTCAGCTGCATTGACTGCAGGCTTATGAGCTGTGAGAAGGATGACGGATTCTATCCCGACTTCTGTCCCACAGCGGCGCTGATGGAGGGCACCCTAGAGAATCCCTCCTTTGACGAGGCGATAGATTTGTATATTGATGACGAGGAGAATAACAGGGTCACCATAGCAGCGGCAGAGGTGGAATGCGAAAACTACTGCAAGATGACCCGTATCGAGGAGATTGCGGAATTTGCCGGAAAAATCGGCGCCAGAAAGCTGGGGATTGCTACCTGCGTGGGGCTTATGAGAGAGGCCGCAGTCGCAGGAAAAATTCTGCGAAACAAGGGCTTCGAAGTTTACGGTGTAGCCTGCAAGGTAGGCGCTGTTCCCAAGATTGCAGTGGGACTTGACATGACCCACAGCACCCTGGGAAAAAACATGTGCAATCCGATTCTTCAGGCGAAAATTCTTAATGAAAGAAACACGGATCTTAATATTGTTGTAGGCCTTTGCGTGGGCCACGACAGTCTGTTTTACAAGTATTCCGAGGCTCTGTGTACAACCCTCGTTACAAAAGACCGCGTCCTGGGCCACAATCCGGCAGCAGCCCTGTACCAGACGGAATCCTACTACAAACGCCTGCTTGAAAAATAATCGACCGCTGAAAAAAACAAAAGCCTGCCGCCAGTGCGCCAGGCTTTCTTTTTTGTTCTTTTGTGCTAGAATCTGTCCTTGTAGGGCTGAGTCAGCTCTCTTGAGATGTCTGAATACTTAGTCTCCAGCTTCTTGAGATACTTCTCGTATGTATCCGTATCATCCTCGGTGCTCTCCAGAGTGGCATCCGTCATTGCGCCGGTACCCTCCTCGTAGATTACCTTAAGCTTATCCTGCATATCCACCGTTTCATCGTAGAGGGCATCCTTGCTGAGCTCGTCGGATTTCGCCTTAAGCTCCTTCAGATATTCATCTCCTGCAGCTTCAAGCTTCTCGCTGTATTCATTGTACAGCTTCTCATAGACAGAGATGTCTTCATCCTTTTTTGCCTGAGTCTCCTTCACTGTTGTTATCTCAACAGTTTCCTCATCTGAGCCACCCTTTCCGCAGGCGCAAAGGCAGGTCACAACCAGTGAAAAAATCAAAAAAATTACTATAGTTTTTGCTTGCTTTCTCATCAATCTTTCCTCCTGAATACTCCGCTATTATACCATCTGTGGTATAATATTGCAAAAGCAATCAATATATGGAGGTGACATTAATGTCGGAAATGATTTCAAGAACAGAGGCTCTGGAGCTTCTTAAAGAACATAACAGGGAAGCCTTTCACATTCAGCACGGTCTGACGGTGGAGGGGGTAATGAGATGGTTTGCCAGAGAGCTTGGCTATGGTGAGGATGAGGAATACTGGGGTCTTGTGGGTCTGCTTCACGATGTGGATTTCGAGGAGTATCCCGAAGAGCACTGCATCAAAGCACCTGAAATTCTGAAGGGCGCCGGTGTAGGTGATGACATGATCCGTTCCATCTGCAGCCACGGCTACGGCCTTACAGGTGTGGACATTCAGCCTGAACACGAAATGGAGAAGGTTCTCTATGCCTGTGACGAGCTTACGGGAATCATCGGTGCCGCAGCCCTCATGCGTCCATCAAAATCCGTTATGGACATGGAGCTGAAATCCCTCAAGAAGAAGTACAAAAGCGCCAACTTCGCTGCGGGCTGTTCCCGTGAAGTCATCGGCAAAGGCGCCGAGATGCTGGGCTGGGAGCTGGCTGACCTTCAGCAGAGAACTCTGGATGCAATGAAATCCTGCGAAGCTTCCGTAAATGAGGAGATGGCAGCGCTGTAGGAATTTTGTAAAAAACTGCAATAATAAAAAAATGCTTCAGCAATCTCTATTTTGTTGAAGCATTTTGTGCCTTTAAATAAGTCCCATGGATGAAACCGCCTTAAGAAAAAGCGTCCCGTGATTCAGAATTTCATCTGTAATGCTGTTTTCGTATTTTGCCTCCTCGGCATGATATCTGTCACCGTAGACCTTCGACAGCACCTCCGCCTTGGGGCTTCTTTCGAAGCCTACCCCCAGCTGCTTTCCGCCGATTACTTCAGGCTGCAGCAGCTTGCCGGTCTCACCTGGCGCCGGTTCCGGAAACTCCTCTTCCATAATTATTACAGGGAATGAATACAGAAGCACCGCTTCTCCATTTCCTTCCTTATCTTCTTCCAGGGATGACCTCTCCTCTGGTGTGAGCTCCGTGGAGACAGCCTGCAGCTCACTGACGCTGTTCATGAACATTTCCGTATTCATCCCTACATGCTCAACAACGAGCCCCGCATACAGATGAGCCAGTTGTCCATATTCTTCACCGAACTCCGGGTAGCCCTCAACCTCTATTTCCTTAACTGTGACACCGATTTCAATTTCCTTGTCCGGTGTCAGGAGCACATCAAATCTGAGTATTTCTTCTTCCATTACAGAATCACCTTCCTCTCATTCTTATCCCGCCTCATTTACAACATCTTCTGAAGCTATTCTGCTGCAAGCGCTACACATACCAGGTAGCCACAAGATTTGCTCCTGTTCCGCCTATGTCAGATGCCACCACCTGACCCGGCCTGATCGGCTGCTCAGCCTTTATCACCTTCACTGCAGCTTCCTGCATCTGGGGAATTTCAACGCCTTCGATATCGATTACCATGCACATAGAGCTGTTGTGGGATGTGTAATCTATATCCTCGTGAAGCAGCAGCTGATGGCGGGTTATTCCCTTATCCATGGTGCCACCCATGTTCACTATTTCCTGTGCAATCAGATCGGCTATCTTGCCGGTACTGGTGCTCTTAGTCAGATCGTCTGCATCATCTACACAAATATATACTCTCATACTTTTCCTTCCAAATTGTTTGTTCAATAACAAAAAGCGAATGAGCGCACAAAAATAAAACTCTTTCCATAAGCTGTGGAAAGAGTATCTATTTTATTCTTGACCTCATTCCTTTCCAAATACGGGAGGCAATGCTGTTTCCGGCATTGCCCATCGACGCTTGACCATAGACCCCAGGGTCTTTAGGTTTTCACGTTCGGAATCCTTTATCATAGTTGAAAACATTATATCACATATAGCTTGATATGTATTATTTAAGTTTGTACTTTTTGCAGCTTGAGAAGCTGCATGTTGAAGTTATTTCCGTTTTTTCTTTTTTGCTTCAACGTCTATGGTTTTCGAGGCCTGAAATGGACTCTTTTCAGGGTCAGGTTTGAAGCATTTGCCCTTTCTGAAAAATTGCTTCAACAAAATCGCAGAAGTGTTGAAGCAATTATTTTTTGCTATGGATATTTACAACAAATGGAAAATTTTAGGCGATAAAATGGGGCCTTCTGAGGGGAAGTTTGAAGCAAATTTGGATTTTCTTTAATTACTTCAACATTTACCTCTCCGGCGCTGCTATTTCCGAGCTGTAATCTGTACTCGTGTGTTTCGCAAGTTATGAATATGCAATGTATGTGCATATTCGCTGGCTGCGAGCATATTTATTCAGCATGGCGGCTCCTGACATTCACAAGGCTCTGCTCCCTTTCTATAAAAAACAAGGAGCTGCCGGGCAGCCCCTTAATAATTATCCTCTAACAAATCCTGCGATTATGTCGCCGATTTCGGCTGTACCGGAGGTTTTCTCGCCTTTGCCTGCGATATCCACGGTTCTGTATCCATCCTCCAGGGCTTTCTTAACTGCACCTTCGATGACATCGGCTGCTTCGTCAAGATCCAGGGAGTAGCGAAGCATCATGGCTGCTGACAGGATTGTGGCCAGTGGGTTGGCAATGCCCTTGCCTGCAATGTCCGGTGCGGAACCGTGACTTGGCTCGTAGAGTCCGAACCTGGTGTCGTTCAGGCTGGCTGAGGACAGCATTCCTATCGAACCGGTTATCATGCTGGCTTCATCTGAAAGGATGTCACCGAACATGTTCTCGGTGAGGATCACATCGAACTGTGACGGGTTGTTTACCAGCTGCATGGCACAGTTGTCCACCAGCATGTGCTCCAGAGTTACCTCCGGGTATGCCTTTGCAACTTCCTCAACAACCTTTCTCCACAGGCGTGATGAATCCAGAACGTTAGCCTTGTCAACGCTTGTAACCTTCTTCCTCCGCTTTATGGCTATGTCGAAGGCCTTGATGGCAATTCTTCTGATTTCTTTTTCGTTGTATGTGAGGGTGTCAACTGCAGTCATTACGCCATCAATCTCCTCAGTACGGCGTTCTCCGAAATAGAGTCCGCCGGTGAGCTCTCTGACAATTACCATGTCAAAGCCCTCCGGTCCGATGACCTCCTCCTTGACAGGGCAGGCGTCCTTCAGTTCATTGTACAGATAAGCCGGTCTGAGGTTCGCGAAAAGGTTCAGCTCCTTTCTCATCTTAAGGAGACCCGCTTCAGGCCTTCTGGAAGGCTCAAGCTTGTACCACGGGGACGTGCTGGCATCTCCTCCGATTGAACCCATGAGAACGGCATCGCATGCCTTCGCTGCTGCCAGTGCCTCATCAGTAACGGGAACACCGTGAACATCAATTGATGCTCCACCCAGCAGAATTTCATCATAGCTGAATTTATGTCCGAAGCGCTCTGCTGCCGCATCCAGCACCTTAACAGCTTCTCCAACGATTTCCGGACCGATTCCGTCCCCTCTTATTACGCCGATTTTGAAATTCATTTTATCTACTCTCCTTACTTGCCGGTCAGGCTGTTCATGAGTCCGCCTGCTGCCATTATCTCCTTGATAAAGTCAGGGAAAGGCAGTGCCTGATATGTTTCATTCTTTGTTTCGTTTGTTATTATTCCCGTATCAAAGTCCACGGAAACCTTGTCTCCGTTCTCTATTCTGTCGCTTGCCTCAGGGCATTCCAGAATAGGCAGTCCGATGTTGATGGAGTTTCTGTAAAAAATTCTGGCGAAGGTCTTGGCGATGACGCAGTCAATGCCGCTGGCCTTGATTGATGCCGGTGCGTGCTCTCTGGATGAACCGCATCCGAAATTTTCGCCCCCCACCATGATGTCGCCTTTGTTTACCCTTCCTGCAAACTCAGTGTCGATGTCCTCCATGCAATGCTTTGCCAGTTCGTTCATGTCTGCAGTATTCAGGTATCTTGCCGGGATTATTACATCTGTGTCGATGTTGTCTCCGTATTTATGTACAATTCCGTTTGCTTTCATTTCTTTTCCTCCTGCTGGTTCTGCCTGCCTTTGCTTATACTTCATCCGGTCCTGAAATCCTGCCGGTGATTGCTGAAGCAGCTGCTACAGCCGGGCTTGCCAGATATACTTCCGATTTAACATGTCCCATTCTTCCTACGAAGTTTCTGTTTGTGGTTGCCACGCATCTTTCCCCCTCTGCCAGGATTCCCATGTGGCCGCCCAGACACGGTCCGCAGGTTGGTGTGGAAACGACACAGCCCGCATCGATAAATGTATCCATGTAACCCAGTCTGATGCACTCCTTGTATATCTGCTGTGTCGCAGGAATTATGATGGCCCGGACATTATCGTGAACTCTTCTGCCTTCGAATATTTTAGCTGCAATTGCCATATCCTCAAGTCTGCCGTTTGTGCAGGAGCCGATAACAACCTGGTCGATTGCCACATCTCCCACCTCATCAATTGTCCTGGTGTTTTCAGGCAGGTGTGGGAAGGATACCGTCGGCTTAAGCTCGCTGAGATTTATCTCATATACGGCAGCGTACTCCGCATCCGGATCCGCCTCGTACTTCTTCCATTCACCTTCGACTCTTCCTTTCATGTATTCCTCTGTAATTTCGTCTACCGGGAAGATACCGTTCTTGCCGCCGGCTTCAATTGCCATATTGGCTATGCAAAGCCTGTCATCCATGCTGAGACTCTTTATTCCTTCTCCTGTAAACTCCATTGACTTGTACAGGGCTCCGTCAACACCAATCATTCCAATTATATGAAGGATAACGTCCTTCCCGGTTACGTTCTCCTGAAGCTGACCCTTAAGCTCGAACTTCAGCGCCTCGGGAACCTTGAACCAGGCTTCCCCTGTGGCCATTCCCGCTGCCATATCGGTACTGCCCACGCCTGTGCTGAAGGCGCCCAGAGCACCGTATGTGCATGTGTGGGAGTCTGCACCGATGATAACGTCCCCTGCCTTGACGATTCCCTGTTCAGGCAGCAGGGCATGCTCGATTCCCATTCTTCCCACATCGAAGAAGTTCTTCACATCAAATCTTCTGGCAAAGGTTCTGCACTGCTTGCACTGTTCTGCCGCTTTGATATCCTTGTTCGGTGTGAAGTGATCCATTACCAGAGAAATTTTCTCCCTGTCAAAGATTCCGTTGAAGCCCGCCTTCTCGAATTCGTTTACCGCAACGGGAGTTGTAATGTCGTTTCCCAGCACCATGTCCAGCTTCGCCTTAATGAGCTGTCCTGCCGCTACGCTTTCCAATCCGGCATGCTCTGCCAGTATTTTCTGGGTCATTGTCATTCCCATAACTGTTTCCTCCTATTTTTTCTCGTTTTTGTACTGTCTGTTAATGGCGCTTACCAGTGCGTTTACCGATGCCAGGATAATGTCCTCGTGTGTTCCCACGCCCCAGTATTTCTTCTCATCCTTGCCTTCGATGCATACGTATGCCGCAGCCTTGGAATGTGAGTCTGATGATAACGCGTGTTCTGAATATGTTATGAACTTGTAGTCGAATGTGTAAGGTGTCTGCTTCAGGGCATTGCTCACCGCGTCAAGATGTCCGTTGCCGGGAGCGCTGACCTCGAAGAAATCATCGTGAATTCTCACCTTCATATTTACAACTACGCCCTCACTTGACTTTGCATAGGCGGATCTTTCAAATGTTGCCGTTGTAATATCCATAACCTCGAAATCGTTGACAAATTCCTTCTCGAATTCGTAGAATACTTCTTCCGGCGACAGCTCCTTGTGCTTCCTGTCGGAAACGCCCTTTACCATGTACCCCAGCTCTTCTCTCATCTGCATAGGTATTGAGTATCCGAAGTTCTGCTCCAGAATGTAGGCTACGCCGCCTTTGCCGGACTGGCTGTTGATTCTGATAACGTCAGCATCGTATTCTCTGCCCACATCCTCAGGGTCGATAGGCAGATAAGGTGTTGTCCAGTGCTCAGAGTCGTTCTTTTCACGCCACTTCATTCCCTTGGCAATTGCGTCCTGGTGTGAACCAGAGAATGCTGCAAAGACAAGCTTGCCGCCGTACGGCTGTCTCGGATGCACCTCCAGGTCTGTGTATTTCTCGTATGTTTCCACAACCTCAGGCATGTTGGAGAAGTCCAGCTTAGGATCAACTCCGTGGGAGAACATGTTCATTGCCAGTGTCACTATATCCACATTTCCTGTTCTCTCACCGTTTCCGAACAGAGTACCCTCAACTCTGTCTCCTCCTGCCAGAATGCCCAGCTCCGCATCTGCCACAGCTGTTCCTCTATCGTTGTGAGGGTGAAGCGAAACTATCAGGTTTTCCCTGTTGTGCATGTGCTCGCACATGTATTCAATCTGTGAGGCATATACATGAGGCATTGACATTGCCACAGTTGCCGGAAGGTTGATTATCACCTTGTTATCAGGTGTCGGTTCCCATATGTCAATTACTGCGTTGCAGACCTCTGCAGCGTAATCCATTTCGGTTCCCGTGAAGCTTTCGGGGGAATACTCGAAGCTGAATCTTGTCTGGGGATACTTGGCGGCGTATTCCTTTATGAGCTTGGCGCCATCAATGGCAATCTGCTTGATTTCTTCCTTTGACTTCTTGAATACCTGCTGCCTCTGGGCGAAGGATGTGGAATTGTAGAGATGAACCACAGCGTTCCTGGCGCCTTCCAGAGCCTTAAATGTTTTCTTTATTATGTGAGGTCTTGACTGGGTCAGAACCTGCACTGTCACATCGTCAGGAATCAGATTCCCCTCAATAAGGGTTCTCAGGAAAACATACTCTGTATCCGATGCCGCAGGAAACCCTACCTCAATCTCCTTAAATCCTACCTTTACGATAAATTTGAAAAACTCAAGCTTTTCCTGGAGACTCATTGGCACTATAAGTGCCTGATTTCCGTCTCTCAGGTCAACGCTGCACCATGCAGGTGCCTCCGTGATGTGGTCCTTCTTTGTCCACTTCATGTACTCTTCCCCGACAGGATAGTAGCCTATTTTGTACTTCTCGTAGTTTTTCATTTTTTCCTTCCTTTAATGTCCTTTCTATTGTTACCTTCTTCCATTTTAACGGAACCGTTTCTTAAAAAAAAGCCCCGTCTCAAAACATAAGAGACGAAGGCTGTTAGCTTCCGCGGTACCACTCTTATTAGCATGCTGTTTCGGTATTGCTGTCAATGCCGCCGGCTCACTGCCGGTATCACACGCTCTCTCAAGGTTGTTCTGCTCCCGGGTGAGACATCCGGTTTCCTCATGCAGCCTCCCACCAGCCGGCTGCTCTCTAGAATGATTTCACTGGATTTATTCCGTTCATCGCATCTTTATTTGTTTTTCGTGTTTAAATTATATAAGATATAACAAATACTGTCAAGATTTTTTGTGATTAAACAATAATTTCTGACAGTGTTTGTTGCGTTTCTTTATATTAAGTTATCGACTTATATCATTACAACACCTGCAATCAGGTATCCGATAGCTGCAACCACGCCTGCCAGAAGGCCAAACGGCATCTGTGTCCATGCATGTGCGAAGTTGTCGCAGCCTGTAGCAGATGAAGTTATTACTGTGCAGTCGGAGTAAAAGCAGCAGTGGCTTCCCAGTACTCCGGCAGAGATTACTGCTCCGCATCCCAGGGCAACAGGTATTCCTGCTCCCATGCAGATAGGAATTACAATCGGCAGAGCGATGATGTACATTCCCCAGTTTGTTCCTGTTATAAATTCAGTTACTGCCAGAAGTGCGAAGATGAGAACCGGCAGCATCTGAGGTGATGCGTGTTCAACCGCAACATCGATAACAAAACGGGTGAATCCCACCTGATCGTTTACAGCTGCGAAAATATATGCCAGTACCATCAGGGCCAGAGGCAGAATCATGTTCTTGATGCCCTCAATACTGTAGTCCCAGAATTCTTCAGCAGTTACCAGCTTCTGTCCTACGAAGAGCACGAAGCAGAGAGCCATGGTGGCTATTACACCGTACTGCATATCCAGATCAAAGATTATTGTGAAGAATACCATTCCCACAACAGGTACAATCAGATTCCAGAGTCTCGGCTTCGCCTTTAGCTCCACCTCTCCGGCGTTCAGATCAATTTTCTCGGATCCCGGAGGCGCCAGAGGGCCGCCTGACATGGCTCGTTCTTCTGCCTTTTTCATCGGTCCGAACACAGGCACAACATGCCATATTACCAGCGGTACCAGCAGTGCTGCCGCCCAGGCGTAGAAGCTGAACGGAATTGTGGTGATAAAGGATTGAATCTCCTTGCCGTCAACGCCGTAGCCGTTATCTACCATGATGCGTCCTGCGAAGATTGCCCATGTTGAAATCGGAATCAGGGCACATAACGGCGCCGCAGTTGAAGAAGTTACGTAGCTTAACATCTCACGGGAAACCTTGTGCTGGTCGGTCAGCTTCTTCATGCATGATCCTATGGTCATGGAATTCAGATAGTCGTCGATGAAGATGATACATCCCAGGATGTATGTCCACATCAATGTCGCTTCTCTTGATTTCGCCTTCCTGCCGGCCCATTCCCCGAAGGCCTGAGCACCGCCTGTCACTTCGATGAGTTTGATGATTGATCCCATGAGCCCGCAAACAAGAATAAGCCAGCCCGTATCTTCGTCCATCATGACCTCTGTAGCCGTATCACTTAGAGATCCAACCACATTGGCTGTAGGGGCAGCGAAGATAAGCCCGGCCACCGAACCCAGAATCAGTCCTTCAAGAACACGTTTAGTGGCAAAGATGTACACAACCAGGAATATTGCAGGTACACAGGACCAGATTCCCAGGTTGCCGTCTTCATTCTCCAGATTCTCCACCGGAACCACGGTAAATGCCAGCGCGTAGGACGCCGCTATGACAATTGCCATGGCAATAAGTGTGCGAATCGGATTGAAGCTTTTCACTTCTGTTTGTAATTTTTCTGTCAAAGCCATCTCACCTCCAATTTTGTTAATATTATAAATATTGCGAATATTTACTCATCAACTATAGCACTTGGAGGTTTCAAAGTCAATATATCCCCACTTCAATATCAGCGTATGCCCGGGGCCTCACATCTTTGACAGATTCTATAAATCCCGGACAGGTAGAAACGATCATCACAACTTCGGGCTTGGCCTTTCAATCGCCAAAGCCCTTGCCGACAAAAACGGCTTCAGAATATCTGCCGGCTCCGACAGCTGCTCCACCACCTTCGTTCTGGTTATGGACATGTAATATGGCCGTTAACATAACGTTAAGCACTTAGATAATTACTTGCTTTTGCCGGGGTATTTTAATACAATGAAGATGGATTTTTGCATTTTATAGAGGAAACAGAGATGACACCAACAAAGCAGATACTTGTAATAGAAGACAATGAGATAAACCGGGATATACTGACGTCTATTCTGGAGGATGAGTATACGGTCCTGACTGCTGAGAACGGTCTTGTGGGACTCAATATTTTAAGGGACAATGCAGATGACATCTCCCTTATTCTTCTTGACATTGAGATGCCTGTTATGGACGGATATACTTTCCTTGACACAGTTAAGGCAGACGAGGATCTATCTCTTATTCCAATCATCGTCATGACCTCCAGCGGTACCGACGAGGGTGAGGTAGAGGCTCTTGTACGGGGCGCTACAGACTTCCTGCCGAAGCCCTACAAGCCGCAGATTATTCTTCACAGGGTTGCCAACATAATAAGTCTGCGGGAAAACGCGGCTCTGGCAAACCAGTTTAAATACGACAGGCTGACCGGCCTCTACAGCAAGGAGTATTTCTGCCATCTGGTTCGTGAAACCCTTCTGGCAAACCCCGATGAGAAGTATTCCATCATTTGTTCCAATGTTGAAAACTTCAAGGTATATAACGATAACTTCGGAATGAAATCAGGTGACCGGCTTTTGCAGGATCTCGCAAAGGCAATCCGGCGCAGGCTGGGGGACAAAAGCATCTGCGGCCGTTACAGCGCCGACAGGTTCCTCTTCCTGAGAAAAAGATTCACCGATTCTGCCAACCGTGAGGAGCTTTTCAAAAACGCCTGGCTTTCAAGCTCCGTATACCGGGACAATCTGGTGATGAAGTGGGGTCTTTATGAGATTAACGATACATCCGTCCCCATTGAGCAGATGTGTGACCGGGCATTCATGGCAGTTGACAGCATTTCAGGACAATACGACAAATGGCTGGCTGTTTATGATGATAGTCTGCTGAACAAGCTTGTTAGGGAGCAGGCAATTACAGATTCCATGGAAACTGCCCTGCAGGAGGGTCAATTTGATATATATTTTCAACCGAAATACAGTCTTCGCAACGACGGTCTGGCAGGCGCTGAAGCCCTTGTCAGGTGGATTCACCCTCAGCTGGGCTTCCTGTCCCCGGGAGAATTCATTCCTGTGTTCGAAAAGAACGGCTTCATTTCCCGTCTTGACCGGCACGTATGGGAACAGGTCTGCATGATAATGCATGAGTGGGACGAGAAAGGCTATTCGCCTTTCCCGGTTTCCGTTAACATGTCAAGGGCGACAATCTATAACGAGAAGCTTCTGGAAACACTTCTGTATCTCACGGATAAATACAAGCTGAATCCTTCGAGGCTCCATCTGGAGCTCACCGAAAGCGCTTATACCGAGAATCCGGATCAGATTATTTCCTCCGTAAAAAGCATCCGGGATGCCGGCTTCATTGTAGAAATGGACGACTTCGGCAGCGGTTACTCATCTCTGAACATGCTGAACCAGATGAAGTTCGATATACTGAAACTCGACATGAAGTTCATTCAGAATGAAACTGCCAAGCCAACGGATAAAGGCATTCTCAGGTTTATCATTACCCTGGCCCGCTGGCTTAATCTCAGCGTTGTTGCTGAAGGTGTGGAAACCCATGTTCAGCTTGAGAGACTTCAGGAGCTGGGCTGCGACTATGTTCAGGGATATTTTTTCTCAAAGCCTTTGCCGAGGCCGGAATTCGAACAGCTGATGTCAGAGAGTTTCCTCTGCGATTCTGTATCTGCAGCCGGCGCTGAGGCGGGAATCTCCCGATACCTTCTAATTGTTGATGACGACCGGGAATACAGAGCAGCTGTCAGGGACAGCTTTAAGGAGAGCTTCGACATACTTGAGGCTGTTACTTCCGAAGAGGCCCTGGAGCTTGTCCGGGAAAAGGGAACCGCAATTTCTGCAATTCTTCTTAATATTGAGCTTCCTGAAGGTGACGGCAAGTATTTCCTTGATGCTCTCCACCAGGACCCTAAACACTGGCGCATTCCTGTGGTGGCAATTCTTCCAAGCGACAGGGTCTGCAGCAATCTGGAGCTTCATGTCAGAACTGATGATTTTCTCTGTAAGCAGCATCCTCTGGAGGATCTCCATGTCAGAGTCGGAAGACTTCTTACAATCAAAGAATCCAGAGAAAGGGAGCAGGAGCTTCAGGACGAAGCAAACAGGGATTACATGACCGGGTTGTATAATCGCAGAGGCTTGTTTGCCGCCATGGATGCTCTTCGTCAATCAGATATGCCTGCCGCATTGTATCTCTTCGACGTGGATAATCTCAAGCGCGTAAACGACCGTATCGGACATGATGCAGGGGATGCCATGCTTAAGGCTTTCAGCGAGCTGCTAAAGAACAACACCCGCCGCGGCGATATACTCTGCCGTTACGGCGGAGATGAGTTTGTCGTCTTGCTGCCTCACATAAATAATGTTGATGTGATTGTCGAAAAGGGAGCATCCATATGCCGGGAGTTTGGTAAAACCGTTCTGCCTGACGGAAGCCTGGCCGCATGTTCCTGCGGAATTGCTCTCTGCGGTCGGGATGATACTATATCTGACAAGCTCTTTGACCATGCAGACCGCGCCCTCTACCGAGCCAAGCGGGAAAGCAAGGGAGGCTGCTGTCTCTGGGATGATGCTGAAGATGGCAACAGGCAGTAATATAACAAATAATACAAAAGGAGCATATCACACTGATTACCTGGTGTGAAACGCTCCTTTTTTCAACGCCGCTTTGCTTTTGCACGTTACTCTGTCTTAATCTTCATGCTCTCCAGTGCATGCATGAACTCGAAGTATGTGGTTTCGTCCTCATGTACATCCCCGTAGCCTCCGCTTACATACTCGCAAACGAAGTGGTATGTGTCTTCATCAATCACCTCCACATACTCATGCCTTGTTATGGTTGCCGTTCCATCGTCTGATGAATACCTGGCAGTGAAGCCCTTAAGTTCTGTTCCTGCTGTCGTCTGAGTCTCTTCTTCAGGCGGCATAGCCATCTGATTCCCGTATTTGTCTTCAAAGCTTGTCATCTGGTTGTCAATGAAAGTTTCCGGTGATCCGACCCATCCCATACATTCCACCGAGAAGAATGGAACTGTGTCTTTAGTGCCGCCATACATGTAAATCATGTCATCCCTGATTTCAGCATTCCATGACGCCGGATACTCTATCATTACATTTCCGTTAATGATTTCTTTGTACAGCCCGTCATCTGTCACGTCCTCCGGTTCAGTCGCTGCTGCAGTATCCTGCTGCGGCTCCTCTGTTTCTGCTTGGCAGGATGTCATGATGAATACTGACGAAGCCATCATGACCACACATATAAACAGGCATATTTTTCTTTTCATGCTGCTACCTCCCCCATTTTACTGCTGCCCTTTATTGCTTTTTCTGTGAAAAGTATAGCACAGCTTTTCCCGACTGTCTATGAACCGTTCGCGCTCTTATACCGTCTGCGCTCTACCAATAAAAAACGGCGGGCAATTGCCCACCGACGAAAAAAATACTTCTGAGTATTTATTGTTTTGTTCACAGTACTCGGTTTCGTTTACCAGTACATTCTCTTTGAGTACTCTGAGTAAAGCTCTACGTACTGCTTAAGTTCATTTTTAAGGCTCTTAATTGTGTTTGTCATTATACTCACCTCCCTTTGCCTAATATTATTATACCATTTAGTTTGCGGTTTTCAAGGGATATTTCTGTATTAGTTTGTTGTATTGCGCCCTAAAACCCCTGTTTTACTGCATGAAAACACCGTTTTTTCGTGCAAAAACCGCAAATTTGTTATTTCTATCGAGAGGGGAGCCTCTGGGGTTTCGAACAATTCACGCAATCACGAAAAAATGGAAATACTATCCATGCGGTTGTGCGAGTCCTTCTGCCAAAAACAGCTGTTTATCTGCACATTTTCACAATGTCAAAATATGGAATGTTGCAATTCCAACGTTTCCAGATGCAGCTGGAAAAAGTTCGTGATAAGTA
>JBJESQ010000017.1:0-7939 GCA_051882875.1 Lentihominibacter sp. | reverse complement strand
GCAAGACTTTGACGCTTTTTTCTTCATTCTAACTGTCAAAGATGGGATTATACAACCCAGAGCCCGGAATTTCAATTCTAACAAAGAACACACCGATATTCTGCAACAAAAGGACACTTCGATATGATAGAATCGAAGTGGAATCAGGAAGAGAAGGAGCAGCGGAGGACTAAATGAATTACGACAGATCCACAATGAAGGTATTTCTAAGTTACTTTAAACCCCACCTGGGGCTGTTTGTGCTGGACTTATCCTGTGCTCTGGCAGCCTGCGTAATCGACCTGGCATTTCCTCTGGTGGCAAGACACGCCATGTACAGCATGCTTCCGGACAGAGCCTTTGAAGCCTTTTTCAGGGTAATGGTCATCGTTGCCTTTGCATTTGTCTTAAGAGCGCTACTTAACTACATAATAACCTACTGGGGACACATGTTCGGTGTGAGAGTTGAAGCGGATTTGCGTGATGATTTGTTTTCCCACATGCAGAGCCTGGACTTCGGCTTCTTCAACAGGAGCAGGACGGGGCAGCTTCTCTCAAGAATGACAGGAGACCTGTTCGAGATAACAGAGATGGCACACCACGGACCGGAGGATCTCTTCATTGCCCTTGTGACAATTCTGGGATCCATCGGAATAATGTTCACCATTCAGTGGAAGCTGGCGCTGGTGATTCTGATAATAATACCGGTGGCGGCATTCGTGATAATGATGAACAGGCGCAGGATGATTCTCACCTCCCGCAGGGTCAAGGAGAAGCTGGCGGATATTAACGGAGAAATAGAGGCGGGAATTTCAGGAATCCGCACAAGCAAGGCCTTCGCCAATGAGGAGGCGGATTATGCCAGATTCGCAAAGGCAAACGATGTGTTCAGAATATCCAAGTGTGACAATTACAGAGCCTTCGGACTGTTCATGTCCTCCCTGGAGTTTTTCATGTGTATTATGCCTGTGGCAATCATGGCCTTTGGCGGATGGCTTATCATGAGAGACAGCATGAACTATGTAGATCTGATTACATTCTACCTGTACATTTCCACATTCATAATGCCTATAAGAAAGCTTGGAAATTTCATGGAATCCTTCATGAACGGATGGGCAGGACTCACCAGGTTCATGGAGATAATGAGAATGAAGCCTGAAATCGAATCCGGGGATAAGGTGCCGGGACAGAATGGATACGGAATAGACATAGAAAATGTCTGGTTTTCATATGAGGACGACAGTCTTGATGTAATAAGCGGAGTGGACATTCATATCAAAGACGGAGAAACGGTGGCCATTGTAGGGCCATCCGGCGGCGGCAAGACGACACTGTGCCAGCTGATTCCAAGGTTCTACGATGTGGATCGGGGCTCAATAAAAATCGGCGGAGTTGACGTAAGGGAGATGGATCTTAAGGCTCTTCGCAGGAGCATAGGAATCGTTCAGCAGGATGTTTTCCTCTTTGCTGACACCCTGGCGGAAAACATCAGATACGGCAGACCCGACGCCACCGACCGGGAGGTTCGGGAGGCTGCGGCAAAGGCTGAAATATATGACGATATTATGGCCATGCCGGAGGGATTCGATTCATTCGCAGGCGAGAGAGGTGTTCTCCTTTCAGGGGGACAGAAGCAGAGAATATCAATTGCCCGTATATTTCTGAAGAATCCCCCGGTGCTTATTCTGGACGAGGCCACCTCGGCACTGGATACTGTTACGGAATCCAGAATTCAAGGGGCATTTGACAAGCTGGCAGAGGGAAGAACCACCCTGATTATTGCCCATCGTCTATCTACGATAAGAAGTGCTGACAGGATTCTGGTAATAGATGAAGGCAGGGTTAAGGAAGAGGGAACCCATGAAAGCCTAATGGCTAAAGGGGGCAAGTATGCTGAGCTTTACAGATTCAGCGGGGAATAATATAATTCGGATATGGATAAGAAACGACAGAAAGAGATACTCATACTCGCCATCAAGGCGGGGAAAATAATGATGAAAAGCGGTGCTGAAATCTACCGTGTAGAGGATACGATTTCCAGGATATGTCTGGCCTGCGGAATTGATCATGTGAATGTGTTTGCCATGCCTACAGGGATTTTCGTCTCTATTAACAATGAGGATGAGGACGATACAGTAACTTATGTTAAGCGAATTACCGGAAGCGAAACGGATTTAAGAAAGATTTCGGAGGTTAACAGATTTTCCAGGGAATTCACAACAACAGACCTATCTGTGGAGGATGGCATGAAGCTGCTGGATGAAATAGAAAACAGCAGGCAGATTGCATTCCCTGTGCGGGGTCTGGCGGCGGCAGTTGTTACAAGCTGTTTTGCCCTGATCTTCGGAGGTTCTGTTGAGGATGCTCTGGTTGCATTTGTTGCAGGCTTCGGGGCATATGCCCTGTCAAGGCTTCTGCAGAGGAGCGAAATCAATTTCTTCATCAGAGGCTTCCTGTGTACGGCCTTCACATCCCTCTGCGCGCTTATTGCGGAAACACATATTCCGGGAGTATCCTATTCCTTCGTTGTAATGGGATGCATCATGCTTTTTGTTCCGGGAGTTGCCATAACCAATTCTATCAGAGATTTCCTGTCAGGTGACATGGTGTCGGGCCTTGCCCGAATTACAGAAGCATTGCTCATAGGGATATCCCTTGCTGCCGGTGCCGGTTTTGTCATCAAGCTTTGGACAATGACAGGAGGTATTACATTATGATAGTGGACCTTCTTATTCAGTTTTTGCTGGCCATGGCAGGAACCCTTGGTTTTGCAATAATATTCCGGGCACCTCTTAAGCGATTTCCGGCCTGTGTTTTTATCGGAGGCTGCGGATGGGTAGCCTATCTGATAACTGTCAGCTGCTTCGATTCCCCTGTGCTGGGCTGCTTCATTGCATCATGCCTGGTGGGTCTGATGAGCGATATTTTCGCACGGGTGCTGAAGGATGCTGCCACGATTTTCATAATACCGGGTATTCTGTGTCTTGTTCCCGGCGCCAAGATTTTTTATACCATGGAAGCGCTCCTTAAGGAGGATTTCGCGGGAACGGCAGAGATAGGACTCCAGATGCTTCTGATGGCGGGAGCAATAGCCATGGGGCTTCTGGTAATGGGGGCGATAATAAGGGTTGTCAGAACGGTAATAAGAACCTTTGCTGCTTGACTTAAATAAAGCAAGATTGTATTATTGTATAGAAAATACAATAATAGTACAATTTTGCTTATTTTTTATTTACACCATAAATGAGACAGGAGTGAGGTCAAATGATTAAACTTTATGACGGCGGCGCATTTCTCATTAACGGCAAGGAAATCATACCGGAGAAAGAGGCGTCAGGGGCAGCGGCAGCTGCCGGAAGAAATCTGGATAAAGAAGAGGCCCGCAAAGGCACAATAGCCTACGGAATACTGCGGGCGCACAACACTTCAGACAACATGGAGAAGCTGAAGATAAAATTCGATGCCATGGCATCCCACGACATTACCTTCGTGGGAATCGTTCAGACAGCCAAGGCCTCGGGCATGAAAGAATTCCCTATTCCGTACGTGCTTACAAACTGCCACAATTCCCTTTGCGCGGTTGGAGGAACCATTAACGAGGACGACCACATGTTTGGGCTTTCGGCAGCTAAGAAGTACGGCGGCATCTATGTTCCGCCTCACATTGCGGTAATACACCAGTACATGAGAGAAAGGCACGCAGGCTGCGGCAAAATGATAATAGGCTCAGACTCCCACACAAGATACGGTGCCCTGGGTACCATGGCTGTTGGAGAGGGAGGCGGCGAGCTTGTTAAGCAGCTGCTTAGAGATACATACGACATCTCATATCCGGGAGTGGTAGGCGTTTATCTTGACGGCAAGCCGGCACCGGGGGTTGGCCCTCAGGACATAGCCCTGGCAATAATAGGCGCTGTATTCAAGAACGGATATGTTAAGAATAAGGTAATGGAGTTTGTGGGTCCGGGAGTTGCCTCCATGGAATGCGACTACAGAAACGGCGTGGATGTAATGACCACAGAAACAACATGTCTCTCCTCAATCTGGAGAACTGATGAGAAGACAAAGTCCTTCCTGACTGTTCACGGCAGAGGCGATGACTACAGGCAGCTGGATCCTGAAGATGTGGCATACTATGACGGCATGATCTATATCGATCTTTCAACGGTGAAGCCGATGATTGCCCTGCCGTTCCACCCAAGCAACACATATGAAATCGAGGAATTCCTGGCATCTCCTGCCGATATTCTTCGTGAAATAGAGAAGGAGGCAGCCGTTATCCAGGAGAACCCTGATATAGAATTCAGCCTTACGGACAAGGTGGACGCATCAGGACAGGTGAGAGTTCAGCAGGGAATCATCGCTGGCTGTGCCGGCGGTACATACTCCAGCATCTGTGAGGCTGCTCATATTCTCAAGAATGCCAACTGCGGCAACGACGAGTTCACCCTTTCGGTATATCCTTCATCTCAGCCTGTATTCATGGAGCTGGTGAAGAACGGAGCGATTACCGATCTGATGGCAGCAGGAGCAGCAATCAAAACGGCCTTCTGCGGACCGTGCTTCGGCGCAGGAGACACGCCTGCAAACAACGCCCTTTCAATAAGACATACCACAAGAAACTTCCCGAATAGAGAAGGCTCCAAGCCGGGTAACGGTCAGCTGTCGGCTGTGGCTCTCATGGATGCCCGTTCAATTGCGGCAACAGCGGCCAACGGAGGCGTACTGACCCCTGCTACTGCCTTTGCAGATGACTATGTGGTGCCTGAGTACAGCTTTGACGAGTCCTCATATACATCAAGAGTATACAGCGGATTCGGCAAGGGACAGGGTGAGTCCGAACTGGTATACGGCCCGAACATCAAGGACTGGCCGGAGCTTCCTGAACTTGCGGATAACATTCTGCTGAAGGTGTGCTCCAGAATCATGGACCCTGTAACGACAACTGACGAGCTGATTCCGTCGGGAGAAACCTCCAGCTTCAGATCAAATCCTCTGGGACTGGCAGAGTTCACTCTCTCGAGAAGAGACCCCGAATACGTTGCCCGTGCAAAGGCAGTAAAGGCTGATGAGGATAAAATCCTTGAGGCTGCATTTGGAGAGATATCACAAATAACGCCGGGTGCCGTTAAGGATGATGTTGAGGTTGGAAGCGTGATTTACTGCGTTAAGCCGGGAGACGGCTCCGCACGTGAACAGGCTGCCAGCTGCCAGAGAGTTCTGGGTGGACTTGCCAACATATGCAGAGAGTACGCAACAAAGCGCTATCGCTCCAACGTTATGAACTGGGGAATGGTTCCGTTCCAGATGGCGGCAGAACCTGACTTTGAGGTTGGAGATATGATTTACATCCCGGGAATCAAGGAGGCGATGGCCGGTGACATGAAATCCATCAAGGCTTACGTGCTGGGAGAAAATGCCCATGAAATGGAGCTGTTCATATCCGACATGACAGCTGAAGAGAAGGAAATCGTCAAGGCAGGATGCCTTATCAATTACAATAAAAGGAGAATGGAATAATGAATTACACTGAACACTTCGAAACCCTTGTTAAAGAACAGATTGAAAGAGTTGAGCGCATGAAGAATGCTCCCGCAGCACCGGATTTCGCATCAATGGACAAGGTCGTAATAGGAGCCATTGACGGAGACGGCATCGGTCCTATCATCATGGATTCCTGCAGAGAAATCCTGAACAAGCTTCTGGCGGATGAAATCGCTTCAGGAAAGATTGAAATCAGAACCATCAAGGGACTCACAATAGAAAACAGAGTTGAGAAGCTTCAGGCTGTTCCTGATGATGTTCTGGCAGAAATCAAGGAATGCGACCTGCTGCTTAAGGGTCCTACAATGACTCCGGGAAAGAACGACAATCTGCCGAATATTGAAAGTGCTAACGTTAAGCTGAGAAAGGAACTGGATCTGTTTGCAAACGTAAGACCTGTAGTTATTCCTGAGAAGGGAATCGACTGGATGTTCTTCAGAGAGAACACTGAGGGTGAATACGCTCTGGGCAACAGAGGAGTGGATATCTCAGATGACATCTCCATAGATTTCAAGGTGACTACAACTCTGGGAACCCAGAGACTGGCAAGGGCTGCCTTCGAGCATGCCAGGAAGAACGGCAACAAGAATGTGACCATAGTTACCAAGGCAAACATCATGAAGAAGACCGATGGAAAGTTTCTGGAGCTGTGCTATGAAATGGCCAAGGAGTATCCTGAGATTAAGACAAATGACAGATATGTTGATATCATGAGCGCCAATCTCATTAACGAGATGGTTAACAAAGACTTTAACGTGTTCATTCTGCCTAACCTGTACGGAGATATTATCACTGATGAAGCGGCTCAGATGCAGGGCGGCGTAGGTACTGCAGGAAGTGCAAACCTGGGCTCAAGATACGCGATGTTCGAGGCAATTCACGGTTCAGCTGAGAGAATGATAAAGGAAGGCAGAGGTCAGTTTGCTAATCCTGCCAGCATTTGCAGAGCAGCTGTTATGATGCTGAGACACATGGGAGCAATGGCGAAGGCAGACAAGCTTGAGAAGGCGCTTGATGCTACTGCCGAGAATGTTCACATCATTCGTGACGGAAGCGGCGATACTGCAGCTGACTTCACAAAGTTCGTGCTGGAGGCACTTTAATCCGGTGCAGGAGAGGGTGAGGAGCTCTTTTATGGAGGAACTGTAATGTTCAAATATACAGAAATGAATGAGGTGAGCAATGCACCCATTTCCACCAGCCTGCTGACAAATCTTCAGCGTGATATTTTAACAGGCAACCTTAAGCCGGGTCAGAAAATCGTTGAGCAGGAGCTGTGCAACGAGTACGGTGTAAGCAGAACGCCTATCAGAGAGGCTCTGAGGCAGCTCGAGGCTGACGGCCTTGTTGAGAACATTCTGAACCGGGGAGCCTTTGTTATCGGCATGTCAGATCAGGATTATGAGGATATGTTTGAAATGCGTAAGGCTTACGAGGTACAGGCTGTGAAATGGGCTATTCAGCGGATTACCAAGGAGGAGATGGAGCGGCTTGAGGAAACCTTCGAGTTCATGGAATTCTATACCATGAGAAATGACATCGAAAAGATGCTGGTTATAAATACAGGCTTCCATCAGATAATATATGAAGCATCCCATAACAGGATGCTTCAGAAGCAGCTGGCTTCATATCAGAATTTCCTTAAGTACAAGAATTCCCAGGTTGTGCGCAGTGACAATTACCTGTCCACAGTGCTTGAGGAACACAGGGCAATTTTCAAAGCTTTTGCAGATAAGGACGTTCGGGAGGGCGCCCTGGCAATGGAGATTCACATGAACCGATCCAAGGAGCGGCGCTGCGGCTGATGCACACCCGGGCAACAATTTCAGATTTATATAATGGATAATCGAAGTTTAGTGGGGTTTCCCAAAGTTTAATGGGTCACACAGTAGGGTCAGGCTTCCTTAATGGGGTCTGCCAGTGGGGAGAATCAGAGGGGTAGATCGTTAGGGTTGTCCCGAGGGGTCAGTAAATGGGGACTGACTCAAACAATTAGATTACATAATAGCGGAGGTCGTTCATCGCCTCCGCTTGTTTTGTGTGCAGGAAACCGATAGTGAATTAGCACTATTTCGAATCTGTACATAACATTTTAGGCAGAAAATGCCGGGAAATCACTTTCCGGCGAGGTTTTTTCTACTATTCCCATTAGTATACAAGGCCATTAGGTAGAATCCCGAATTAAGAAGGCCTGCCTTTGCAGTGCAAAGGCAAGGATTATAACTAAAGTGCGTTGTAGAAGAGTTATTTAGGTAGAATTCACTGTCGGATGATTATAAGCATTTTCTTAACAAATGGACAAATTCGGGTAAATTAAGCGGAAAAAACTGAAACAAAAAACCCTTGGAATCGTTGAAATTCCACAATGTTGTTAACTTAACACAACGGGCGGTTCGAAACGATTTCAGTTCCAGCC
>JBJESQ010000016.1:31258-57281 GCA_051882875.1 Lentihominibacter sp. | reverse complement strand
GTTAAAACCGAGACATTATTGGAAATGTCCAGTTAATTGGAAAGTGATGTATTAGAAACAGAATTCGCTGTAAACATTGTGGTGACATTATTGAGAGTGAAACCGTTCATGATTTCAAGTATTGCTCTTGCGGGACAGTATTTGTGGATGGTGGTCACGATTATCTGCGCAGGGGATACATGAATAACAGTGACGACTATGAAGACTTATCAGAGGTCGAAGTAAAAGAGGAATAATAAATGGTAGGTTCAAAGTATAATCGACCAACTCCTTTTGAGAAATCACCTCAAATAAGCTATTTTGCACTATCCAAATATGTAGCAGCGTTGGCAGCTACCATGGCATCTACAGGCAGAATGCCATGGATGGGTACACATGAGCCAAATTTACAGAGTTATATGTCCGGAGCTAACATGATAACAGCAGAAACTGGTGTGAATCCAAGAGACACTGCATCAGAAACGTCAGGCAACCGTGGCTGGGATGTTATAGAATGTAAAAAAATGCTCAAAGAAGCGGGATACAAGTATTTTGCCAGAGGTGATGGAAGCAGGGGAGAATTATAATGAACACACCGGAATATGTAGCAGATGGAAAGGATTAAAGAGACAGGTACGGATTTTTCAGCAAGAAATCGTAAATTTGACAGGCTTTGCTGAAAATCCTGTCAGATTTTCAGCAAAACCCAGCAGTCGTGTCATTTCTTGCTGAATGAGTTCTTCATGATTGCCTCAATAGGCATTGTTTACAGGTAAACAATGGTATAAACTTCCATGTTTTACCATTGTTTCAGCTAAAATACAGATTTTCGAGAATTCTTGCTGAAAAAGGCGTATCTGAGGCATATGGCCGGTTCCCCATCACATCACACTTAGGCCATTATTTTACGAGACCCGGCTTTCCCGGAGTCTTCGGAATACCCATTCTGACTGATTGGAAGTCATCATCCATACAGGCCTGGTTTGCAGCCATTTTTCCCCGGAGCGTCACATAGAGCGCAACATCCGTATCGTCCCAGCTGTAGGCATTGCTGACAAGTCTGCGCAGCTCGCTGCAGGCTTTTCTGAAAGCAGGCTCCATCCTTTGATCTGCAGCGCATACGTACCAGCTGTCTTCTGTTTCCACCACCGGCCAGTTGAGCTCGAAGTCTTTGATAAGCGTAACTCTCACAGTGATATCTCCCTGGATTTCAATACCGGTTCCGGTAAGCTCGCCATCACCCATTGATGCATGGATGTCACCCATCTGCAGGAGGCCGCCATCAACATCTACCGGCAGATAGACGGTACTTCCGACTGTGATTACGCTGCAGTCCATGTTTCCGCCAAGTTCAAAGGCAAAGCCGCATCCTATGCTGCCTTCAGCCGGGCTTGTTCCGATTACGCCCACCATTGGATCCGTCATCCAGCTGACATCTTTGAAAGCAGTCATGCCCTCTTTGACAGGCAGAATCCTGGTTCTGACTTCGTTCTTGTCCTGAAACGGTCCGCAGTGGTCAAATGTGCACACCACGCCATGATCATCCACATCAATAGCGAGGATTTCGACCTTGAGGACATCGCCCTTAACTGCGCCATTCACATATACAGGACCGGCAGCCGGGTTTGAATACTCGAGATTGATATGGCCCATGGGAAGTTCTTCCTGTACAGCGTTTCCGAAACAGTCTTCGGCGCGGAATACAAGAATCTCACCCGAGTCTATTGCCGCTTTCGGGGTATTGTCTTTGCTGAAGGTTAATACTGATTCATCTATAATTTTCATGCTTTCCCTCTCCTTAAAATAGATTAAATAAATATAAGTGCAATATATATGCAATATATATAATAATATAAATCTGTGCTTTTGCAAGACATGAAGGCAAGATTTCACACTTTAATGAATTAATTATTTAGAGTTGAAAAATCGGATGGAAACAATTATAATATATCCTCGGAGAAGAAAGGAGAAAATTATTATGGAATACGGTTTTATCTGCGTCTTACCGGTAATCACAATACTGGTAATAGCAGTGACGACAAAGAAAACATTGTTCGCCATGACCTGTGGACTGTCTGTCGCGGCTTTTATTCTCGCCGGGAACATAACAGGATTCGCGGGGAAATTCTTTGACTGTGTCTACGGTGCATTTCTGAACGACTCGCTTCAGTGGCTGCTCATCGTAATAGCGCTCTTTGGAATTCTCATAATGCTTTATGAAAGATCCGGCGCAGTTGTGGATTTCGGTTTCTGGGCGAGAAAATTCATCAAAAACAAAAAAACAGCATTGTTCGGCACTTTCATTCTTGGTATCGTAATATTCCTGGATGACTACCTGAACAATCTGGCAGTAGGCACAACCATGAAGGGAATCACAGATAAGCTGGGAATCCCAAGACTTCAGCTGGCATACGTTGTAAACACCGTTGCCGCACCTGTATGTCTGCTGATTCCACTCTCATCCTGGGCTGTTTATTTCGCACAGCTTATGGAGGATCAGGGAGTGACAGTTAACGGCTCCGCAATGAGCGCCTATGTGCAGGGGCTGCCGTTTGCTTTTTACGCATGGTTCGCAGTCATCGTCTGCATCCTGCAGATTATTGGCGTTATCCCGAAAATCGGTCCTATGAAGAAGGCCTATGAAAGATATGAAACATTAGGCGATGTATTCCCTGAAGGAACAGATCCCGAAATCGTTGAGAACGCTAAGGTGGATGATGTTCCGGAAGGCGTTAATCCGCAGCCATGGAACTTCCTTATTCCGCTGGTTGTGATGATTGCAGTAACGCTGCTCACTGGTACCGATGTGCTCATGGGTACAGCAGCCAGCGTTATCGTTGCCTTTGTTCTTTACGCTGTTCAGAGGAAGCTGAACTTTACGGAACTGCTTACAGCATGCTTTGACGGAATCATGTCCATGGGCTTTGTGTTCGTACTGTCAGTCCTCGCGTTCTCGGTACAGGGTGCGAACATTGAGCTGGGACTTGCGGATTATATCATCTCCGTTACTGAACCAATCATGAAGGGCGGATTCCTCCCTGCAGCAGTGTTCATTGTATGCGGTATCTATGCATATGCGACAGGCTGTTTCTGGGATCTGGCAGCAATCATCATCCCAATCGTAATACCACTTGCAAATGCGATGGGAGTTGATCCGATACTGGTATCTGCTGCTGTATTCTCGGGCGCTGCCTTTGGCAGCAACACGTGCCTGTATGGAGATGGTGTTATCATGTGCTCCCAGGGAACACAGGTAAAAACTCTCAATCTTATGATGACAACGCTGCCTTATGCATGCATCGCAGGGGGAGCGACCATCATCGCTTATCTGATTGTAGGATTCGTATTTTAGAGGTTGAGATTATGTCATCAGCAATAACGAGATTGGTGATGACAGCATCCAATATAATTAATTCATATTCGCATTCTTAAAGCTGAAGACAAAGGGCGGGTCATATAACCTGCCCTTTTCTTGTATCCCGAAGAACCAGGAATAGAGCTTGAGTACAAAATCCGGAATCTGAAATCAAGGTTGCAGCAGTTTAAAATATCTTAAGGCAAACTTCAGAATTTCCAAGAGGTTGACTTTGGATTTTACTGAGCTTATACTTTAGAATATACTGAATAAGAGGTGAACTATGATAAAAAGAGAAGCATATGATGCGTTAATGCGATTAGCTGCTCAATTTCCTGTTGTGGCAATAACAGGGCCGAGACAGAGTGGCAAAACAACGCTGGCGAAATTTTCCTTTCCGAATAAAAGATATATTTCATTTGACAATCTGACTATGCGTGAACTGGCAAAATCCAACCCTCACGATTTCCTGATGGCGTTTCCGGATGGGGCAATCATCGATGAGGCGCAAAAGGTACCTGAAATATTTGATGCTGTGAAATATGTGGTAGATCAGGGAGAGTATGCTCCAGGTAAATATATTCTGACTGGTTCGAGTCAATTTAGATTAAGAGAGAATATTTCTGACAGCCTTGCAGGCAGAGTAGGCTTTATTAAACTGTTGCCGTTTTCAATTCAGGAGCTAAAGGCAGAAGGGTTATTGTGTAACAACCCGTATGAAATGATGTTCAGAGGGTTCTATCCGCCGCTTCATGACACGGATAAGCATTTTATTCAGGATGATTGGTTTGAAAACTACATAGACACGTATCTTGATCTTGATGTAAAGGATCAGATTAATCCGGGTAACATTAATGCATTCAGAAAGTTCATTCAGGTATGCGCACATTACAGCGGACAGATGATTAATTATGAGGGAATATCAAAATCCATAGGTGTTTCTGCAGTAACAATAAAAAGCTGGTGTTCGATTCTTGAGGCGTCGTATATCATATTTTTTCTTGAGCCAGACACTAACAATCTTGGGAAAACAGTGGTGAAAACACCAAAGGTTTATTTCGTAGATACCGGTCTGATGTGTTACTTGTTAAGATTGGAATCCAAGGAAGAATTGCTTCTTGATGATCATAAGGGAGCTGTTGTTGAAACGATGGCAGTTAGCGAGCTTGTGAAATCAAGATTTAACAATGCAAAAAAGGCAAACCTGACATATTTTAGAGATAAAAATGGTTTTGAAGTAGATATGATAGCAGATTGGAAGAAATCTTTTGCAATTGAAGTTAAGAGCAGGTTTGAGACAGAGAAGAAGCTTTCATCAAACGTTAGAACCTACATTGACTTGAGAGGTGATGATACTATTGGACAGGTGTATTATCTTGGAGATATTTCATGTGATATAAATGGAATACAATACGTATCCTGGAGAGACTGGTAATAAAGGAATAATAACTGCCTGATAAATGAAAATGTGATATAGTCTTGTGAAAACAAAACCACAAAGGGCGGGTCATCTGACCTGCCCTTTTCCTTTGATGATGTATTTGAATGTGCATATTTCCTCCAGCCCCAGAGGACCACGGGCATGGAGCTTCTGGGTGGAGATTCCCATCTCGCAGCCCTGGCCGAATTCGCCGCCGTCGGTGAAGCGGGTGGAGGCGTTCACATATACAGCTGCGGAATCCACAAGTGAAGTGAACAGCTTCGCTGCGTCCTCATCCTCTGTAATGATACAGTCTGAGTGTCCCGTTGAGTGGGCGTCGATGTGAGCTATCGCCTCCTCCACGCTGTCAACAATCTTAACGCCCATTATGTAATTGAGAAATTCCGTATCAAAATCCTGAGGTCCCGCAGCCGTTCCCGGGATGATTCCGGCAGCTGCTTCATCAAGCCGAAGCTCAACAGGAGTCTGTCCTGCATTTGCACGTTCTGTCACCAGGCGCTCCCGGTACTTTGGCAGAAACTCTGCCGCGATGTCCCTGTGTACGATGCATACCTCCGCCGCATTGCATACAGAAGGGCGGCTTGTCTTGGCGTTTTCAAGAATGTTCAGTGCAATCTCCTGGTCGGCGGCCTTATCCACATAGATGTGGCATATGCCGGTGCCTGTTTCAAGGACAGGAACCTTGGCGTTATCCACGCATGAGCTTATGAGACCCTTGCCTCCGCGGGGAATAAGAAGGTCGATGATGCCCCGCGCCTCCATTATCTCTGCTGCCGATTTGCGTGTGGTGTCTTCAATAAGCTCAACGGAGTTTTCGGGAAGGCCGGCCTCAGAAAGACCCGTCTTAAGGGCCTTAACAATCTCCGCCGCCGAGCGGTGGGCCTCCTTGCCGCATCTCAGCACGCATGCCGAACCTGCCTTGATAGCCAGTGCTGCCGCGTCTGAAGTTACATTAGGCCTGCTCTCATATATGATTGCGATGACCCCCATGGGAACCAGCACCTTGCTGATTTTAATTCCGTTGGGACGTTCATGCTCCGTCAGAACCTTTCCCACCGGGTCAGGAAGGGCAGCCACCTGACGGATTCCGTCAGCCATGCCATTGATTCTGTCTTTGCTGAGAGCCAGCCTGTCCAGCATTACATCTGAAATTACGCCCCGCTGTGCCTCCATGTCCTCCCCGTTTGCCGCGAGAATCGAATCTGTATTTTTTTCCAGTGCCTCTGCCATGCGCATCAGCGCCTTGTTTTTTGTTTCGGTGCTTGCCGAAGCCAGTGACGTGCGCGCACTGCGGGCGCTTCTCATAAGTTCCTGTGTGTTCATTAAATCTACCTTGCTGCCCGGAACAAAGTTCCGGCGCTTTTTCCTTCCACAATATCGTAAAGCTTATCCGGATAGTTGCCGTTGATTATCACCATGTCACATCCGGATTCCGTGACCATCTGAGCAGCACCGATTTTCGTTGCCATACCCCCGGTGCCCAGTTCAGAGCAGGCGTCTCCTGCAAAGGCCTCAATCTCTTTTGTGATTTCCTCTACTGTTTCGATAAGGCGTGCGTCAGGATCCTTGTTTGGATCTGCAGTAAACAGCCCGTCAATATCCGACATAAGGATGAGGATATCGGCGTCTATTGTCTTTGCAATAATTGCACCGAGAGTATCATTGTCTCCGACGCTGTTTATTTCCGTGGTGGCTACGGTATCGTTCTCATTGACTACAGGCAGGGCACCGAACTTCAGGAGCGTCTTCATTGTATTTTCGAAATTGGCTCTGCGTTCAGGGTCCTCAATGTCCTCGCTGGTAATCAGTACCTGTCCCACAGTGTGGCTGTATTTGAGAAACAGTGTGTCGTATGTGTGCATAAGCTCACACTGTCCAACTGCCGCCGCTGCCTGCTTGGCGGGCATGTCCATGTGGCTGCGGTCCATGTTCAGCTTGCCTATTCCCATTCCTATGGCTCCGGATGAAACCAGGATAATTTCGTGCCCCGCGTTCTTCAGGTCCGACAGGACCTTTACCAGCTCTTCAACATTCCTTATGTTAAGTCTTCCCCCGGGATGGGCCAGTGTTGATGTTCCTACTTTTACAACGATTCTCATTTGTCTGCCTTCTTAACATATAATTTTTTATCCGGATTCTGTTATCCCGATACGATTCTATTTTATACCAACATAAGAAAAAAATGTATCCGATTTGCAAAAAAGATAGACCTGTATAATAATATATAGAGCGAAATGCCATAGTGAATTGATGCTGTTTCGGCCCTGGACATAGCTATTTAGGATAAAAAACTGTTAGCGTTTAAACAAGAGAGGTAAGATGATATGAAAAAACCATATGCACAGTCTACTTTGAAGCGAAAATACAGGGAGACCGGAATCCCTAAGTCGGTACTGGAAAAGCTGAATCTGTATTTCATTGCCTGTTCCTGCTTCTACAAGGCGATAAATATTGACGAAGTCTGGGAGGTGATTCTTAAAACCGAAGAGCGCATGAGCCGAATGGATGTTGAGGACTATATTAATGCAGACATGGTAGAGTGCATCAGATTTTTAATCGTAGAGGAGTTTCATAATCAGTTAAATGATGAGCTGATGGAACGAAACGGGACAGATGAACCAATCGACTATGACGGTGTTCTCGATGAACTTGAAAAAAGAGAAGCAGAATACGAGAAAAAGGAAGAAAAGCGAGCTTTAGAAATAGCTATGGCTCTGAGTTGCCATTTAAAGTTCAGCGGACACAGTTTTAATGAAGATAGCTATGAGCTGCGAAGAGAGGATTTTGATGCAGTTGTCAAAATAAAGGAAAGAGATGCCGGCAGGTATCTGGTGCTGCAGGAGAATGAACTGTATGAAGACGGAAAACCTTCAACGCGGTATCTTGTAGACATTCATACTATAATGGCTTTTGAAAACGGAGAACCTGTCGGGATAGATTTTGACGGAGTGTACAGTGTTCTGGATGAATCATATTATAAACCGCTATATATTCCACAGGATATTCTGAATTACATAAACAGCAGCTACTATGAGAGTACACCTCAGACAAAGGCTATGGAAGTTTACTTAAGAAAACTGATATTATCCCATGAGGAAATGGGGGAAGATGAACTGGAAATCACCCAAAGGGTTTTAATGTCCGGAATGCATAGAGTGATCATAGATGAGAAAGCGCGTCCAACAGAGACTATACAGAACGCAATTAATATGATTGAGGATAAGGGATATCTCTTCCGGGGCGAACAGGATATGGAGAAATTCCTGAAGCTGTTCATGGAGCTGCTCAACCATACCAGGCTTCCCAAAAACAAGGGACATTCTCCTTTAGAGCTTCTTCCTGCAGAGGGTGCGGGATTGCCTGCAAACATTTCCTTCGGACCGAATGTCAGGGAGCTTTTGCGAAGCGGAGAGTGGGATGCCCGGGAGCTGAAGCGTGATATCATGACTCAGGACAGCTGGCCGATGGAGCTTAGAGGCAATATGATACGGGAAATAAACAGTGTATTGGAACCCGGCGAGGAACGGATAATTAATTCGTCGGGAACTGTCGTTAAAGGAAGAAAAATCAAACCAAATGAACCATGTCCCTGCGGAAGTGGACGAAAGTATAAGCACTGCTGCGGCAGGCACTCGTGAGGAACAGGGCAACAGCATATTTCAGACATATCTTCATATGTGTGGAGGAAGCTTCAATACAGAATAAAACCAACAGAACAGTCAGCTTCACGATGGTGGGCTACACTGCAGTAAAAAGATAGAGCCTCATGTTTCTGTTAAAATACATAAAAAAATCCACAAAAGGTGTTGACAATTCACAAAGATACAGTTAGACTTTCTAACTGTAAGCTGATAGAGGCGCGGTAGATAAGAGTACCCGGTGGAGGCGGCAGCCATAGAAACCGGAGAAAGGAGATACCGCCGAAGGGCTTTTCAGGCGTGAAGAGCTTCTGGGACGCAGCAGAATATGCTGCGGACTCCCGCTTCGAATACGGAGCGGAGGCGCTATCGATAAAGCGAAGACACCTCGGATTATCCGATATACCTTGGCTGCATCGATAGGATGCAGCTTTTTTAATGAAGTTTATCGGAAACAGGAGGAAAAAATGAGAAACAGGTTAATTCACAGTCTTTTGATGGCGGGAGCAATGATTATATTCTGCCCTCTACTCTGCTTCGCAGCAGATGATGCTGCGGAGCCTGCACTATATGCCACAGCATGGTCGGTAATTCCGCCGCTGGTGGCAATCGTTCTGGCCCTTATTACGAAGGAGGTTTACAGCTCTCTGTTTATCGGAATCGTAATTGGCGGCTTTCTCTATTCAGGGGGACACCCGGTTGCTGCCCTGAATCACATACTTCAGGACGGAATAATCGGATCCCTTTCAGATTCATATAACGTCGGAATTCTATTCTTCCTGGTTGCTCTGGGAACTGTAGTTGCACTGATGAACAGAACCGGCGGCTCAGCAGCCTTCGGAGAATGGGCTGCGGCTCACATCAAGACTCCTGTGGGAGCACAGTTCGCGTCCATTATTCTGGGAATACTGATTTTCGTGGACGACTACTTCAACTGCCTCACCGTGGGAAGCGTCATGTCACCTCTCATGGACAGACACGGAATAAGCAGAACCAAGTTCGCATACCTTATAGATGCAACTGCAGCACCAATCTGCATAATCGCACCGATTTCATCCTGGGCGGCTGCAGTAACAGGCTTCGTTGAAGGAACAAACGGATTTACGCTTTTCATCAAGGCCATCCCGTTTAACTTCTATGCTATCCTCACAATCGTAATGATGTTTGCAATCGTGGGAATGAAGTTTGACTACGGCAAGATGAGAAAATATACAGATAAAATTCGTGAAAATGTTGAACAGGGCAGTGCTCCTGCGGATGAAGATGATAATGCAAAGGACTCAAGGGGTCTGGTTATCGATCTGGTGTTCCCTGTAATCGTGCTGATAATATCCTGCGTTGTGGCGATGGTATACACAGGAGGTCTCTTCAGCGGAACAAATATCATAGAAGCTTTCTCGGGAGCTGATGCATCCGTTGCTCTGGCAATGGGAAGTATCGTATCCCTGATTATCATAATAATCTACTACCTGCTGAGAAGAGTTATAGGATTCACAGCTGCAATGGATTGCATACCGGAAGGGTTCAAGGCAATGGTTGCACCAATCCTGATTCTGACTCTGGCGTGGACACTTAAGACCATGACAGACAGCCTGGGAATTGCCGAGTTTGTGGCAGACATCACTTCAGCCTTTGCAGATTCCCTGATGTCACTGCTTCCGGCAATCATATTCCTTATCGGATGCGTTCTGGCATTTGCGTCGGGAACCTCCTGGGGAACCTTCGGAATCCTGATTCCGATTGTCGTGGCGGTATTCCAGGGAACAGACCCGCAGATGATGATTATCTCCATTTCGGCCTGCATGGCAGGAGCCGTTTGCGGAGATCACTGTTCACCTATTTCGGATACAACAATCATGGCATCTGCAGGATCCGGCTGCAACCACGTTGACCACGTTGCCACACAGCTTCCTTACGCGCTGACGGTAGCGGGAGTATCATTTGTGACCTACATCATAGCAGGCTTCACAAAGAGCGCGCTGGTTTCGCTGCCTTGCGGAATCGTACTTCTCCTCCTTGTACTGTTCTTCATCAGAAGAAGAGTGCAGGAATAAAAAATATAATAAGACGCAAAGGGCCCTCCCGGCTTTTCTAATGCCGGAGAGGGCCCTTTGCGTTGGTATAAACTGCATCACTTTGCCTCATACAATCCATCGCGATTGCAGAAATACAGTATTTTCTTAATGCCTCTAATCTGAAATCTCGCTTCAGGATTTCCCTCAGGATACAGCTTCACCATTTGAATTCTATCGGGTGAAATTGCCGCAATGAAGGAAATATAATGCTGCTTTGTCATCTCGTGATCTATTCTGACGAAATACTCATCCTCGACTTTTTCAACCGTGATGGTGTGCATCTGATCCGGCTCCTCAGCCTGACAGGGCAGCAGCTGAATCCCATGACAGTGAATCACGGCCTCCCCCATGGTGTGTATCGTGTTCCCGCAGATGGGACATACATAAATCTTTGACTTCAGCATGTTTCCGGAGACATTGGCATTGCTTACGGCATTCCCTGACAACAGCTCAGTCACCGATACCCCGAAGGCAGACGCTATGGGCTCAAGCAATGTTATATCGGGATATCCCTTGCCTGTTTCCCATTTTGATACAGTTTTGTCTGAAATGCACAGTTCCTTTGCCAGCTCCAGCTGGGTCAAGCCTCGTTTTTCACGCAGCTCCTTAATAATTGCGCCCGTTACATATTGATTCATCTCTTCTTACCTCCGGAAACATAATACCCCCAAAGGGACGCCTGCACCACCTGCTAAAAGTAGAGACGGGAGGAGATTTACAGCTCATCGTAGGCTTCTTCAATAGCATCTTCAGCGCTGCTGTATATGTTATCCCTGCCAATCAGATCTATCACGCCGCCTCGGTCAAGCTTTTGAATAACCGCCGGCTGGGCGCTGGTGAGATATATAATCGTACCGTGCTCCTGCATGAAGTTAACAAGCTCGGACATTGCCTGAACTCCCGAAAGATCAATTGACGGCACTCCTCGCATAGACAGAATAAGAACCTTTGCAGCCCTTTCCTGAGCACGAAGCTCCTTCTGAAGCTTATCAACAACCGCGAAGAATATTATGCCGGTCAGGTACGCAACCTTGATTTCATCAGAGGACTCATCAACCTTGATGCCCACCTTCTCAAGCCTGCTCTTGTCGGCATTTTTTATGTTGATTTCAATGTCTGAAATATTGTAAAGCACCAGAATCGCCGAAATGATAACCCCGATGATAATAGCCTCCGTAAGGTCAAGACAGACAGTTGCAACAAGGGTTACGCTGAACTTGATAATTCCCGACTTAAATCTGTGGGAGAAAATATACCTGATATTGTCAAAATCATTCATTCTCCAGGCGGTGACAATAAGAACCCCGGCAAGAGCAGAAAGAGGAATATCGCTCATTATCGGACCTAGAACGAACATCGAAAGCAGCAGAATAACAGCATGGATAATTCCCGTGAGCCTGGTTTGGCAGCCGGACTTAATGGCAACACTTGTACGTGCTATTGCAGCGGTAGCAGGAACTCCGCCAAAAATCGGAATAATAATATTGCCTATTCCCTGGGCGATAAGCTCTCTGTTGGCATCAAGCTCCTCATCCTTCATCTTGCCCCCGGCGGCTCCGCAGAGCAGACTCTCCACCATGCAAAGAGCAGCAATTGTAAAGGCAGGACCCAGCATTCCCCTGGCAACCTGATAGTCAAGACCGCTGATAGAAAGTCTGTCATCAAGAAGCAGCGTTCTTGGAATATCACCTATAACATCAACATCAAGGTGAACAAACTGAACAACAATGGCTACAATTACAATTGCAGCAAGTGACGAAGGAAATTTCTCATTGAGCTTCTTCGGCCAAAGCAGCATGAAAACAATTACAGCCAGGCCTATAACAAGAGCCTGATAATTCGGGTCGAAGCCGTTAATGAAATAGGAAGCCGTCTTCTCGATTGCTATGGAGCCCCGGGAGGTAACACCGAACAAATTGTCAAGCTGTCCCAGAGCAATAATAACAGCAATTCCCGAAGTGAAGCCGGTCATTACAGAAGACGGAATCAGGTAAATTACCCGTCCCAGCTTGAGAAATCCGGCAGCCACAAGAAATAACCCTGCAATGAAGGTGGCGAGAAGAACTCCCTGCATGCCGTATTTGGCGGCAATTGTCACAAGAACGGCAGTCATAGCTCCCGTGGGACCGGAAATCTGAAAGGAGGCTCCTGCGAAGAAGCTCATAACCAGTCCGCCTATTATGGCAGTAACAAGACCTGCGGCAGCAGTGGCTCCGGAACTTACGCCAAAGGCCAGAGCAAGGGGCAGGGCAACAGCGGCAACTGTAATGCCTGACATAAGATCCCTGATAAAGCTGCTTCTGTTATATCCCTTAAACTCCCTTTTGAGACTGTCTGTAAAATTTGTAATCAGAGTCATAGCTTACCTCTCAATAATACTGAAAATGCCGCTTTTAATCGCTTTTAACATATGCTGTCAAGCAAAGCCTACCATAGGCTGTTTGTAATATCAAGGACAGGAGAGCGTATATCGAAATAAGGGAAAAATTAAAAGAGCAAAAACTCTTGACAAGTTAGCGGGCACTAACTATAATGACGAAGTAGAGGAAGGTTAGCTATGCCTAACCACATCATTCAAGCCGGGAAGGGAGGAGTTATTTTGATGCCGCTCAGCTTTGCAGACACTGATTCCCTGCAGGTTGTCAAGAAGATAGGAGGATCACCTGAAGTGAAAAGACACCTGGAGAATCTGGGGTTCAATGTAGGAGAAGAAATAAAGATTATCAGCACCCTTGGCGGTAATGTGATTGTAAGGGTGAAGGATTCCCGTATTGCCATAAGCGATGAAATGGCAAGAAGAATAATGGTGTAGTAATTCAGGAGGTACGTTTAGTGAATACGTTAAGAGATGTTAAGGTTGGAGAAACAGCAAAGGTTGTGAAGCTCCACGGCGAGGGAGCTGTGAAACGAAGAATAATGGATATGGGCATCACCAGAGGAACCGGTCTGAAGGTGCGAAAGGTGGCACCCCTTGGAGATCCTATAGAAATAACAGTAAGAGGATATGAGCTTTCAATTCGCAAGGCTGATGCCGAAATGATTGAAGTGGAATAGGACAATACTTTGGGGAGCAATCCCCTATTATTTTTTCAGGCGCAGTTAGCCTTAACTAACTGCACTCAAAGCTAAATAGAGCAGAAAGGAAGAAGATTATGGAGATGCGAATCGCCCTGGCGGGCAATCCGAACAGCGGCAAAACAACACTGTTCAATGCACTTACAGGCTCCAACCAGTTTGTGGGAAACTGGCCGGGAGTAACAGTCGAAAAGAAAGAGGGAAAGCTCAAGAAGCACAGCAATGTGACAGTAACAGACCTTCCCGGAATATACTCCCTGTCGCCATACACTCTGGAGGAAGTTGTTGCAAGAAACTACCTTGTAGGGGAAAGTCCCGACGTCATATTGAATATCATTGACGGAACAAACCTTGAGAGGAATCTTTATCTGACCACCCAGCTTACGGAACTGGGAATTCCGGTGGTGATTGCCATAAACATGATAGATCTTGTGCGAAAAAAGGGGGATACGATAAATATACAGGAGCTTTCACGACAGCTGGGATGCCCGGTTGTGGAAATATCAGCCCTGAAGGGCATCGGAATCAGAGAAGCCGCAGATGCGGCAATAGAGGCTGCGGAAAAAGGCAGCCTGATTCCGCTTCATACCTTCTCCGGACCTGTTGAGCATACAATTGCTCACATTGAAGAGGCGGCGGTTCATGACCTGCCGGAGGCCCGTCAGAGATGGTACGCAATAAAGCTGTTTGAACGGGACGAGCAGGTTCTGGAGGAGATGAATCTTCCGGAGGCAACCATGGCCCATATCGAACAGGATGTGGAGGCAATCGAGAAAGAGATGGATGATGACTCCGAATCAATCATCACAAATGAAAGATACATCTATATAGCAGAAGTCATTAAGGCATGCTGCAAGAGAAAAAACATGCATGAGCTCAGCAGCACCGACAAAATAGACAGAATCGTAACAAGCCGATGGCTTGGACTTCCGATTTTCGTGGCCGTTATGTTCCTTGTATATTACATAGCAATGGCAACCGTGGGAGCAGCCGCAACAGACTGGGCAAACGACAAGCTGTTCGGTGAATATGTACCGGGACTTGTTGAGTCCGGGCTTACGGCTCTTAATTGTTCGCCATGGCTTGAGGGCCTGATTCTTGACGGAATTGTGGCCGGAGTAGGTGCAGTACTGGGGTTCGTGCCTCAGATGCTGGTGCTGTTTTTCCTGCTGGCCTTCCTGGAGGGCTGCGGTTACATGTCACGTATCGCATTTGTGCTTGACCGTATTTTCAGGAAGCTGGGGCTTTCAGGCAAATCCTTTATTCCCATGCTGGTGGGAGTTGGATGCGGCGTGCCGGGAGTTATGGCTTCCAGAACAATTGAAAACGAAAGAGATCGCCGCATGACGATTATGACCACAACATTTATTCCTTGCGGCGCCAAAATCCCGTTTATTGCACTGATTGCGGGAGCAATATTCGGAGGGCAGGCATGGGTTGCTGTTTCAGCATACTTTGTTGGAATGGGTGCAATCATAATTTCCGGAATCATGCTCAAGAAGACGAGAATGTTTTCGGGAGAGCCGGCACCATTCGTTATGGAACTTCCGGCATATCACCTGCCGCCGCTAAAAAACGTGCTTCGTTCCACCTGGGAGCGTGGATGGAGCTTTATTAAGAAGGCAGGAACCATTGTAGTACTCTCCACAATCTTTATATGGTTCACCAGCTTCTTCGGATTTACTGAAGAAGGTTTCCGGATGCTGAGCGAGGATGAGCTTAATCTTTCAATTCTCGCCGGCATAGGAAATGCTATTTCATGGATATTCATTCCTCTGGGATGGGGTGACTGGCAGGCTGTAGTGGCATCAATAACAGGCCTTGTTGCCAAGGAAAACATCGTAAGCACAATGAGCATTCTGTATGGAGCCGAGGGAGGACTGTGGCATGCACTTGCTCAGGAATTCACAGCGGTTACCGGATACTCATTCCTGGTGTTCAACCTGCTCTGCGCTCCGTGCTTCGCTGCAATCGGCGCCATTAAGAGAGAGATGAATAACGGGAAGTGGACCTGGTTTGCTATAGGATATCAGACAGTCTTTGCATATGTAATCGCTCTTATGATTACGCAGTTTGGAAATCTGTTTACCGGCAATACAGTATTAACAAATATCCCGGATATTCTGGGACTTGCCGCAGCGGTATGCTGCCTTGCAGCCATCATATACATGCTGGCTCGCCCATATAAGGAAGCGACCCATCGCATTTCTATCAAAGGGGGTGTATAAAAGATGGGAAATGTGTTCATTATATTCCTCATGGCCCTGATTGTAGGGGGCATTATTGTGAAACTGGTTAGAGACAGGAAAAGAGGCAGAAGCTGTTGCGGCAGTGGTGGAAGCTGTGACCATTGCAGATGCTGCAAAGGCGGAAACTAACGCAAGGGGCCCGGCATTGGAAGCCGGGCCCCTTGCAATCATTACCTGTAAAGATATATAATATTCAAGGATATGAGTAATGATTTTCTGAAAAAACACAAAGTACTGATTTCATTAATAGTATTGTGTCTGATAGCTTTCGGGGTGCTTGTATTTGTTGACGGACCAAAGGTAATAACAAAGCAGGTAAAGGGATTGGAGGTTAAACAGGAAGGACTGAGCCTGGATGCGGTCTGGAATGAGATGGATTGCAGCCATTACATGGTTACGGTAACCTGCGAAGGAAAGAAGGCAATATACAACAAAGTCGAAGAAAACAGCTTCACAGTGGAATATGTGGAACCGGGCAAGACATATAATATCGAGGTCGTTGCCATTCTGGACTCCGGGGAATATTCCCGGTCTCAGGATGCGGACATAAGAGCAGAGAAACTCCGGAACAGCGTGAAGGTGAATACCGAAAGCTTTGAAGGATTCAAAAAAGACAGCTTTAAGATTGAGGCTCGAGGAATAGGAGATATTGAATACTCATCGGACAATGAGAAGGTTGCGAAGGTTGACAGTAAGGGCAGAGTCAGACTGCTTAAGGCGGGTCATGCTGAAATTACGGTGAGCGCCTATGGGGACAGCCTCCATGGACAGGGGCAGAAGACAGTTAAGGTGACTGTTTACCCTGAACACCTGGGGCAGGTTGAGGGTGTAACAGTTAAGAACACCTCGGATTCCACAGCCACTATATCATGGAAAGCCCTGGAATACGCCGGAGAATACCGGCTGATGAAAATCAGCCCGGCGAATGGCAAAGCCGAGGAAATCAAGAGAATCGACAGGGGTGCCACCTCCGTTGAAATAAACAGAGCGGCGGGCAGGTATGCGATTCTTCCGGAAGCAGTAATAGGAGATAAGACGATTCAGGGAAGTCTGTCCGAGCCGGTTACGGTTAAATCGGTAACGGAAGATATGAAGAGCTACTCATCATGGACTAACCTTAAGACCCTGAGAAGATCCAATCTGAAGCTTTTCAGAACAGTAAGGGGAGATGGCAATTGTCGCGTTCCGCAGTCAATAAGCATTACCCGTGACTGCTATGTGATTTCCTATGTGAATTCCTCGGGAACGGCAGGGAAGCTGTGCTCCTACAGGAAGAGCGACGGCAAATGCATTGATATAACCCCCTGCAGCGGTATGGGGCATGCCAACGGAACAACCTACGATCCGTATAAGGATAAGTTTTATGTTGTGAAGACCCACAAGAGCTACAGGACGGCGTCGTGCAGTGTTTACAACGGTACCACCAAAAAATCCGAGGGTGCCTTTAATCTGCCAAGAGTGACATCGGGAATCGCATACGACGAAAGCAGCAATAAATACTACCTGTCAAAGGGAAACGAGATATATGTCTGTGACAGCAGGTTCAACGTTGAAAAGTTCATCCACAAGAAAATACGGTACAACCACGCCCAGGATATCGGAGCATACAACGGTATAGTGTTCGTATGTACATGGGTTAACGGCAATACAAGCTATATTGATATGTACAGGGCATCTGACGGGGCATACCTTGGAGGATACGATGTTTCCTTCGGCGAGGTGGAAAGCTGCGTAGTTGACGACGGATACCTGGTAATACTGATGAACAACGCATCGGGAGACGGAGACGCCATATACAAAACAACGGAAAGATTACCTATTGATTAAACAGGACAAAGGGACATTCGTGAGCGTCCGGGCCAAGGGGCACAAGGAGAAGACAAATGACTGATGAAAAATATTACAGAATATGCACTATTGTCAACTGCATCGCCATTGCCGCGGGAGTTGTCCTGGCAATAGTGAGCTGGTTTGTGCTGCCGGACAGGGTGGCATCAACCTTCGGAAGCAGCGCCGGGGAGGAGACTCTGTCAAAATTTGAAGCTATCGGAATACCGTGCCTCATAATGGCGGTTGGGTCCTTCATTTACTTCTACAGAAAAGACTTCCGGGCAATAATCATATCTGCACTGGGAATTGCAGGCTTCGTGATTAATTTCGTATGCAACTGAAGCCCTGAAGACAGGCAAAAGCAGAAATAAGGAAGATATGGCATTAACAGGAAAGGAGAAATACAATGGCAGAAATTAAAATAACAGCAGCGAATTTCGAAGAAGAGGTAATGAAATCAGATGTCCCGGTGGTACTGGATTTCTGGGCAACATGGTGCGGTCCCTGCAACATGATAGCCCCGGTACTTAAGGAACTTGCCGAAGAATACGAAGGCAAGGTGAAGGTAGGCAAGGTTAACGTTGACGAGGAGGGAGCCCTGGCAGCACAGTTCGGAGTGACGGGCATCCCTTACATCGTGAAAATACAGGAAGGAGCCATCGCAGGCTCCATGGTGGGATACAGACCAAAGGCAGAGCTGGAGGAGCTGTTCAAATAGAGTCTGACAGAGCAGCCATGGCGGAGGAATATGCAAACTGCAGATTGTATCCGCCTGTATCGCCGTTGATATCAAGAGCTTCACCGATTACCTTAATAAACGGGTAAGAGGTGAGGCTCATGTTTTTAAGGTCAACCTCTTTGAGGCTGACGCCTCCTGCGGTCACCATTGCCTCCCGCCAGCTTCCGGTTCCGCTGACACTGCAAATCATGTCAGTCAGCATTTCGGCAACGGATTTCACCTCACCGCCGGATACAGAGGAGAACTTCTGTGACGGATTTCTGAGCAATGCAGCCGCGAAGGCTTTAGGGAGGCCAAGCTCACGGGAGATATAGTTCCCGAAGCCGGTGCTGTTTCCCGGCTGATCCCTGCGCAGCTTCTGCAGCAGGGAGGAAGTGGTGAAGTCAGGCAGGAAGCTTATGTGAAGAGTCATTCCCGGCTTCACATATTGGGAAATATGAAGGGCTGCCGGACCGCTGAAACCCCGGTGGGTGAGAAGGAGCGGTCCCAGGGATTCGTGATTGCCCAGGCAAAGGCGAGCATTCCGGAAGGAAACTCCGGAAAGCTCTGAAAACCGGTAATCCTGCACATAAACTGGTGCCAGGGCGGGTCGAAGCTCGGTTACGGCAATTCCCAGTTCTTTTCTCATTATCTCGAAGAAAGTTCCGTCGGAACCGGTGACAGGATAAGAAGCGCCTCCTGTGGCGATAATGAGTCTGCCGGTAATGGCATCGGGAGCGCCCCTTAGCATTGAAATAAGGGCATTAATGTCAGTCGCCGGGCAGCTGCAGCGGAGATCATAACCGTTGGCGGCTGCCTTTGCGAGCAGGAAATTCAGTATGTCCGAAGCTCTGCGGCTAACCGGAAAAATCTTGCCGTCCTCCCGCTCCTCAAGGGGAATGCCGCCTTCCTCAAGGAATTTCATGAGCTCCAGGTTGCTGTGTCTGTATAGACAGCCCCGGATGCGGCCGCCGCTGCTGCCGTAATGAGCGGGGAAATCCTTGATGGAGCCGCCGTGGGTGATATTGCACATGCCGCTGCCGGACATGAGAAGCTTCTGTCCGGGACGCGGGGTTTTCTCCAGAAGCAGCTTCCTGCCGGGGGATGTGTCTGCGGCAGCATAAAACAGGCCGGCTGCACCGGCCCCCACAACTATTCGATGGTATTTCGTGTTTTTCATATGATTACTCGCTGTTATTGTCATAACCAAATTATATCACAGGTATGGTATAATGTTTGTCATAAATGAAAAAGCATAAGAAACCTTCACAGGAGGAAACATATGGGAAGACGTGACGGGAGGCTCGTGGGAAATCTCGATCCGATGCATGTCATAATGCCCCTTATCTACCCGGGCAGATGTGACAACGAGGCATACATCAGCGAGAGGATAGACCTCACGAGAATTAACGAGTATCTGGAAGAGAAGAATAACGGACTGGAGGCAGAGGAGGAGGGCGGCGTTTTTAACTACACCCTGTTCCACGTGATTGTGGCGGCAGTTCTCAAAACCATAATGCTCCGACCGAAGCTCAATTACTTCATCGCCAATAAACGATTGTATGAGAGAAACAGTATAACAGGTGCATTCATTGTGAAGAAGGCCTTCTCCGACAGCGGAGCAGAGGCACTGGCTATTCTGAAGGCAGAGGAAACCGACAATATTGACAGCCTTCATGAGAGAATCAAGAGGCAGGTTTACAGCTGCAGAAGCGATAATCTCGATGAATCATCGGCAGCAATGGACATAGTCTGCAAGCTTCCTTTTTTTCTGGTGAGGTTCATTGCATGGGCATGCAGGAAGCTGGATGTTCGGGGCAAGGTTCCCCGGGCGATAATAGCAAGTGACCCTTACTATGCATCCGTCGTTTTCTCAAACCTGGGCTCCATTAAGCTGAGAAGCGGATACCATCATCTCACGAACTGGGGAACAAATTCACTGTTCTGCATCGTGGGAGAAAAGAAGTGGAGACCGTTTTTTGATAAGGATGGAAGCTTCACCATGAAGGACTCTGTGGATCTGGGAATTACAGTGGACGAACGGCTGGCAGACGGCTATTATTATTCGAAATCCATAAGGCTTCTGAAGAAGCTTCTGGAAAACCCCGAGCTGCTTGAAAGACCCCTTGGAGAGGAGGTAGACTACTGATGAAAATACCTGAAGAAAAAACAATACAATTCGAAATACCCGAAGGAGTGAAGACACCCTGGGTTGATTATCTGGGAGATATCCCGGCAACGCTGACATACAGCAACGGAACCATGTACGAGAAGCTTGAAGCTGTGGCCGCTAAGTATCCGGGGAAGATTGCCTTTGATTTCATGGGAAAGCATACAACCTACAAACAGCTCATTGACAAGGTAAACGAGTGCGCCAGATCCCTTAGAACAATCGGAGTGAGGCCCGATGACAGAATAACCATCGCGATGCCTAACTGTCCTCAGGCGATTTTCATGCTCTATGCCGCAAATCGTGTGGGAGCGGTGGCCAATATGGTCCATCCCCTCTCTGCAGAGAATGAAATTCAGGAGTACGTGAATTATTCCCGAAGCACCACAATTGTTACTCTGGATCAGTTCTACAACAAGGTTGAGGCCATAAGGGAAAACACCGGAATAGTCAATGTAATCATCGCCAGAATCAAGGATGAGCTGTCCCGACACATCAGAACAGGTTACATGCTTACAGAGGGACGAAAGATTGCGCCTATTCCTAAGGATGCTCCCGTGATAACCTGGGACAGATTCATGAAGCTGGGGAAGGCATCCTTCAAGAACTACATTGTTGAGAGAAAGGCAAGCGATCCGGCGGTTATTCTCTATTCCGGAGGCACCACCGGAAGAACCAAGGGAATCGTTCTAACAAACATGAACTTCAATGCACTGAGCCAGCAGGTGGTGGCTGCAAATCCTATGTTCAGACCGGGAGACAAGATGCTGGCGGCAATGCCTCTGTTCCACGGCTTCGGTCTTGGCGTATGCATACATACAATGCTCACCCAGGGAGGCAGATGCGTCCTGGTGCCTAGATTCACAGCTAAAAGCTACGCAAGGCTTATTACCAAATACAAGTGTAACTTCATAGCGGGAGTTCCGACTCTGTATGAGGCGCTTTTGCGGCTTCCTCAGATGGAGAAGGCGGATCTGTCCTGCCTGAAGGGAGTATTCTCAGGGGGAGATTCTCTGTCCATAGAGCTTAAGAAGAAGTTTGACAAGTTCCTCTATTCCCACAACGCCACCATACAGATTCGTGAGGGCTACGGCACAACGGAATGCGTCACAGCCTCATGCCTGACGCCGCCGACACGGCACAAGGAGGGAAGTATAGGAGTTCCTTTCCCTGACACATACTACAAAATCGTAGCACCCGGAACCGAGGAGGAAATGCCTTACGGGGAAGAGGGAGAAATTGTCATCTCCGGACCTTCTGTAATGCAGGGGTATATGGACATGCCCGAGGAAACAGCCGAGACTCTCAAAACTCATGCCGACGGGCTCACCTGGGTTCACACCGGGGACCTGGGAATGATGGACAGCGAGGGCTTCATATACTTCAAGGGCAGAATAAAGAGAATGATTATTACCTCCGGATACAATGTTTATCCGGCACAGCTTGAGAATGTGTTCGATGCTCATCCGAAGGTTCACATGAGCTGCATTATCGGAGTTCCGGACAGCTACAAGATGCAGAAGGTGAAGGCATTTGTAATGCTCAAGGAAGGGGTGCCTGCAACAGAAGAAACACGCAGGGAGCTTATGAAATACGCCGAGAAAAACATCGCGAAGTACGCTCTGCCTTATGATATAGAATTCAGAAGCGAGCTGCCTACAACCCTTGTGGGCAAGGTTGCCTACAGGCAGCTTGAAGAGGAGGAGCTGAAGAAAATTTCCGAAGGCTAAAGTCCTGAAACTAAAGAATGTAATCTATTTCATGGTCCATGTTCATGTAGACAATCCTGTCTCCGAGAAGATGGGCCAGCTCATCATCATGGGTTGATATTATAAGGGTTTTCCCTGCTTCCTGAAGCTGCTGAAGGAAATCCGTGAGCCAGTCCTGGGCGGCCCGATCAAGGCCTGCCAGGGGTTCATCGAGAACCAGAACCTCCGGGTTCATTGACAGCACACAGGCCAGGGAGACCTTTTTCTTTTCCCCTCCCGACAGATGATAAGGTGCACGATCAGAAAGGTATTCGATTCCCAGAAGAGTCATGACATCATCCGCCCTGGTGGATATTACCTCCGGGGAAAGGCCCATCTGCCTTGGTCCGAATTCGATTTCCTCCCGAACGCTTCCGCAAAATAGCTGAACATCGGGGCTCTGGAAGACGAAGCCTATTTTCTGGTGAAATGCCTTGGAGACTGCGCTGTTCTTAAGTACTGCAGCGGTTATTTTCTGTCCCAGGAAGGTATATGAACCCTCCTCAGGAAAGATAAGTCCGTTCAGAAGCTTCAGGAGGGTGGATTTGCCGCAGCCGTTGGCGCCCTGCAGCACCAGAGTTTCTCCCCGGCGAATATCCAGGGTGATATGCCTCAGTGCCACATGCTGTTCGTATGCGAAGCACACATTGTCAAGTCTTATGATTTCTTCCATTATCTATGTCTATCCCTTTCTGCCGGTTCATTGCCTTCGCATGACATCTGTGTTTACAGGTAAATGAACAATGCCGTCAACAGTGCTCCGAAAAGAAGAAGGAGCAGGTCCCATTTCTTAATAATTCCCTTGTGATTCCTGTGATATTCCCCCTCGAAACCTCTGCAGGCCATGGCTCCGCACATTTCTTCAGCCATATGTCTGGATTTGAGAAATGCAAAACCCAGAATGCCGGATATGGAACTGCTCTTGTCACGATTTTTCCCTACTGATCTGAGCTTGAGGGCGTTCAGCATATCAAGGCAGATATCTCCGAGAATCGCGATGTATTTAAGGGTAATATCAAAGGTGAATATCATTATATCAGGCACCATAAAAAATCGGAACCCCTCTGTGATTTTGTTCCAGGGGGTGGTTGCGGCCAGGTGACCCAGAAGACCCACCGACAGGAAAACCTTGAGAGATACGGTCAGGATTGTGCGTGGGGAACCAAGAAATGCGGCAGGCAGCAGAACAAGTGCCGAAAGTCCTGCTGCGGCCAGAGCAGCCGCGAACACCCCCTTGAGCTTTCCTCCATCCATGGCGCAAAGGCAGACAAGCAGCAGAGCGATCATGCAGTATGTGAAGAACATGTTTCTCGAGCATGAGGAGAGGATAATAATAAGAAGTGCCGTCATAAGTCTGGCGGGTGCAGAGAAGGAAACAGCCGCCAATCCGGGAACGGTGAGACTGCTGCCCCTGGTGCTCCCGGTTCTGAAGCGGCTCATTACTGACATTACAGAAAGAAGGCTTCTGTTAATGAAGCCGTCTCTGTCTGTTTCCGGTATGTAGTTTTCCTGATGAGTCATCCACTCCGGTATGGTGTTCATTATTTTGAATAGTCTGTTTTGCTCTTCATAGATGAGCCTATGATGCGGAATATTATTATTGAAATTGCAACTCCTATTATAGCAGAAAGTATGTAAGCTGCCCAGTCAGGTACTCCCGCCATGGTGTAGTCAGGGAAAAACGATGAGAAGCTGAAGCTTTCCTTGATGCCCACTTCAGACAATTCCCACTCTCCCCAGGCGGTTCCCGCGGCCAGAAGTCCTGCCGGAACTGCCAGAATGAGAAGTCCCAGAAGGATGTAAACCGGCCTGAAGCTGCCTGCCTTTGCATCGGAATCCGCCAGAGATGGAGATGTCTTCTTAATGAAAGCGTAGACGGCTGTTGTGAAGATAACCTCTGCAGCGCCGAACACCGTCAGGTGGCCTATCATCATTGCAGGAATTGCCACATCCAGTCCGTATGGGCAGTAGAGAGGCTGTCCTGCAGCGTCTGTGAAGAGATAAGGCTGTATTCCGAATTCTATTGCCGTGCAGAGCGCCGCCGCATTTATTCCGAAATAGGAGCCCGCCGCCACAGCCAGGTAGCTGTTTGCCTTGAGCTTCAGCATAAGCCTGTATACTGAGTATCCCACCAGGGGCAATATGAAGGCTATGTTGAAGCAGTTGGCCCCGAAGGCCAGTATTCCCCCGTCGCCGAACAGCAGGGCTTGTATCAGCAACGCTATGGTAATGGAGATGCATGCCGCCTCCGGACCCATAAGGGCCGACACCAGCGTGCCCCCTACAGCGTGGCCGGTTGTTCCGCCGGGCAGAGGGATGTTGAACATCATTCCCGTGAATGAGAACGCTGCTCCCACCCCAAGCATCGGCATCTTTTCTTTGGGCACTTCCTTCTTAACTTTTTTTACTGCGTGAACCCATACAGGAATCATGGCTGCGGTCATGACCGCACAGGTCTGCGGGCTGAGATAATTGTCAGGTATATGCATGGCAAACTCCTTTCTTGTTGCGATGTCTGTTTCAATGTGCTAAAGTATAAACGAGATATCCCCCGGTTACAAGCCCAGTAGGGGGATGATAAAGAAAAAAGATTAACCGTTGATATTACTGGATTCAAGAGAGGAGATAAAATGAAAAAACCTGCATCCCCCCTTATGCACACCGATTCTGAGGGCCGCGGACATGCCCACGGCGAGGAGCATGCCCACGGCGAGGGGCACACACATACCCATGAAAACAAAAAGGCGGTTCTTAACCGGATGTCCCGAATAATAGGACACATGCAGTCCGTCAAAAACATGGTGGAGAACGACCGCGACTGCAGCGAGGTTCTGATTCAGCTGTCTGCAATCAATTCCGCTCTTCAGAGCGTCAGCCGGGTAGTGCTTAAGGAACACCTGTCCACATGTATCGTTGAAGCGGTACGAGAGGGCAACTACGAGTCAATCGATGAGCTGAACGGCGCGATAGACAAATTCATGAAATAGAGGCTTAGTTGAAATAGAGGAGAATAACATGGCAGAGAATATTAAGACAGTATACATTCATCTGGCACCGGGCTTCGAAGAGATCGAGGCTCTGACCTGCGCTGACTGGCTGAGAAGAGCCGGAATAGACGCTAAACTTGTATCTGTAACAGGCGAGAGAACAGTTACCGGGGTTCACGACATCGTCGTGCAGGCGGATCTTCTGTTTGAAGAGGCTGAGTACGACCGCTGCGAAATGATAATCCTGCCGGGAGGAATGCCGGGGGCAGTCAACCTGGAAGCCCACGAGGGTCTGGGAACACAGATTAAGGACTTTGCAAAGGCAGGAAAGCTTCTGGCTGCAATCTGCGCGGCGCCACTGGTTTTCGCAGCACACGGTGTGCTTGAGGGCAAGGAAGCTACCATATACCCGGGAATGGAAGACAGGCTGCGCGGCGCCGTGGCAACAGGGGAAAACGTTACCGTGTGCGGCAACGTAATCACAGGAGCAGGCCCGGATGTGGCATCAGAATTCGCACTGACCCTTATAGATGTACTCAAAGGAGAAGATGCAAAAGCCGCAGTGGCCGAGGACATTCTCTTTAACAGAAGATAATGTTGAAGTAATCGGACTTTGAGCAGATTTGCTTCAGCAAACCTGCCTTCAGAGGCCTTGACGCGGAACAGCCGGTCAAAGCCCTTGACGTCATATATTTCAAGTCGTACAATAGTAAAAATGCCTGAAAACAGCAGGCGAACAATGGTAAAATAAACTGAAG
>JBJESQ010000016.1:0-31158 GCA_051882875.1 Lentihominibacter sp. | reverse complement strand
ACAATAGTAAAAATGCCTGAAAACAGCAGGCGAACAATGGTAAAATAAACTGAAGGAAACGGAGAAAAAACATTGGAAAATCAGCTAATCCTTGTGGATGAACAGGATCGGGAAACCGGATTTTGCGAGAAGCTTGAGGCCCATAAAAAGGGGCTGCTTCACAGAGCTTTCTCGGTGTTCATTTTCAGAAGAGTCCTGGTGGATAATCCTGACGGAACAAGGACATTCCGGAATCAGCTTCTGATTCAGAAGAGGGCAGCCGGAAAGTATCATTCCGCCGGGCTTTGGGCCAACAGCTGCTGCTCCCATCCCGGGAAGGGCGAGGAAACTGAAGCGGCTGCAGTGAGAAGGCTTGCTGAGGAGACCGGAATTGAAGTATCCGCACTTGAAGGATTCTCAGAAAGCTGCAGCGGTCTGGAGGAAAAGGGTTCTTTCATTTATAAGGCTGAATTTGACAACGGCCTTACTGAATATGAGTTTGACCACGTGTTCACAGGCTGGCTCCCGGGGGACGGCCTGCCATACAGTGACAGTCAAGACGGCCAATCGGGCAGCTACAGTCTTAACTTCAACAGGGAAGAAGCGGAGGATATGAAATTCGCGGATGTGGAGCAGGTCATGAGAGATGTGATGCTGAATCCGGCGGATTATGCGGCATGGTTTATGCCGGCGCTGCTTATTGCCACGGAGGGAACGGAGTTCGGATCCCTGAACCCCGAGGCCTCATGCAGGCTGATATACTGATTTCGCACAAACACCAAGTGGAAATATTATCGTTAATACAGGAGGAAATAATGGCAAAGTATTTTGATGAACCGTCGAGGACATTTAATGAGTATCTGCTGGTGCCGGGATACTCATCAGCAGAAAGCAGAGTGGAAAACGTTTCACTGAAGACACCTGTAACAAAATTCAAAAAGGGCGAGGAGCCTGCAATAAGCATGAATATTCCAATGACATCTGCAATAATGCAGGCGGTTTCAGGTACTGAGCTTGCTATTGCCCTGGCCAAGGAGGGAGGAATATCCTTCATATTCGGATCCCAGTCAATCGAATCCCAGGCCAGGATGGTCAGAACAGTCAAGAATCATAAGGCCGGCTTCGTAGAGAGCAATACCAACATCAGACCGGATCAGACACTGGCTGAGCTGCTGGAGCTCAAGGAAAGAACAGGTCATTCGACAACTGCAGTTACCGAGGACGGCACCTCAGAGGGAAAGATGGTGGGTCTGGTAACAAGCAGAGATTACCGTATCAGCAGAATGACAATGGATACGAAAATAAGCGAATTCATGACACCATTCGAAAAGCTGGTGGTTGCCAGAGAGGGAATCTCACTCAGCGAAGCAAATGACATTCTCTGGGATAACAAGCTGAACGCTCTGCCTATAGTGGATGAGAACCAGAGACTTGTATATTTCGTATTCAGGAAGGACTACATCGCTCACAAGGAATATCCGGACGAGCTGCTGGACTCCGACAAGAGATACGTAGTTGGCGCAGGTATAAACACCAGAGATTTTGAGGATAGAGTGCCGGCGCTTGTTGAAGCCGGAGCCGATGTGCTTTGCATAGATTCAAGCGAGGGATATTCCCAGTGGCAGGCGGACACCCTTGCTTACGTAAGAAAAAACTACGGTGACACTGTGAAGATAGGAGCCGGAAATGTCGTTGACGGAGAAGGCTTCAGATTCCTGGCTGAAGCAGGAGCCGACTTTGTCAAGGTAGGTATCGGCGGCGGCAGCATCTGCATTACCCGTGAACAGAAGGGAATCGGCAGGGGACAGGCAACGGCAGTAATTGAGGTGGCAGCAGCAAGGGATGAATACTATAAGGAAACGGGAATCTATGTTCCAATCTGCTCAGATGGAGGAATCGTTTACGATTACCATATGACCCTGGCTCTGGCAATGGGAGCAGACTTCCTGATGCTGGGAAGATACTTCTCAAGATTTGACGAATCACCTACAAACAAGATTCAGATAAATGGAAACTACTTCAAGGAATACTGGGGCGAAGGCTCGGCCAGAGCACGTAACTGGCAGAGATACGACCTGGGTGGCGATGCCAGAATGAAATTCGAAGAGGGCGTGGACTCATATGTTCCTTACGCAGGCTCCCTGTCGGATAACGTTCGTCAGTCACTGATGAAGGTTAAATCCACAATGTGCAACTGCGGAACAATGACGATAGCAGATCTTCAGAAGAACGCCAAGCTGACACTGGTATCCGCAACAAGCATAGTAGAGGGCGGAGCGCACGATGTAATACTTAAGGATACAGTGAACAGCACCCTCAAGTAAGCCGTGACATTCGCGCAAAGGCAGACAGACCGCACAATGGAAACCAACAGTTTAATCAGAGCTGACAAAACAAGCGAATACGCCAAGGGACTCCTCACCTGTCTGGGATGCCAGACCCTGTGGGGAGTTCTGGTGCTTTACTGGGATGCACTGAATCCCATACCATCATCCACGGTAATATTTTACCGTGTTTTTCTGGTGGGACTGATAAGCACAATTTGCGCCATAGCAATGTACGGCTGGCAGGAATACAAGAAGATATTCAGGAACATGAAGAGCTTCTGGGGGCTCACACTGACGGGAGCTGTTATCACCTGCAACTGGAGCCTTTACATATGGGCAGTTAAAGCAGGTTATGTGATTCAGACCTGTGTGGGATACTTCATAGAGCCTCTTGTTGTGGCAGCCTTCGGGATAATATTCTTCAAAGAGAAGCTTTCCGGCTTCAAGATAGTATCCTTCATCATGGCCATCGCAGGGCTGACTGTAATACTGGTGCACTTCGGCGAAATTCCCGGAATAGCTCTGGGACTGGCGTTATCCTTTGCTGTATACGCAGCGCTGCAGAAAAAATATGACATGCCTTCAATGCTGATGCTGTCCTACCAGACGGTGCTGCTGGCAATACCTGCACTGGCCATCGTAATCTGGCTTGAGGTCACGGGGCAGGGCGCTCTGGGAATGCCCGGAGTGGGCATAGGCAAGTATCTGCTGATGCTGTGCTGCGGACCTCTGACGGCATTGCCGCTGTTTCTCTTCGGTGTGGCAGCAACAAGGGTGGAGTTAATAACTCTGGGAATTCTTGAATACATAAGCCCGTCAATATCCCTGATTCTGGGAATATTCATACTCAAGGAAGCCTTTGACGGGGTTCAGTTCATATCCTTCGTAATTGTGTGGATAGGTCTGGTATTCTTCACAATCGGAGAGGTTAAAGCAAAGGCAAATGCGCAGAAAATACAATAATCGGGAGATATAAATCAAATGAAAAAAGAGTATGTGATGGGAAACGGTGCAATAGCCCTGGGAGCTCTGGCAGCCGGAGTTAATCTGGCGGCAGGGTACCCGGGAACCCCATCTTCAGAGATAATCGAAACACTGGCAAAAAAGACAAACGGAGAAGTGTATCTGGAGTGGTCCGTTAACGAGAAGGCGGCTATGGAGGTTGCCTGCGCCGGGGCATACAGCGGAGCCAGAACAATGGTAACCATGAAGCAGATGGGCCTTAATGTGGCTGCGGATCCATTCATGTCCCTCGCCTATGTGGGCGTGAAGGGCGGAATGGTGGTTGTTTCCGCAGACGATCCAGGTCCAATATCATCCCAGACGGAGCAGGACACCAGGAGGTTCGGGGAGTTTGCCAGAGTACCCGTATTTGATCCTGCCTCCCCTGAGGAAGCATACGAAATGGTTCAGGATGCCTTCGCATGCTCCGAGAAGTACGCGGCCCCGGTAATTCTGAGACCCACAACCAGGGTGTGTCACGCCTACGGAACCGTTGCCTGCAGCGGGGAATTCGAGCCTTATGATTACGAAGGTTTCGTGAAGGACCCGGGGAAATGGGTGATTTTCCCGAAGCTGGCCAACGCCAACCACAGGATGATAGAAGAAAGAAATGTCGAAATAGGCAGGGATTTCTCAGAGTACAGATTCAACACCGTCACCGGCAGCTCAAGGAAGGCAGTTGTGGCAGGAGGCGTCAGCTATGCCTACGCCAGGGAGTTTATGAAGGATTATCCCGACTTCAGATTAATAAGAGTTGCAACACCTTATCCTTTCCCGGAGGACTTCATGCTGAAGGCTCTGGAGGGAGTTGATGAGGTCCTCTGCTTTGAGGAGCTCAGTCCATTCCTGGAGGAAAAAGTCCTCCAGCTGGCAGGCAGACATAAACTGAATATCAAGGTGTCCGGCAAGCTGGACGGCAAAGTCCCCGCAGCAGGGGAAAACAGCGCCGACATTGCAGCCGAGGCAATAGGCAAGTTCTTCGGTTTAGCGGTTGAGCAGGCTGCGGGTTATGCAGACAAGCCGGAGCTTCCGGTAAGACCGCCGGTGCTTTGTGCGGGATGCCCTCACAGAGGCGCATTCTATGCTGTGAAGAAAGCCATGAAGGGAAAGAAAGCTTATTTCTGCGGTGATATCGGCTGCTATACCCTGGGCAACGCAATGCCCCTTGACATGGTGGATACCTGCCTTTGCATGGGAGCAGGGGTGACAATGGCCCAGGGCTTCAGCCATGTGGATAAGGATGCTGCTGCCTTTGCGTTCATAGGAGATTCTACATTCTTTGCTTCGGGAATTACCGGGGTGGTGAATGCGGTATATAATGAGGCGGATATGATTCTCTGCGTTCTGGACAATTCCACAACGGCAATGACGGGTCACCAGCCTCATCCCGGGACGGGACGGAACGTAATGGGAGAAATTGCCCCGAAAGTAAGCATCGAAAGGGTTCTGGAGGGAATCGGAGTCAGCAGAATTGTTGAAGCGGATCCCCTGAATCTTACAGAATCAATAGCTGCAGTTAAGCAGTGTGCCGGGGAGAAGGGGGTCAAGGCAATCATTTTCAGATCCCCGTGCATAGCTCTGTCGAAGCCGGCGGGGAAGTGCTCAATAAGGGAGAACTGTGTTAACTGCAAGCTGTGCATCAGAGAAATAGGATGTCCGGCACTGGTAACAATTGACGGACAGACTGCAATTGACAGGAATCTGTGCACGGGATGCGGCCTTTGCGCCGGCGTTTGTCCTGTGGATGCAATAGGAGGTGCCGGGGATGAATAAAGACATACTGCTTTGCGGGGTTGGCGGACAGGGAACAGTGCTTGCTGCGAAAATCCTGGCTTCAGCGGCCATGAGTTCCGGTGAAAGTGTTCGCTCCTGCGAGACAATAGGAATGGCCCAGCGGGGCGGCTCGGTAACAAGCCACGTCCGCATAGGAGATTCAAGCTCTCCTCTGATTCCCCGTGGGAAGGCGGATATTCTCATGGCATTTGAGCCTGCAGAGGCGGTGCGGAACCTGGACTGCCTGAAAAGGGACGGAATTGTAATCGTGAACAGTATACCTGTGAAGCCTGTTACAGAATCCCTTATGCAGACGGGCTATGACGGCGCCGAGATGATTGAATATCTCAAGGACAAGTGCCGGTGCATAGTGATGGATTCCGGGAAGCTGGATTCGGAGAAGTTCCTGAACATCGCCATGCTGGGAGTTGCTGTGGGAACAGGCAGACTGGGCTTCCGCAAGGAAGAGATTCTCAGAGAAATTGAAGCAAGAGTACCGGCGAGGTTTCTGGAGGCCAACAGAAAGGCCTTCCTGGATGGAATCGCCATGGGAGAAAACAGATGAAACTTAACGAAAAGCAGATAAAACAGATTGATGCTCAGATAAAGCGCCTCATTGCATCGGGCAGCTACTTCGGCAGGCTTTATGAAGAGGCGGGCATTACGGGAATCACCTGTCAGGAGGATTTCGAGAGAATTCCCTTTGTGGACAAGGGTGCTCTGAGGGACGCATATCCTCTGGGAATACAGGCAGTTCCCGATGAGGATGTTGTGAGAATCCACTCTTCTTCGGGAACCACCGGCAAACCGGTTATCATTCCCTACACTGCGAAGGACGTGGATGATTGGGCGGAAATGTTCGCCAGATGCTACGCCATGGCGGGGATAACGAAGAAGGACATTATTCAGATTACTCCCGCCTACGGGCTGTGGACTGCAGGGATAGGTTTCCAGGCCGGCGCTGAGAGGCTGGGAGCAATGGCGGTTCCCATGGGGCCGGGAAATACTGACAAGCAGCTGCAGATGATGCAGGATCTGAAGTCGACGGTAATCTGCGCCACATCAAGCTATGCCCTGCTGCTGGCGGAGGAAATAAACAAGCGTGGCCTCAAGGACAGGATTCATCTCAAAAAGGGAGTCATAGGCTCTGAGAGATGGAGCGACAGGAAAAGGGAATACATTGCAAGTGAACTCGGCATCGAGCTCTATGACATATACGGTCTTACGGAGATCTACGGTCCGGGAATCGGCGTGAACTGTCTGGGAGAAAGGGGAATACACTACTGGGACGACTATATCTACATCGAGATAATTGATCCCGCAACAGGCGAAAACCTGCCTGACGGTGAGGAGGGTGAAATCGTAATCACCACCCTGGAGAAGGAGGGGGCGCCTCTTATTAGATTCAGAACCCACGACATCTCCAGAATCATTCCGGGCCGGTGCAGCTGCGGAAGCGAATATCCTCGTCTTGATGTGATTCAGGGGAGAAGCGACGACATGTTCAAGGTTCACGGGGTTAACATGTTCCCGAGACAGTTCGAGGAAATACTGGGGAGCTTCGATGGAGTATCCAGCGAATACAAGATTGACGTGGCCCACGATGACGAGACAAACAGGGACATTATCATGTTAACCGTTGAAGGAGAGGGCAGGATTAACTTCGAGAATACCGCAAAGGCAATACAGCGGGTTGTGAAATCTAAATTGAGCGTAACCCCTAAGGTGGTTGTGGTTTCAATTGGAACCCTGCCGCGAAGCGAGAAGAAAACCCAGAGGGTGTTTGACCACAGAGATTAACGGCAAAGGACGACGCGTTAATACGGCGAAAAAAATGAAATTGAAAAAATGCTTCAGCGACCGCGGGGTCTGCTGAAGCATTTTGTTGTTTTTGCGTTTTGCATGGAAGCGTATGCCTGTTCTATTCCTGTTCCTCTGCTTCGGACCGGTACAGCTCTTCTATGAAGGCGTAGATTTCCGGACATTTCTTTTTGAGAGGAATCGGTCTCAGGTTGCGGCTGGTGAATCCGTGGCGACTGTGTCCCGTAACGTGAAGCTCACCTGTCTCGGCGTTTCTTATCTCGTAGTCAAACTCCATTGATGCGGGAGCGAGCTTTGTGATTCTGCATGAAACTGTTATGAGTTCATCGTATATTGCAGGGGTTTTGAAGTCTGCGGTTACAGAGAGAACAGGCATCTGGAAATCCTCCTTCTCCATATCCGAATAGGGATAGCCTGCAGCTCTGAAATACTCCGTTCTAACTGTGTGGAAATACCTGATGTAGTTTCCATGATACACAACCATCATCTTGTCAGTGTCGTAGTACTGAACTCTCAGATTCATTGAAAAAGCCATGATTACTTCCCTTCTTTCTTCATTGCCAGCTTAAGTCTGCCGTCTTCCATGTCCGAAAGGGCCATTTCCTTTACCAGGTAATGCTGAAGCTTGCCTGTGGCTGTCATCGGAAGCTCCTTCACGAATCGATAGAAGCGCGGTCTCTTGTATACGGACAGCAGCTCTGAGTTGATGCAGAAGTCCACCATATCGGATACTGTCAGATCATCATCCTCAGGAACGATGTATGCCACAACTGCCTCGCCTCTTATCTGATCAGGAACTCCGGTTACAGCTGACTGGTGAACCTTAGGATGCTTGTTCAGAGCCTCTTCTACAATTGCAGGATATATGTTCTCGCCGCTTGATATTATCATATCATCCTTTCGGCCTGCTATGGTAACAAACTGATTCTTGTCCCAGGTTGCCAGGTCTCCGGTGTACATCCAGCCGTTGTAGAATTTCTTCTTCTCTTCATCAGGATTGTTATAGTAGCAGTATGATGACTTCGGCGTTCTGATGATTACTTCGCCTGTTTCTGTCTCGTCCATTGCAACCATATCGTCAGGATCTGCGAAGCGGTCCTCGTAAACCTTGACAACTCTAACGTCGTCATCGGTGCATGCTCTTCCTGCAGTTCCGGCCATTTCAGGCAGCTCGTAAGGCCTCAGGAAGGTGTTCCAGAAGGTTTCTGTTGTGCCGTATCCGTTGAAGATGCTTGGCGTCAGAACCTCCTGAACCTTTATGCAGTCGGATCTTTCGAATGGTGCACCCATGGTTACGATTCCCTTCAGGGATGAAAGGTCTGCACCGAATTTCTCCTGCTGTCTTACCAGCATTTTCATGATTGAAGGAGCGCCGATAAGGAAGGTTACACCGTATTTCTGAACATACTTAAGGGCAAGCTGAGGCTGGAATGACTTCATGATTACAACCTTGCCTCCTGCGAAGAAGGTTGGTGCAGGACCGCCGGAGTGGATTCCTCCCCGATGGAACCATGGCGTAGTATTCATGGAAACATCTGTGGAATTCATTGGGAAATGCATCATAACGTCGTGGCAGGAAAGAACCTCGTTTGCATTGTAGAGAGGAACCCCTTTAGGTCTACCGGTGGTGCCTGATGTATACAGTCTCATCATCTCGTCGTAGATGTAAGGCTCGAAATCCGTTACCGGCTCTGTATCAGGATAGCCTGCAGTGAAGTCTTCGAAGCGGATATGACCTTCAGGCAGCTCACCCTCGCCCACCATGATAATATATTCAGGCATGGTCTTAAGACCCTCCAGGGATTTCACGGCGTTGTTCACATTGCTGCCGTCGTATACATACACCCTAGGCTCGCTGGACTCCAGGCATACCTTGGTTTCTCCCGGTGCGAAGCCTGGATTCGCAGGGCTTGTGATTGCTCCGATTTTCTGAGGAGCCAGATATGAGAATATGAATTCAGGGCAGTTAGGCAGCTGAAAAAGCACCAGATCGCCCTTTGTAACACCTTTATCAAGAAGTGCGTTGGCGAAGATGTTTACATCCTTGTTAAGCTGGCTGTAGGTCCAGGTTTTCTCTGCCAGAGGATCAACAAGGGCTTCCTTGTCCGGCAGCCTTCTGACTACTCTCATGAAGCCTTCAATGTATGTGAAGTCTTTCTCGAACACTTCCCTGAACATGTTCTTGTTTTCCGGAGCCTTGTAATCCATCAGCTCATCGATCGATACTTCCAGCTCGCTGGCAATCTTCAGGGCGTATGAAACTGTTGGGTCTGCATTACCTGAACAGTATTTCTTTATCATGTTATAAGTAATATTTGTCTTGTTGGCAAGCTCGGTCATAGTCATGCCCCGGCAGGCCAGGATGTTTTTTAAGTTTTCTCCAAAGGACATTATATTTACCTCCATACAATTTATTTCTCTAAAAATATGATAATACTGAATTATAGTCCATTCAAGACCATTATAATTCAGTGCAAGGTGAATTATAATTCACTGCACACCATGTCAGAATAGAATCCGGCGATGCAGTCGCAGATGACCTGCCTTTGCGCTTCCGGGGTAAAGAGGGTGTCCTTTGATATGAGCTTATTGTAGTTCCGATACCAGATACGATGCTGGTGGGGCGTATGACCGTGCTTCTTTTTGAATTCCCGGTAGAAGAACTTCGGATCCGAGAAGCCGCAGGCGTATCCTATTTCCGGAACAGACATCTCCGGCATGCAGAGAAGCATGTGTTCCGAATGATAGACTCTGATTTCGTGGAGAAAGGCGCGAAAGGTCTTCAGAGATGTGGTTTTGAAAAACTGGGACAGATAGTTGTAATTCAGGTGTTCCATCTCACATATGTCTCTCATGGTAATCCTGCCGGCATAATTTTTGAGCATGTAGGCGATGATGTGCTCGAAACGATCCTGCATATCTCTGGAATATGCGTCATCCAGATTTATGGCGTTGAAGTACTGGAAACTGCTTCGAAGAATCCTCATCACTTCGGCTGAAAGTGTCCGTATGCGCAGATTGCCTCCTGTCGGTTTCTCCTTCAGTTCTTCATAAAGCAGCGCCCACAGCACTCTCTGGAGCCGGTGCAGTGCGGGCTTCCTGGGATTGTCGATATCGTCACTGCTGCAGACGTAATACAAAAGCTCGAAGCCCTTGCCGGCAAAAAGGGGGTGAGTCAGATCGAAGTGAAAAGATGCAGCGAGATTGTCAGGGGCGTCTGCATCCCGGGAAACGGTGTGGATGTCGTAGGTATCAGCCTCCTTGATGTCCCCTGCCTCAAGCACGTGCTTCTCGTGCATGCTGTAAACCTCAACGGTTCCCTTAAGACACATGATTATCTCGAGGGCCTCACGGTGGTAGTGGGGCATTTGACGTCCCGCCCTGTAGACGGTGACTGAAAGGGGACTGCTGTTTTCGAAAGCAACTGATTGTTCTTTAGCCAGCATAGGGTATCCTCCACAAAAAATAGTTAATAGTTTAGACAAGTATACAGAAAGTCGTGAAATTTGTCTATTTTTATGGGACAATATTGAGAATATAATTGAATCAGGTTAATGCAAAGGCAGAAGCCTGTCATTGAAGAATATGAAACAATGGAGGAAATGAAATGATTACAGATAAGAAAAGCCCGTACAGACTGGTTACTGTTGAGGAACTGGCGAAGCTGAGAGAAAGGGAAGATAAGATATTTAACGAGAGGACACCGAAGAGCAGGGAAGCCTTTGAGAAGGCTCATGAGAACCTGCTGGACGGAGTTCCCATGCCTTGGATGGCTGACTGGGGGACGGATCATCCGGTGTTCCTGGAAAAGGCCAAGGATCAGAAGTGCTGGGATATCGACGGCAACGAGTACATTGACTTCTGCCTCGGTGATACCGGCGCAATGTTCGGACATTCTCCGGATGCCACAGCGAAGACTATTGCGGAGAAAGCATACTGCGGAATTACAACGATGATGCCGACGCTGGATTCACTGGAAATAGGCAAGGAGCTGAGCAAGCGCTTCGGCCTGCCTACCTGGCAGGTGGCAATGACTGCAACAGAGGCCAACCGTTATGTCATCCGTAATGCCAGAACCCTTACAGGGCGCCCGAAGATTCTTGTTATGCAGGAGTGCTACCACGGAAGCCTCGATGAGACGCTGCCTCACATTGGTGAAGACGGCAAGCTCTGCCTGCGTTCCGATTTTGATTCCAATCCGGGTCTGCCGAAGGACCTGCTGACAAGAGTTGTGGAGTTCAACGATCTGGAGGCCATGGAAAGAGAACTGGCGCATGAGGATGTTGCAGCAGTACTCCTTGAGCCGGTTATGACAAACTGCGGCATGGTTCTTCCGGATGAAGGATATCTTGAGGGCGTTAGAAGCCTTTGCGACAAGTACGGATCCTACATGATTATTGACGAGACTCATACCCTGTCTGAGGGATACGGCGGATACACCAGAGCCCACAATCTGAAGCCTGACTTCATAACCATGGGCAAGTCAATCGCCGGCGGCGTTCCGATTTCCGTATATGGATTCACCAGGGAAATCACTGACGCAATTGCCGAGATGTACGGAAACGGCGGCGTATCGGATCCTATGGGAATCGGCGGAACTCTGGCAGCCAACCAGTTTGCCATTGCATGTATGAGGACCCAGCTGACGGAAGTTGCAACGGAGGAGGCATTCGAGAGAATGTTCGCAGGTCTCGACCGGCTGGCCAATGGCCTTGAAGCCGTGCTTGCCAAGCACAATGTTCCCTGGAGTCTGACACGTTCAGGTGCCAGATGCGAGCTCCAGTTTATGCCGAATATGCCGGTGAACGGAACTGACGCCAAGAACAACTTCGACTGGGATCTGATGTACTACACACATGTATATCTGCATAACCGCGGTATCATCATTACACCGTTCCACAACATGATGCTTGTTTCTCCGGTTACCACCGACGAGGACATAGACCGCCTGATTCAGGGCTGGGACGACTGTATCGCAGAGCTGGCAGAAATAGGAACATATAATAGGTAAACGTGCCCAGTTCTTAGCAGACGATTATCACGAACTTTTTCCAGCTGACCGGAAAAACGTTGAAATTCCAACCTGTCATATTTTGCCATTGTGAAAATGTAGTCTAAATAGAGCAGTTTCACGCATAAATAACGGGTATTTAGCTGTTTTCGTGGCGTTTTTGACGTGATTTTCACAAAGGGTAATTTTCCCTATTTAGAACCCTTGGGGCACAGGGGCTCGTGAAGCGTCTGTAATTTATTACCATTTTTTCGTGAATGCGCATAAATAATATGTTACCGTACCCCGGCAGATCACCACTCTCAGGCAGTCCGACTCCCATTTTGCCCAAATGAGAATAAATGTTCTTGAACGCATGTTCTGACAGGTGTATAATCAGACTATGAGAGAACAGTTGATGCAAAAGCTTGAAATCCTGGCAGACAGCGCCAAGTATGATGTCTCCTGCTCCAGCAGCGGCTCCGGCAGGGAGGCGAAGGGAAGAATGGGTAATACCCACGCTTCCGGCATTTGTCATTCCTGGAGTGCTGACGGCAGGTGTGTTTCTCTTCTGAAGGTTCTTTTTACAAACAAATGTGTTTACAATTGCGAGTACTGCGTGAACAGGAGAGAGGCGGAGTGCCTCCGGGCTGCCTTTGAGCCTGAGGAACTGGCGGAACTGACGATGGAGTTTTACAGAAGAAACTATATCGAGGGTCTGTTCCTCAGCTCGGCGGTTGAGGTGTCTCCTGACTATACTGCAGAGCGGATTCTGAAGAGTCTGCAGCTTTTGCGTTATGAATATGGTTTCGCAGGGTACATACATGCGAAGATTATTCCCGGAGTGTCTCCTGAACTGGTTCACGAAATAGGTCTGGTGAGCGACAGGCTCAGTGTGAATATTGAAATGCCAACAAGCCGGAGTCTTGAGGCATTTGCGCCCCAGAAGAAGGCGAAACAGATCTTTGCTCCAATGAGGCAGATTACGAACACTTTGATAGAGACAAATTCCCTTGCAGGGCCGGGAACGATGTTCAAAGGACAGAAACTGAACACCCCGGAGAATTATCTTGGAGAGGGCACACAGCTTATTCTGCCGGGGACAGACGGCTCTTTGCAGCCGGCAAATAAGGGGCAGTTTGCCCCAGCGGGACAGACCACACAGATGATAATCGGCGCCGGAGGAGAAACCGACAGGAGCATACTGACAACAAGTGAGAATCTGTACCGGACATTCAAGATGAAACGAGTTTACTATTCCGCATACATACCTGTGGTGGACTCACCGATTCTACCGGATGTGAACACCGCCCCGCCTCTGGCAAGGGAGCACAGAATATATCAGGCGGACTGGCTTCTGAGGTTTTATGGGTTTACGGTGAGTGACCTGTTTGGCGGAGGCGGCTCCTGGTACGGAGGGGAGCGAAAGAGTGCGGGAACAGAGGGAGACAATCTGGATCCCGACCTGGATCCCAAGGTGATGTGGGCTCTTAGGAATCTGGATAGATTTCCCATTGAGGTCAACAAGGCTTCCTACGAGGAGCTTTTGCGAATTCCGGGGATAGGACACAAATCTGCAAAGAGAATAATACGGCAGCGGAGATTCGCGGCGGTCAGGTATGAGGATTTGAGGAAGATCGGAGTCGTGCTCAAAAGAGCAAAATATTTCATGCTCTGCTGCGGAAGGTATTACGGCAGTAAGATCTTCGAGCCTGAAGTTATCAGAAACTCCATGCTGCAGATGGAGAGCGGTCTGCAGATGAGCATGTTTGACAATGACGGAAGTCTGCTGGGATACGACGGTTCATGGCAGAAGATAGAAGAAGGAGAACGTCGGGAGAAACTTGCAAAGGCAGGGGTTATTTAATTGCGGTGACGGTTATGATGGACTACCTTTATGACGGAACATTTGAGGGACTTTTGACATGCGTATATCATCATTATTATACGGATAGAGCGTCCGGAATATACAGAATTGAAGAATACCAGCCAAGTATGCTTCAGGGGTTTATGGAGGTGGAAACCCGGCAGGACAAGTGGCAGAGAGTGTATGATGCTGTTGAGAAGAAGGTTTCGGCTTACGCGTTAAGAAGCGCATACAGAGCATTTCTGACTGAGGATCCGGATAAGGAAATGAAGATTCTCAGATATCTGCTCCTGGGATTCAGGACAGGGCCGGGGGTGGGATCTCTCCACGGAAATGATATCGTTCACGAGATCGATGTTCTTAACAAAAAGGTGGGTTTTGAGAGGGAAAGAATGCTTCAGTTTGTGCGGTTCAAGGTAGTGAAGGCCGAGAGCGGCAGGGAGATTCTCTATGCATCGATTGAGCCGGATAACGATGTTCTGGAGCTGGCGGCGGAGCATTTCGCCCAGCGGTTCAAACATGATCCTCTGATTATAAGGGACGCGGCAAGAAACAAAGCAGTGGTTGCATATGGAGGATGCTGGTACGTGACACCCCTTGAGGCAGGTGTGCTTCCTGACGGAAGCAGTGCAGTATTGTCGGAGAATGAGAAAGAGTTCAGCAGTTTATGGAAAACATATTTTGAGCACATAGCAATAAAGGAGCGGATTAACCCAAGGTGTCAGAAGAATCATATGCCTGCTAGGTACTGGAAAAACCTCACAGAGGTATGCGAGGCAGAGCTCAAATACTGATTGCCTGAAGTTTCACCGAGGAATGCTTTTGTGTTATAATGTTTAAAAGCAGAGCTGTGGAACAGGTAAAAGGGTTATTAAGATGTGTGGCAATACGAGAAAAGCTAAACGAGGGGAAGGACTTGCCGTAATTCTGGCGGTACTGCTGGCGATTGCCTTCGGAATGCCCGGGGCGGCATATGCAGAGCAGTACGATGCTGGCGGCGGGTCCCGCGTTACGGAGTATTTTAACGTTGACATTGTCGTTCATGAGAATAACAGCTATGATTTCACGGAGACGGTGGGCACCGTGTTCAATACTGCCGGACACGGCATATTCCGCTATGTCCCGGAAAACTGGGATGGTATCAACGAGAAGGTTTACGATGGATGGTGCTCTACGGATGTGCTTGAAACCGGCAGTGAATCCGGCAGCTACGTATTGCAGATGGGTTCTGAGGACAGTTATATTTCCGGAAGGCATGAGTTCAAATATGGCTACAGCATTGCCATGCGGGATGACAGAGACACCTCAAAGGATATTCTCTACATTAATCTGCTTCCGACAAACTGGGAGACACCAATTGAATCGGCGGAGATTACCCTTCATCTTCCGAAGCCGGTGGATGAGGACAATATTACAATATATTCCGGAACCCCGAATGCGGAAACCCTTGCCTCAAATGTAAGCTGGGAATATGATGGAAACAAAACCGTAAGTGTTCGGGCATACAATCTTGATACAAACGAGGGAATCACGATGCTTGTAGATTTGCCCGAGGGTTACTGGGCGGGTCAGTACGATCCTGCAGGAGGGAAAATCGGTGCGATTGTCATGTGCATTGTAATGGCTCTGCTCTTCATGCTGCTCTGGTTCCTGTTCGGCAGGAGACAGCACGTGGTTGATTCTGTTGAATTTCATCCCCCTGAAGGGATGACTCCGGCAGAAATCGGTCTGATAATAGACGGAACCCTTGACAAAAAGGACATGGTATCAATGTTCATGTATTTCGCGCAAAGGGGCTACCTGAAAATCACAGAAAGAAACAAGAAAGCCTTCCTGTTTACGAAATTAAAGAACATAGACAGCAGGGAAGAGAAAATCTTTGCTCAGGTCCTGTTTGATGGAATATTTGCCGGAAACAGAGAATCTGCGGATTCGAAGAATATGGGCACTGAGTTTGGTGAAAGCTATATTTCCGCCTGCAGCATTCTGGAGGATTCCATTGGAGATGTGATGCCTGCAGGCAGCAGAATAATACAGAGACTTGAAGGACTGTGGCTGTATGCGGCTCCGGTAATTTTGTTTTTTATGGCGGAATCCTATACCCTCAGAGGAAGCGGCGCCGGTATCGCGGCGGGGATTGCCTTGCTGGCTGCAGCCTTCATCGCCGGCAAACTAAGGAAGAGCTACAAAAACAGAAAATCCGGAAAGAAATCCGGCAAGGTGGTGGTAAGGTGCATATACTGGATTGTGGATGGGCTTCTTCTGCTGATTGCCGGAATCGGACTGGGGGATTGCTTTGAAAGCGGTGTCTGCGGAATGATTTGCATTGTTGGTCTGGGGGTGTGTCATGTATTCAATGTTTACTTTGACAGGATGAGTGACAGGGTGTACGAAACCATGGGAAAGGTACTCGGGCTGAGAAACTTCATCAAAACCGCGGAAGTTGACAGGCTCAACGCCCTTGTTGAGGACAATCCGGACTATTATTTCGACATTCTGCCCTATGCCTACGTGCTGGGCCTGACAAATGTATGGGCTCAGAAATTCGAAAGCATAAAAATAAATCTGCCTCAGTGGTTTGAACCTGATTCCACAGGAGCTTTCATCCCTGCGATATATATGGGAAGCGCCATGAACAGCATGGCAGGTGACCTGACATCATCTGTATCTCATGAAATAAGCAGGAGCATAGGGGAAAGTCTTGATACCGGAGGAGGATTCTCAGGAGGGCCATCAGGCGGCGGCTTCTCAGGCGGAGGAAGCGGCGGCGGAGGCGGCGGCTTCTGGTAAGCCGGTCAGAGTCTCCGGCCTTGATAAAAAATAAATTAATTCCTTTCAACGCAATATCATGTTAAAATCATAATCATGAACATATTAGTAGCAAATGACGACGGAATACAATCACAGGGAATTCATGAACTGGTAGAGGCACTTGCAGTTGAGGCAGGTGCAGATGTTTATGTTTTTGCCCCCGACGGGCAGAGAAGTGCAGCGAGCCATGCCATATCCCTCAGGGGAAGCGTGGATATGAGGGCAGTTGATTTCCCCCACGCGAGGGCTGCCTTTGCACTGACGGGAACTCCGGCAGATTGTGTTGCGGTAGGCTGTCATGTACTGAAAGAGATGGGCATTCAGCTTAATATTGTTTTTTCCGGCATTAATCACGGCAGCAATGTGGGTACAGATACAGTCTATTCCGGTACGGTGGGGGCCGCAATGGAGGGGTCGATTCAGGGATACCCTTCAGTTGCTGTTTCGGTAGACAGTCATCAGGCGGAACATTTTGAGTATGCCTGCAGACTGGCAGTGGACACAATCATAAAAACCGGTGGAAGCTGGAACAGCGATGTAATGATAAACATTAACACGCCGAACATTCCTGCCAGGGAGATAAAAGGGGTGAAATACACCGTAATAGGAGAGCGGGAGTATACAAACGACATACAGTTAAAAGAGGAAAACGGTGAGGTCAGGACCTACGTCTACGGCGGAGAGGCCGTCCACTACGAAGGCAGACCGGAAACCTTTGATGTAATAGCAATACAGAACGGATACGCATCCATATCGCCGCTGCACAGAGATATGACAAATGAAAAGGCGATGGAGCTTATGGATGATTGGAGGATAGGAAAATGACAATTAACAGAGAAGATACACTGGCGGTATTCATAGATTTTCAGGAGAGGCTTATGCCGGCAATGAGCAGGAAGGAAGAACTTGAGGACAAGGTTTGCAGACTGGCAAAGGGTCTCAATGTGCTGGGCATTCCGAAGATTGTAACTCAGCAGTACACTAAGGGAATCGGGGAGACTGTCCCTTCCGTCGCAGAGGCACTGGGAGAGCTCGAGCCGATTGACAAGACAACCTTCAACTGTATGGGTCATGTTGACTTCGTTAACAGTCTTGAAATAATAAGCCGCCCTAACGTTGTTGTATGCGGCATTGAGGCTCATATCTGTCTCCAGCAGACTGTAGAACAGCTTCTGGCTGAAGGCTACAACGTATATGTTCCGGTGGACTGCATTTCATCAAGAAGCCAGAATGACTTCATGTGGGCATGCGAGAGAATGGAGAAGGCCGGAGCTGTTATGACAACCTACGAATCGGTGCTCTATGAGCTGCTTAAGGATTCGAAGGCAGAGGGATTCAAGGAAATCTCAAAAATTGTAAAGTAGAGCAGCTGCGCCATGTATTTATTTGATAACAGAATCACAATTGAAGACAGACCCCTTCTGGAGGAATACCTGAACGGGTTTGAATACAAAACCTCAGGACTGTCCTTTAGTGCACAGTACATGTGGAGAGATATTAACCAGTTCAGCTGGGACATTGTCGGTGACTACATGTGCATCAGCGGCATAAGCCATCTGGAGCTGGAGGAGGGCATTGAACTGCCGTTTCTGTTCCCGCCTCTGACAAATACAGGGGAATATGACAAGGAATCCCTGAGGGAAACCATCTTCAGGGCGAAGGAGCTGTTTGAGAAGGAGGGACATCCATTCAGTCTCAGGCTTGTTCCTTTTCATATCATGGAGATAATCAGGGAGGCTGTTCCTGAAATCAAATGGGTAGACGACAGGCCAAACTATGACTACATATATCTTACACAGGACCTGATTGATCTGAAGGGAAGAGACTTTCACAGCAAGAAAAATCACCTGAACTATTTCAGGAAGACCTTTGAATATGAATATGTGGAGATGACCTCCGCCATGGCGGATGACGCCATGAAGTTCATTTCTGAGTTCAACGCGAGAAAGGAAGTTCCCGCCCATGAAATGGAGCTTCTCAAAATGGAAGAACAGGCCATGGAGGATGTGTTCAGAAACATAGAAGCTGTGGGATACAGCGCAGGTGCAATTCTGATAGACAACAGGATAGAGGCCATTGCCATAGGAGGCAGGCTTGGCGGCAAGATGGTTACAGAGCATGTTGAGAAGGCAAACACGAACTTCAGGGGACTTTATCAGGCGATAAACAACGAGTTCTGCCAGAACGTTGCATCCTGGGCCAAGTACATAAACCGTGAGGAGGATATGGGCATTCCTAATCTCAGAAAGGCCAAGCTGTCCTACAGACCTGTGAAATTGCTTGAGAAATACATAGGATATTTCAGGTGATAACCCTGGAACATGAAAAATTGTTAAATTATTAACACTTTTTCACTTAAAACGGTTGACATGCCCTAAAACTGTGGTATTATAGCAATATCAAGGGTTAAGTCGAATTTAACGGGAAGACCGTTAAAAATATAACAAGTTATACGATATACCCAGAATCAGTATATTAGTAGGAGGAAATTTAGAATGAAAGAAGTTGTAATCGTAGGTGCTGCAAGAACAGCGATTGGTAAATTCGGCGGAACACTTAAGAACGTTCCTACAAGAACACTTGGTGCTGTTTGTATTGAAGAAGCTCTCAAGAGAGCAGGAGTTGAGAAGGACCAGGTTGACGAAGTTATCATGGGCTGTGTACTCCAGGGCGGACTCGGACAGAACGTTGCAAGACAGATGATGCTGGATGCAGGACTCCCGGTTGAAACTCCTTGCTTCACACTGAACAAGGTTTGCGGTTCCGGACTGAGAGCAGTATCACTTGCTGCACAGATGATCAAGGCCGGAGACGCTGACATCATCGTTGCAGGCGGAGCAGAAAACATGTCAGCAACAGCATATGCAATGAAGGATGCAAGATGGGGCGCCAGAATGAACAACGCTACCATGACAGACATGATGGTAAACGACGGACTGTGGGATGCGTTCAACCAGTACCATATGGGAATCACTGCCGAAAACGTTGCAGAGCAGTGGGGAATCACAAGGGAAGAGCTGGACGAGTTCTCAGTTATTTCACAGAACAGAGCAGAAGCTGCTATCGAGGCAGGCAAGTTCAAGGATGAGATCGTTCCTGTAACTATCCCTCAGAGAAAGGGCGACCCAATCGTATTCGATACAGATGAACACCTGACTAAGGGCTCAACAATGGAAAAGGTTGCTAAGCTTAAGCCTGCATTCAAGAGAGACGGCGGCGTTGTTACAGCAGCTAACGCATCAGGAATCAACGATTCAGGTGCTGCAGTAGTAGTAATGAGCAAGGAAAAGGCAGACGAACTGGGAATCAAGCCTCTGTGTACAATCAAGTCATATGCATCAGGCGGGGTAGATCCTTCAATCATGGGCGTTGGTCCTGTTCCTGCATGCAAGAAGGCTCTGGAAAAGGCCGGTATGACTGTTGACGATCTTGATCTGATTGAAGCAAACGAAGCATTCGCAGCTCAGTCAATCGCAGTAAGAAGAGATCTGGGATTCGATCCTGAGAAGGTTAACGTAAACGGCGGCGCAATTGCACTGGGACACCCAATCGGAGCATCCGGCTGCAGAATTCTGATCACTCTGATTTATGAAATGATGAAGAGAGACGCCAAGACAGGTCTGGCAACACTCTGCATCGGCGGCGGAATGGGAACTACAGTTATCGTAGAGAGATAACACAAATTAAGTAAAGAAAGGAGCTGCTGCACCGGATTGACGGTGCGACAGCTCCTTTTTTCGATTCATGTGCTCTGATTTCTGTGATCCGCTGCCTTTGCATATTGCGGCGTATTACCAGTTAAAAGTAAGCAGACCGAAAACATATATTATCATTACAAGGGCAGGAACCAGATAGGCGTATATCGGACGCATCCAGCTTCTGACCTTGAGACCGCTTCCTGCATTGACTTCTTTGAGGAAGTTGTCCCAGCCCCAGCCGAACCGGCTGTTTGTGACAAATACAGCGAAGAGCAGGGAACCTATGGGCAGCAGGTTTGTACTTACTATGAAGTCCCATAAGTCAAGCCAGGCTGTCCCTTCACCAAAGGGCTGAAAAGTCAGGACGCTGTAGCCCAGTGCAGTTGTGAGAGAAAGACAGAATACGCCGCAGCAGCTGATGATGCTGCCCTTAATTCTGCCCCATCCTGTGACCTCTCTGATACAGGCTATTATCGCCTCCATAACAGCAAGTTCCGTTGATATGGCAGCAAAAACCATAAACAGGAAAAACAGTGTACCCCAGACTCTGCCGCCGGCCATGTTGTTAAAGACGGTGGCCATGGTATCAAAAAGCAGTGCAGGCCCCGAGCCTACCTCCAGGTTGTAGGTAAAGCAGGCGGGAAAAATGATGAAGCCTGCCATTACTGCAACGAAGGTGTCGAGGATTGCAATATTTACAGATTCCCCCAGAAGGGACCTGCTCTTATCAATGTAACTTCCGAAAATTGCCATAGAACCCATACCAAGGGAAAGAGAGAAGAAGGCCTGGTTCATTGCTCCCACAACAACTGAGCCCGTAATCTTCGAAAAATCAGGAATAAGGTAAAATTTCAGCCCTTCGGAAGCCCCATCAAGAAATACACTTCTTACAGCCAGAACAATCATCAGAACCAGCAGAACAGACATTATGTATTTGGTGATTCTCTCCAGACCCTTTGAAAGATCGAAACACAATATTATCATTGCGATTCCAACGGCCACAGCCAGATATGAGACGTTGCCCACAGGATTCGTAATCATAGGGACAAATCCGATGGTTTCATTGGCTCCCGTCAGAAACTTAATGAAATACTGTATCATCCAGCCTGTAACAACCGTGTAGAATGCCATAAGGGATATTACCCCCAGCAGGCACAGCCAGCCGTGGATGTGCCATTTCTGACCGGGCCTTTCCAGCTTTTTGTGCATCGTCAGAGGGGATGCCTGGGCCGCTCTTCCCACAGCAAATTCCATGGTCATTATAGGAAGTCCAAGTATAATTAGAAATATGAAATAAAGGAGCAGAAATCCGCCTCCACCGCCCTGACCGCACATCCAGGGAAACTTCCATACGTTTCCGCATCCGATGGCGCATCCGGCGCTTAACATAATGAAGCCAAGCCTGCTCCCTAAATGCTCTCTTGCCATAAAACCTACACTCCAATTCCCGGATTTTCTGAACATCCGCTTATTCCCGAAAACAGTTCTGACATCCTATCACAGCGAGGCAAGAAATGTCAAACATTTACGGTAATCTGTGCTATAATACTGACGTAGAATTAAGGAAACGAGGAAGCGGACATGACAGCAAAATCAATGATGCCGTATGTTGAAGGCAATTCAGCCATTCGTGCGATGTTTGAAGAGGGCGCGAGACTGGCAGAAAAGTACGGCAAAGAAAACGTATATGACTTCAGTCTGGGGAATCCAAGCGTTCCCGCTCCGGAAGAGGTGAACACAGCCATTATGGATATTCTCCGGGAGGAGAACACCCTGACGGTTCACGGATACAACCAGAGCAACTCAGGCTATGAGGATGTGAGACAGATTGTGGCGGAGCACATAAACCGGCTTCAGGGAACGAGCTTCACATCAGAGAATATAATAATGACGGTGGGGGCTGCCAGCGGTCTGAACGTGGCAATGAAGACTCTGCTGGATCCCGGCGAGGAAGTACTTGCCTTTGCACCGTACTTTGTGGAATACGGCAACTATGCCAAGAATCACGGAGCCCTGCTCAAGGCGGTTCCGGCGGACAGGGAGACCTTCATGCCGAATCTGAAGCTGATGGAGGAGATGATATCCGAGAAGACCAGAGCTGTGATTATAAATTCACCGAACAACCCTACAGGAGTCATTTACGGAGAGGATGTCCTCAGGGAAATGGCTCGGATTCTGGAGCAAAAGCAGCAGGAACTGGGAAGGGAAATATACATAATTTCAGACGAACCGTACAGAGAGCTGGCCTATGACGGAGCGAAGGTTCCGTATGTTACAAAGTATTACAGAAACACGGCTGTGTGCTATTCCTGGAGCAAGAGTCTGTCCCTGCCGGGAGAGAGAATCGGTTATCTGGTTCTTCCTTCGGAAATGGATGATTTCGAGAACGCAGTTCAGGCTGCAAACATAGCCAACAGAGTTCTGGGATATGTTAACGCACCGACTCTGATACAGAGAACCGTGGCCAGATGCATAGACTGCACAACAGACATCGATGCTTATGATAAAAACCGCAAGGCCCTGTATGACGGCCTGACAGATGCAGGCTACGACTGTGTATATCCTGCCGGCGCATTTTACATGTGGGTGAAGGCTCCCGGCGGAGATGACAAGGCCTTCTGTGCAAAGGCAAAGGAGCACAACATTCTGATAGTACCGGGGAGCTCCTTCGCATGTCCCGGATATGTGAGAATAGCATACTGCGTTTCATATGACACCATTGTGAATTCGCTGCCGGGCTTCAAGGCAGTAATGGAGGAAATGTAATGGTAAAGGAAACCGTAATCAGAGCCGGCAGGGACATGGCAGCCCGTGGGCTTATTGCCAGAACCTGGGGAAACATATCCGCCCGAACCGACAGCAGCCATTTCGTAATAACCGCCAGCGGCAGGGATTATGAAACTCTCAGGGCGGAAGATGTAATAGAACTTGACCTGGAAACAATGGCCTGGGAGGGAAATGTCAAACCATCATCCGAGAAGCGGGTACACAGAGAAATATACAGGCTCAGGGAGGATGCGGGATTTATCATACACACTCATCAGCATAACGCGTCGGCGGTAAGCGCCATGGGTCAGTACAGGATAAAGCTGGACAGAGATTACGAGGGAATAGGTGAGTTCGTGCTGGTTTCGGAGTACGGTCTGCCGGGATCCACTAAGGTTGCTGAGGCTGTTAATGATTCAATAGGCCGTTGCGTAATAATGAGCAACCACGGAGCAGTCTGCTACGGCAGGGATTACGAGGAGGCTCTTGAGGCTGCCTTGAATCTTGAGGATGCCTGCGGTAATTACCTTAAATATCTGGGTGTTGACCCCTGGGACGGGGAAGAAAAGCATTTTGAAGAAAAATGGAACAGAAGCTCCGTAGTAATGAAATATATGGAAGTAAGGGATGACCTTCCTGCCTATCTGGACGATTTCGCCCAGATGATAGGACCATCCATGAAGGTGGCTGATGATGACGAAGAGGCCATCGCAAAGGCAGAAGAGAAGGGTGAGCCGATTCTCGTTAGAGGAAGGGGCGCAATGTGCAATGCCTCATGCAGGTCCGACGAGATTGCCATCAGCATGATAATAGAGAAAAATGCCAGAGCGGCTCTGGCAGCACTGGGAGTGAAACCTATAGGCAGATACGAAGCTATCTTCCTGAGGCAGATGTACCTGCAGAAATACTCAAAGCTAAAGGATTATCCAGAGGAATAAGCGGAAAGGAAACGACAAATGGCAGATGTTTTAGAAATGAAAAACTTTATTCACGACATTATTGATCACGACATTGAAACAAAGAAATACGGTGACAAGGATATCCTTACACGCTTCCCGCCGGAGCCCAATGGATACCTTCATATCGGCCACGCCAAGTCCATTTGCCTTAATTTCATGACAGCGCAGAAGTACAAGGGCGCCTGCAACCTGAGATATGACGACACCAATCCGGTGAAGGAGGATGTGGAATACATCAACTCAATAGAAGAGGACGTAAGGTGGCTGGGCTTCGAATGGAAGGAGAGACTCTGGGCATCGGATTACTTTGACGAGATGTTTGACTGTGCAGTAACCCTTATTAAAAAGGGCAAGGCTTATGTGTGCGACTGCACTGCAGAGGAAATAAGAAAGAACAGAGGCACTCTCACAGAACCTGGAAAAGAATGCAGCTGCAGAAACAGGACTGTTGAAGAAAACATGGAGCTGTTTGAGGCAATGCGTGAGGGCAGGTACGAGGACGGAGAGAAGGTTCTCAGAGCCAGAATCGACATGGCTTCTCCTAACATCAACATGAGAGATCCTGTTATCTACCGTATTGCCCATGCCACACACCATAATACCGGTGATAAGTGGTGTATTTATCCGATGTATGACTTTGCCCATCCGATTGAGGACGCCATTGAGGGCATCACCCACTCAATCTGCACTCTGGAGTTTGAGGATCACAGACCGCTCTATGACTGGGTTCTCAGAGAAATAGGCAAGTGGCCGACGCCGCCGCAGCAGATTGAATTCGCGCGCCTTAATATTACGAACACTGTAATGTCCAAGCGATATCTCAAGGCTCTGGTTGACGACGGCTCCGTTGATGGCTGGGATGATCCTCGCATGCCTACCATCGCAGGCATCAGACGCAGAGGCTACACGCCTGAAGCGGTACGTGATTTCTGCGAGCGCATAGGAGTTGCAAAGGCAAATTCCACAGTGGATGTGGCACAGCTGGAGGCATGTGTCAGAGACGATCTGAAGCTCAAGGTCGAGAACAGAAACGTTGTAGAGAATCCTATCAAGGTTGTAATAACAAACTACCCTGAGAATCTTGTTGAAGAAATGGCAATAGAGAACAACCGTGAAGTTCCTGAAATGGGAGAACGCATGGTGCCATTTGGCAGGGAGCTGTGGGTGGACGGAGATGACTTCATGGAGATACCTGCCAGGAAGTATTTCAGACTGTTCCCGGGCAACGAGGTTCGCTTCAAGGGTGCATACTTCCTCACATGTAATGAGGTAATCAAGAATGAGGATGGCTCCGTGAAGGAACTCCACTGCACATACGATCCTGAAACAAGAAGCGGCACAGAAGGTGCCAACAGGAAGGTTAAGGGAACGATTCACTGGGTTGATGCTGCATCTGCAGTGAAAATCCGCATAAGAAATTACGATTATCTTATGCTTGAAAATCAGGAAACAGGTGAAATGGAGCTCAATCCCGATTCTCTTGTTGAATCCTGGGGCTATGCCGAACCATCTCTGGGTGAGGCAAAGGCAGGAGAACGTTTTCAGTTTTTCCGCAAGGGTTACTATATATGTGATGAGCTTAGCACCGATGAGGAGAAGGTTTTTAACAAGATTGTGGGCCTGAAATCATCATTCAAGGTAAAGAAATAGCCCGTCAGACAAACACTGACCCCTTATGGGGGATCAGTCATTGAGCAGTTCGAGACCATCCTGCTCACAAAATATTAAAACTAGGAGATACGAAAATGATTAATGAAATTCTTTTGATGGCGTCGATATTCTTTATATACGGCGCCGTTATTCTGATGTATAAGTTTTTTGGCACAACCGGCATTATATGCTGGACGTGCATGGCCACCATACTGGCGAACATTGAGGTTCTAAGGGTGGTTGAGGCCTTTGGAATTGAGCAGACACTGGGAAATGTTCTCTTCGCATCCACATTCCTGGTGACGGATATCATTCACGAAAACCATGGAGCAGAGGAAGCGAAAAAGGCGGTTAAGCTGGGAATAATAGCGTCAGTGATTTTCGTGGTGATTTCTCAGAGCTGGCTCCTGTATGAGGCTGCCGATTCAGACTGGGCGGGAGACGCCTTCGGGACAATATTTGCCAATACTCCGAGACTTGTTGGCGCAAGCCTGGCTGTGTATGCGATATGTCAGTTCCTGGATGTGCATCTGTACAGCAGGTGGTGGAAGCTCACCGAGAAGAAGTGCGGAGACAGAAGCCGTTTTCTCTGGCTTCGAAACAACTTTTCTACGCTTATTTCCCAGGCAGTTAATACGGTACTCTACAATTTTGCCGCATTCTGGGGCGTGTACGATTTGAAAACCCTGATAAGCATATGCATTGGGGGATATGTGGTATTTGTGATAACCAGCATATGCGATACTCCGGCTGTTTATCTTGCCAGAAGGCTCAAGCCGGAGGATTAATGCAACGAGGAGGTACGATACAAGTGTCTGAACGAGCTATCGATACGGGAAAAACTGAATTGATGCTTCCTGAGCTGCTTGCCCCTGCGGGAGGGCGCCGGCAGCTCATGGCAGCTGTTGATAACGGAGCTGACGCTGTTTATATGGGAGGCTCCCTTTTTAATGCCCGCATGAAGGCGGAGAACTTCAGTCAGGATGACGCTGAAGGAGATCTCAAGTGGGGTATTGATTATGCCCATGCCCGGGGCGTGAGGGTATATATTACCCTGAATACCCTTATTAAGGAGAGGGAGCTGCCAAAGGCCTTTGAGTATGCCTGCAGTCTCTATGAAATGGGAGCGGATGCGGTAATTCTCCAGGATATGGGACTGGCCCGGCTTATCCATAAATATATGCCGGATTTTCCCATGCATCTGTCAACACAGGGAACCGTGTATAACAGAAGCGGCGTTGAAATGGCGGCGGAGCTGGGCTTTTCAAGGGTGGTTCCTGCCAGAGAGTGCTCCCTTGAGGAGCTGGCAAGCCTTTGCGGGAGCCCTGTGGAAATAGAGGTATTCGTCCATGGGGCCCTGTGCATGTGTTACTCGGGACAGTGTCAGATGAGCAGACTCCTTGGGGGAGGCAGCGCCAGAAGCGGCAACAGAGGGCTGTGTGCCCAGCCCTGCAGGCTCCTGTACAGGGATGAGAGCGGCAAGCCCGGTTATTTTCTGAGCCCTAAGGATATCTGCACTATTGACTATCTGCCTGAGCTGACTCGGGCAGGTGTTTCATCGCTGAAAATAGAGGGCCGGCTGAAGTCCCCTGAATATGTGGCTGTTGTTACGGGAATCTATCGCAGGTATCTTGATGCCTTTGCGAAGACCGGCCGCTGCATAGTTGATAAGGAGGATAGGCGAAGGCTTCTTCAGATTTTTAATCGAGGAGGATTTACCTCCGGTTATCTGCTTGGTAATCCCGGAGACGCTATTCTCTCCGGAAGCAGTCCCAAGAACACGGGAATACCTGTGGGCCGGGTTGCCGGAACGACCGGGGTGAAAGGCGGCAGGCGCAAAGGCAAGAGTACAGGCGGCAGCGAATTCCCCGAAGGCAGGCAGCTGGTGGATGTGAAGCTTTTTCCGGGAGAAACGGTTGATCTGGGGGACGGGGTCGAAATAGCCGGAAGCGGCAGCGGTGCCGGAAACGTGGTGACATATGTTAATAAACTATCTGACGGAACCCTGAGACTGGGAGATTTTAAAGCATATGGCAAGCGTACAATAAAGGCCGGAGACAAAGTCTATAAAGTGACCGACAGGAAACTCAGGGAGGAGGCGCTGGCAGGCGTGTCTGCCGGCAGGAAAACATCGGTGGACATGCTGTTTGTGGGAAGAATAGGAAAGCCTGCAGCACTTAAAGTATTCGCAGATGACAAAGTGTTTGAAGCGGAGGCTTCAAACCCGGTGGAAAAGGCTATAAAAAGGCCGGCGGATCCGATTCGTATAAGGGAGCAGCTGATGAAGCTGGGAGACACGCCGTTCAAGGCCGGAATCGTCGAAATAAAGGTGGATGATGATGCGATGATTCCTGTGTCCGTAATAAATGGATTAAGGCGGCAGGCGGTGGATATGGCCCTGTCGTCCAGATGTGTATCAAGGACTCCTGTTTCGGAGGCTGTCGTTATCAGTGCAGCTGACGATATCAGGAGTACAGGAGAAAGGTATAGCGGAGGCCTCGGGAACGCTAAGGAAAAGGTAAAGTCAAAGGTGCTGGTGCCGCTGGAGATTTTCATGGATGATCCTTCATGTCGGGAGGGAAAGCTCCCTTACGTCCTGAATGTGAGCAAAGGAAACCTTGACAGCTTCATAGCTTCCTGCTTTGATGATATTGTGGCCGCAGCAGGAGAAAGCGGTATAGCCCTGGGAAATCTGGGCTGGGTCAGAGAGTTTCGCCGTGCAGGGGTGAAGGTATATGGAGATTACGGGCTTAATGTCTGTAACAGCCAGGCTCTGGAGCTTTTTGCAGAATGGGGAGTGGAAGTGATTGAATGGTCAGACGAGAGGCCCTCCAGAAGCTGCCGTCGGGAACCGGCGTACATGACAGATATTCCTATGATGATAACAGAACACCCCATCGGCAGCAGTTATCTAACTGACCGAAAGGGTGTTAAACACAAGGTGATTAGATGGTATTCAGGGGATAAGTACCTGGTATTCTGATGCCGGTCTAGTATTCGTTGGCATTTTTTAGCATGATGATTCCGAGAAAGAGAATTATTATGGCAGTAATTCCCTGCCAGGACCAGATTCCTTTATCACCAAATGCCATCATAAAGAGGATTACCGCTACAAACAGCATTCCCAGTCCTCCGGCAACAAGTCTGATATCACGTTTGTGTCCGTTGTTTCTGAATGACATATGTTTTACCTCCGTGGATATTGCTTAATACCTGCATATCCTACCACAGCGCAGGTGTCAGAGTCAATTGGAAGCGGTGGAGCAGAACGATACAGCATAGTTCCACATAATAATGCAATAATAAAAGGCGGTTCGTTGAACCGCCTTTTATGGTGTATACGTATACTAAAAAACTAATTGTATCGCCTTTGCGATTAAGCCTCAGCAGCTTCAGCAGCAGCCTTCTTGTCGGCTTCTCTCTGTTCGAGAATGTGCTGATATTCTTCTTCTGTCATTTCAGGCATGAACAGTCCTGTTACACCGTAGAACATTGAGACAAGTGGGTTTACATAATTCAGTACTGCAAATGGAATGTAAGCACTGTTTACACCCAGGAAGCTTCTCATAGTAGCTCCGCAAGTATTCCAAGGGAAGAAGTTTGAAGTGATTGTACCGGAGTCTTCCAGACATCTTGACAGGTTCTTTGGAGCAAGTCTTCTGTCTTCGAAAGCTTCCTTGTACATTCTTCCCGGAAGAATTACTGACAGGTACTGGTCGCAGCAGATAGCGTTTACAAATACGCATGACAGCTCAGTTACGATTACCAGTCCGCCTCTTGTTCCTCTTGCAAGCTTCAACAAAGCGTTAGCCAGGTTGCCCATAACACCTGTAACGTCTACGATACCGCCGAAGCACATTGCAAGCATGATGAGGGAAATTGTCCACATCATTGACTGGAGTCCACCGCCGACAAGCAGATCGATAAGATTTGCAACCATGTCAGGGTCAGCATCTCCGGCAGCATCAATAGCCGGGAGCATGTCTTGGCCGTAACCGTTGTTCAGGATGTACATCATATTTGATGGACCGCCGAACGGCAGAACTCTGATGCCGTCCTGGAAGCACATGAACGGAACGCCCAGGAATACGCCGGCAATAAGTGCAGGCAGAGCAGGCATCTTGACGATTACTGCTACGATTACGAATACTGGAGGCAGCAGGAACAGAACATTGAACGTGAAGTTCGCTTCAATGAAATGCAGGAACAGTTCAATTGTTGATGTGTCTGCTGCACCACCCTTGTTAGTGAAACCAAGAATCAGGTACACGATTTCAGCGATTATCCATGATGGAGCAACAGTGTAAATCATGTGCTTGATGTGGTCGAACAGGGTTGCGCCTGCAACTGCAGGAGCCAGGTTAGTTGTGTCTGACAGCGGTGACATCTTGTCTCCGAAGTAAGCGCCTGATACTACTGCACCGGCAGTCATAGCGTTTGAGAAACCAAGAGCTGTACCGATACCGATCAGAGCAACACCCATTGAACCTGCTGTTGACCATGATGAACCAGTTGCCAGTGAAACGATTGAGCAGAGCAGGCAAGCTGTAAACAGGAAGATTGAAGGTGAAATAACCTTAATTCCATAGTACATCATTGCCGGGATAACTCCGCCGGCCTTCCATGAAGCAATCATGGCACCTACTACTGCCAGAATCAGCATTGCCTGCATTGATCTGTTGATTGCAGCGAGGATACCCTGTTCCATGTAGCTCCACTTCCAGCCGTTTGCTGCTCCGATAATGCCAGCTACGCATGCTGCCAGAATCAGACCAACATGTGCTTCTCCTCCATCGTCAAACATAACGTTCCAGAACAGGAATACGATCATTCCAACGATTGCGAGGATGCACTGCCACATAGGTACTTTTCTACCCATAATATAAGTCCTCCTTACAAATATAAAAACTGATAAGTTCACTGAAAAGCCATATACACCAAATAACTTTTCAGACTCCCAAAATTATATAAGTGAAAATATTATAAGTCAATAGAATAAGACAAGATTTTAACAAAGATGCTTAATTAGTACAATGTTGTCACAGGGTAAAGTGATAAATTACGATAGCAGCATTAAGTGCAAAACCTACATTTTATATAATATGCAAAGTCAATCTGAACCATGTTCGTGAGCAGCATTAAGTGGATTACTTTGCTGCTGCCATTGTATATTTGTCAGCGGCATCACAGGAAACACACAGGAATAGAAGAAGACGAAATAACAAAAACTAAAAAAAGTTAAAAAGATGTATTGACAGAGGGAGATATATTTGGTATATTACTAAAGCTGTCGCAAGACAGCAGGGCGGGGCGGAAAGCACCGCCGAAGAGAATACCATGCAGAACATTGAGCTGCTGAAAAAACATTTGAAAAAATGAAAAAAGTTGTTGACAATGAATTGCAGATGCGGTATTATTAAAAAGCTCGCGGCAAGCGAGTGAGGTCCGAAAGGGCCATGAACATTGAAAACTTCATAGTGTAGAAATTTGAGTCATAGACTGCCTCGGCTGAAAT
>JBJESQ010000015.1:0-10883 GCA_051882875.1 Lentihominibacter sp. | reverse complement strand
ACATTTTGAGTTGATTTCTGTCAACTAAAAACTCCACAACAACTTGACACCGTCAGTACATTAGTCACCGTTGACAGGAGCCGGTATTCGCTATATACTGGAATGGCTTATAAGACAACAAGAAGAAGTTTCGGGGCGAGGTGAAATTCCTCACCGGTGGTTACAGTCCACGAACCCGTGACGAGGCAGATGCAGAAATGTAGAATCACAGAAATGCAGAGCTGCCTTTGCGCGGGCCGAGCAGGTGAAATTCCTGCACCGACGGTTACAGTCCGGATGGAAGAAACGTGAAAGCTGTTTTGATGTGGAACAGCTGCGAGTATTTGCCCTGGAATCCGGTGTCGGATGGCCAGGGACTTTTTATTTAACCTCAGGCCCCAACATTATTAAAACCCGTAAAAAGAATCGGAGGAGACTATGGGAGAAACACTTAACACAACAAAGAAGTTTTCGGTAAAGCTGATTGCCAAGATGGGGATGATGGCAGCGATAGCCTGCGTGCTGGGGCTTTTCAGATTCCCGATACTGCCGATGGTACCGTTCCTTACATATGATTTCGCAGATATTCCAATCATTATATCTGCCTTTGCATTCGGACCTGTGGCAGGTCTTCTGATTACTGTGGTTGTAAGCTTCATTCAGGCGTTTCTCCTTGGGGGAGACCAGCTGTACGGATTCATCATGCATATACTGGCATCGGGATCCTTCGTTATTGTCGCTTCATTAATTTACAAAAACCACAAGACAAAGAAAATGGCGATTGTGTCCCTTGTTGCAGCAACGCTGGTTATGATAGCTGTCATGGGCGCTGCAAATTATTTCGTGACACCTTACTACTACGGCGGTGAAGCAATGAAGGAAATGGTAGTTCAGCTGATGCCGTTCATTCTGCTGTTCAACCTTATAAAGGGCGTCGCCAACTCGCTGATAACTCTGCTGATATACAAGAGAATTTCACCGTTCCTTCATAAGAGATAAGAAGGTGCGCATAATGTAAGAAACAGAAGGATCCGGAGGTGTATGGTGTATGCTGAGGGTCCTTTTTGTGTTATAATTAACAAGTTATGGAGACAAACACTATTTACATGAAAAACGAACAGGACACCCGCAGCTTCGGGCGCAGGCTGGGAGAGCAGGTGAAGCCGGGAACCGTTATCGCCATGATAGGGGATCTGGGCACAGGCAAAACAACTCTGACCAAGGCCATTGCAGAGGGTATGGGAGTTACGGAGACAATTACCAGCCCCACCTTCAACATAGTCAAGGAGTACGAAACAGGCAGACTGCCTTTGTATCACTTCGACGTTTACAGGGTCGGCGATGTGGAGGAAATGTTCGAAATAGGGTATGAGGAGTATTTCTTCGGGAAAGGAGTCTGCGTTGTAGAGTGGGCTGACATCATCGAAGAGCTGATTCCGGAGAATGCCATGACAATTAGAATTCAGCAGGGCGCTTCACCTGATGAGCGCATCTATGAAATAGAGGGAGTGCAGGAAATATAATGTACGTGCTGGCAATCGAAACAACAGGAGCCTATGCATCAGTGGCACTGGCAGAGTCCCGCCATGCAAAGGCAGAATCTGCGGATATAAATGAAACCTCCGGCGGAATGAAGCTGCTGGCGGCGGTTCACGGGAATGACAGGTTTTCACATCTTCAGAATCTGACACCCCAGATTCAGCAGGTGCTGGATGAGTGTCAATTGACGATAGGCGATGTGGATGCCCTGGCGGTATCTGTGGGGCCGGGGTCCTTTACGGGAATACGGATAGGGGTATCCACGGCAAGGGCTCTGGCTCAGGTTACGGGAAAACCCTGCGTGGCGGTATCAAGCCTTGAGGCCCTGGCAATACGCATCCGGCGGCTCTATGACGGACAGGCGGGGGCAGCCGAAGCTACGGGACAGAGCGGCGGCGAAGAGCTGCTGATTTGCCCGATTCTGGACGCCAGACGCAGCCAGGTTTACGGCGGCGGATACTTCGTTACAGGCACAGAGACCGAAGAAAGAATCAAAGCCGGCCCCTATACAATAGAAGAATTTCTGGAGCTGGCGAAGGACTATAACAAGGTGCTGTTCGCGGGAGACGGCGTGGACGCATACAGACAGAAAATAGAAGAAATCAGGCCCCGGGGGACTGCCTTTGCATCTGTATATCAGGATGCGGAGCAGGTGGCGGCTCTGGGAATAAAGCTGGCGGAGGAAGGTCGGTGCTGCACCTTCGGTGAGCTGAAACCTGATTATATGCGACTGGCGGAGGCGGAGCGGAAGCTCAGAGAAAAGCAGAATGGCTGATGTGATTATCAGGCAGGCGGGACCTGCAGATGCGAAGGACATATATGAAATAGAAAAACTCTGCTTCCCGGATCCATGGAGCATGGATTCCATAAAATTCGAGCTGGAGGAAAACCCCAGAGCATTTTATGTTGTGGCGGAGCATACAGGACAGGTTGTGGGCTACGCTGGGCTCTGGTGGATTGAGGATGAAGGGCACATCACCAACGTAGCGGTAATGCCCGGATTCAGAAACAGGAAGATAGCTGAGGGAATAATACGAACCCTGATAGAACACACAGCTGCCGCCGGAATGAGGCATTACACACTGGAGGTAAGACGGAGCAACCGGGCGGCGATAGGGCTCTATGAGAAATTCGGATTCGAAGTTGAAGGTGTTCGGAAGGGATATTACAAATTTGAAAAGGAGGACGCCCTTATCATGTGGCGTCATGAGGAATGATAGACGGGAAATTTGCAATTCTGGCAATTGAATCAAGCTGTGACGAAACGGCGGCTGCTGTGGTGCTTCAGGGACGGGAGGTGCTGAGCAATGTCATATCTTCTCAGATTGACATACACAAGGCCTTCGGAGGGGTGGTGCCGGAGATAGCCTCCAGACATCATCTGGATAACGTGAACCATGTTGTTCAGCAGGCACTGGATGAAGCCGGCAGTGAGGACCGCAGCGTCACAATGGATGATATCGATGCAATAGGCGTAACCTACGGGCCGGGGCTTGTGGGAGCACTGCTGATAGGCCTGGCAACTGCAAAGGCCTTCGCCCTGGCAACGGGAAAGCCCCTGATAGGAGTGCACCATATTCATGGACATATCTGCGCCAACTACATAGAGCACAAGGACCTGGAGCCGCCCTTTATGGCGCTGGTCATCTCGGGGGGTCATACAAACATCGTAGAGGTTACAGGCTATAATGAATGCCGTGTGCTGGGAGGCACCAGGGACGACGCGGCGGGGGAAGCCTACGACAAGGTGGCCAGAGTACTGGGTCTGGGATATCCCGGCGGACCTCTTATTGACAGAATCGCCCGGGAGGGAAATCCCGACGCGGTGGAATTCAAGAGGGTGTTTCTTGAAAAGGACAGCCTGGACTTCAGCTTCAGCGGAATCAAAACGGGGGTTTTGAACTATGTCAATTCCCGGAAGCAGGCGGGAGAAGAAATTAACGTTCCCGATGTGGCTGCAGGCTTCCAGCAGGCAGTGCTTGATGTAATCGTTGCCAAAACGGTGGGAGCAGCACTGGCCATGAACAAGGACAAAATAGTACTGGCAGGAGGGGTAGCAGCGAACAGCAGACTCAGGGAAATGCTCAAGGCGGAATGTGAAAAGCATGGACTGAAGCTTTATCATCCGTCACCGATTCTCTGCACAGACAATGCGGCAATGATAGGCTGCGCCGCATACTATAAGTATCTGGCTGAGGGACCGGACGATCTGACTCTGGATGCGGTTCCGAATCTGCCTCTGCAGCATAAGGAGAATTAAAAGCCATAACAGGAAGACATACATGATAGTAATTTCAGCGAAAAATCTAACAAAGGAATTCGACGGAACGAATACCGTTCTGGAGGGGGTTTCCTTTCACATAAACAAGGGAGACAGAGTAGGAGTAATCGGAATCAACGGAGCCGGTAAAACTACTCTTCTTAAGGTGCTGTCGGGTCAGCTGCAGCCCGAGGAGGGAGACTATTTCATTTCCGATGACTTGAGAATCGGATTCCTGCAGCAGGATGCAGGCTTCGACTCGGCAAACACGGTGATACAGGAGGTGGACAGAATCTTCGAGCACTTCCCGGAAATGGAAAAAGAGATGGAACTGCTTTTGCAGAAAACTGATGAGAAATCTCTTCACCGTTATGAAGAACTCCGTGAGCGTTACGAGAGAATGGGAGGCTATCAGTACAAGAGTGAAATAAGAGGGATTCTTACCAGCATGGCCTTTGACGAAGGCGCCTATCACAAGCAGATTTCCTCATTGAGCGGCGGAGAAAAAACCAGGCTTGCCCTGGCGATTCTTCTTCTCAAGAAGCCGGACATTCTGTTTCTGGATGAGCCCACAAACCATCTGGACATAGGAACACTGAAGTGGCTTGAGCAGTATCTCAAAGGCTACAAGGGTACAATGGTGATTGTATCCCACGACAGATATTTCCTCAACGAAACGGTTAACAGAATATTTGAAATAGATAACAGGAAGCTTAACATTTACGAGGGCAATTACGATTTCTATGCGGCGGAACGTAGAACCCGCAGGGAGGCGGCCCTGAGAAAGTACGAGAAACAGCAGAAGGAAATAGAGCGCCAGAAGGAGATAATCAGACGGTTCAAGCAGCACAATACCGAGCATCTCACCAAGCGTGCCGCCTCAAGGGAAAAGTGGCTGGAGCATCAGGAAATAATTGAAAGGCCCGACGGGGATCACGGCAGAATGAAGCTCACCTTCCACCAGAACTTCCAGAGCGGAAAGGATGTGCTTCTGGCAGAGAATCTGAGCAAAGCCTTCGGATACGGCATCAACCGTCAGGAGCTTTTCAGGGGAGTGAACCTCGACTTGAAGCGGGGGGAGAGGGTGTGCATTGTAGGTGCCAACGGAATCGGCAAGACAACTCTCATCAAGATGCTTATGGGGGATCTGGCCCCGGGAACGGGCAGGATAAAAGTCGGACACAATGTCCAGTTCGGTTATTATGACCAGGGGCAGCAGCTGCTCAACGATTCCAATACAGTAATCGAAGAGCTTCAGGAGGCATACCACCTCTACTCCGAGGGGGAACTGAGAAACATTCTGGGCAGATTTCTCTTCAGAGGGGAGGAGGTCTTCCGGGAAGTGGGAGCCCTCAGCGGCGGCGAGAGGGCAAGACTGTCCCTTCTCAAGCTGATGATGTCCGGGGCAAACACCCTGATTCTCGATGAACCCACAAACCACCTGGATATTGAATCAAAGGAGATATTCGAGGAGGCTCTGCTGGAATTCCCCGGAACATGCATCATAGTGTCCCACGACAGATACTTTCTCAACAGAATCCCCACAAGAATCATGGAGCTTACAGCGACGGGACTTGTGAACTATCTGGGCAGATACGATTACTATGTGGAGAAGAAGCAGCAGATGATTTCCTCCGCCAGGCAGTACGTTGCAGGTCTGGCAGGCAAAAGCAGCGACGAGCAGGAGGAGACAGCCTTTGCATCAAGCGCCCAGGAGAGGAAGGCCCGTAAGGAGCAGGAGGCTGAGGAGAGGCGCCTGAGGAGAAGGAAAGAAAACCTTGAGAATGAGATAGGTCGCCTTGAAGAGGAGATTGCAGATATCGAAAAGAAAATGTGCATTCCGGAGGTTATGACCGATCATCTGAAGCTGGCGGAGCTTAGCGAAACCCATGAAAGGCTCCGGTCCCAGCTGGATAAAAACTACGAGGAATGGCTTGAATTACAGGGGTGATTTGGTTATAATTGGGTATACTTTTGAAAGAAGATAATGGAGGTATTTATGGTGCTGGATACAATAAAAGGAATGATAATAGAACAGCTGGGAGTAAGTGAGGATGAGCTTCAGCTGGACACAAACCTCATGAAGGATCTTGAAGCAGATTCACTGGATGCTGTTGAAATTATCATGGCAATTGAAGATGAGTACGATATTGAGATTCCGGACGAGGATGCTGAGAGATTCCAGACAATCGGCGATATCGTAAGTTACGTGGAAAAGGCGATTTAGTATGAAGAAGCAGACTAAGATTTCAAATGCTGTAATCAAGCGTCTGCCGAGATACAGAAGATACCTTAACGAGCTGAGAAAAAAGGGTGTTGACAAGATTTCCTCAAATGAATTCTCAAGCCTTATCGGATACACCGCTTCCCAGATCAGACAGGATCTGAATAACTTCGGCGGATTCGGCCAGCAGGGCTACGGCTACAGCGTGGAAGGTTTATATAATGAAATAAGTGCCATTCTGGGGCTGGACAAGGACTACAAGATGGTTGTGGTTGGAGCCGGCAACCTGGGACTGGCGGTGGTAAATCATACATATTATTACAAGACGGGATTCGTTGTAGAGGGGATTTTCGAGGTTAAGCCTGAGCTTGTGGGCAGGCAGGTTAACGGCATCGAAATAATGGATTACGAGAGAATCGTAGAGTTTGTAGAAGAGAACGGGATTGACATAGGAATAATATGCACGACCAAGGATGTTGCTCAGGAAGTTGCGGACAAGCTGTGCTTCGCAGGGGTGAGAGGTCTGTGGAATTTCGCTCCTGTCGACATTGAGACTCCATCCCATGTGGCAGTTGAGAACGTTCACATAACGGACAGCCTTCATTCCCTGGCATATCACATGAGCAAAAATGCAGAAGAAAAGAAATAATAAAAGTGGGACAGGAGTATTCCTGTCCCACTTCTCATTATTTCTTTATTGTACCGAATCCTTAGCCTTCTACCGGAGCGTCAACCGGGCAAGCGCCAGCGCATGCGCCGCAGTCGATGCACTTGTCAGCGTCGATAGTATACTGATCGTCGCCGGCAACGATAGCTTCAACAGGACATTCTTCGATGCAAGCTCCACAAGCGATGCATTCGTCCTTAATTACATAAGCCATTATAGTACCTCCTTCTAGATTTCATAAATGATGACACAATTATATCATTAGCACATGAGGAATTCAATATGAAAGTTTACAGTCTTTCCGGCAAGAGCGGCACGGGCAAGTCCTATCAGGCAATAAACCTGTGCAGAAAAATGAAAATTGAGAGCATAATAGATGATGGCCTTTTTATATGCAGGAACAAGGTTATCGCAGGAATTTCCGCCAAGCGGCAGCCCACAAAGGTGGGGGCAGTTAAGGCGGCACTGTTCACCTCCGATGATCAGAAGGATGAAGTAGTCAAGGCAATACAAAGGGTGAAGCCGAGCTCTTTGCTTGTCCTGGGAACATCTGATGAGATGGTAGACAAGATTCTGGCACGGCTGGAGCTTCCGCCTCCTGATAAGCGTGTTTACATTGAGGACATTACAACTGAGGAGGAGAGAGAAACTGCTTCCAGACAGAGAAAGGAAATGGGGCAGCATGTAATTCCTGCACCAACATTCCAGATAAAAAGGCAGTTTTCCGGGTATTTCATGTCTCCGCTTAAGTTCGTGAAGGATTTCGGTCCCTGGGGCTCAGGAAGGAACAGTTCTGAGAAGTCCATAGTACGTCCAACCTTCAGCTATATGGGCAAGTACAGAATTTCAGATAAGGTGATGACGGATATTGTTGAATGCATAAAGGACGAAACAGAATCCATATACGAGGTTCAGAAGGTTATCGTAACACAGCGTCAGGAGGCCAGCCACGAAGGGATAGATGTGTACGTTGTGGCGGATATGAGATACGGTGACAATCTTCCCGACAGCGCAGTAGCCTTCCAGAATGAGATTGCGGAAAGGATTGAGGAAATGACAGCCTTCAATGTAATCCGCGTGGATATGGAAATCAGAGACGTTGTGTAGAATGAATGCAGAATGAAGGGTTTATGAATCGGAACAGTGAAAGGATAAGGATTTCAGATGAATGTCTTGTGATTCCGGACATCAGGGATTTCAATCCGGATCAGATATTCGACTGCGGCCAGTGCTTCAGGTGGGAGAAAAACTCCGCCGGTTTGTGGCAGGGGATTGCAGGAGGAAGACGCGCTGCCGTGGAGTATGACGGCACCGGCATGCTGAAGATTGAGGACAGCCTTCTTCGGGCAGGCGGCTGCACCCGGGATGAGGCGCTTAAATACTGGCGGAACTACTTTGATCTGGACAGGGATTACGGAGCCATCAAGAAAAAGCTGGCGGAGGGTGATCCCGTAATGTCGGAGGCAATAAGCTATGGAAGCGGAATACGGATTCTCAGGCAGGAGCCCTGGGAGACTCTTGTATCATTTATAATATCTCAGAACAACAACATTCCCCGGATAAAGAAATGCATTGAGGCTCTGGCGGAGACTTTAGGAGAAGATGGCAATCTGCCGGCTCCCCGGGTTCTCGCAAAGGCAGACATAGGGGATTTGGCAGGATGTCGTCTGGGATACCGGGACAGGTACCTTATTGAGGCTGCAGGTCAGTATCTCATGTGGGGAATGCCGGAAACTGCCCGGGAGCTTCAGCAGTTCAGCGGGGTCGGTCCCAAGGTGGCAAACTGCATTGCCCTGTTCGGACTGGGTCTTGTGGACAGCTTCCCCATCGATGTGTGGATGCGCAGGGTGATGAGCAGTCTGTATGGATTTGAAGAGAATGATATCAAGGGCATGGCTGCCTTTGCAGGAGAGAAGTTCGCTCCCTACGGAGGAATCGCCCAGCAGTATCTTTTTTATTTTATTACACATAAAGGTGTTGACAAAGGCGGGAAATAGAGGTAAATTATAGTTGGCACTCGATAGAAGTGAGTGCTAACAAAATAAAAGGGGCGGGAAAACCCCGTGAATGAACCGCATAGGCGGAATAATAATGTATAAGGAGATGACGAAATGAGTTATGGAATTAAGCCTCTTGGCTCAAAGGTTGTAATCAAGGAAATGATGGCGGAAGAGAAGACTTCCAGCGGTATTGTTCTGGTGGCAAGTGCACAGGAGAAGCCTCAGATGGCTGAGGTGCTGGCAGTTGGTCCGGGAACAGACGATGTGAAGATGGAGCTGAAGGTTGGCGACAAGGTTATTTTCAGCAAGTATGCCGGAACAGAAGTTAAGTTTAATGGTGAAGAAGTAATGATTATGGACCAGAGAGATATTCTGGCAATTGTTAAATAAAAGGAGGTATTTCACATATGGCTAAGGAATTACATTATGGAGAAGACGCCAGAAGAGCGCTGCAGGCAGGCGTTGACAAGCTGGCAAATACAGTAAAAATCACACTGGGACCTAAGGGAAGAAATGTTCTGCTGAGCAAGTCCTTCGGTTCACCGCTTATTACTAACGACGGCGTTACAATCGCCAGAGAAATCGAGCTGGAAGACGCAGTTGAAAACATGGGCGCACAGCTGGTTAAGGAAGTTGCAACAAAGACTAACGATGTTGCAGGCGATGGTACAACTACTGCTACCCTGCTGGCACAGATTATCATCAGAGAGGGATTCAAAAACGTTGCAGCAGGTGCAAACCCTATGGTTCTGAAGAGAGGAATCTCAGGTGCCGTAGATGTAGCTGTTGATGAAATCAAGAAGCTTTCACACGCAGTTGAAACAACTGAAGCTATCGCACAGGTTGCATCAGTTTCAGCAGCTGATGAGGAAATCGGCGGTCTGATTGCCCAGGCTATGGAAAAGGTTGGCAAGGAAGGCGTTATTACAGTTGAAGAGTCCAAGACAATGGGAACTACTCTTGATGTTGTTGAAGGTATGCAGTTTGACAGAGGATACTTCTCACCATACATGGTATCCGACACAGAAAAGATGGAAGCTGTATCAGAGAACCCTTGCATCCTGATTACCGACAAGAAGATTACAAATATTCAGGAACTGCTTCCTATTCTTGAGCAGGTTGTTCAGGCAGGAAGAAAGCTGTTCATCATCTGTGATGACCTGGAAGGCGAAGCTCTGGCAACACTGGTTGTTAACAAGATTAAGGGTGTTATTGACTGCGTTGCAGTTAAGGCTCCCGGCTTCGGCGAAAGACGTAAGGCTATGCTGGAGGACATCGCAGTTCTCACAGGCGCAACAGTAATTTCAGAAGAACTGGGATACGAACTTAAAGAAACTACTCTTGACATGCTGGGAACAGCAGCTACAGTCAAGGTTGACAAAGAAAACACTGTTATCGTTGGCGGAGGCGGAGCTGCTGAAGATATCGAAAGCAGAATCGCAGCTATCAAGTCACAGATTGAACAGTGCACTTCAGATTTCGATAGAGAAAAGACTCAGGAAAGACTGGCTAAGATGGCCGGCGGCGTAGCAGTTATCAAGGTTGGTGCTGCAACAGAAACTGAGCTGAAGGAAAGAAAGCTCAGAATCGAAGACGCTCTCAATGCTACAAAGGCAGCAGTTGAAGAGGGCATCGTAGCCGGCGGCGGAACAGCTCTGGCCAATGCAATCCCTGCAGTTGCAGACTACGTTAACACTCTGGAAGGCGATGCCAAGACAGGCGGCCAGATTATCGTAAGAGCTCTGGAAGAGCCGGTTAGACAGATTGCAGAAAATGCCGGATACGAAGGAAGCGTAGTAGTTGCTCAGGTTAAGGACAGCCAGGCAGGTGTTGGATTCAACGCAGCAACAGAGGAATATGTTGACATGATTGAAGCAGGTATCGTTGACCCTGCTAAGGTTACAAGATCAGCTCTTCAGAACGCGGCATCAGCATCAGCAATGCTCCTGACTACTGAAGCAGGCGTAACTGACATTAAGGAAGATATGCCTCCAATGCCACCAATGGGCGGCGCAGGCGGCATGGGCGGAATGGGCGGCATGATGTAAGCCCCGGCGCCATCGAATAATCGCGTGATATCAGGCTGCGCACCTCCATCCGAAGGGATGAGGGTGCGCAGCTATTTTTTACTTGCTTATACCGGCTGAATTTGAGCTCTGCACATACTTATCCGATACAATAATCACGAACTTTTTCCAGCTGTATCGAAAAACG
>JBJESQ010000014.1:0-60332 GCA_051882875.1 Lentihominibacter sp. | reverse complement strand
TGTACCTTGAGCTTTTGTTTCTGTATATTTGCTCTTTGAGTGGCTCCTCCTTTCTCTAAATACTCATACTTTCGAGAGAGACTTCTCTGCTCTCGCTTAAGCTGTTTCTCAAGCTTCCTGACTCTTGCTGTTTTGTTGATGTTCTTGTAGACCTTGCCGTTTGAGACTACTGCAAATTCCTTTAACCCAAGATCTATACCAACTCCTTCATTTGAAGAATTGTCGGTTGTCCTGCATTCAGGGATTTCTACAAGAACAGAAACGTAAAATCTGTCAGCCTTAATTGAAACCGAACCGCTTTTAATCACATACCCATCCTTCGTGGTAGGAATGTATCCCTTTTCTTTGATACGAACCCACCCGAGTGATGGAATCTTAATTCTGTGCCTTTCGCAAAGACAATCCTTCGGGTTGTTCTTTACGAAGTACATCTTTACATCAGATCTGCCTTTCTTTTTGAATTTTGGAAAAGCGCTTTCGTGATTAAAGAATCTTGTAAAAGCTGTCTGCCCGTTGTTAACCGATTGTGTCACGGCTTTTGAATAAGCCTCCTTGATCCAGGAGTACTCCGGATGCTGAGGAAGATATTCATTGTTAAGCCAGACTCTGAACCGGCTGCTGCTCATAAACCTTTCACCATTCTCGTGAAGTTCTTTGTTATGAGCAAGGTAGAAGTTATAGATGAATCTACAGGTTCCTATTGTCTTGCGAATCCGGACTTTCTGTTCTGCTGACGGATTAATTTCCGTTTTGAAGCTCTTTAGCAATTTTCTCATCCCTTTCTATCTGCCTTTTATACTTACGAAGTCCATACAACCTGCACGAAAACACGTGAAGTATTGAAACAATATCCTGTACGAGTTCTTCTTGCGGCGATAATAACTACTTTACGTTGATCGTATTCCGTATTTATGCCCTTAAATTGAAGATATTGGTCGTAAGTGTAATAACGACTATTAGTTGGAGTTCGGATAGCCTTCAGAGTTCCTTCTCTGTCCCAGCGCTGCAATGTCTTAACAGACACCCCCTAATAATTCAGCAAAATCTTTTGGCTTGTAGTTCGTGATGTTCCTTGTGCGCATATTATTTCACTCCTTTGAGTATTTATATGCACATCTAATCACATTATCAATTTTTTTGATTACTTAAGCTTTCCTCCTGATTCTTCTTGATTTATTACAATTCCAGCAGGGCGGGGCATACAGTGACAGCCACAAGAACGAGAAGAAATAACGTTAAAGGAAAAGTAAGCTTCGTCTCGGCCAACCTGCCCCGTTCCTCGCAGCTGCGCTTCCTGGCGAGCCATAGAAGCTCGCTTTCATTATGAAGTTTATCTGTAAGCTCCACGCCCTTGCTGATATTGTCGCTAATGATATTGCTTATCCGCATAAGCTCCCGGGCCGATTCATCCCCCGCATTTCTTCTGGATTTCGCGAAAGCCTTAAACCCGGCAATAAACGAACTGTTTGTCTGCTGCATTCCGGAATATATTTCCCGCATACTGCCGTAGAAATAGTCCTGACGGCCTGAGCTGATACAGGCACTGCCTTCTATAGCCCTGGCAAAGGCTGAGTTAAGTACAAGCCCTGCATTCAGCAGCAGAACAAGCCTGTTAACGAATTCGGGCAGCTGTCTTGTTATGGAGTCGCTTTCCTCCTTTAATATCTTCTTCAGAGGATTGTATCTGTTTCTGTATATAAGTAAGCACAGCGCTGCAACTGCAAAGGCAATAATGCCGGCGTTAGATGACTTCTCCACGGACCAGCTGATTTTCTCGCCAGTGTCCAGCCTGGCGGGGAGATAGACCTTATTCGCTGTAAGATCGTCATTCATTGAATTCACAATGGATTTCAGCTGGTACCCGATTAGCTCTTCACGGGACATCTCACCGGATTCATCAGTCGTCTGTTCTGACGAATTATCATTTCCTGAGCTGCCCCTGGCATCCAGGGTGACACCGAAGGACTTTTTCATATTGACATCTCCGGAATTCACCTCTGCCCGGAGGGTTATTGAGCCCGAGCCTTTATCAGGTCGCATGAGATAAAGCCCGTCTTCACCCTTGAAGAGAGTCAGAACCCCGGAGCTGTCAGAAATAAAGGATTGAGCCGCCAGAAGCAAAAGCCCTGCGGCAATGATAATAGCTATCTGTTTTTTAGCTTTGCTGTTTAACTGCTCATGTGTAATCATATTTCCACCGATGATATTTTTTCCATAAGGTAAACGCCCCAGACTGTAAGGCACAGGCAGCCGGTCATTATCAGCATACCGGGCAGATTGCCGTACAGAGGTGCTATGTAGGAGGGGGAGAGAAGGTTAAGTGCCAGCAGCATTCCTGCAGGCATAAGTGCGATAAGCCTTCCCTCCAGCTTTTTCTGGGCAGTGATTGCCTGAATTTCACGCTGTATGTTCATCTTGTCAGTGAGAATATCCGAGGTTCGGGTGATGATTTCGGGAAGGTTCCCGCCCATTGCCCTGCAGGTAATGTAAACCTGAACAAAATTATCTATGTCCTCACATTTGCTTCGCTCTGCGAAATCCGTCAGAAGAATGGAGTCGCTTTCGTTATTCTCCAGCATGCTTCTCTTCATGTGATGGAGCTCCTGCATTATCGGCTCATCATCCCTGTACAGAACACCCAGATTGTCGGCAGCCTCAATAAGTGCTTCTCCCATATGACGACCTGAGGAAACTGAAGCCGATAGGGAATAGAGGAGATCCTTGAACTGATTTCTCAGAGCTTCCATCCTTGCCGATGCCCTGTAATTCTCATAGAAGGGTCTGAGCCTCAGTACCAGAAATCCCCCTGCAGCTGAAACTGCCAATCTGTGATAAAACAGAAACAGCACCAGTGCTATGGCAGCATATCCTGCAGCATAGAATAAGAATTTCTCTCTTTCATTCATTTCATATTTTGAGTAGTCCCGTATCATATGCATTTCCCGTTTCAAGCTTTTCTCTGTGAATAAGAGAGCTGCCGGTCATTCCTGTATCATATCTGTAAAGGGTGTTTGTTCGGATAATTCCCCGATGAACATCCTCAAGCTCGGCAATCTCAATGAGCTTCCTGGAGCCGTCTCTCAGCCGTGCCATGTGAATCATTATGTCGATTCCCTCGCTTATCTGTGCTCTTATGGCATCCAGGGGGATTCCGGAAGCCTCCATGTACATGGCCTCAAGGCGCTTCAGCATACCCTCTATGCTGTTGGCGTGTCCCGTGCTGAGGGAGCCTGAGTGCCCTGTATTCATGGCATTTATCATTTGAAAAACCTCTCCGCCCCGGACCTCGCCTATTATTATTCTGTCCGGGCGCATTCTGAGGCTTGTTTTAACAAGCTGGGCCATATCCACGCTGCCTCTGCCGGTTACATTGGCGTTTCGACATTCCATGCGTACTACGTTATCAATCTGTTTAATTTGCAATTCTGAGGAGTCTTCAATTACAACAATTCTCTCTTCGGTAGGGATTAGCTGAACAAGGACATTCAGCATGGTTGTCTTGCCGCTTGAAGTGCCTCCCGATACGAAGCAGTTGTATCCGCACTGAACGAGAACTTTCAGCAGTCTGGCGGCTTCCAGAGTTACTGTTTCGTTAAGTATCAGATCTCTCATGGACATGACCCTGTCAGGAAATTTACGAATGGTCAGGATGGGACCGTTCAGAGCAATGTTCTTGTAGACTGCATTTACCCTGGAACCGTCTGATAGACGTGCGTCTACGATGGGATTCAGTTCATTAATCTCTCTGTGTACCCGTCCGGCAATTCTCCGTATGAGTTCTTCCAGCTCCTCGGTGGAGTCAAAGGCAAGAGGAACCTGTATTATTCTGCCGTTTTTCTCCACGAAGATACTGTCCTTGCCGTTTACCATTATCTCGGAAATAGTACTGTCATCAATCAGAGGCTGAAGAATGCCCATCTCCTTGCGGAGAGTGAGAAACAGCCGTTCAATCAGCGCGGCATTTTCCCGGTGCGTGTACAGGGCGGAATCAGGGAGAGCGAATACATACGATTCAATTATTTCAAGAGCCCTGTCATCGGTCATTTCCTCCGAAAATTCCATAAGCAGAAGCCTGATATCCGAAGCATATCTGCGGATATCGTTATTAGAATAAAATGACAACATTCCCAATAATTTCCTTTCGAGCATAGAATAGCACAATTTCCATAATCTGGCAACCCCTTAATTTCAAAAAAATTCCAGAAATCCTTCAAGCCTTGTAACTAAGGTGGGGAATATGATAAAATGACACCCGATTCGTTATTATCTGTTATTATATTTTCTATTTGTATTTTTAGGAGGAGAAGTGTATGGCAACAATTGACGCTGGCGTTTGCGCTGTCAGCAATATTCTGTATCAGCCGTGGTTTGTTCCGCTTCTGCTGATAGCAGGCGGAATATATCTGACGATAAGATGCGGCTTCATGCAGGTGGGAATGTTCCGCGAGGCATGCAGGGTTATCGTGGAAAAACCCCACGAGGGAGGAATCTCATCATTTGGTGCTCTCATGGTTTCTACCGCTTCCCGTGTTGGAACGGGAAACATTATCGGTGTATCCACCGCCATAATCCTGGGAGGTCCGGGAGCAATTTTCTGGATGTGGGTAACTGCATTCTTCGGCGGAGCATCGGCATTTGTGGAATCCACTCTGGCTCAGATATTCAAGAAGAGAGACGATGACGGATCCTTCAAAGGCGGTCCTGCCTTTTATATGAGGGATGCCCTGGGTCAGAAGTGGCTTGGAGTGATCTTCTCGATTCTCATTATCTTTACCTACATGGTGGGATACAACATGCTGGCATCCTACAATCTTCAGTCCACCTTCGCAGCATTCTCGTTCTACGATGGGAATGTGACACCGAAGATTATCGGCGTGGTGCTGGCGGTTCTTTTCGCAATAATCGTTCTGGGCGGAGCCAGGAGACTGATTAAGGTTACCGAAGTGCTTGTTCCTGTAATGGGTGTAATGTACGTTCTGGTTTCCCTCATCGTTCTGGCATTGAACATCACAAACATTGGACACATGTTTGCTGAGATTTTTTCAAGTGCATTTGATTTCGAGGCTATATTCGGAGGCTTCACAGGCTCATGTATCATGTGGGGTGTCAAGAGAGGTCTGTACTCCAACGAAGCAGGTATGGGTTCAGCTCCTAATGCAGCTGCAAAGGCAGACGTATCCCATCCGGCAAAGCAGGGCCTTGTTCAGATGCTTTCAGTATTTATCGATACGCTTCTGATATGTACAGCAACGGCCTTCATGTGCCTGTCAACAGATGTGGTTCCCACAGATTACATTGACTCAGAGGGTGCAGCTTTGGCAGCAGGTTTTGTTCAGGATTCACTGGCATCGGTATTCGGCGGATTCGGCCCGGCATTCATTGCAATTGCGATGTGCTTCTTCGCATTCACAACTCTCATAGGAAACTACTCCTACTGCGAGGGCTGCTATGAATTCATTATAGGAAGGGAAGCGTCAAAGACAGAGCTTGTTATCATGAGAATAATCGCTTCAATTCTCGTATTTATCGGAGCCATCGCTTCAGCAGGTCTGGTATGGGATATCGCTGATATGATGCAGGGTCTGATGGTTGTTGCAAACGTACCGACGATTATCATACTTGGCGGAATAGCATTCAAATGTCTTGACAACTACAGGCAGCAGATGAAGGAAGGCATAAATCCTATATTCAGGGCGAGGGATATAGGAATCACCGTGGAAACAGACTGGTGGAAGTAGTGTTGACGAAAGCATAAAAAGAAAAAAGAAAATCATTGTTCAAGGGGCCGGTCATCAGCGGCCCTTTTATAGTCGTATTTTAGCACTAAAACATCAAATGGTATAAAAAACGGCTATAGCATTTAGATGGGGTTTAGGGGATAATGACCGTAAGAACAAGAAATTATCTCGTTATTATTATCATTATGATGAAAGGAAAAAAACATGAGTCAAGCACAACCACAACTCCAGGGTGTTGCCGGACTGAAGAAGCATGACATCAAGGTATCGGGAATTGTGTTCATGCTCTACTGTCTGGTGGCAGCGGGGGCCTTCGGAATCGAGGAGATGATTCCTGAAGCAGGTCCCGGCATGACAATTCTGCTGCTTTGCGTATTTCCGATTATCTGGGCACATCCCATAAGTAGCTTAGTTGCAGAATGTTCTTCAGTTATGCCTTCAGAAGGCGGTGTATACGTATGGGTTAAGGAGGCCTTTGGCGAGTTCTGGGGATTTCAGGCCGGCTGGTGGGCAACAGTGTCAACCTACATTACAAACGGTGTTTATGTAGCTCTCGTATCAGGCTATGTAAGCCAGATGATGCCTATGTCGCCTGTGGCGGATCAGGCACTGAAAATCGGAATGATAGCCATATTCACAATAATAAACCTTCTGGGTCTTAAGGAGGTTGGAAATGTCAGCACGGTTCTTTCGATTCTCATAGTTCTGGCGTTTCTGCTTGTTGCCATTGTGGGCTTCTGCAACTGGGAGACAAATCCTGTTGAGCCGTTCATGCCTGAGGACTATACATTTATTGACGGTATAGGCGGAGGGATCTGCATTGCAATATGGATGTACTGCGGATACGAGTGCATATCAAACATGGCAGGAGAGGTTAAGAATCCTCAGGTTATTCCTAAGGGACTTAAGCTGGCAATGCCTCTGATAGCACTGACATACGTGCTTCCTACTCTGGGAGGTCTCTGCTCAATGCCGGCGGGAACATGGGAAAACTGGTCAACTGAGGGAGGCTTTAACGCTGAGTCAGTAGGATACGCTACAATCCTGTCGGATAATCTGGGGGGAACAATAGGAAGTGTTGCAGGATACATTTTCCTTATAGTTGCAATCATTTCCCAGTGTGCTATTTTCAACACATATCTGGCATCGGGATCAAGAGGCTTCTTCGTTCTGGCAGATGATCATCTCTGTCCTCAGTTCCTGGTAAAGGTAAGCAAGAACAGGGGAGTGCCTTATGTGGGAATACTGTCACTGGCGATTGTAACATTCATTCTCTGCCAGTCAGACTTCACAACTCTCGTATCCATGGAAGTAGTGTTTATGCTGGCACTGTACATAATACTTCCGATTTCAGTTATAAAGCTCAGGAAGAAGCTTCCTGTAAACGAAAGAAAGAAGAGAAACCTGTATGTTATTTCCGGAGGAAACAAGGCGCTGATTTATTACTGCGGGTTCCCGATTGTGATTTCCATATTCGCCCTGCTTGTTAACGGTACGGACTACCTGGCAACGGGACTTATGGCAATCTGCACAGGGCCTATAGCCTATATCATCTTCAAGAAGACATGCGGAGGTCTTTCGGTTAGCGATCCGGCTGGAAATCCGAAGAACGGCTTCGGCCTTGCCAAGGGTGACACGGTGCGCATTGCTGCCTTTGCAGTATTTGCCGGTGTAATGGCCTTCCTGGGACAGTTCTGGCTCAGATGGTATGAAATCAGCTGGGGAGAATGGGGTCCTGATGATTATGACATTTTCTGCAACAGCATCCCGCAGGTTCAGATGTGGCTGGGAATAGCCGGAGCATTCTGCATCGTGGCAGGAGCGGTACTTTACTTCATAGGAAAGAAAACCGATCCGCCGCTTCCTGAAAGGGAACTGGATGTTGAGGAGACTCTTAACAAGTATCTCATGGAGGAAAAGACAGAAACCTTCTTTGACTGATATGATACTAAGTACGGGGCTGCAGCACTAAGTAATTAGTGCAGCAGCTCCTTTTTTTGGTGTATAATAGTCGGTAGTCAATGACAGCAGCAGGAGGTATTACATGATTCCACTTAGCACCAAGATGCGCCCGGATCGTCTGGAGGGGTTCGTCGGACAGAAACACTTCATGAGGGAGGGCTCACTGTTTTACAATTCCATAAAGAACGGGACATTTGAGTCGGCAATCTTCTTCGGACCGAGCGGAACGGGCAAAACCACACTGGCCAGGATAATTGCCGGAGAGCTGGATGGAAGCTTTGTTGAGATAAACGCCTCAACAACGGGAACGAAGGAGCTGAAGGAGATTCTGAAGAATGCCTCCGACAGGTTCAACGGTCTTCTCAGGGAGACCACTGTGCTGTATGTGGATGAGGTGCACCGCTGGAACAAGCTCCAGCAGGATTCCCTTCTTAAGGCAATTGAAGAGGGAATAGTCAAGTTTATCGGCAGCACAACGGAGAATCCCTATTTCTCCATCAACAATGCCATCCTGAGCCGTGTCAGAAACATATATGAATTCAAGAGACTTGAGACGGAGGATATTCGCACAATACTAATAAGAACGCTGAAGGACACTGAGAAGGGCTTCGGCGGACTCAGCATCAGATATGACGAGGAGGCACTGACCATACTGGCGAGGATGTCAGGAGGGGACTGCAGGGTGGCTCTTGATGCCCTTGGTTTCATCGTGGACAACCTGTCAGAGGGCAGCATCATTGACAGAGACATAGTATCCGAAGCCATGCAAAAGCAGACAACCTTTTATGATAAATCAGAGGATAAGTACAATCTTCTCTCGGCACTGCAGAAATCGGTAAGGGGCTCGGATCCGGATGCGGCAATTCACTATCTTGCCCGGCTTATTCACGGAGGAGCCGATGAGCTGATGATAGGACGCAGGCTGATGGTTATGGCAGCCGAGGACATAGGAATGGCCTATCCAAGTGCGATTTCCATAGTCACATCCTGTGTGCAGGCAGCTCAGATGATAGGCTTTCCTGAGGCACAGATTCCCCTGGCTCAGGCCACGGTTCTACTGGCGTCCTGCCCTAAATCAAACAGGGCAAATCAGGCGCTTCAGGCGGCTTTTGCAGATATCAAATCAAAGAAAATAGACGATGTGCCGCCGCATCTGATGGATTCCCACTACGGAGGTGCCGCGAAGCTGGGGCGGGGGCTGGAATACAAATATCCCCACGCCTACGGCGGGTATGTGACCCAGCAGTATCTTCCCGACAACCTCTACAAAGAAGGTGTCAGGTACTACGAACCAAGCGAAAACGGAAGCGAGGGGGCATTCAAAAAATATCTTGAAGAATTGAGGAGAATAGACAGTGAGAACTCATGACGGGAAAATACTAATTGCCGAGAATGCCGGCTTTTGCTTCGGTGTCAGAAGGGCTATCGATACGGCTGAGGGTGAAGCTGCAAAGGCAGGAGAGAAGGGTATAGGCAGAGTCTTTTCTCTGGGTCACCTTATTCATAATGATACGGTGGTGAGAAATCTTGAAAAAAAGGGAGTTCGGGTTATCGACTGTCTGTCTGAGGCAGAGGCAGGAGATACGGTGATTATCAGATCCCACGGCGAGCCTCTGGAAGTGTATCGGGAGGCAGAGGATAGGGGAATACGACTTGTGGATGCCACCTGTCCATTTGTTGAGAAGATTCACAAGCTGGTTAACGAAACAGCTCTGCCGGTGCTTATTGCGGGTGACGAGAAGCATCCCGAGGTCAGAGGAATTGCCGGATGGTGCAGGGAAGAAAGCCCTGTTCTTATTGCAGACAGCAGGGATAAGGCCGTGAGGGAGCTTGCGGATAAGGCTCCTGAAGGGAATGAATTTTTTGTGGTGGCTCAGACAACAATAAAGCAGGCTATGCTTGATGAGGTAACCGGGACGCTGGAAGAGCAGGGAGTAAAGTGTGAACTTCACAATACCATATGCAGCGCCACATCAAGACGCCAGCAGGAATGTGAGGAGCTGGCAAGGGAATGCGATGCCATGCTGGTTATAGGTGACAGGAAAAGCTCCAATACGGGAAAGCTTTTTGAGATTTCAAAAAAGCACTGCCGGGAGACCTATTTTGTTGAAAATATGGAAGATTTACCATTGCACCTTGTAGAGAAATGTAATAAAATAGGAGCGGTGGCTGGCGCTTCGACGCCTGACTACACAATCAAGGAGGTTATTACCAGTATGTGTGAAAACAAAGAATTAACCATGGCGGATCTGCTGTCAGAAGTGGATATCGACAAATCACTGAAACTGCCAAGAAACGGAGAAATCGTAGACGGCAAAGTACATCAGGTTAATGAAGGAGAAGTTATTGTCAATTTAGGAGTCAAGAAAGATGGAATCCTGCCTAAGTCAGAGGCAAGTCTGGAAGAGGGACAGAGCCTGGCTGATGTTTACAAGGTAGATGATGAAATCAAGGCTAAGGTAATCAAGACTGATGACGGAGATGGCGGAATCTTGCTGTCAACCAAGAAATTAGAATACATTGCCAACTGGGAAGAAATAGTTAAGGCATATGAAGATAAATCGGTTCTTGAAGTTAAGGTTACAAGAACCGTTAAGGGCGGTGTTATCGCTGAGTACAAGGAATTTTCAGGATTCATTCCTCTTTCACAGCTTTCAGATCATTTCGTAGTGGATGCTGAAGAATTTGTTGGACAGACAATGGAAGTCAAGGTGTTCAGAATCGACCCTGCCAAGACAAAGGCTGTATTCTCTCACAAGATGTATCTTGCAGAGGAGAGACAGAAGCTCGTTAAGGAAATCTGGGAAAAGCTGAGCGTAGGCGACGTTGTTGAGGGTACTGTAATGAGATTCACAGATTACGGCGCATTCGTTGACATCGGCGGAATCGACGGTCTGCTGCACATTTCAGAGATTTCATGGGGCAAGCTGAAGCACCCTCAGGAAGTTCTGAGCATCGGTGACAAGATTAATGTTAAGATTCTCTCAATGAACGAAGAGAAAGAAAAGATTTCACTGGGTCTGAAGCAGAACACTCCTGAACCATGGAGCGTTATCGACGAGAAGTACGAGGTTGGACAGGTTATCGAGGGTAAGGTTGTTCAGATTAAGGAATACGGTGCTTTCGTTGAACTGGAACCTGGTCTTGACGGACTGGTGCACATTTCAGAGGTTGCTCACAAGAGAGTTGAGAACATCGGAAATGAGCTGGAAGCAGGACAGATTGTTAAGGTTAAGATTCTCGAGATTGATAAGGACAGAAAGAGAATCAGCCTGAGCATCAGAGAGACAATGGAAGCTCCTGCAGCAGAGGAGGCTCCTGCAGAGGAAGCAGCTCCGGCTGAAGAGGAAGCTCCTGCTGAAGAAGCATAAGCTTAACAAAACAATACGCATAGTATTAAGGGACTGTTGCAATGCAACAGTCCCGTTTTTTATCGAACCGGCCGGGTTGAGGCTATTCAGATGCTTCAATCAGCTCCCTTGCTGAGGCGAGGGTGGTGTCTGTAATATTGTTGCCTCCAAGGAGCCGGGCTATTTCCTGAACCTTTTCAGCTTCAGAGAGGGGTTCTACCGTTGTATATGTCATTTCCCTGTCAGAATGCTTGGCAATGCGGAAATTTGAAGTGCCGCAGGCGGCTATCTGCGGAAGATGTGTGATGCAGATTATCTGGTGGTTTCGTGAAATCTCCCGGAGCTTACGGCCCACAACCGAGGCTGCGATACCGCTGATACCGCTGTCTATTTCGTCAAAGATCATTGTTGGTATTTCATCGTAGTCACCGATAATCTTCTTAAAGGCAAGCATGATTCTGGACATTTCACCGCCGGAGGCGATTTTGCTCAGTGGCTTGAGCGGTTCGCCGCGGTTTGTGGAAATGAGAAACTCCACGGTATCAAAACCGTTACCGGTGAAGGCATCAAGTCTGTTGAAGCTTATTTCAAATCGTGAGTTTTCGAAGCCCAGCTGCTCAAGCTGCAGCGATATAAGCTCCTCAAGGCTTGCAGCGGAAACCTTTCTGGCTTCCGAAAGTCTGACGGATGCAGCCTCCAGGGCAGCAGAGGCTTTTTGGATATCAGCCTCCAGGGCTTCAAGATTAAGATCTGCATTGTCGATGCTGTCAATGCGGGAACGGAGCTCATCCCGGTATTCAATAAGCCCCTGAATGTCTTTGCCATGCTTCGACTTCAGTCGTTTCAGCTGTTCTGCCCGGCTGATTGCAGCGTCAAGGGCGGCCGGATCAAAAACAATCCGGTCACGGCATTCTCTTATCTGTGAACACGCATCCTCGTATTCGTAGTAAAGTTCAGAAAGCCTTTTGCTCAGGTTATCAAGTTCTTCGGTAAAACCTGAAGTTTCTCCAACCATGTCAGCAACCTGTTTCATGGCGGAAAGCAGGGAAAACTCGCTGTCGGAGGACACCTGATAAGCTCCTGCCAGACTTTCGAATATTTTCTCGCTGTTCTGAAGAAGAGATATTTCTTCCTCCAGTTCAATGTCCTCTCCGGGGCGAAGATCAGCCTCCTCAAGCTCCTTCAGTTCATAGGACATGAAATCAAGCCGGCGCCGTCCCTCTGCCATGTCGGCCTTCAGTGCGGACAGCCTGCTCTTTAAATCCGAATATTCATCGAATAGGCGGGAGACCTCCTCCACGGCTGGTGAGATTACGTCTTTTCTGTAGAGATCCACAAGTGTAAGGTGGTTCTCGGGATTCAGGAGAGACTGATGATCGTACTGACCGTGGATATCCGCAAGTCCTGCGCAGAAGGAAGAAAGGGTACCCAGGGTTACAATCTCGTCATTTATACGGCATGTACTTCTGCCGCCGGCTGAAATCTCTCTGGTAATAATGTATTCTTCGCCATTAAAATCGGCAATCATCTGTATTATTGCCTTTTCTTTCCCTGAACGCACAAAAGCAGTATCTGCCCGGCTTCCCAAAGCCAGACTTACTGCTTCTATAACGATTGATTTACCGGCGCCTGTTTCGCCGGTAATGATATTGAGGCCATCGAAGAGGTCAATGTCCACGTTTTCGATAATGGCAAAATTGCTTATTCTTAAATGTCTTATCATATTCCTGAGCCTTATTTGTTCAGCATCTCCTCAAGAAACTCGACAACACTGTCGGAATTTGCCGGATCGTCGGTAATCAGCATGAGAGTGTTGTCTCCTGCAACTGAACCGATTACATGCTGAAGCCCCATTGAATCAAGAGCTTCGCCCGCTGCATTGGCACATCCCGAAAGGCACTTGAGAAGAACAATGTTTCCTGATTTTGCAATTGACTTTACCGTACTTCTGTAGATGTCGTGAAGTCGCATCGGTACAGGACCATCCTCGCTCTTGGTAGCTGCATATTTGTACTTTCCTGTTGATGACAGGGTTTTAACCAGCTGCAGTTCCTTAATATCTCTTGAAACCGTAGCCTGAGTTACATCATATCCGAAATCTCTCAGCATGGACACTAGCTTGTCCTGTGTTTCGATTTCGTTATTCTCGATTATCTCTAAAATCTTGTTCTGTCTTGAAATGCGCATATTTCTCTCCCTCTATATGACATATACATTTCTGATATTTAATACACTGTCCACTGATTATAACATGATAAAGTATAAAATTCCAACATTTAACTGTTTATGCATTGTATGAATATGGTTTTTTACATTCGTTTTAATCTTGTATTGAAAAATAAGAGACTTTACAAACATTTGTTCGGATGCTATACTTTTACTGATAGCAGGGAGAAGAATTACATGATAATACTTGGAATAGACCCGGGATATGCCATTCTGGGATGGGGCGTTGTGGAGAAAACCGGCAACAGATTCAGAGACATTGCCCACGGAGCGGTTACAACCCACAAGGATATGGATATGCCCAGGAGGCTTGAAGCTCTCTATGACGGGCTGAGAGAGATAATTGAAGAGTACCGGCCAGAGGTTGCAAGCATTGAGAAACTGTATTTTAATACAAATACCACTACAGCAATCAATGTGGGTCAGGCCAGAGGAGTGGCGGTGCTGGCCTGCATCAAGGGAGGAGTGAAGGTTGCTGAATACACACCTCTGGAGATAAAGCAGGCACTAACAGGCTATGGCAGAGCCGACAAGAAACAGATGCAGTTTATGGTCAGGACAATGCTGAATCTGAAGGAGGTGCCAAAACCCGATGATACTGCAGACGCACTGGCAGCTGCCATATGCCACGGTCACAGTGCGGATACGAGGATGATTTTGAAATGATAGGTTTTTTGAGAGGACAGCTCGCCGAGAAGGGCGACGGTTACATTACAATTGACGTAAACGGTGTGGGATATCTTGTTTTTGTTCCCGGCAATTCCAAGGCTTATCTTAAATCCGAGGGTGATGAGGTGCTGGTATATACGGCAATGATTCTCCGGGAGGACAATGTGAGTCTATTCGGCTTTTCGTCGAGGGGAGAGCTTGATGCCTTCAGGAAGCTTACATCAGTAAGCGGTGTGGGACCCAAGGCAGGAATTGCCATTTTATCATCCCTTAACCTGGATGAGCTTAAGCAGGCCATTGTGTTTGAGGATGCCAAGGCTCTGCAGAGGGCCAACGGAATCGGCAGGAAAACCGCAGAGAGAATCGTACTGGAGCTGAAGGACAAGTTCACTGCAGAGGGAGGCCAGGAAGCCCTCGAAGGTTCAGGTCAGTCTCCTGCAGCGGCAGTAACCCAGGGCGGAAGGGCAGAAGCAATTGACGCACTGATAGCACTGGGTTATTCCAGGGCTGAAGCAGCAGCTGCTCTTTCTAACGTGGCTGAGACGGATCTCGCCACAGAGGAGTACATCAAGCTTGCGCTTAAGAACATGTTCTAGACATAGAGGTATCATTAATGGACTATGAAGAAAGAATAACATCGGCTCAGCTGGGGCAGGGTGAGGAAAGACATGAATTGTCCCTCAGGCCTCAGCAGCTGTCGGACTATATAGGGCAGAAGACTGCCACGGGGAATCTCAAGGTTTTTATAGAAGCTGCGAAGCTCAGGGGAGAGCCCCTGGATCACGTGCTGTTTTATGGTCCTCCCGGACTGGGGAAGACAACCCTGGCAGGGATAATAGCAAATGAGATGGGTGTTGACATCAGAATAACCTCAGGACCTGCCATAGAGAGAGCAGGAGATCTGGCTGCGATACTCACAAACCTGAACGACAACGATGTTCTGTTTATAGATGAGATTCACAGACTTAACAGGTCCGTGGAAGAGGTGCTCTATTCAGCAATGGAGGACTATGCCCTTGATATTATTATCGGCAAGGGTCCGGCTGCCAGATCCATCAGGCTTGACATTGCCAGGTTCACACTGATAGGGGCAACAACCAGGGCGGGATCCCTTAGTGCGCCTTTGAGAGACAGGTTCGGAGTGAGCTGCAAATTTGAAATGTATACGCCTCAGGAGCTGGCTGAAATCATCAGGAGAACGGCAGGGATTCTCAATGTTCCGGTGGATGAGAAATCTGTAGAGGAGATGGCAAGAAGATCAAGAGGGACACCGCGAATTGCCAACAGAATTCTCAAGAGAGTCAGGGATTTCTCACAGGTTAAGGGGGACGGATGCATAGACATAGAGATTACCAGGAAGGCTCTGGATGCTCTGGGCGTGGATTATATGGGTCTTGAGAATCTTGACAGGGAGATTCTCAGAAACATTATCGACAGGTTCGATGGAGGCCCCGTGGGAATTGACACAATTGCGGCATCAATAGGGGAGGAAAGGGTAACCATAGAGGATGTTTATGAACCATATCTCATCCAGATAGGCTTCCTGAACAGAACAAAAAAAGGCCGTGTGGTTTCACAGGCGGCCTATAAGCATCTCGGTCTTGATTATGGCGGGGATGATGACTCCCGGATGGCTGATTCCCAGCTGGAGATGGATATCTAGCTTCTCTGTCAGGACATCCTGCATTCCTATCTGGGGCTTTCAACAAGAACCTTCTTGTATGCGATGAACAGGGCGATTCCTGCTGCCACTACACACAGGACATTTATCAGTGTGAGGATATACGGCAGCCAGAACAGCTTCAGTACAGCGCCCCAAAGAAGGAAAACTCCAATAAGGGAAACGAGAATGCCGTACCATTTCGAAAATCTGGCGACGGATTCTTTAGTATATTTGTAGATGTTGGCGGCATTCCTTTGCCGCCATCTTTTGATTCCTGTGTACAGTGCGTAAATTCCCAGTCCTGCCCAAACGGCGATTGAAATATCAAAATGCATGGATTCATGCTCCCTTCATCAGATTATCAACTCAAGTATACCTGTATTTCCGGGGATTATCAACCGCAACAGACCCGCGCTATGTATTGACCCCGTAGAGTTTCCCACATATAATATCCTAGGTATGGAATTTGTCTGCGTTTAGGATAACAAGCGGGAATCCTCGGTAATTCAATTACCGAGATGAAAGCGCCTCTTACCCTGCTCTTGAACAAACGTTCGCAATGTGTTATACTATATGTATGAAAGATAATCTAATCCATTACCGCACATCCGTGTGCAATATCAACTACCATGTGGTATGGTCTGTAAAGTACAGGCGCAGAATTCTCACTGCTGAAATTGAAGCCTATCTCAAAGATCTTGTTCAGGAAATAGCTGAAGATAAAGGATTTGTCGTTCAACTCTTTGAATGTGGAGATATGGATCATGTTCACTGTTTTATTACAGCCCCGCCTAAGCTTTCCGTTACCGTTATCGTTAAATACCTGAAAGGCATTACCGGTCGCAAACTCTTCGAACAGTTTCCTGAAATCAAAAGCAAGCTCTGGCGAGGCGAACTGTGGAACCACTCATATTATTGCGAGACAATCGGCTCTGTATCCGAAGAAAATATCAGAAGATACATTGAGAAGCAGAGCAAATCTTATTAAAGGGTGTATGTATGCTACTATCACACAAAACAACAGTAAAACTTAATAATGATGAGTCCAACATAGTTGGACATATGTGTTATGCAGCATACAAGCTTTGGAATGTCTGCAATTTTGAAAGGATTAATTATAAGACCCTCGATTTGCCTGTAGATTTTCCTGACTGGTACTATCAGAAAAAAGCCCACAAGGATGATTTATGGTACAAACAGCTTCCGTCCCAGACTGCGCAGGAAGTATGCAAGTCCCTCGATAAGAGCTGGAAGTCATTTTTCGCTCTTAAGAAATCCTGCGGGATAGAAAATCCTAATCCGCCTAGGTTTAAGCATGACAAAATCGTTATAACGTACATGCAAAAAGGCATCGTTCATGAACCCGGTTCCGAAACGGTAAGGCTTACCCTCTCAAAACAGTTGAAGGGATATATGGCTGATACTTATGGAATCTGTGATAATTACCTTTATCTTAAAAATATGATTTTTAAGAACACAGATGTCATCAAGCAAATCAAAATATATCCTCCTGTCAAAGGCGAATGTAAAGTCATAGTAATTTATGAAGTGCCAGATGTGACGCCCTTGCTTGATAACGGCAGGTATCTGGGTATTGATCTTGGCCTTCACAACCTTATGACCTGCTACAATGCCTCAACCGGGGAAACCTTTATCGCAGGCAGAAAATATCTTTCCTTATGTCATTATTTCAATAAAGAAATAGCAAGGGTTCAGTCACAGTGGTATTCTCTGCAGAGCAAAAAAGGCGTTAGACATCCGAAAGGATCCAGGCACATATCAAAACTCTATGAGAAGAAGAACAATGCAATAAACGATTATCTTCATAAAGTCACAAGGGCTGTTGTAACCTATTGTAAGGATAACAACATCAACACCGTTGTTATTGGGGATATTAAAAATATCCGTAAGGATAATAACCTTGGGCATGCTGCAAACCAGCAGCTTCATGCTTTGCCTTACAGAAAACTCTACGTTATGCTCGAGTACAAATTATCTCTTGAAGGCATAAGCTTTTTTAAACAGAACGAGTCTTATTCAAGCCAAACAAGCCCGCTTGCTCCGGAGGTTGATAAAAGCCATTCCTGCAAGTCGAACCGTATAAAAAGAGGTTTGTACGCTGATAATGATGAAGTCTGGAATGCTGATTGTGTTGGTGCATTCAATATTGTCAGGCTATTTCTTAAAAAGCATAAAATAGCAGTTACCCCTGATCCTATGGCGATACAAAGCCCATACATATTAAAAGTAGCTGTGTAAAAGCAGTATTGGTGTTATGGACGCACCCTGGATCTTATAGGCAGCTTATTGGCTGTTCTATAAACCAGATGCTCGGTAATTCAATTGCCGAGTAGTTCACACGAAAGGATTGACATGAGAATAGAAGATTTCGATTATGAATTACCGGAAGAATTAATAGCCCAGAAGCCTGCTGACCGTAGGGACAGTTCCAGGCTTCTTGTTGTACATAGAGATAAACGCCCCGATGGGAGCTGGGGAGAGGGCAGAATAGAGCACAGGCATTTTTATGATATTCTGGAGTATCTGAAACCCGGAGACTGCCTTGTTCTCAACAACAGCAAGGTTATTCCCGCCAGACTATACGGGGTGAAGGCAGTAAAAGACAAGAACAGCAAAACCCCGGGAGCCAGAGCGGAGTTTCTCCTGATAAAAAGAGCAGGTGGGGAGGACCTGTGGGAGGTGATGGTAAGACCGGGACGAAGATTGAAACCCGGCGACGATGTAATATTCAGCGGTCCCGACTCACACTTTCCGAAGCTGCCTTTGCTTAAGGCCAATATTCTGGACTACGGGCAGGATGGGACAAGAATTGTTAAGTTTGAATATGAAGGCATCTTCATGGAAAGACTTGAAGAAATAGGAAGCATGCCTTTGCCCCCTTATATTCAGCGTCCTTCAGAAGGCACGGACAAGGAACGTTATCAGACGGTGTACTGCCGTGAGGAGGGTTCTGTTGCGGCGCCTACAGCAGGACTCCACTTCACAAGGGAACTCCTTGAGAAGGCCCGGGAGATGGGCGTGGAGCTTGCCTTTGTAACTCTTCATGTGGGAATAGGAACCTTCAGACCTGTGAAGGTAGAGAATATCGAGGAGCACCACATGCACTTCGAGGAGTACGAGATAAGCCGGGAGGCGGCGGAGACCATTAACAGAGCCAAGAGAGAAGGAAGAAGGATAATAAGCGTGGGCACAACCTCAACAAGAACAGTGGAAAGCGCTGCATTCATGGATGATGAGGCGGGCTGCATGCAGGTTAAGGCCGGTAGAGGCAGCACCGGAATTTTCATTTATCCGGGCTACCAATGGAAGATTATAGACAGCCTTATTACGAATTTTCATCTGCCGAAATCAACCCTGCTGATGCTGATTTCAGCTCTGTACGACAGAGAAAAAATACTGGATATATATGATGAGGCAGTTAGAGAAAAATACAGATTTTTCTCCTACGGCGACGCCATGTTCATTGAATAAGAAAGGAAGGATAAATGCCTGCAATTACATTTGATTTACTGAAAACGGACAGCAGAACCAATGCCAGACGTGGAGTTGTCCACACGCCCCATGGTGATGTTGAGACTCCGATTTTCATGCCTGTTGGAACGGCGGCAACGGTGAAGGCCATGCGGCCGGAGGAGGTTGAGGAGCTTGGTGCCCAGATAATTCTGAGCAACACCTATCACCTGTATCTCAGACCCGGCATGGATGTGGTTAAGGAGGCCGGCGGTCTTCACAGCTTCATGAACTGGAAGAAGCCGATACTTACGGACAGCGGCGGGTTTCAGGTGTTTTCCCTGGGAACAATGAGAAAGATTACAGAAGAGGGGGTTTCCTTCAGATCTCACATTGATGGTTCAAAGCACATGATTTCTCCGGAAAAATCAATGGAGATTCAGCACTGCCTGGGATCAGATATAATGATGGCCTTTGATGAGTGCGCCCCTTATCCTGCAGACAGAAACTATGTTAAACAGTCCATGGACAGAACCCACAGATGGCTGGCCCGCTGCAAGGAGTATCACAATGCAAAGGCAGACTCCCTGGGGGGAGAATCCCAGGTATTGGGGGAGGGCCTGAACCAGTCCCTCTTCGGAATAATGCAGGGGGGAGTATACAAGGACTTGAGAAGGGAAAGCGCCATGGCCATATCGGAAATGGATCTGCCCGGATATTCAATTGGAGGACTCTCTGTAGGTGAGCCGAAGGATATTATGTACGATGTAATGGACGAGTGCGTGGAGCTTCTACCTAAGAACAAGCCCCGTTATCTCATGGGAGTAGGAAGTCCCGACTGCCTCTTCGAAGGTGTGGAGCGGGGAATTGACATGTTCGACTGCGTACTGCCAACGAGAATAGCCAGACACGGCATGGCCATGACATCCCGGGGAAGAGTCAACATCAAGAATGCACGATACGAACGGGATTTCACACCTCTGGATCCCGACTGCGACTGCTACACCTGCAGAAACTACAGCAAGGCATATCTCCGTCATCTGTTTAAGTGTGATGAGATACTGTCGTCAATGCTTATGACTAACCACAATCTTCACTTCCTGGTAAACACCATGACAAATATCAGGAAGGCTATAGACGAAGACAGATTTACAGAATACAAGAAGGAGTTTTATGATGCCTACGGCAGATTTTAATCTTTGCCCCCACAGGGGAGAATGCGGCGGATGTGTATATCAGGGAGTCTCATATGAGGAGCAGCTGGCTAACAAGGCCGGTGAGGTTAAGGGGCTTCTCGATGACAAAAAAATAAGGTACGGTGAGCTTTTGCCAATTGAACCGGCACCTTCCAGATTTGAGTACAGAAACAAGATGGAGTACACCTTCGGGGACATGGTCAAGGATGGTCCCACAACTCTTGGAATGCACAAGAAGGGTCATTTCATGTCGATAGTAACTGTCGATGAATGCCAGCTGGTGCATCCTGATTTTAACAGGATTCTCAGGTGCACCCTTGATTTTGTAAACGAGAGAGGTTATTCTCACTACCACAAGAGAAAGCATTCCGGGCTTATGCGCCACCTTATAGTGAGAAGGGGCGTGCGTACAGGTGAGCTTCTTGTGAACGTCTGCACCAGCTCCGAGGAGTGCTTTGATGAAGAGGCTTATGTCAGAGAGATCAGGTCACTGCAGCTTGAAAACAGGGTTGTGGGGGTTTTGCGTACCATTAATGACAGGCTTGCGGATGCTGTTTACTGTGACGAGCTTCGGGTTCTTTATGGAAGGGACTATTACAATGAGGAAATAATGGGACTCAGATTCAGGGTCAGCGCTTTCTCATTCTTCCAGACAAACGTGGATGCTGTTGAAAATCTTTATACATATGCCGTCAATCTGATTGATGATTTCCAGGGAAAGAAGGCATTCGATTTATTCTGCGGCACGGGCACCATTACCCAGGTTCTGGCGAAGAAGGCTTCTGAGGTGGTGGGAGTTGAGATTGTGGAGGAGGCTGTAGAAATGGCCCGCAGCACTGCAGAGCTTAACGGCCTTCATAACTGCAGATTCATTGCCGGGGACTGCTTCAAGGTGCTTGATTCCATCGATGACAAACCGGAGGTCATTGTTGTGGATCCTCCACGGGTGGGCATCAGCAACGACGCTCTGGACAAGATTATCAGCTACGGCGTTGACCAGATTGTCTACATCAGCTGCAATCCCAAGAGTCTGGCAAACAATCTGTACTACCTGCAGTACTACGGCTACGAAGTGGTATCGGTTAAGCCATTTGACAACTTCCCGGGAACTAAGCATTGCGAAAGCGTTGCGTTCCTTAGGAAACAAGCGTAAGCGCAAACTGAGCAGCTGGAGACACAGACACAGTTCTCGGTCAGCTTGAATTCAGGCATTTTTACTTGGAATCTTGAAGCAATTGATATTTATTCCGAATTGCTTCAACATCCATAGATATTAACCTCAAAAACAAGGGTATTTCAGGGGTCAAGTTGAAGCATTTGGAGCAAAGCCTAAATTGCTTCAACATAATCAGGGAATTGCCGAGCCCCGGCTCAGAGAGTGGAGACCGGTGAAATACATAAAAAATACAAGATATATACTGGACAAATTAAGTCCAGCATGGTAATATACAGTCACGAAGCAAGATAATACTTAAATTACCAGTTGATAATAAAAAAACAAGGAGGAACAGAGATGAACGAAAAGAAATATGAATGTAAGGCATGTCACTATGTATATGACCCTAAAATCGGAGATCGCGAAGGTGCAATCGCTCCCGGCGTAGCATTCGAGGATCTGCCGGCAGACTGGATTTGCCCGCTTTGCGGAGTAGGCAAGGAATACTTCGAACCGGCTGAAGAAGAATAAGAATAAGAATAAGATTAAGTATAAGAATAAGAAACGGAAGTGCCTTAAAAGAGGCACTTCTTTTTTATATGACTTTTACGGGCATTTTACTTTCTTCAGGTATTTGATTTTACATCCCGTTGTTATTATTTCATCGTAACAAGGAGGAGGTAAACATGGGAGCAATATGGAACAGGATAAACAATTTTAACATCAACGATTCTGTCAAAAACAGACTGTTCATTATGCTTATGTGCATTTTGTACGGAATGGCCGGCGGAGTTGTATGGTTAATAATAGGAAGAGCATTTCTGCCGGAGGTTTACTGGGGACTGTGTTTTATAGGATATCCCGTAGTTCTCGGGGGACTGTTCGGCGGAATTCTCTATCTATACAATCATGAATTCGATAAAAAGGAGGAAAAAGAATAATTATGAAGAAGAAACTTTTAGCGGTGCTGGCAGCAGCATGCATGATGACAGCAGCATTTACAGGATGCGGTTCAGAGCCTGCAGAGGAAGAGCTTCAGGGAAATCTTACCCTGGCCGGATCAACATCAATGGAGAAATACTGTGAAGCATTATCAGAGAGCTTCATGGCAGCAAATCCGGGAGTGACAGTAACAGTTGAGTACACCGGTTCAGGTGCAGGTCTTGAATCACTGGCAGCCGGTTCTGTAGACATCGGTAACTCCTCAAGAGCACTTACCGATGAAGAAAAGAACGGCGGAGAGGTTGAGAACATCGTTGCACTGGACGGAATAGCTGTAGTAACGGACAAGGAAAACACAGTTGCTGATGTATCCTCAGAGGATCTGGCAAAGATTTATAAGGGAGAAATTGCAAACTGGAGCGAGCTTGGCGGAGATGACCACCCGATTGTAGTTATAGGCAGAGAAGCCGGTTCCGGAACAAGGGATGCTTTTGAAGAACTCCTTGAGGTGACAGACAACTGCGCATATGCCCAGGAACTTGACTCAACCGGTGCAGTACTGGCCAAGGTAGCATCAACGCCGGGAGCAATCGGATACGTTTCACTGGATGTTGTTGACGACACTGTAAACCCTCTCACAATCGATGGAGTTGAAGCTTCGGAAGAACAGATTCTCGAAGGAAACTACATTCTCCAGAGACCTTTCGTAATGGCAACAAATGGTGAAATCAGCCAGCAGAACGACATTGTCAAGGCATGGTTCGACTACATCTCATCAGATGAAGGCAAGGAAATCACCAAGAAGGTAGGACTCATCATCCCACAGTAAGGAGAAACAATGAGACGCAAAGCATTTATAGAAAAAACCGCCAATATCATTTTCCTGATATGCGCCGTGATAGCTATATTTGCAGTATGTGCGATAACATTCTACATGTTCATCAAAGGTACCCCGGCACTTAAACAGGTCGGGGTTGCCGACTTACTGCTGGGAAATGAGTGGCAGCCTGCAGCTGAGGATCCTTCCTATGGAATACTGTACATAATACTTGCATCTCTGGTGGGTACTGCATCAGCAATAATCATTGGTGTGCCAATCGGTCTACTTACAGCTGTATATCTCTCGGAGATGGCCAACAGAAGGCTGGGCAGCATTGTGGGAGGAGCTGTGGAACTCCTTGCAGCCATTCCCTCGGTAATATACGGACTTATCGGAATGATGGTGCTGAATCCGGTTATGTACGCCATCGAAAAAGCGGTATTCGCAGATGACCCGTCCCATCAGTTCACAGGCGGCGCCAATATGATATCAGCTGTCATAGTGCTGGCGGTAATGATTCTGCCAACTGTAATAAGCGTAAGCACATCATCCCTCAAAGCTGTTCCGGACTATCTCAGAGCGGCATCACTGTCACTGGGAGCCACCAAGATTCAGACAATTTTCAAGACAGTCATTCCCGCTGCGAAATCAGGAATTCTGACAGGAGTTGTTCTGGGAATAGGAAGAGCTCTCGGCGAGGCCATGGCAATTAACATGGTTGCCGGAGGAGCAGTAAACCTTCCGCTTCCGTTCAATTCCGTAAGAACACTGACGACACAGATAGTGAGCGAGATGGGATATGCCCAGGGCCTTCACAGGGAAGTGCTTTTCACGGTGGGACTTGTGCTGTTCATTTTCATCATGATAGTTAACTGGGTACTTCTCAGGGCCAGAAAGGCAGGTGCCGAACATGCATAGAAACAGAAGACGTATCAAGGATACAGCTGCTAAGATACTGATTTACATGTGCGTTGCAGTTTCCGTGGCACTGCTCCTGGGAATTATAGTTTACGTTCTGTCCAGGGGCATTAAGTCCGTTAACTGGTCATTTCTGACCTCGGTAACAAGCGTAATTAACGGCACCACAGGAATAGCAGGAAACATAGTAAACACATTGCTCATAGTATTCATCACCATGATTATTGCAACGCCGGTAAGTATAGGGGGCGCAATATATCTGAACGAATATGCAAAACCCGGAAAGCTTGTTGCATTAATCGAGTATGCCACCGAAACCCTTTCGGGAATTCCGTCAATACTGTTCGGTCTGTTCGGAATGATGTTTTTCGGAGAAAAGCTGGGTCTTGGGTATTCGATTCTCACAGGTTCCCTGACCCTTACACTTATGGTGCTGCCTCTGATAACCAGAAATACCCAGGAGGCTCTCAAGACAGTTCCCGCTTCATACAGAAACGGAGCCATTGGTCTGGGAAGCGGCAAGTGGCACATGATCAGAACCATTCTGATACCAAGCGCCCTTCCGGGAATAATTACGGGAGCAATACTGGCAGTAGGCAGAATTGTAGGAGAGTCAGCAGCGCTGCTGTTTACCGCAGGAAGCGCCAAGCTTCTTCCGGCAGGGTTCATGGGTCTGTTTGATAAACCGTTCCAGTCAGGGGGAACTCTGACGGTTCAGATGTATCTCTCAGCCACAAGCGAAGGAGATTTCGATACAGCCTTCGGAATAGCGGTTGTTCTGCTGGTGATAGTACTGGGAATCAACCTTTGCACCAAGGGACTTACGAAGCATTTTGATTTAACAAGAAAGGAATAGCAGCTATGACAGATACCAAAATATCTGTGCGTGACCTCAACCTGTACTACGGAGACAATCACGCATTGAAAAATGTAAATATGGATATACGGGAAAATGCCATAACCGCATTTATAGGGCCATCGGGATGCGGCAAGACAACTTTTCTTAAAACCCTCAACAGGATGAATGACCTCATTGACAGCGTCAGGATAGACGGACTGGTGGAAATAGACGGAGACGACATATATTCAAAAAACATGGACGTTACCATGCTGAGAAAAAGGGTAGGTATGGTTTTTCAGCAGCCAAACCCATTTCCTATGAGCATCTACGACAATGTGGCATACGGTCCCAGAGTTCACGGAATCAGAGACAAGAAGACGCTTGACGGTTTGGTGGAAAGCAGTCTGAAGGGTGCAGCAATCTGGGATGAGGTGAAGGACAGGCTGAAAAAACCTGCGCTGGGACTGTCAGGAGGACAGCAGCAGAGAATCTGCATAGCAAGGGCTCTTGCAGTGGAGCCGGAAGTGCTGCTTATGGACGAACCCACATCAGCTCTTGATCCGATATCAACGTCAAAGATTGAGGACCTTATGGAAGAACTGAAGAAAAAATACACAGTGGTTGTTGTTACTCACAATATGCAGCAGGCAGTCAGGGTTTCGGATTATACGGCGTTTTTTCTCCACGGCGAGATGGTGGAATTCGGTGAAACAAGACAGCTGTTCAGCTATCCTAAGGATAAGCGGACAGAGGACTACATAACCGGACGATTCGGTTAAACCGTTAATAATGCGTTATTGCAGAGTAAGAAGAAAGAAGGTTAACATGAGAAGCAAGTTTGATGAACAGCTGGCGGACCTGAACAGGGAAATGATTGAAATGGGTAACGAGATAATCAATTCAATCAGGATGGCAATTGAAGCTCTGATTTCCCATAATGTTGATATGGCCCGCCAGATAATGGAGAATGATATTGAGATTGACAGGCAGCAGAAGAGAATTGAAGGAATCTGTTTCAATCTTCTCATCCAGCAGCAGCCTGTGGCAAGGGATCTGAGGACGGTAACTGCCGCCATGAAAATGGTGACGGATATGGAACGAATAGGTGACCATGCCGCTGACATTTCTGAAATAACAGTGCTTATGGGCGGACACAGTTCGGTTGAGAAATTCGAACACATTCGACGCATGGCGACGGAGACTATGGTAATGCTGAACCACAGCATAGAAGCCTATGTACAGAGGGATACTGCAAAGGCAAAAGCGGTCATTAAACACGATGACATTGTAGACGATCTTTTTGACAAAGCCAAAAAGGATGTAATAGAGCTGATTCTCAGCTCCCCGAAGGAAGGGGAAGAGGCCACAGATCTTCTTATGATTGCCAAGTATTTCGAAAGAATCGGCGACCATGCCACAAACATTGCGGAATGGGTTATATACTCCCTTAGAACCTCACAGTCGGAGGAAGACTGATTTTTACATATATTTTACATAACAGCAACCATACTTTTTACTTTCGTGAAATATTCTTTACTTTGTAAAGAATATTTTTTCAAATCAGGAAAGGGAAAGGTATGAATATCTTTGATATTTTGAGTATGATTGGCGGGCTGGCGCTGTTCCTCTACGGAATGAACGTGATGGGAGACGGCCTTTCGAAGATGGCAGGCGGCAAGCTGGAGAACATTCTGGAAAGGCTGACCACCAGGCGAATATTCGCAGTGCTCCTTGGGGCAGGTGTTACCGCTGTTATTCAGTCATCCTCCGCAACAACTGTGATGGTTGTGGGGTTCGTTAACTCCGGTATTATGAAGCTGGGGCAGGCAGTGGGCATCATAATGGGTGCCAATGTGGGAACAACCATAACTTCCTGGATGCTCTCATTGACGGGAATTGAGGGGAATACGCTGTGGCTCAACCTCCTCAAGCCTTCATCGTTTTCACCGGTTCTGGCTGCAGTGGGCATCATTCTCGTGATGACCTGCAAGGAAGAATCAAGAAAAAAAGATGTGGGAGAAATTCTTCTTGGTTTTGCGGTATTAATGTTCGGAATGGAGACCATGAGCGATTCCGTGGCCGGACTTGCAGATAATTCTTCATTTACAAGTTTAATGACTGCATTCAGCAATCCTGTGCTGGGCATGGCTGCCGGCGCAATTCTCACGGCCATAATACAGAGCTCCTCGGCATCGGTGGGAATTCTTCAGGCGCTGTGTGCGACAGGTGCCGTTTCCTATTCGGTGGCGTTCCCTATTATAATGGGTCAGAACATAGGAACCTGTGTAACATCCGTACTGTCGGCGGTGGGAGCCAGCAGAAACGCCAAGCGGGCAGCGATGATTCATCTCTATTTCAATATGATAGGAACGATAATCATAATGACGCTGTTCTACGGAATCAACATGTTTGTGGATTTCGCTTTTCTCGATGATTCCGCCAATGCGGCCGGGATAGCCATAATACACAGTCTGTTTAACATAGGGGCAACTGCGATACTCTTCCCATTCGCAAACAAGCTGGTAATGCTTGCTGAAATAACCGTGAGAGACAGAGACGAGGATAAAGAACACGGCAGGGAGGAAGAGGTTGATCCTGTATCAATCGATGAGAGATTCATGGCAAAGCCTGCCTTTGCAATGGAATTATGCAGGGGAAAGGCCCGGGATATGGCCAGAGTATCTCTGGAGGCCATAAACCTGGCACTTGATGTTCTTCTCTCGTACGACGAGAGGAAGGCTCGGGAAGTTGTGCGCCTTGAGGGCCTGGGGGACAGGTACGAGGACACTCTGGGTTCCTATCTGGTTCAGCTCTCCGGAAAGGATCTTTCCAGGGCTGACAGCCAGAGCATGTCTGTAATACTCCACAGCATAAGCGATCTGGAGAGAATTTCCGACCACGCTCTGGATGTTGTGAAGTCAGCTGAGGAAATACACAGCAAAAAATTGTCTTTTACCGAAAACGCAAGGCAGGAGGTGGAGACACTGTCACGAGCCGTGAAGGACATCTGTCAGCTTACAGTGGACAGCTTCTGCAATGACGATGAGGAGGCCGCTTCACATGTGGAACCCCTTGAGGAGGTAATAGATACCCTTTCCAAGAAGATAAAAGAGAACCACATACGCAGGCTCCAGAAGGGAAAGTGCACTATAGAGATGGGATTCATACTTGAAGACATTCTCACGGGGCTGGAACGGGTATCGGATCACTGCTCCAATGTGGCAGTGGAGATGATTACAATACTGGATAACGGCTACAGCACCCACGAGTATTTCAGAAACTTCTCGGTGGAGGAAACAGAGGAATTCACGCGGGAATATGAAAAACTGATAAAAAAGTACCCTATCGGACTGCAAGATGGTATTATTTAATAGCAGGGTGGCAGGGAAAATTACAATAAGAAGAAAGAGAATAATAATAAAAGAAAAGGAGTTGTCTTATGGCACTTATATATATAATTGAAGATGACGACAGTATAAGAGAGATTGAGGAATTTGCCCTTATCAATGCGGGACACAAGGTTCTGGGGTTCTCCTGTGCGAAGGACTTTTACAGACGTCTTGACGATGTTATTCCGGATTTATGCCTGGTGGACATCATGCTGCCTGATGAGAGCGGCAACGAGATTGTCAAGAAGCTGAGAAAGAATCCTGATACGAAGAACATTCCTGTGATAATGGTTACCGCCAAGACCACAGAGATGGACCTGGTAAGAGGTCTTGAGGACGGAGCGGACGATTACATCAAGAAGCCTTTCTCGGTAATGGAGCTCATGTCCAGGGTGAAGGCTCTTCTCAGAAGAGTTAAGCCCCGGGAGGCAGATGAGCTTGTGCTTGATGACCTTGTTATGAACAATGTGAAGCACGAGGTCACTGTGGAAGACAGAGTGGTTGAGCTTACTTTTAAGGAGTATGAGCTTCTGTCGCTGTTTCTTGTAAACAAAGGAATTGTGCTGAGCCGCGACACAATCATGGACAAGGTGTGGGGCACAGATTACGAAGGGGAGTCCAGAACAATTGACATGCATGTGAAGACGCTAAGACAGAAGCTGGGTAATTACGGTAACAGAATAAGGACCATTCGCAATGTGGGATATGTAATAGAATGAAAAACGAGATAAATAAGAGACTTGTTGGAATTGCCATACTGGCAATTATCGCAACGGTGGTAGGAATTACAATAATTAATTACGGACTGTTTCAGAAACAGGTGCGAGGGGATCTTGCCATATGCACCAAGCTGCTGAAGGACACTCACTTTTTTGAATCCGTTAACAGGGATACAGGGGAGGCTGATATTGATCTTTCAACTGATACGGAGGAATTCCGTGTAACCTGGGTGGACAGCGACGGCACGGTGCTTTATGACAACGATGCATCCGCCCAGAGCCTGTCAAATCACAGTGACAGACCGGAAATCAGCGAAGCCTTTTCTGAGGGTGTGGGTGAGTCTGTCAGAAGATCCGACACAATGAATATGGATACATATTATTATGCGGTGCTCCTTGATAACGGAACCGTTCTGAGGGTGGCAACCCAGGCTCAGAGTCTCTGGGCTGTTTTTAAATCGGTGTTCCCGATTATAGCATTGATAATACTTGTGATTATAGCAATATGTATTGGACTTTCCCATCTGCTTACAAAGCAGCTCCTCAAACCCATAGAAATGATGGCGTCAAATCTTGACAGCGCTGATTACTCTGCGCCATACAGGGAACTGGAGCCCTTCTCGGAGATGCTGAGAGCCCAGCATATCGACATTCTGTCTGCTGCCAAGGCGCGGCAGGATTTCACAGCCAACGTTTCCCATGAACTGAAGACGCCCCTTACGGCAATATCAGGGTACGCCGAGCTTCTGGAGGGCGATATGGTATCCGGGGACATGAAGAACCACTTCTACTCTGAAATAAGGAAGAATTCAGACAGACTGCTGGCGCTGATTAACGATATTATCAATCTTTCGGAGCTGGATCGGAAGGATGAGAGCACGATGAATTTCTCAGAGGTGGATCTTTATGAGATTCTTCGCGACTGCGAAAACGAGCTTGAAGAAAACGCCCGGCAGAGAGATGTAGAGATAAGCTTCGAGGGAAAGCCGGTTATGATAAGAGGCAACAGAAACATGCTGAAGGAACTGGTGGAAAACCTGGCACAGAATGCCATAACCTATAACAATCCGGGAGGAAAGGTCACAGTTTCGGTATCAGGGGAAGATGGAAGAGGCAAGCTTATTGTTAAGGACAATGGAATAGGAATTCCGCTGTCGGAGCAGCAGAGAGTGTTCGAGAGATTCTACAGGGTTGATAAGAGCAGATCAAAGGCTACAGGTGGGACGGGTCTGGGACTTGCGATAGTTAAACATATTGTGGAGCTTCACGGAGCGCGCATTGAGCTTGACAGTGCGCCGGGAGTGGGAACAACAGTTGCCGTATTTTTTTAAGTCGTTTTTGTTAAGTGTGGCGAATAATTCCACAAAAACATAAGGACCTGTGCTATAATATCGTATTGGGCTAACAACCTGATATTCAATTAATATTATCTTACAGGAGAACGGAAATGACTAAGAGAAACGAAAGCTGCATAGACTTTGAAAAACGGGTAAAGGATATTATCGGGGAAATTAAAGGCTACGGTTTCGGCATGCTGAATGATATGATTGACCCCCAGTATGTTTCCTGTGATCCGGACAAGAAAACTGTTAAAGTCAGATACAAGAAGTTTAAATGGGAAGACAACGGCAGAGGAGAGGTCCATGGCGGTGTGATTTCGGCTATGATGGACACTACCATGGGAATAAACGCAATTGCTCTTACTGACGGTTCTGTTTCAACAGCAGATATGACCATAAGCTTTCTGAAGCCTTTCAGAGGAAAATCCTTTATTATTGAAGCTGAAGCGGTACAGGTGGGTTCCAGAGTGATAAGGCTGATGGCGAAGGCCTATGACGAGGATACCGGAAAATGCCTGGCAATGTCCACCGGCAGTTTCATGCATGTGGACTATGAGCATCCGGAGGGCAAGCAGCTGGGAGTTTAACATATAGAAAAAATGAAACGTTTGAAATAAAGATACAGACAGCAGAAAGGAAGATAATAACATGAGCAAGGATTACAGTGTAGAAACTAAATGCGTACAGGCAGGTTATACACCGGAGAATGGAGAACCGAGACAGATTCCGATTATTCAGAGCACAACTTTCAAATATGCAACCAGTGAGCATATGGGAAAGCTCTTTGATCTGGAGGCAGAGGGTTATTTCTACACAAGACTGCAGAATCCCACAAACGACATGGTGGCAGCTAAGATATGCGCCCTTGAAGGAGGCAGTGCGGCAATGCTGACATCATCGGGACAGGCAGCCAACTTCTTTGCAGTGTTCAATATAGCAACTGCCGGGGATCATGTGGTGGCATCTGCATCTCTCTACGGAGGCACCTACAATCTCTTCGCAGTTACGATGAAGAAGATGAACATAGAGTTCACCTTCGTATCACCAACGGCAGCAAGGGAGGAGCTTGAGGCGGCCTTCAGGGATAACACCAAGGCGGTATTCGGGGAGACGATTACCAATCCGTCACTGGATGTGCTTGATATTCCTCTCTGGGCAGAGGTTGCTCACGAACATGGTGTTCCGCTTATTATTGACAATACATTCGCAACACCTGTAAACTGCAGACCCTTCGAATGGGGAGCAGATATTGTAACACATTCAACTACCAAGTACATGGACGGTCACGGCACACAGGTGGGAGGCTGCATTGTGGATTCAGGCAAATTCGACTGGATGGCTCATGCAGACAAGTTCCCCGGACTGTGCACTCCGGATGACAGCTATCACGGAATCACCTATGCCGAGAAATTCGGAATGGAGGGAGCATACATCACAAAGGCTACAGCACAGCTTATGAGGGACTTCGGCTCAACGCCGGCGCCTCAGAATTCATTCCTGTTGAACATGGGCCTTGAAAGCCTTCATGTGCGCATGAAAAAGCATTGTGAAAACGGAATGGCAGTTGCGGAATATCTGAAGGGTCACGAGAAGATTACATGGGTGAACTATCCGGGTCTTTCTGACAGCAAGTATGCGGATCTTGTTAAGAAGATGCTTCCTAACGGAACCTGCGGAGTAGTTTCCTTCGGAATAAAGGGAGGAAGAAGCGCAGCAGAAACGTTCATGAAGAATCTGAAGCTGGCGGCAATTGAGACACACGTTGCTGACGCCAGAACATGCTGTCTGCATCCTGCCAATGCTACACACAGGCAGATGAACGAAGCAGAGCTTGAGGCCTGCGGCATCGGACCTGACCTTATCAGATTTTCATGCGGACTTGAGGCAGCAGAGGACCTTATTGCAGATATTGAGCAGGCACTTGAAAAAGTTGAATAGGAGTTGAATAGGAGAAATAAATGCCATTAATAATACCGGACAGACTTCCGGCAGCGGGAGCGCTGAAGGATGAGAATATATTTACAATGAACAGGGCCAGAGCAGTGTCACAGGACATAAGACCTCTGAAGGTTATTATTGTTAACCTTATGCCTACCAAGATTGCAACGGAGATACAGCTTGCCAGAGTGCTGGCAAACAGCCCTCTTCAGATAGAGATGCAGCTTGTGGGGATGGATTCCCACAAGTCAACCCATACATCACAGGATCACCTGGAGGCCTTTTATACCACCTTTGAGGAGTTCAAGGACGAATACTTTGACGGTATGATTATAACGGGAACCCCGGTGGAGCTTATGGATTTCGAAGAGGTTGATTTCTGGCCGGAACTGTGTGAAATCTTTGAGTTTGCCAAAACCCACGTTTACAGCAACATGTTCATATGCTGGGGTGCACAGGCTGCGCTGTATTACTATTACGGGATTCCGAAGCACATACTTGACAAGAAGGTGTTCGGAGTTTATGAACATCGCAATCTGAGACCTACTAATCCTCTAATGAGGGGATTTGATGAGATTTTTTATGCACCTCATTCCAGACATACAGAGGTGCGAAAAGAGGATATACTGAAGCATCCGGAGCTGAGAATCCTGGCGGAATCGCCTGAGGTAGGACCTCATATAATCTCCACTGAAAACGGCAGACAGATATTTGTTCTGGGGCATCAGGAATATGATAAGACAACACTGGCCGATGAGTATTTCAGAGACATCAACAAGGGACTTGATATTGATGTTCCTGCCAATTACTTCAGGGATGATGATCCCAACAAGGAAATAATGTTCAGATGGAGAGGTCACGCTTCACTGCTGTTCTCCAACTGGCTGAACTATTACCTGTACCAGGCAACACCGTATAACCTTGATGATTTAAGGGACGGCAAGGAGGACGCCTGGAGGGAGGCCTTTGAGGAATGATGAAGAGAAGAGTATTAAGCCCCGGCGCCGTAATGGCGCCGGTTCCTGCTGTAATGGTAAGCTGCGGCAGGGAGGGGGAGACACCTAACATTATAACGATTGCATGGACGGGAATTGTCAATTCGAACCCTCCAATGACCTACATTTCAGTAAGAAAGGAGAGATTCTCTCACGATATAATTTCGGACACGAAGGAATTCGTAATTAATCTGACTACGGAGGAGCTTGCCTTTGCAACAGACTGGTGCGGGGTTAAGTCCGGAAAGGAATTTGACAAGTTCAGCATGCAGAAGCTCACGACCGTTGCCTCGGATAAGGTTTCATGTCCATCCATCGGAGAGTCACCCCTGAGCCTTGAGTGCAGGGTGACGGAGGTGAAGGAGCTGGGCTCCCATGACATGTTTCTGGCGGAAATCGTAAGCGTGACAGCCAGAGAGGAGCTCATGGACGAGAAGGGAGAGCTTCATCTGGAGAAAGCAGGGCTTCTGGCGTACAGCCACGGTCATTATTTCCCGGTGAGCAGCAGGGAAATAGGCAGGTTCGGCTATTCGGTAATGAAACCGAAAACCCGTAAAAAGTACGAAGCGGCCAAGAGGGCCAAACGTCGCCGGGGCAGCAGGATAAGAGGCGGAAACAGATGATAAGCGGCCTTGACACTCTTTTTCCTATTATGTATCATAGGGCTGTAGGTATATATTATGTAGAGGAGAAGATATTTCATGGCAAGATCAGGCAAAACAAGAGATAAAGCAGCTGAAAAAGCAGTGAAGTCAAGACTTCAGCAGACACATCTGAAATCGGTTCGAATCCTCGGATCAGAAGCTACGGACGAAATTACTGAGGTGTTCCTGCTGCGGATGGTTGGAACTGTCAACTATCTGTTTAAGGTGCATTGTGTTAAGGCTTCGAATGGAGGCTATGACATGTCAGGGCTTGTTCCCGTAGTGAACGCAGAGGATTTCGGCGAATACAGGGTGTATAACCCGCAGCCTGCTTCTGCGGATGCCCTCAGACCTACAGAAAAAGAAAAGAAGTTTACCGGTTACGGTAAGTAGGAAAAGACTGCCCGCCTGTTTTGGCGGGCTTTTAGCGTGCGACAAGCCGGGAGGAATAAAATTGATTAACAAAGCATTACTCAAGAATCTTTCTAAGCAGTATCCTGACATTAAATCCGCCACTGAAGAAATAGTAAATTTAAGTGCAATTCTGAGTCTCCCCAAGGGAACAGAGTATTTTTTAAGTGACCTTCACGGGGAACACGATGCGTTTATTCACATGCTCAAGAGCGCTTCAGGGGTAATTCGGGACAAGATTGATGATATTTTCGGGCCCACACTTTCCACTGAAGAAAGGGATGCCCTGGCGGCACTGGTGTACAATGCAAAGGCAGAAATTGCCCGTCGCAAGCAGAGCGAGGATGATTTCGAGAAGTGGTGCAAGACTGCAATAATTCAGCTTACGGAGGTTCTCAGATCCGTAACAAACAAGTACACTCAGTCCAAGGTCCGCAAGAGACTTCCCAAGCAGTATGCCTATATCATAGACGAATTGCTCCATGCGAATTCAAAGTACAATATGGGTGAGTACTATGTGAAGATTGTAGATACTCTGGTTGAATGCGGAGAGGCTCAGGATTTCATCATCGAAATGACTGATGTGATAAGCAGTCTGGCTGTTGACAGACTCCATATTATAGGAGATATATGGGACAGAGGCGCTGCACCTGACAAGATTATGGATTACCTTATGGATTACCACGATGTGGATTTTCAGTGGGGCAACCATGACATTCTCTGGATGGGAGCTGCGACGGGAAGCTGGGCATGTATCACCAACGTTCTGAGAATAAACATCAAATACAACAACTTTGACATGATGGAGGTGGGATACGGAATAAACCTGAGACCTCTTGCCACCATGGCGGAGAAGGTTTATGCCGATGATCCGTGTACAGCTTTCTGGCCAAAGACTATAGAAGCGAACAAATACGATCCGGTGGATGAACAGCTTGTAGCCAGGATGAACAAGGCGATTTCAATATGCCAGTTCAAGGTCGAAGGTCATCGGATAATGGCTCATCCGGAATACGAGCTGGAGAACAGGCTGCTTCTGGACAAGATTGATTATGATAAGGGCACTATAATGCTCAGGGACGGAGAACATGAGCTTAATGACAAGAACTTCCCAACAATAGATCCCGAGGATCCTTACAGGCTTACCGAGGAGGAACAGGCTATGCTTGAGGCTATTGAGCCTAGTTTCACCAAGAATGACAAGCTTCAGGCACATATCAAGTTCATGTTCACCCACGGTTCTCTGTATAATGTTGTAAACGGAAACCTCCTGTTCCATGGATGCATACCGATGAATGCAGACGGAACCTTCAAGGAAATAGAACTGGATGGTCTGAAGCTCAGCGGGAAGGCTTATATGGATTATCTGGATGAGCAGGTTAGACTGGCATATTTCAATCCTAAGGATTATGATGAGGTGGGATATAACGGAGATCTGATGTGGTATCTCTGGCTGGGGCCGAACAGCCCTCTCTTCGGAAAAGATCAGATGACCACCCTGGAAAGATGCCTCATTGACGACAAGAAGACCCATAAGGAGCATACTGTTCCGTATTACAAGCTGATTGAAAAAGAAGAAATAGTTGACAAGATTCTTACCGAGTTTGGTCTCGATACTGAGACCTCGATTATTCTCAACGGACATGTTCCCGTTAAGATCAAGGACGGTGAGAGTCCAATAAAGGGCGGAGGCAAGCTGTTTATCATAGACGGCGGAATGTCCAAGGCATATCAGAAGACCACGGGAATTGCCGGTTATACCTTCTTCATCAATTCCCGCTACATGGCGCTGGCTGAACACAAGCCTTACAGCCCTTTGCAGCCTGACGGAACTCAGGTGTTCCATCATCCTGTAATATCCATTGTAAGAAGAATGAAGAACAGGATGCTGGTTGCGGACACGGATCTTGGCATCGACTTAATCAGGGAAAGAGAGGAACTGAGGGCACTTGTTGAAGCCTACAGAAAGGGCACGCTGAAGGAAAAATAAGACAGCAAAGTAATAATATTCTGACAATAATAAAGTACCATAATCCCCTTGTCAAACAGGGGGATTTATGGTTTAATTGGGGTGGTATGATTTGTTATAAATGTAACAAATGTAATTATTAATTAAGGAGGCAATATAATGAACTTTTCACTGACGAAGGAACAAGAATTCGTAAGAAAAATGGTAAGAGATTTTGCCGAAACAGAGGTTGAACCTCTGGCTGCAGAGATTGATGCGGAACATAGATTCCCTGAAGAAACTGTAGCTAAGATGGCAAAGTACGGATTACTTGGCGTTCCGTTCCCAACTGAGTACGGCGGAGCAGGCGGAGACCACATCTCCTATGCTATCACTGTTGAAGAACTTTCAAAGAAGTGCGCATCAACAGGCGTTATCTGCTCAGCACACACTTCACTCTGCTGCTGGCCTATTTTTAACTGGGGTACAGAAGAACAGAGACAGAAGTATCTCCCTGACCTGCTTTCAGGAAGAAAGCTCGGTGCATTCGGACTTACTGAGCCTAACGCAGGTACAGATGCATCCGGACAGCAGACAAGAGCTGAAAAGGACGGAGATTACTACGTACTGAACGGAGCAAAGGTATTCATCACCAACGGCGGATATGCTGAGACTTTCGTAGTAATGGCTATGACTGACAAGTCAAAGGGCAACCACGGAATCAGCGCATTCATCGTAGAAAAGGGTGACGAAGGATTCTCAATCGGAAAGACTGAAGACAAGATGGGTATCTGTGCATCATCAACTACAGAACTTATCTTCCAGAACTGCAGAATTCCTGCTGACAGACTTCTCGGAGAAGAAGGACAGGGCTTCAAGGTTGCAATGAGCACACTGGACGGCGGACGTATCGGTATCGCTTCACAGGCTCTGGGTATCGCTCAGGGAGCTCTGGATGTAACTGTTGAATACATGAAGGCCAGAAAGCAGTTTGGAAAGAGCCTTTCAAAGTTCCAGGCACTTCAGTTCATGGTTGCTGAACTGGCAACAGAAATCGAAGCTGCAAGACTTCTGGTATACAGAGCTGCAGACATGAAGGACAAGCACCTTGCTTATGGTCCTGCTGCTGCAATGGCTAAGTACTTTGCTGCTGAAACTGCAATGCACGTTACTACAAAGTGCGTACAGCTCCACGGCGGATACGGCTACACTAAGGATTATCCGGTAGAAAGAATGATGAGAGACGCTAAGATCACTGAAATCTACGAAGGTACAACAGAAGTTCAGAAGATGGTTATCGCTGCATCAGTTCTTGGTAAATAATTAGAGAGGGAGGAAAATATAATGGCATTTAATATTATAGTATGCGCAAAGCAGGTTCCTGATACTAATGTTATCAAAATCAATCCTAAAACAGGAACACTGATCAGAGACGGCGTACCTAGCATTCTGAACAACGACGATGCTAACGCTCTCGAACAGGCTCTTCAGATTAAAGATAAGTTTGATGATGTTCACATCACAGTAATCACAATGGGACCTCCACAGGCTAACGATCTGCTCTTCGAGTGCATCGCTAAGGGCGCTGACGAAGGTATCCTGGTATCCGACAGAGCAGTAGGCGGATCAGATACATGGGCAACTTCAAACACTCTGGAAGCTGCAGTAAGAAAATGGGTCAAGGAAAACGGAGACTACGACCTTATCTTCACCGGAAGACAGGCTATCGACGGAGATACTGCACAGGTTGGACCACAGCTTGCTGAAAAGCTGGATCTGCCACAGGTATCATACGTAGAAGAGTTTGAAATTGCTGACGACAGAAAATCAGTAACAGTTAAGAGACAGCTGGAAGACGGATATGAACTCATCGAGGTTCAGCTCCCTTGCCTGCTGACTACAATCAAAGAACTGAACACTCCTAGATACATGACAGTTGCCGGAATCTACGGTGACAAGGAAATGAAGGTTTGGAATGCTAAGGACATCGAAGTTGACCTGACTAAGGTTGGTCTGGAAGCATCACCTACAAACGTATTCAGATCATTCACACCAGCTCCAAAGCAGCCAGGCGTTAAGATCGAAGGCGATACTGAAAATGCTCAGGCTAAGAACTTACTGATTAAGCTTAAGGGCAAGCATGTAATCTAAGAAGGAGGAGGAAATTTAAATGGCTATTAACATTATTAAAGAAAAATGTATAGGATGCGGACAGTGCTTCAAGAGCTGCCCTAAGGATGCATTTTATTTCGAACCATATGATGGCAATAAGCTTGGTAAAGTTGCTGCCATCGGACCTAGCTGCGACTTCTGTAACCAGTGCCTGACTTCATGTAAGTTTGGTGCTATCGAAGAAAAGAAGGTAGAAGTACAGGCTGACCTGGGCGACTACAAGCACGTATGGGTATTCGCAGAACAGAGAAACGGCAAGCTCATGAACGTTGCTCTGGAACTCATCGGCGAAGGCTACAGACTGGCTAAGGAAATCAGCGAAGATACTCAGGTATGCGCAGTTCTCATCGGTGATGAAGCTGACATCGCTCCACTGGCTGAGGAATGCTTCGCTTACGGTGCTGAAAAGGTTTACAAGATTGCAAGCCCACACCTTAAGAACTACACTACAGACGGATACACATTCGCTCTGAAGGAAGCTATCGACGAATACAAGCCTGAAATCGTTCTGTACGGTGCAACTCACATCGGTAGAGACTTCGCTCCAAGAATTGCTGCAAGATGCAACACTGGTCTGACAGCTGACTGTACAAGACTGGACGTAAGAGTTTCAAGCTACATTGAATACACTTCAAAGAACACTACTCTTGATACTTCAACTCTGGACCCTAACGATCCATCAACAGGTATCAAGCAGACTCGTCCTGCATTCGGTGGTAACCTGATGGCTACTATCATCTGCCCGAGAACAAGACCTCAGATGTCAACAGTTCGTCCTGGCGTAATGCAGAAGAGAGAGCCTGTAGCAGGAGCTACCGGTGAAATCGTTGACGTTAAGACTACAGTTTCAGCTGATGATATTCACATCACAATCAAGGACATCGTTAAGTCAGCTAAGGAAATGGTTTCACTGACTGACGCTGAAATCATCTGCTCAGGCGGAAGAGGACTTGGTGATGCATCAGGATTTGAACTGATTAAGCAGTTCGCTGACAAGGTTGGCGGAGTTGTTGGTTCATCAAGAGCAGCTGTAGATGCAGGCTGGATTGACCACTCACACCAGGTAGGTCAGACAGGAACAACTGTAAAGCCTAAAATTTACTTCGCATGCGGTATCTCCGGCGCTATCCAGCACCTGGCAGGTATGCAGACTTCAGATTGTATCGTAGCAATCAACAAGGATGCAGACGCTCCTATCTTCGAAGTTGCTGACTTCGGTATCGTTGGCGACCTCTACAAGGTAATTCCTGAAATTATCGCAGAGTGGGACAACGCTGAAGCTCTCTACGACGCTTCAACAAAATAAGTTCAGACTGTCAACGATCACAATTCTTCATTGAATCAGTTGAAAGTTCACTTAATTAATAAAGGTGTCTGAAGACCTGGTCTTCAGACACCTTTTGAATTACATATTATTTTTGAATTACATATTGTTTTTTCAGATACATCAGATACCGATGAAATTACAGATACTCCTTAAGCCGTGAGAGGGGCAGGCCAATCACATTGTCATAGTCGCCCTCATAGTGATCAACATATTTGCCGAAGGTTTCCTGTATGGCGTACCCGCCGGCCTTATCATAGGGCTCGTCTGTATTGACATATGCCGTAAGCTCTTCATCTGTGTAATCCGTGAAGAATACCCGGGTATCCTCAAAGAAGCATTTCTTAGAGGCGGTCTCCGGAGAGGCGCCGGCTTCAATGGTAATGACGCAGCATCCGGTGATAACATTATGTGATGTGCCTCTGAGAGCTGCCAGAATCTCGAATGCCTGCTTTTCATTTTCAGGCTTGCCGATTATCCTTCCTTCATGGACAACCACCGTGTCAGCGGCTACTATCTTAATATCCTTTCCTGCGGGAGGCCAGTCTCTGGAGTAATCATATGATTTTCCGGTTATCTCACCGGCGACGGCCATCCCCTTGGACAGAGCCAGATACATTACTGCAGTCTCCGGCTTCATGGGGAAGGGCAGTTTCTCGCTGATGGAGGCGGGTTTAACAACAGGGCTGTAGCCTGCGGCTCCAAGCATTTCTATTCGCCTCGGGGAAGCCGAGGCAAGTATTAAAGTGTAGTTATTGTCTGTCATGTCAAACTTATGGGGTGGCAGGGTCAACCGGTTCTGCCGGGGTGCTAGGCTGTGTTGTTGTCTCTGGTGGATTTGTTACAGGAGGCTCTGTAATTACCGGTTCCGTCGGAGCAGTTGTCTGGGTTTCAGTCTTGGAGTTCTTCGTCTTTGTCTTCTTCTTCGCCACCTTGGCATATGTGCCCTTGATGTAGTATTCTCCGCCTACATTAACAACATTCTCAGGCATAGGGAAGTAGGATTCCCTTGGAATATCCTCGCATACTCTCTCCATAATGGCTGCCCAGAACTGTGCGGCCTTGTAGGAGTAGTTGGATACAGGCATGTTTATGTCATTACCCATCCACAGTGCCATTGAGTACTGCGGAGTGAATCCTGAGAACCAGATATCGTACATGTTACTTGTTGTACCCGTCTTACCGGCGGCAGGCTGGGAGTTGATGGCGGCGCTGCGGCCGATACCGTTTGTAACAACGGATCTGAGCACGTCTGTCATAATCCAGGCAACGCCCTTATCGTAAACCTGTGTTTCTTCAGTTTTATTTTCAAAGAGAACATCGTTCTTTGAGTCCAGAACCTTTGTATAGAAAACAGGTGTTTTGTATACTCCTCCGTTAGGGAATACTGCATAGGCAGCTGTTTCCTCAAGAGGGGTGAGACCGCGGGTTGTTCCGCCCAGTGCCATTGCAGCAGGGTTGCGGTCCGTTTCCTCATCAAGAGTGGTTACACCGCATTTTTTGAGCATTTCTATGCAGTATTCAGCACCTTCGTTTCTGTCAATCTGCTGGAATATCTTATATGAGCAGACGTTAAGTGATTGCTGAAGGGCTTCTCTGAATGTCTGAGGACCGTGGTAGCCGTGGTCGTCGTTGAGTGGCCAGGTTCTGCCGTTTCCATCTGTTGTTTTCGCATCATTTATCACGCTGCCGGCTGTTACATAATCACCCCAGTCGGAGCCTTCGCTTGTATCAAGGCTCATATCCTTGTTTGCCTCGTTGTATTCATAACTCATCTGAAGGGCAGGTCCGTATACCGCAATAGGTTTAATGGAGGATCCCGGCTGACGCGGGTTAACTGCTCTGTTGTAGAGCTGCTTGCCGGTAGCGCCTCGACCGCCCATCATACCCTTGATTTCTCCTGTTTTCAGTTCCATTATTACTGCAGCCGCCTGAGGCTGACGAACCTTCTGCTTCAGAGTGTAGAAGTCTTTGCCTACCTTGTACCCCTCATCGGTCTTTTTGAAGAAGTCAGGATAGTCTTTGAAGAACTGAGCGGATATTACGCAGTTGTCATTGTCGTCGAAGGACTTGTACTCTCTTGGTATTGACAGGGCACCGCTCTCTATGAAGTAGAATTTGCCGTCATTATCCACCTTGTACATTCCCTTGAATTCAACGCTGATATCGGTACCTTCAGAGGTTTCAGTGCTGAAGAGGTTGAGTCTCTTGCCCTTGAGTATAGTAATGCTGCCGTCGCTGTTCTTCTTGTATTCATTCTTGCGGAGAACGAAATTTCCGCCGTCGTCAATGTAGTTGGAGTACTTGTAAGCAAGAACCACTCCCTGATCGCTTATTATATTGCCGTCGGCATTTGTTCTGGTATAGGCAATTGTTGTGAAGTTGCTGTCATCACTGAATTCCTCCTCCATGATGTTCTGGATGTTGGAATCCATGGATGTGTATATCTTCAGACCCTTGGTGTAGATCATGTTCTCGGCATCACTCTCGCTGATGTTGTATTCATCCATCATATCCTTGATAAGCTGCTGCAGACAGTAATCCGTAAAGTATGACGTTTTGCTGGCATCTACAGCTGCGCCGATTTTGATTTCATCCTGAAGATCCTTTCCCATGGCTTCGTTGTACTGGCTTTCTGTAATAAAGCCCTTGTCCAGCATATTGGATAGCACCAGCTCACGTCTGTCCTTCGTCATATCTCCGTTGTAGAGATATGTTACCGTATCTGTTTTCTTGATTTTAGGAAGAGTGGTGTTCTGTCCGTAATAATCTGAATAAACCAGGGCGTAGGTATCAGGTGACTGAGGCAGGGCAGCCAGTGCCGCACACTGCTCCAGGGTAAGATCCTTGGCGGAGACATCGAAGTAGCTTTCTGCTGCCGCCTCAACACCGTAGGAGTTGAAGCCCAGATAGATAGTATTCAGGTATGCCTCCATAATCTGTTCCTTGGACATGTTCTTTTCGAGGATTATGGTGCAGTACATTTCAGTCAGCTTACGGGAGATGGAACGCTGGCTTTTGATTTCCGCCAGGTACACATTTCGTGCAAGCTGCTGCGTAACGGTTGAGGTACCGCTGATTTCCCCGCCTCCGAAGATACTGTCACGGATGGCGCCTATAACTCTGATGAAGTTGAAGCCGTTGTGGGACCAGAATTTCTGGTCTTCTATGGCTATGACGGCGTTTACCATGTTTTCAGGGATATCGTCATACTGAATTACAGTTCTGTTTCCGTCGGAGAAGTAAAGATTCTCGATTTCATTTCCCTCGCTGTCATACATTACCGAACGCTGGCTGATATGTGAATAGATATCGTCGGTATCTATAATAGGAGCCTTCAGGAAAACTATACCCACGAATATTCCCAAGGCAAAAACACCCGCAAGCACTATTGTAAGTATTATTTTGAATAGTGACTTAGGCTTTGATTCCGGCTTAAGCGCCTTGAAGCCTGATTCTCCTGAGGCGCTGCCTCCAAATTTGGATGATGCCGCCACAGCTTTTGCCTTCGCTCTTCTGGCCTTTGATTTGGCATCAGCGGTGAAATCCTTTGCGCCTGAACGGCTCTTGGCTTTCCTTGATCCGACCTTTGCTGTCGCCTCAGCGTTCTCCGGGCTGCGTGAGGCCTTCCTGGAGGAACGACTTGCTCTGGAAGGTTTTATCTCTTCGCTCTTTGGATTGCGACCGCGGTAGTTCTTGCCGCCGCCGTAAAAGAACTCCTCATCGCCGGCTTCGGCGCTGTAGGTGTCCGTGTCGGCGATTTTGCTTTCATGAGTGTTTGCCATCTCGTCAAATCTGGCAAAAAAATCATCATTGTAATCGTTAAACTTATCTGACAAAACTCTATCCTCCGATATATTGATTTCATTAATTGATATCGTAATAAACAATTACTGTAATTGTACCATAACATAACCCTCAAGACTATAACATAAACATTTTTTTAGTGGAAATATATGGGAATAATTCTTGAAATTTACAATTACCGGTATTATAATTTTATGGGATTCGATGAGAGGTGATGGTGACAGGGATGATAAGACGACCATTGTTATTTGCTGCCATGGGACAGGCGGCAGGCATATTTGTCGGATACTGTTTCAGCAGATGGATATCGGCGGCCTGTGTTCTGTGTGCAGCCGGTCTTCTTTTATATATGCAAAGGCAGCCCGGCAGAGTCAGAAAGATTATGTCTCTTACGGCTGCCGCCTTTGTTATGGGATGCTTCTGTTTCTGGGGATGGAGCGGTGTTCTGCAAAGGCAGGAAGACAGCCTTGCGGGACGAAACACGATTCGCGGAAAGGTGACGGATACAGAGAAAAAACTCAATCAGAAGGGTGAGGAGTATACACGGCTGACAGTAAAAACCGATTCAGGAAAAATACTGGTAAGCTGTTATGGGGAAATATTAAAGGGGACACCTGTGCCCGGAAGCATTGTACAGGCAGACGGGAATGCTGAACAGCCGGCATGCCGGCGTAATCCCGGATGCTTTGACTACCGGCTGTATCTGAAATCCATCGGGATAACGGCTGTCATGAGGGCGGATAAGCTGACAATAATCAGAGAGTCAGAGTCACCGGCGGGCAGGCTATTCATATTAAAGGAAAGCTTCGCAGAAAGAATTGAGGAAATCTGCGGCAGTGACACCTCGGCCATGATTAAGGCCATCCTGTTTGGTGACAAGGGGGAACTTGACAGCGATATGCTGGAAGTGTTTCAGAGAAACGGAACGGCACACATTCTGGCTGTCAGCGGACTTCATATTGGAATAATATATGGGTTTCTTCTGAAAATGTGGAGGGGCAGAAGGGGATGGATATTCTTTGGATTCACCTGCGTTTTCTTCTTTTGCTATGCGGTAATGGCAGGGTTTTCGCCCTCGGTTATCCGGGCGGTGATTATGATAATTCTCCACTCCCTGGCTTCTCTTATGGGCAGGCGCTACGACCTTGACAGTGCTGCCTTTGCAGTGGCGGCAGGGGTGCTGGCGGTAAGACCCTTCATGCTTTTTAATGCAGGCTTTCAGATGTCATTTCTGGCGGTTCTCACTTTGAATTTGGCATTACCGTATATTAAGTCATTCTATTCCGGAGTATTCACTGCCAGTCTGGCAGTTCAACTGGGTTTGGGACCATTCATATGGTACAACTTCAATTATGTGTCGATGCTGGCGGTCATAATGAATGTTCCTGTTGTTTTCCTGGCGGGCATCATTGTACCGGCGGGACTTGCGGGGCTATTATTGCAGAACACGCCTCTGTTTGAGGTTTCAGCTCGTCTGTTGGATTTCCTGTGTAATTTCTTAACACAAATTAATGAGCTTGGGGAGATTCAGGGAATTATCACATTTCAGGTGCCGAGTCCTCCCATATGGATAGTTGCCGCCTTTTATCTTGGACTTGTGGCCTTTGCATCGGAGGAGGGAAGGCTGGCTGTGATAAGAGCTGCAAATCCTGTGATGCACATCGTGAAATACTCTGCAGTCGTTGTTGCCGTTTCTCTAATGCTGGCAGTGGCGGCGGGAAGCGGTTTTAACAATTGCAGCATTACATTTGTCGATGTGGGGCAGGGTGACTGCATTTGCGTCAATACCGGTGGCGGGGTTTATCTCTTTGATGGCGGAGGTAGTGAAAACTACAATCTGGGGAAGAGCACTCTCAGACCTTATCTTCTGAAAAACGGAACAGGGACAGTAGACGGTGCCTTTGTAACTCATCTGCATACGGATCATTACAGGGGCATTTGCGAACTTGCCAGGGAGGGAATGGTGGAGAAGCTTTATACGTACGAAGCAAACAGGCTTGTGCAGGATGAAATTGTCAGAGATACAGGCCTTCAGCCGGAGAACATCATGTATCTTCATGGAGGTCAGATTGCAGAGCTGAAGGGGTGCTGTTCTGTCGAAATTCTGTGGCCCGGGGCTAAAAGTGAAAGGGAATACATGGAAATGCTGTCCCGGGAGGAAAATGAAAACGATTTGAGCCTGGTGATGAAAATCAATGTTCAGGGAATCGGGATTCTGATAACGGGGGATATTGATGAAATCGGGGAGAGAATGGTGATTGAGGCGGGCAGGGAAGCACTTTCAGCAGATATTCTGAAGGTTGCCCATCACGGATCCAAGTACAGCAGCTGTGATGAATTCATAGAGGCTGTTTCTCCGGAGATTGCAGTAATCCAGGTCGGTAAGAACAATTACGGACATCCGGCGCCGGATGTGCTCCAGCGTCTTGAAAAGCGGAGTGTACCGGTGTACAGGAACGATTTGGATGGTGCTGTTGGGGTAGAGATAAATGATGGAGAGATAAGGGAAACAAGGAGGATGATTGAATGAAAACATATGCAAAAAACGATATCACATTATCAACCCTATGATTTGTGCAAAGGCATGCGCAAATTAGTACAAAAACATCGCGAAATTATTTGAATAATAAGAAAAATTGCACTGCTTTTTTTTTAGAGCATAGTAAAAAACAGTTGAAATAGTGTAACAAATTGTTATAATTATTACACATAAGGAATTATTTTGCGAAAATAAATTATGAAGTTTGCGAACTGCCTTTGTGCTTGCCGTAAAATGGTTAAAATTTTCAAATATTTCTTGAGCACGAGGAAACTCGAAGGACAGCAAAGTTGTTAGCTATTTTTAGGCCGTGCATTTTTTATTTGCAGGGCATTTGAATAAAAGAGGATAAGGATTATATGGATTTTCTGGATGCGAATTTTCTGACGGCGGCGGGAGCTGTAGTTCTGGCAATAGGCGGATTTGCCCTGATGAGAATGCGAAGGCATTCTGTTATCGAGGCGGCCTGCTTCGCAGGAGGAGTTCTGGGGATGATTGGCATACTTTATTTGATAAAAACAATAGCGTTTTGATTAAGGCTTTACAACGGTGACGTTTGAGCAATATGAGTTTTTATGATCAGTTATAGTTTTATAATCAAAAGGAGGTTTTATGTCAGACGAAAACAAAGTTGTTGGAACTGAAGAACAGGAACTTAAGCGTGGTATTAAGGGCTGGCAGGTAGCTTTCATCGGCCTGGGCGGCGTTATCGGTTCGTGCTACTTCCTGGGAGTAGGCTGGTGTATCCAGGTAATGGGACCGGCAGTATTTCTGGCATTCCTGATTGTGGGAGTAATCGTATTCGGACTTATGATTGCATATGCAGAATTATTAGTTAACCTTCCACGTTCGGGATCATTCGTTGCGTATACCCATGAATTCCTTGGGCCTACGCTTTCAGTAGGTATGGGATGGTCATTCTGGTTTAACTGGGTTTGCTACTGCCCTTCAGAAGCGATTGCAGTATCCTATGCACTTCAGGCTCTTACAGGCAATACAAGCCCGATAGCCTATGTTGCATTTGCAGTAGGAACAATGCTTGCCCTGACAATTATCAACTGCTGCGCAGTAGATATCTTCGCTAAGATTGAGTCAGGACTTGCTATAACCAAGGTTTGCGTAATCATCCTGTTCATCTTGGTTGCATTTGGTATCTGGGTAGGTCTCTGGGGTAATCCTGATGGCGGTCTCACAAATGTTGCAGGTGAACACATTAAGGATGGATTCCTTGGAACAAGCGTAAACTTCGGTTCAGGCGTTGGCTTCTACGGAGACTTATTCCCTAACGGATTCGGAATCTGCGTAGTACTCATGGTAGTAGTACTGGTAACATTCCAGGGTACAGAAATAGTTGGTCTGGCTGCTGCGGAATCACAGAATCCTGACGAGTCAGTACCTAAGGCATGCAGAAGCGTAACATATCGTATCGTTCTGCTGTACCTGCTGCCGATTCTGCTCGTTCTGCTGATTTTCCCTACAGAGCTGGCAACAGACGAAAGACCTGTATTCGCAGATGTAATGACTGCATACGGACTTACACCGCTGGCATACGTATTCCTGGCTGTAGTACTGGTAGCTGCATTCTCATGTGCTAACACAGGCTTCTACGGAACAGTAAGATGTATGTACGGTCTGTCAGTTGAAGGACTTGCACCTAAGTTCCTCTCAAGACTTAGCAAGCAGGCTGCTCCAAGAAATGCCGTACTGTTCACACTGGCATTCATGTGGGTTGTTCTCATTATCGGTCTTGTATCAGAACTTACAGGAGCTCTTTCAAATCTGTACGGTTCACTGCTTTCAATGTCAGGCTTTACAGGAACTCTGGCATGGGTTGGAATCATTCTTTCACAGAAGAGATTCAGAAGCAAGCTTAAGAAAAACGGTTATGACCCTGAAACCTGCCTGAAGGCAAGAGTTAAACCGGCTCTTTCATGGGTACCATGGTTCGCTATGATTGCACAGCTCATCTGTCTGATTATGCTGGCATTCGGCGACATCATCGATCCTGAAGGAAATGCAGGCGGCGGTCTCGTAATCTTCTGCATCGCAACATCAGCGGTTGTTATCCCGATGATTGTTTACTGGATTCAGAGAAAGAGAGGCGTGCTGGGAGCTATCAACACTCTCAAGCATGGTGAAAAGTCATTCGATGAGACTTTCCCTCCACTGAACAAGTAAATCAGCTGCGATTTGAAAACTCCATAAAAACTTAAATTTCAAGATACCATTTTTTCGGGCGCATCCCGGAAGGATGGTATCTTTTTTTGCCGGATAGCCGGCGGAAAATGGTATAAAAAACGGCAGGGCTCTATGCGCCTGCCGAAAAACTGCAATTTTTTTCTGTTTATTATCTACCGTATACAACTACGTCAATAAGCTCTGCGGTTTCTCTGATAGTTTCAACGATTGATTTTACAGCTTTCATTGTTATCCCTCTTTTCTTAATTCTTTGCTGTTTTGTTTCCTTACGCTATTATTATAGTGTTTAACTTGCTGAATGTCAAGCAATTTCAGGTATTAGTTTGCTGTCTTATGCGGCTATTGGCACCGAAAGACAGCTTCAATATACTGAAATGTCAGAAAATAGGGATTTCTTACAATTCGGCAAAGATGCCTGAAACCCTGAATTATCAAGGGCTTTGGCAGTTTTGTAACGTTGAGGGGGCCTTCGCTTAGGCAGATACTAGTTTGTCACACAATATGCTGATGTGAAAAAGAGTTACTGTGGTATAATAACGTAATCGATATTATTATAATAAATCGAGATATAATGGGAGGGTTAAATGAGACTGCTTGTGGTTGAGGATCAGAAGGATTTGTGTGAGATAATAGTTCGAAAACTCAAATCAGAGGGATATGGAGTTGACGCCTGCAATTCCGGAGAAGATGCGGAGTCTTATATTAACGGAACTGAATATGATGTGATAATTCTTGACATTATGCTTCCGGGAAAGACGGGAATAGGTCTGCTTCGGGATATGAGAACCGCAGGAAACATGACTCCGGTAATTTTACTTACTGCCCTGGGTGATGTTGAGGATAGAGTATCAGGCCTTGACTCCGGGGCTGATGATTACCTGGTGAAGCCCTTTGACTTTGACGAGCTCCTTGCCAGAATAAGAGTGCTGATTCGAAGAGGAAACGGCAGGGCATCGGGAGAAATAAAGGTTGGAGATCTTGTAATGGATACGGCAGGAAAAACCGTTACAAGGGCAGGCAGGGAAATAGAACTGACTGCCAGAGAATTCAATATTCTTGAGTATCTGCTTGAAAACAGGGGAAGGGTGCTTTCCAGAGATAAGATATGCAATCACATCTGGAACTATGACTATGACGGTGCATCAAATGTTATCGACGTATATATGCATCATCTGAGGAAAAAAATAGACGAGGGGCAGGACGCAAAACTGATAAAAACAGTAAAAGGAGCAGGATACGTAGTACGATGAAGAAGATGAAGAAACTGTCAATAACTACGAAAATCACAATATGGTATACGGTTTTCCTGGTTGCCATAGCCATGGTATTTGTTTTTGCCGTTTCCTCTGCCGAAAGCAACAGAATAAGGGAGAATATCAAGAACAAGCTTATTGAATCTGTTGTAGAGGCAAGTGAAGATATCGAGGAGTCCGGCAAAGATTTCATCTTCGATAGAGATATTGATTACCGTGAAAACGGTATATACATTAGCGTCTACTCGGGCGACGGTAAAATGCTGGAGGGATTCAAGCCATCGGAACTTCAGGATCTCCCCGAGCTGAGAGACAGGAAGCTATGGGAGGTTGAGGACATCAACGGTGACAGCTGGTATATTTACGATAGCATTTTTGAAGTGGGAGACAGCTATGTCTGGGTTAGAGGCATTACAGAGAACTATGCAGGTGGAGGCTTCTCGTCAGGTATTGTCAAGCTTATGCTGGTGGCGCTGCCCACTCTGATAATAATTGCTGCCCTGGGAGGGTATGCCATAGCTAAAAGGAAGCTGGGCCCCCTGATGGAGGTTGTGGGAACAGCAAAGCAGATTGCGAAGGACAATAAACTTTCACGGCGAGTTACAGTTCCTGATACAAGCGATGAAATAGCTGAGGCTGCATATGCCTTCAACGAGGTCTTTGACAGCCTTGAGAAGGCCTTTGAGGAAGAAAAGCAGTTCACATCAAATGTCTCCCATGAACTGAGAACTCCTATTGCTGTGATATCAACTCAGAGCCAGTATGCCCTTGAGGATGAGTCATACAGAGAGAAAGCCATTGGAATAATAAACAATGAATCAAAGCGGATGATGCAGCTTGTGAACAGGCTGCTTGTACTTGCACGGAGCGATTCCGGGAGGCTGGTTCCGGAAAAGGAAAAAATCAACTTAAGTGAGATATGCCTGAACATTGCTGAGCAGCAGGAGATGATTGCCTTTGAAAGGGGCATAAACCTGTATTCACACATAGAAGAGGGAGTTACTATTGAAGGTGACGAGGCTATGATTATCAGGATTATTCTCAATCTTCTCGATAACGCCATGAAATACGGCTGCTCCAGAGGCGGAACCATACGGTTTATAATGTGTACTGAAGCCGGAATGGCGGTGTGCACCGTATCTGATGACGGACCGGGCATATCTGAAGAAGAACAGCAGAAAATCTGGAACAAATTCTACAGAGGGGATGAATCCAGAAATGACAGCAGCTCAACCGGTCTGGGTCTTGCTATGGTAAGATCTTTGACTGAGGCTCATGGAGGAAGCGTGAAGGTTGAAAGTTCACCGGGCAGGGGAGCGAAATTCATAATCAGACTGCCTATGTGAAATGAGTTGACAATTTAATCGAAATTTAATGTTGGGATAATTTTACCTTAATGATTAAGGTTTATTATTGACCCATAGAATAAAGTGAGTCGCGGGACGAAAGGAGAGATTAGAAATGAAGAAAGCAATTAAAGTATCGGCAGTAATGGCATTAGCAGTTGTTGTAATAATGGGGCTGGCCGCCTGCGGTACGGAGAAGACAGAGGAAATCACAAAGGACCAGGCAGTTCAGATTGCACTTAATCAGGTTCAGGGCGCAGGAACATCAGATGTAATAAGATCCGATAAAACTGTATCTGACGGAAACGTTGTGTACGACATTACCATAGTATATGACGGCAGTGAATACGATTTCGAAATCAGCGCCAGGGACGGCAGCATTCTTGAGCAGGACAGCGATAAAGTGGCAGCAGTTCCTGCAGGAGAGACCAATACAGCAGGCAAGTTTTCTCTGGATGATGCAAAGGCAGCGGCCCTGGCTGAGGTTGAGGGCGCTACTGCCTCAGACATTGTGAAGGCAAAAAAGGGATATGATGACGGTGTGAGAGAATACGAGATTGAAATTCACTACAACGGACTGGAGCACGACTTCACATTTAATGCCATGAGTGGAGAAATTATCGAGAAGAGTGTTGAATTGATTGATTAAAATGATATGATATAGTCATGGCGCAGAAACAGGAACATGCTTTTATTAAGATAGGCAAGGACATTAAGGCCGGGAAGATCCCCGGTCTTGTTCTGCTGAAGGGAGTAGAATCATATCTTGTTGATTTCTACAGCAGAACTCTTATTTCAAAGTATGTTAATAAGGCCAGTGAAGTGCTGGATCTCGTTGTACTTGACAGGAAAGCTTCAACGGCAGAAAGCATCATAGATAATCTTGAAACCCTGCCCCTTATGTCCGAAAGAAAGGTGGTTTTACTTCCTGACTTCATTGATGAAAGGGGGAAACTCCCCGAAGCCTTTCAGGATGAGAAGCAGCTTAAGAATCTGATTGATTACATGGAAGAAAGCCTCAGCGGCAGGGGAGAGGATTCGGGCCGGCTGCTTCTGATTACCGCTGCCGAACCGAGAAGCAACAAGAAAGAAAGTGCAGGGGACAAGGCAGCCGCGGCGCTGCTGAAGGCTGCCGCAAAGGCAGGAGCGGTTTATGATTTCACACCTCTTAATTCCGGGCAGCTTCGAAGCTTCGTTGAGAAAAGATTTCGTGCTGCAGGCAAGGAGTTCAGGCCGGGAATAATCTCAATGATTGTGGAAGAAACCGGATATGGAAACAAAAACATTGACTACGGGCTCTACAACATTGATAACGATATCAGGAAAATAATAGCCCACAGCGGCAGATCAACGGAAATAAGCCCCACGGATGTGGCCTCCGTCATTACAGTAAATCCTGAAAACAATGTGTTTGCTATGATAGATGCCATAGGAAGGAATCGAAAGGACGAAGCCTTCCGGCTTTTGCATAATCTCCTTGAGAACGGGAGCAGCGAGTTTCAGCTTCTGGCACTGATTACAGGTCAGCTTGAACTGATGCTGACAACCTGTGAAATGAAGGATGAGGGAATGAACCTTAAGGGAATACAGGCTGAGCTCAGAAAAAACGACAGAATTCACGAATTCAGAACACAGAAGGCTCTCGAAGCAGGAAACAGGTTCAGAATCGAGGATTTGAGACGCATTCTAATTGGAGCCTATGATATTGAACGGAACATAAAATCCGGACTGATGCCGGGACCTCTGGCATTGGAGTTTTTTATTGCAGGTATATGAAAGGAAGATAATGGGAGAGCATAACAGACAAATGAAGGCGGACCTGATGCTGGTGCTGGTAACACTGTGCTGGGGCGTATCTTACTTTATGATGGATATGTGTCTTGATGACATGGATCCATTTACCATAAATGCCTATAGGTTCCTGGGAGCATTTATAGCAGCGGGACTCATTTCATTCAGGAAAATACGCAATGTGAACAGGATAACCCTGAAGTACGCCTTCTATATTTCCTTGTCCCTGATATTCGTGTACTTCGGAGCGACCTATGGCCTGAAGTTTACAACCCAGTCGAATGCAGGATTCTTCTGTGCTACATCAACGGTATTCACGCCGATAATGGCATACATTTTCAAGAAAACAGTGCCGGACAGGAAGCTGGCAGTTGTGGTTGTACTCTGTACACTGGGAATAGCTCTCATGAGCCTTGATTCAAACATGAAAATATCCATAGGAGATCTCCTTTGTCTTTCCTGTGGAATTTCGTATGCGGTTGATCTGCTGATTACCGAAACTGCAGTATCACATCCTGAGGTTGACGCCTTCCAGATCGGGGTGTATCAGCTTGGGTTCACCGGTCTGTGGATGCTGATTCTGGCATTGATATTTGAAGAGCCTGCGCTGCCCCAGAGCACCGGATGCTGGATGTCCCTCGTGTTCCTGGCCCTGTTCTGTACAGGTATCGCATTCATCGTTCAGGCCATAGCACAGCAGTACACAACGGCTACCCATGTGGGAATCATTTTCGCTCTGGAACCGGTTTTCGCTGGGATTGTGGCATTTCTCTTCGCAGGGGAGAGGCTGCTTCCGAGGGCTTATTTCGGTGCACTGCTGATGCTGGTGAGCATAATCATGATGGAGGTTGACTTAAAAGGTATTTTTGGCAGGAAGAGTGCCAGGCAGAAGCAGCGGGAAAGCTGATAGTACTATTATTGTATTATAATGTATACATAATGGGGCTCAATAGACTTTTTGTATTGATGTTGATACAATATCATCGTCTGCATTAAGTCTTTTTTATACAAAAAATAAACCATTAAGCCTGTGAATATTGTATACAAGGCGTGTGTGTGGTAAACTTAATGAGATTAGAAAGAAATAGGCATAAACGCTATTGTTATTGGTAGGAGGATTAAATAATGAGTGAAAAAGCATGCAACTGTAATTGCGCAGCAGAACGTGCAGCACAGTTTACAGAACTTGCACCTACACTTGAAAAGTATGCAAAGGTGCCAGGTAGTCTTATTACTATTCTTCAGAAGACGCAGGAAATCTATGGATATCTTTCAGTGGATGCAATCAACTACATTTCAGAGTGTACAGGAATTCGACCTGCGAAGATTTACGGTGTGGCTACATTCTACGCACAGTTCAGACTGCAGCCTATCGGAAAGTACCTGATTATGCTCTGCAAGGGTACCGCCTGTCATGTTAACGGTGCCGACATGATTGAAGAAGCAATCTGCGAGCACCTGAACATCAGTGACGGGGAAACCACAGAGGACGGTCTGTTTACACTTAACAATGTGGCTTGTCTTGGCTGCTGCAGCCTGGCACCGGTTATGATGGTAAAGAGTGCAGACGGAGACGAAACATACGGAAACCTTACAAAGGACTCGGTAAAGGCAGTCCTTGATGAAATAAGAGCAAGAGCATAAGGAGGTAACAGCATGAGAGTTGTAGTAGGACAGGGCAGCTGCGGTGTTGCCACCGGTGCCAGAAAAACAGCTGCAGAGTTTGAAAAACAGATTGCAGCGAAGGGTCTCGATATTCCTGTACAGGTTACAGGATGTGTGGGAACATGCTATCTTGAGCCGATAGTTGACATCTATGACGATAACGAACAGCTCACAAGATATGTCAAGGTTCAGCCTGATAAGGTTGAGGCCATCGTTGAGGGACATCTTGCAGGGGGAAAACCTGTGGCAGAGCAGGCCATTTCAGAAGAAGACAAGCAGTTTGTGGAAAAGCAGCAGAGAGTTGTACTGAGAAACTGCGGTGTAATCAACCCTGAGGACATAGAGGATTATCTGGCAGTAGACGGCTACAAGGCAATCGAAAAGGTTCTCAAGGAAATGAAGCCTGAAGAGGTTATCGAGGAAATCAAGGTTTCAGGTCTCAGAGGCAGAGGCGGTGCAGGCTTCCCAACATGGTTCAAGTGGAATGCCGCCAAGGAAAACAAAGGAGATCAGAAATACCTGGTATGCAATGCAGACGAAGGAGACCCGGGCGCATTCATGGACAGATCCGTTCTGGAGGGCGATCCGCATTCACTTCTTGAGGGCATGATAATCGGCGGTTATGCCATGGGTGCAACAGAGGGTGTTATCTACTGTCGTGCAGAGTACCCGCTGGCAATCAAGAGACTTGAAATTGCAATGGAGCAGGCAAGAGAGAAGGGCTTCCTGGGCAAGAACATTTTCGGAAGCGGATTCGATTTCGATATAAGAATCAAGGCCGGTGCCGGCGCATTCGTATGCGGTGAGGAAACTGCTCTTATCGCTTCACTGGAAGGCGAGAGAGGAATGCCTAGACTGAAGCCGCCGTTCCCTGCAGCCAAGGGTTACTGGCAGAAGCCTACCGATATCAATAACGTAGAAACACTGGCAAACGTTCCATGGATTATATACAACGGCGGTAAGGCCTTTGCACAGTTCGGAACTGAGAAATCCTCAGGAACAAAGGTATTCGCGCTGGCAGGAAAGATTAAGAAGGGCGGACTTGTGGAGGTTCCTATGGGAATGACCATCAGGGAAGTAATCTTCGGCATCGGCGGCGGAATCAAGAACGACAGAGAGTTCAAGGCTGTTCAGATGGGAGGACCTTCGGGAGGATGTATTCCTGCAAGTCTCATTGACACGCCTGTTACATATGAAGATATCAACAAGACCGGTGCCATTGTAGGCTCCGGCGGAATGATTGTAATGGACGAAGATACCTGTATGGTGGACATGGCAAGATACTTCCTGAACTTCACTCGTGACGAGTCATGCGGCAAGTGCAACTACTGCAGAATCGGAACAAAGAGAATGCTGGAGATTCTGGAAAGAATTACCGAAGGCAAGGGTGAAGACGGAGATATCGAAAAGCTTGAAGAGCTGGCTAACAAGATTAAGGACGGTTCGCTTTGCGGTCTGGGACAGACGGCTCCTAACCCTGTTCTTACAACAATCAGATACTTCAGAAACGAATATGAAGATCACATTTACAACAAGAAGTGTACTGCAGGCTCCTGCAAGGCGCTGATCGAATACAACATCACAGATGCCTGCAAGGGATGTACCCTCTGTGCCAGAAACTGCCCTGTTGATGCCATCAGCGGCAGCGTTAAGGAACTGCATGTTATCGATCACGACAAGTGCATCAAGTGCGGCAAGTGCATGGATCACTGTAAGTTTAATGCGATTGTTAAGGAATAAGAGAGGGGAGGCAGCATAATGGAAAAATTCTTACTTAACATAAACGGCAAAGAAGTAAAAGGCGTTGCCGGCCAGACAATTCTGGAAGTAGCAAGAGAAAATGACATTTTCATCCCAACTCTCTGCTATGATGAAAGAACTAAGATCTACGGTTCCTGCGGAATCTGCATGTGCGAGGTTGAGGGAAACCCTAAACTGTGCAAGGCATGTGCTACAGTAATCGCACCGGGAATGGTAGTAAGAACAAATACAGAAAGAGTAATAGAATCCCGCAAGACAAATCTGGAACTGCTTCTTTCAAACCATACGGGAGACTGCAGACCTCCATGCGTTCTGGCATGTCCGGCACAGACTGACTGCCAGGGATATGTGGGACTTATTGCCAACGGCGAATACGAGGCCGCTCTGGAGCTGGTTAAGGACAAGATTCCTCTTCCTGCATCACTGGGAAGAGTTTGTCCGCATCCTTGCGAAACCGAGTGCAGACGCGGACTCATTGATGAGCCGGTTTCAATTCAGTGGCTGAAGAGGTTCGTTGCGGATCAGGATCTGGGTGATGTCAGCCCGTTCATTCCTGAAATCGAAGAGGAAACAGGCAAGAGAGTTGCAATCATCGGCGGCGGCCCTATGGGTTTGTCAGCTGCTTACTTCCTCCGTCAGATGGGTCACGAGATTACAATATTTGAATCAATGCCTAAGGCAGGCGGTATGCTTAGATACGGTATTCCTGAATACAGACTCCCTAAGGCAGTTCTTGATGACGAAATAATGACCATCGAAATGATGGGTGTTGATATCGTATGCAACACGAAGATTGGAGAGGATATTCCGTTTGAGACTATCTATGATGAATATGATGCAGTGCTTCTCGGTATCGGTGCATGGATTTCAACCGGGGTTGGATGTCCCGGTGAGGATGCTGAGGGTGTAATCGGCGGAATTGATTTCCTGAGAAAGGTTGTAAGAAACGAAGAAATCAAGCTTGGCAGGAAAGTGGCAATCGTCGGCGGCGGAAACACTGCAATGGACGCATGCAGAACTGCAGTAAGACTTGGTGCTGAAGAGGTTTACAACATCTATAGAAGAACCAAGGACGAAATGCCTGCAGATATGGTTGAAATCGAAGAGGCTGAGGAAGAGGGCGTAATCTTCAAGAACCTTACTAACCCTCTCGAAATCGTGAAGGATGAAGAGGGCAAGGTTAAGGAAGTTGTTCTCCAGTGCATGGAGCTTGGTGAACCTGATGAATCAGGAAGAAGAAGACCTGTTCCTATCGAAGGAAAAACCGAAACAATTCCTCTTGACACAGTAATTCTGGCTATCGGTCAGGCTGTTGACGCCTCTGTATTCGACTGCGACAAGACAAGAAAGGGCGCTATCGCATACGACAAGGAAACATTCATGACTTCAATACCTGGCGTATTTGCCGGCGGTGACTGCGGAAACGACAAAATTTCCATCGCTGTTGAAGCTATTGCAGATGCCAAGAAGGTTTCTGAAATCATCGACGCATACCTGGATGGCGAGACAATCAGATATGAAGAGCCTTATTTCGTAACAAGAGATGATATCACAGAAAAAACCTTTGAAGACAGAGAGAGACTTTGCAGACCTGAAATGCCTCAGCTGTCAGCTGAAGAAAGAAAGGGCAACTTCTCAGAGGTTATTCCTGACGGATACACTCCTGAGGAAGCGGAATATGAAGCCAACAGATGTCTTGAATGCGGATGTCACGACTACTATGAATGTAAGCTTATAGATCTGGCACATCAGTACGATGTTGAGCCTTCAAGATTTGCAGGCGATAAGAACACTGTGGAATTCGAAGACGATCATCCGTTTATCGTGAGGGATCCGAACAAGTGCATCCTTTGCGGCCTTTGCGTGAGAGTATGTGACGAGGTAATGGGCATAGGAGCTCTGGGTCTTGTTAACAGAGGCTTTGATACTGTTGTTAAGCCTAACCTTGAGAAGCCGCTTGCCAAGTCAGGCTGCGTATCCTGCGGACAGTGTGTAAGCGTTTGTCCTACAGGCGCGCTTCAGGAGAAGACAACAATGGTTAAGGAAGTTCCTCTGCCGACTGTTGAAACCGATACAACCTGTTCATACTGCTCCATCGGCTGCTCACTGAAGCTTGAAAGCTACGGCGACATGCTGATTAAGGCAAATCCTGACAAGGACGGTATCGTAAATGCAGGACTGGCCTGCGGCAAGGGCAAGTGGGGCTTTGACTGCTCAATGCTTGAGGACAAGCTTGATACTCCTCTCATCAGAGACGGAGAAACCTTCAGAGAGGCAGATTACCATGAGGCTCTCACTCTGATAGCAAAGAAGATGCAGTCAACTGCTGCCAAGTACTGCCCGAACCACATCGGAGTTGCAGTATCTGACAGATACACAAACGAGGAGCTGTACGCAATCAAGACCATGGCTGAGGCTATGGGAGCCAAGATTTTCTGTATGAATAACCGCGCAAGCGGACTTGCAGATGTAATCGGACACGATGCTTCACCTAACACAATTGACGAGCTGCTTTCAACAAACTTCATTCTGGCTGTGGGATACAACGCTGTTGACAATCCTATTATCCAGATCAAGATGAAGCAGGCTACGGACAGAGGCGCCAAGCTGGCTCTCATCAATCCGTCGGAATTCCCTCAGCACCTGGCTGATGTAAGCAAGGAAGTATACGCTGATGACCTGGGATTCCTGAAGGAAGTTGCAAAGGCAATAATCGACGCAGGAAAGGGCAAGGACGTTGCCGGATATGATGAACTGGCTGCATCACTTGCAGGAGTTACTGTGAGTGAAGATGCCGGGGAAATTGCTGAGATGTACATGGCTGCCAAGAAGGCAATGATAGTATTCAACCAGAATCTGATTTCAGTTGATGCTGCCAAGCTTATTGCAGATATCGCCCTTCTGTCAGGCCATATAGGTTCACCACGTGACGGTATCCTGCAGGTTAAGGCAAAGAATAACTCACAGGGCATGGTTGATCTGGGAATCACCGAAGGCGCAGAGGAACTTGAAAGCTGCAAGGCACTTCTGGTATTCGGAGAAGAATTCGATGTTGACAGAGAGAAACTGGAATTCCTGGCCGTATGTGATACGCACATGACAGCTCTGGCTGCAAAGGCAGATGTTGTTATTCCGGGAACAGGCTTCGCATCAACAGACGGAACATACACAAATACAGAAAGAAGACTTCAGCCGGTACTGGCTGCAATCGATGAAGATGTTTACCTCGCCAACTGGGAGGTTGCCGCAGCAATAGCACACATCTTCGAGGTTGATTGCGAGTGGGAGGATACAGATGACATTTCATTCGAGATGGAAGACTGCGTTCCGACTTACAAGTATGCTGAGCTGGATGAGGTTCTTGGCGGAGTTCTCATGCCGGTAGATGCCAAGCTGGCTGTTGTTTCAGGCAATGTATTCGGGGACAGACTGGAATGCACAGATTCACTTATGAACTGCATTTCCGAGAGACTGCCTAAGATGGCGAATCCGACTGAGTAAATAATTGGATAGCCGGACAGATTACATGAATAATGGAGCTGCTGCACTGCGTTGTGCGGCAGCTTTTTATTTGCGAGGTCTGCTGCACTGCGTTGTGCGGCAGCTTTTTATTTGCGAGGTCTGCTGCACTGCGTTGTGCGGCAGCTTTTTTATTTGCGGGGAACTGAGGACGGTGAAGCTAAGTCCTCGTCGCCTGCAATGAAGGGCGCTCATTCCCGGCTCGCGGAAGGTCAGCAAAACTCGCGCTGACGCGCTCAAACATTGCTGACCTTTAGCCGCTCACCATGGTCATTTCGCTGGTCATTGCAAGGGCTCCTGCGGAAAACGCTTCCCCTGCCTCAGTTCCCCGCAAATAAAATGCACAGGCAACGCAGCGCAGCAGGCCTTCGCAAATAAAATGCCACAGATATTAGCTGAAACCGCCGTTTCACGAAGCATCTTGTGGCAAATGTCTGTAATGAAAAATTCAAATGCCACAAGTATTAGCTGAAATCGCCGTTTCACGAGAGGTCTTGTGGCAAATGTCTGTAATGAAAAATTCAAATGCCACAAGTATTAGCTGAAATCGCCGTTTCACGAGAGGTCTTGTGGCAAATGAGTGTAATGGAAAAGTAAAATGCCACAAGTATTAGCTGAAA
>JBJESQ010000013.1:38693-60826 GCA_051882875.1 Lentihominibacter sp. | reverse complement strand
AAATAAAATTGAAAGTGAATATTATCTGGTGTAAAATATACAGATGAAGATAAAAATAACAAAGAAAACGAGACACATTATTGCCGCTTATCTGGCGATACTTGTCATATTGTATCTGGTGGCGTTTCAGATTCCGGGAATGACGACTCTGTTTGAAACCACTCAGGTTCTCGAAAACGGAACCCTGGAGGTTTCCTGTGAAGCCACGGGGTACGTTGTAAAGGATGAGGCTGTTTGCACAGCGGATACAACCGGAGAAATAAGCTTCACTACAGAAAGCGGAACTGTTGTGAAAAAGGGCACACGGATTGCCGAGATAGAGGAATCGGGCAAGAAGGATAAGGAGATGGCAGGCAAGTACCGGGAGTATCTGACCAGACTGAAGAACTATCCGCTGCTGGCACAGGGAAACAGCGCTCCCATAAGCGGTGTGTTCAGTACAGAGATTGATGGCTATGAGAAGTATTTCAGCATTGACAATCTCGATAAGATAAATAAAGAAAAGACAGAGGCCCTGTCTCTGGGAAAGCTTGAGCTTGATAGAAAGAGTGTGGTTAAGGGAGAACCGATATTCAAGATTTCCGGAGACGATAAATGGTATGTTGTATGCTGGCTCGATAAAGAGGATGCCGGCAAGTACAGCGAAGGCGAAGATGTCAGACTTGCTGTAGGCGAGGATACTCTGGATGGGAAGGTGTACAGCAAGAACAAAGAGGGAGAATTCGTTAAGACAGTACTGTATCTTAATGTTTATTACGAGGATTTCTGCCGGGCAAGGGTGCTGGACATGACAATTGTACAGAGTAACACCACCGGACTTATTGTTGATAATGAGTGCATTATCGAGAAAGACGGACAGCAGGGAGTCTACGTTAAAACAAAGGACGGGGACACCTATTTCAAACCGATAAAAGTTAAAATATCAAACGGTGAACAGTCTGTAATATATGACTCGGTATTCATAAATGACGAATATGAGCAGGTTGAGACCGTAACCGTTTATCAGGAGGTTCTCAGACACCCTGAGGAGGCTCTTGAGGAAGACATGAAGAATGAAGCGACTGATTAAGGAGGGGAATCAGAAATGGAGGACATTAGGAAAAACCTTGAAACAGTAAGGAAAAAAATCGATGAGGCAGCAGAGGCCTGCAGCAGAAACGGCGAGGATGTTCTGCTGGTGGCAGTTAGCAAGACGCGAACACCTGAAGAGATAAACATTGCCATTGATGCGGGAGTAACCGATATCGGCGAAAACAAGGTTCAGGAAATAATGGATAAGTACTATTCAATAAAGCCTGTTCGCTGGCATATGATTGGACATCTGCAGACAAACAAGGTTAAATATATAATAGATAAGGTGGATATGATTCACTCTGTTGACTCCATCAAGCTGGCAGGAGAAATTGACAGACGCGCAAAGGCAGCCGGCAGAACCATGGACATCCTTGTACAGATTAATCCTGCCCAGGAGGAAAGCAAGTTCGGAGTCTCCGTTGATCAGGCGGGAGATCTTGTCAGAGAAATCCTCGAAAAGTACGAAAACATCAGAATAAGAGGACTTATGAGCGTAGCCCCGATTGTGGAGAATATGAGAGATGTGAAACCTTATTTCGATGCAGTCAAGGCCAAATACGACGAGCTGGCCTGTATTGAACACCCGCGACTGGACTTCAAATATCTGTCCATGGGAATGTCAGGAGATTATCCAGTAGCAATAGAAGCAGGTTCGAACTTAGTTAGAGTCGGAAGCGCAATTTTCGGAGAAAGGGACTATGCGCAGTTCAGAAAGGATCAGGAGGCAAAGAAAAATGGGAATGCTTAATAAATTCAAGGATCTTATCGGAGTGGAAGATTACGATGATGATGAAATGATGGAGTATGAGGAGGACTCATACAAGCAGCCGGCTTATCAGGACAGAAAGATGGCCGAGCCGAGAAAACCCATGGGTTCATCACCTAAGTATGACACTACGAACATCACTCCCATGCAGAACAAAACAGTGAAATCAATTACCAATGCCTTCAAGCTGGTGGTAATTGAGCCCCAGAGCTTCGACGAGTGTTCCAGACTTGTGGACAATCTCAGAAGCAGGAAACCTGTGATTGTTAACCTGGAGAAGCTTGATTCCGAAACAGCAAGGAAGATTTTTGACTTCCTGGGCGGTGCCACCTATGCTCTGAACGGAAACGTTCAGAAGGTTGCGAACAATATATTTGTCTTTGCACCTGAAAATGTTGCTATTTTCGCCGATGGCGAGAACAAGCCTTACAGCTTCGCAGGTGCAGATGATAATCCATGGAAATAGTATGTGGAGGTAGTACCCATGATAAGGCCTATTGACATTCAGGAAAAGGAATTCTCAAGGTCGGTTCGCGGTTATAAGGAGGAAGAGGTAAACGAATTTCTTGATGAGATAACCCTTGATATGGACAGACTTCTGAATGAATTGAGAGAAACGAAAGAAGAAAACGGCAGACTTGTGGAGGAGCTGGAGAGAATAAGGAGCTCAGAGGGAACAGTTGTGGAAACACTTCAGGCTGCCAAGTCTCTGATGGCGGATATTGCGCAGAGTGCTGAGAAGCGGGCTGAGATTCTTCTCAAGAATGCTGAGCTGGATGCCGAACTTATGCTCAAGAGCGCCAGAGAGGAAGCTGAAGCTCTCGAGAAAGAAAGCCAGACCATAAGAAACAGATATGTGGCATTCAGAAACAGATACAAGCAGATGCTGGAGACGGAACTTCAGAGATTCAGCTCTGACGGTGACGATGCAATGGGACTTGGAGTGACTGATTTTTCGGATCTTCCCGTTTCCCAGGACGAAAAGCCGGTGGTTCCGGAGCAGATGACTGACACCATACAGAGTTTGAAAATATGATTTACATACTGATTATATTCGGGGTAATGGTAATTGACCGTATTGTCAAAACCCTTGTGACCGGAAACATGTCTCCGGGAGAATCAATTCCTGTGGCAGGCGACTTCTTTCACATTACCTATGTGCGGAACACAGGTGCTGCATTCAGCATGCTTGAAGGGCATACAACCCTCCTGATAGTTGTACCCGCAATCATTATTCTGATGGCAATCGTGTTCATATGTGCCAGGCATAGGGCATACAAACCGATTTTCACAGCATCTCTGGCGCTGATATGCGGAGGGGGTCTGGGAAATCTTACGGACAGAGCAGCCTACGGGTATGTTATTGACATGTTCGATTTCGGTTTTTTTCCTGTTTTTAATGTTGCTGACATATGCGTTGTTGCCGGCTGCGGCCTCATGATAGTCTATTTGATTGTTTTTGAGAACAGAAACGGTTCTTCCGGTAGAAACAAATGAGCAAAACCCCAGAAATCATACAATTTAATATTAATGACGATAATGAGGGAACCAGGCTTGACCTGGTTCTTTCTGCCGGATTGGAGGATTATTCCCGAAGCTTTATCCAGAAGCTCTTCGAAGGAGGGCTCATTAAAGTCAACGGCGATGAGTGCAGAGAGAAGAAAAGAAAATGCAGAGCCGGAGATGTGGTGACTATACAGGTGCCGCCTCCCGGGAAACTGGAGGTTACACCGGAGAACATCCCCCTGGACATTGTTTACGAGGACGAGGATGTACTTGTGGTAAATAAGCCTGCGGGAATGGTGGTTCATCCTGCTCCCGGAAATCACAGTGGAACTCTTGTTAATGCCCTGATGTATCACTGCGGTGACAAGCTGTCATCAATCAACGGTGTTATACGACCGGGAATTGTTCACAGAATAGACAAGGACACCAGCGGTCTGCTTATGGTGGCTAAGAATGATAAAGCCCACAGCAGCCTGTCACAGCAGCTTTCGGAGCACTCGATTACGAGAAAATACAATGCCATCGTTTACAGCAATATCAGGGAAAATGAGGGAACGGTGGATGCGCCAATAGGAAGAAATCCCGAAAACCGTTTAAAGAACACGGTAATAAGAGAGGGTGCCTCCGGAAGCGCAGGAGCCAGACATGCGGTGACACACTATAAGGTACTGGAGCGGTTTGGAAACTTTACCTTGATTGAGGCGATGCTGGAGACAGGAAGAACTCATCAGATAAGGGTTCACATGGCATATATCAAACATCCTCTGCTGGGAGATGAGCTATACGGCCCTGCCAGGAACAGGCTTGGGGCCGGAAGACAGATGCTCCATGCCCGGGTACTGGGCTTTGTTCATCCCTCAACGGGAGAGTACATGGAGTTTTCGAGCCCGCTGCCGGAGGATTTCGTAAAGATATTGAATAGCTTAAGAAGAACCTGAAAAAGAAGACACGGATAAAGGAATCAGCTTATTCGCCGCTACGCACCTGCGAATCAGGCTCGTAATTATTCCTTACGTACTGAAGGCAGCATTCACAGACATAGCCGCTTTTGAAAGCAAATGTGTTGTATGTACAACCGCATAAGCTGCATTTGTTGCTCATGACAATGCCTCCTTTCTTAAGAAATAATCGGGTATGTCCGTGTCTTAAAGGGCTTTTTCAGGTGGTAAGGATACAATACACTTTGATGTTCTAAATTGCAAGAATAATCAGTCAGCGCCATAAAAGAGGCTCGTTTTTTGTTGCGATATGACCTTATAGTTTTGAAGGGGGGATAAGCAAATGTACGAAAACTTTGTATTAAGAGAAACAGAAAAAGGAAAAATAGCCGGCTATTCATGGCCGGTGAGCAATCCGGAAAAGGTTGTTTGCATCGTTCACGGAATAGGCGAGTACGGCGGCAGATTTGACAGAGTTGCGGGAAAGTTTGCCGAAAAAAACATTGCATCTTTGGCTTTGGATCTGCGAGGTCACGGCAATTCTATGAACCCGAAGGGTCACTGTGCGCCGCGAAAGGAGGTGCTTGAGGATGTAAGCGAGCTTTTGCTTTATGCAGCAAGGAAGTACCCGGATAAGGATATTGTGCTGTACGGCCACAGCATGGGAGGCAATATTACACTTGATTACAGAGCACGGGGGGATTTCAACAGTATGCCGGCAAAATATCTGATTTCGGCACCGTGGATCAGACTGGTGAACCCTGTTAAGGGGATAACTTATGTACTTGCAAAGGCTATGAGCAAAATTGCACCTAAGGCGGTTATCAGCAGTGCTGTTGATGAATCTATTCTAGGTCATCCGGATTCAGTTAGACCATACAGCACAAATGATATGGTTCATGACAGAATTTCATTTCTCTGTGCCGTTGAGGGCTTTGAAACAGGAACCGCACTGGAAGCCGGTACAAATGAAAACAACGGCAGAGCCAGGGATATTCCGACAATGATAATGCACGGAACATCCGACATGATATGCGATATTGAAGGAACTCGCGAGGCTGTCCGCCATATGAAGGAAAGGGGCGAGAATGTTCAGCTGATTGAATGGCCCGGCTATTATCACGAAATCCACAACGGCAACGCCGTAACAAAGGGAGACGATGTGATTGAAAAAATGATAGAGTTCATTCTTGAATAGGGCTATTCGGGAACGGCCGGGGTCACGTACAGTGTCCTGTTGTGGGTGAATATCACATAGCCCGGTTTGGAACCGGCAGGTTTTTTTACGTACTTCACCTTAACATAATCCACCGGGACATTCTGGGACATTCTGCCTTTGCTGTGGTATGCGGCAATTGAGGCGGCCTGAAAGAGTTCTTCCTCTGAAGGAGTCTGACCTTCTGTTAGAAGAATTGCGTGGGAACCATGGATGTCTTTGGTATGAAGCCATATGTCGGTGGAAGAGGCTTTTTTGAAGGTGAGCCAGTCGTTCTCGCTGTTGTTTCTGCCCACAAGAACGGTTTTACCTGAAGGCAGGCTGTAAACATGGGGTTTCGGCCTGTCTTTTTTGCTGCTGCGTCTGCTGCCTTTGTTTCGGTGGCGAAGGTAACCGGACTCTGTCAGCTCTTTCCTTATAAGCTCCGTTTCTTCGACAGTAGATGCCATATCTATGAATGCAGATACGGATTCCAGATATTCGATTTCTGCTGCAGTTTCTTCAAGCTGGAGCTTTTTTTCTTTTATTGCTGTTTTTGATTTGCCGTATTTTCTGTAGTAATTCTGGGCATTCTTTGATGGCGAAAATCTCGGATCCAGGGGGATGTCGACAGAAGAACCGTCATAGTAGCTGGTAACTGTAATGCTGTGAGCGCCGGGTTTGACAAGATGGAGATTGGCTGTGAGCAGCTCCCCGTAAAGGCGGTACTTCTCTGAATTTTCGGCCCGGTACAGGTCCTCTCTCAGACGCTGAACCTTCAGCTTCTGCTTGTCCAGCTGTCCCTTGACAACTCTCTGCAGATCCTGTGATTTCTGCCTGACGGTATTGGAGGATTCCCTGTTTCTGAAAAAATATGCCGCAGCGGAGCTGATGGTATCGAATCTGATAGTGTGATAAGCCATATCTTCATCGTACAGTGAAAGGGGAAGAATGTGAAAATCCGCGGGGATTCCGTCTTTAGTATAGACAACAGGACTAATGGAGTTTGATTCTATTGCTGTCTTAATGCGCTGAATGTTGTCAAATACTCTGATGGCGTCGGTGCATCCGTCTATCTCGTCGGTTGAATCCATGATTATAGATTGGGACAGGGCAGGGGATATTCCCTGAATTCCGTCCAGAAGACTTCGTTCCGGCTGGAGCTGATCTTTAACCAGTATTGAAATGTCCTCCTCCGAAGCAAGGGTGAAAGGTATTTTTTTCTGCGCGGGAGGATACATGTATGCTTTGCCGGGAAGTATCTGTCTGGCTCTGTTCACATCGATTCCCACATGCTTGATGCTGTCTACGATTTTCCCCGTTTTAACGTCAATCAGAAGCACGTTTGAGTGCTTTCCCATTAACTCGATAACAAGCTTTTTGTTTACGTCGAAGCCAAGTTCGTCCACTGTTTCCAGAAGAATTTCTATGATTCTGTCATTTTCGTGCTGCAGAATGTCTGTTATCCTGGCTGCTCCCAGATGCTTCCTGAGAACCATGCAGAACACCGGCGGAGTCTGAGGATTCTCAGGAGTGTCCTCCACAAGATACGCAGCAGAGTGATTGCCTGCTGCCGAAAGGAAGAGCCTCTTCTTTCCCGATGATGTGTGTATCAGAAACAGCAGCTGCTCCGGCTGAGGCTGATATATTTTTTCGATTTTTCCCTGTAACAGATTGTTCTTTAATTCCTGTACCATCGCACAGGTTACTGTTCCGTCGAATGACATTTTGACACCTTCCTGCTTTTGCTTTACAATGAACATAGTATCATAAATTTAAGAAAGATAGGAGATAATTGTATGATCAGGAGCATGACAGGTTTCGGCAGAGGTGAGTATTCCGACGGAAAAAGGAATGTAATCTGCGAAATCAGAACGGTAAATCACAGATATGCGGACATAAGCGTCAAGATGCCGAAGCGATATTCCTTCGCTGAGGAGAAGATAAAGGCGCTGATAAAGGAACGGGTAAGAAGAGGCAAGGTTGAGGTGTCAATTATTGTAGAAAACCTTACGGAGGGCGATATTACAATTAAGCTCAACGACCCGGTGGCACAGCAGTATATCGCGAACCTGAAGGAGCTCAAGGAGAATTACGGGCTTGCCGGAGAAATCGATCTTAAACTTGTTTCATCCATGCCTGATGTTCTCAAAGCCATTCCGGATGTGGAGGATGAGGAGGAAGTTGCTGCGGTTATCTGTGAAGGTGTGAAAGCTGCGGTAGGCAGGCTTGATGAAATGCGGGCTGTTGAGGGTTCCAAGCTTGCGGAAGATCTTCTCATGAGAGGAGAACTCATACGGGAAATCGTAAAAAAAATTGAAAAGCGAGCACCTCTTGTTGCTGAGGAATACAGAGAAAAACTGGAGGCTAGAATCAGGGAGCTGGTTGAAGACAAGGTTGATATTCCGGCTGACAGAATTCTGGTGGAAGCAGCTGTTTTCGCAGATAAGGCAAACATTACAGAGGAGCTTGTCCGCCTTGACAGTCACATGATCCAGCTGAAGACGTTTCTTACGGAGTCCGGTGAGGGAACTGTGGGAAAGAAGCTTGATTTCCTTGTTCAGGAAATGAACAGAGAAGCCAATACCATCGGCTCCAAGGCAAACGATCTGGAAATAACATCACTGATGCTTGAGACAAAGAGCGAAATAGAGAAAATCAGAGAGCAGGTTCAGAATATTGAATAATACTTGTGTACGCATACACGTATTTGTGCTATAATAATTATTCGAAAAATACGATCAGAACAGCAGGAGAGGGAATGACAAGAGGAAAACTGTATGTAATATCCGGACCTTCAGGAGCCGGCAAGGGAACAATCTGCAAGAGAATTCTTCAGGAGGACAGCAATATCAGGTTTTCGGTGTCAATGACCACGAGAGCTCCCAGAGAAGGTGAAAGAGACAGGGTTGATTATTACTTTGTGACCCGTGAGGAATTTGAGGAGCTTCTCTCGGAGGGAGGGCTTCTCGAGTACAACCGGTATGTGAACAACTATTACGGAACTCCGCGAAGACAGGTTGTACAATGGCTGGAAGAGGGGCACGATGTGATTCTGGAGATTGACTATCACGGTGCGTTTCAGGTCAGAGAAACCTATCCGGAGGCAGTTCTGGTTTTCATTCTGCCGCCTTCGGTGGAAGAACTCCGAGAGAGGATTCTGGGTCGAGGTTCTGAGACAGGAGAAATTCTGGAGCGCAGACTGGAGGAGGCCATGAATGATCTGGCGCAGGCTGACAAATACGATTACAGAGTTGTTAATGAGGATGTTGACGCTGCTGTTAAGGAAGTGCAGCATATTATGAAATCAGAAAGAAACAAGGAGGAATAATTATGTTATATCCATCAATAAACAAAATTCGCACCAAGACTGACAGCAGGTATACGCTTGTCATTCTGGCAGCCAAAAGATCAAGAGATATTATCGACGGCATTCCGAAGCTTACACAGGAAGACGTAAGCAAGCCTGTATCCATTGCTGCAAATGAGATAGCAGAGGATTTGATTACCTACAGAAAGGCTTAGTTTTCTCACACTCCGAGGAGAATTGCCTGCAATAATCAGTATTGATTAAGAACCTTGATAGCAGAGGTTCTTTTTTTTATTTGGTCAGGCATTTTTTTCACTAATGTCCCATTATATGGGACATTAGAATTGTAGAGTATATAAAACATACGAAAAGCGGGTGATTTATGCGGGTTGTTGGATATGAAACCAAGCGAGAGAAGAGAAACAATAATTGATATACTTTACAACAGGGGAAAGGTGCAGGCAAAGGAGCTTTCCCAGGAGTTTGGCGTGGGAAGAAAGGCCATATACAGAGATATGGATTATCTATGCAAGTTCTATCATATTGAGAGAACACGGGCCAGAGGAGGGGGATACCGGCTTGTAAACCCGAAGATAAACAGCAGAATGGTTCTTTCAAAGGAGGAAATGGATTTTCTGAGAATGCTGGGGGAAAGGGCGGAACTGGACGAAAAAGAAAGAATCAAGCTCAATCTGATTATAAAAAAACTATCAAACCAGGCGCGAATGATAATGGATAGAGAAGAATCATCAGAATAATAATCAGGCAGGCATCTGACAATCATATAGTGTGACAGCTTTAATACGTTTTTCCCTTTTGAAATCAGTGAGGTGAGAAAATGGAAAAGAAACTGTACATCAAAGAAGGAGATAGCAGAACTGTACTTGACATGGCAGAAATCATATATATGGAAAAGTACAAATCTAAAATCCTGGTTTATACACTGCAAAGACAGCACAGAGTGTACAGGAGCTTCATAAGTCTTGAGAATGAACTTGACAGGAGATTTATGAGACCGCATGAAAGCTATATCATCAATATGGAGTTTGTCAGACATATCGGCGGGCAGGAAATAATCCTCAAAACCGGCACCGTTCTGAGATTCGGTGTGAAGTGTGCCAGAAGAGCTAAAAAAGCCTTTGATAAATATGTTGCAGAAAATAGCGTGAGATTTATAAGCTGAAAAGAAAGGAAGTCAGCTGAAAAGATAGGAAACAGCTTGATTTTTCAGGGGTTTTGTTGTATATTTTTTGTTGGCGCTTCCTCTGTTGCAGCGCCGAAAGATATCACTATTATACACACGGCGGTTTCCGGGCAAACCGGTGCCTTAACGGCTGCGTCAGCGGCTGTCGCAGATGTGCCTGCCAAACGGTATTTTATCTGTGCAGAAGGTTGTTTACCCATCTGCCGCACGTGGAAGGACAAAACCGAGAGGAGAAAGAGAAAATGTCAGTAATTTCAATGAAACAGTTACTCGAAGCAGGCGTTCATTTCGGACACCAGACAAGAAGATGGAACCCTAAGATGGCTCCCTACATCTTCACTGAGAGAAATGGAATCTACATTATCGACCTGCAGAAGACTGTAAAGATGATTGACGAAGCTTATGACTTCATGAAGCAGGTTGCAGCATCAGGCAAGCCGATTCTGTTCGTTGGAACTAAGAAGCAGGCTCAGGCTGCAATTGAGGATGAGGCTAAGAGATGTGACATGTTCTTCGTTAACCAGAGATGGCTTGGCGGAATGCTCACAAACTACAAGACAATCTCACAGAGAATCAGAAGACTTTATGAAATCGAAGCAATGGAAGAGGACGGAACATTTGACAAGCTGTCAAAGAAGGAAGTTCTGAAACTCAGAGCCGAACACGACAAGCTCGAGAAGAACCTTGGCGGAATCAAGGAAATGAAGGGTATGCCGGGAGCAATTTTTGTGGTTGACCCTAAGAAAGAAAAGATTGCTGTAGCAGAAGCAAGAGTTCTGGGAATTCCTGTAATCGGTATCGTGGACACAAACTGCGATCCTGATGATGTTGACTACATTATTCCTGCAAACGACGATGCTATCAGAGCTGTTAAGCTGATTGCCGGATGCATGGCTGATGCCGTTATTGAAGCCAAGCAGGGTGAAAGCTTTGACGAAAGTGAAGCAGAAGCACCTGCTGAAGAAGAAGCACCTGCTGAAGAAGTTAAGGAGGAAGAATAATGGCTGTAACTGCTAAGATGGTAAAAGAACTGCGTGAGATGACAGGCGCAGGCATGATGGACTGCAAGAAGGCATTGGTTGAGACTGATGGCGATATCGATGCTGCTGTTGAGGTTCTGAGAGAAAAAGGACTGTCAAAGGCTGCCAAGAAAGCCGGAAGAATAGCTGCTATGGGTCTTGTTAAGACTGCCTTCTCAGAAGACGGCAAGACAGCAGCTATCGTTGAAGTTAACTCAGAGACTGATTTCGTTGCAAAGAACGACGAATTCATCGGTTTTGTTGAGGGACTTGCCAAGCTGGCACTTACGGCTGAGAGCAACGATATGGAAGCTTTCAAGGCAATGGCGTTTGAAGGCGCAACAGTTGGCGAAGCCCTGACTGCTCTCATTGCAAAGATTGGTGAGAACATGTCAATCAGGAGAATTGAGAAGGTTTCAGGCGAGGTTCTGGCTTCATATATCCATGGTGGTGGAAATATCGGTGTTATCATTGCTGCTGATGGTGAAGATAACGATGATAACAAGACTGCACTGAAGAACATCGCAATGCAGGTTGCTGCAATGAACCCTCAGTATGTATGCAGAGATGAAATCTCCGACGAAGAGCTGGCTAATCTGAGAAAGATTACTCTGGAAAGTGCACTGAACGATCCGTTCACACTTCCTAAGCCGATTCTCAACGGTCTGCTTGACAAGGCTGTTGACGGTGTTTGGAGTGCTGAGGACACAGCTGTTCTTGCAGAGAAAAGAGCTGACAAGAGCTTTAACTTCAATTATCTCCCGAACTTCCTTTCCGAGGAAGCAAAGGCACAGCTTGCAGCGCTTGCTGTAGCTGACAAGAATGAAATCTCAGAGAATAAGATTTTCAAGGGCCTTGTTGAAGGACGTATTTCAAAACAGCTGAAGGAAATTTGCCTCCTGGACCAGACTTATGTTAGAGCTGAAGATGGCAAGCAGACTGTAGCACAGTACATCGGCAGCGTTGACAAGGGACTGTCACTGACTAAAGTTGTAAGGTATGAAGTAGGCGAAGGAATTGAGAAGAAAGAGGAAGACTTCGCTGCAGAAGTAGCTGCACAGCTGAACAAGTAGTTTAAGGTGCAATCGGGTTTGCTGCGGCAGACCCGATTTTTTTACCATAAATTTACAGGAAAATATTGACAATTAACTATTGCCGTGATACCGTAGTGTAGTAATTGGTATTTACATCACTAAAGGGGGTAGTTATTATGATGAACTATAATTTATTTAAAGAGGTAATGGTAGAGAGAATAATGGACTTTTTACCGCCTGTATTTCGTGGCTGTGAACCTGTTGTTGAGAAGATAACGAAGGTCAACAGGGAAATGGATGCCCTGACAATCAGGCCGACGAATGGGAGCAAGGGCATTGCTCTGCCAATTGTATATCTGGATGAAATGTACGATATTTTCACTGTAAATGAAGACCTGGACAGTGTTCTTGCTTTTGCTGCCGGAATTATCCTGAATTTTACGGGAGCACTGGAACCGAAGAATTGTGAAATCACACCGGAAAACATTAAGAAAAATGTTATACCTAATCTTATCAATACCAAGAGGAATGAGAAACTTCTCGAGAGTATTCCTCATAGGAATTATCTCGACATTTCCATTATTTACAGAGTTATGGTGGAGAGCGAAGATGAGGGATTTGATACACTTGTTGTTACCGATTCCCTGCTGGAAATGGCGGAAATGGATCTTGATGAACTCCATGAAACTGCAGTGAAAAACATGTATGAGAAATTCCCTGTACGTGCTGATTCTCTTATGAAAGGAAGCACTGGAGTACCGGAGATTTTTTCGAAAAATTTTGTGGTGGTTTCGAATGAACAGGAACTGTTTGGCTCAACTTACATGCTGTGCTCTGATGTGCTGAACCGGATAGCCGATGAGTTCGGTGTTACGGACCTTTATATTGTGCCTCTCTCAATAGACGAGTTCTGTGTAGTTGAGGCAAGGGAAGAATATCTTGAGCCTCTGGTGGAGGTGCTCTACAATAAAAACTGCAGCTGTGAAGACAGCCGCAGTTATTTGACGGATTCGGTTTACTTCTATCAGAAGGGCACGTCGGAAATGCATGTGGCAGCCACCGGAGGGGTGGAAACCTCTTCTGTTAATTAGTCAGTCCGTCTAGAAAAAGAGGCAGCATCTTTTCTGAATACTGGCAAAGGGAATAATTGCCGCTGGATATACACCAGTCGTACATTATTGCCCGTTCATAAAGAGCGTAAGCTTTGGTAATGTCATTTATCGAGAGCTCCGGCCTGAAGAGTCCCTGCTGCTGACCCTCCACCGCAATGCGGCGAAGGAGCTTATAGTAGGTTCTGTCAGGGTCGAGAAGATGCTTTTCGCCCTTAGTTGTAAGCTGAGAGCCGAAGAGCTGGGAAAGCATTGAAACAGACACGGTATTTTCAATCATGAGAAAAAGCTCCTGATTCATTTTCAGGAGTTTTTCTATTGGAGAAAGCCGGGGATCCATCGTTTCCATAAGCTCCTCGTACTTTTCGTCAAAAAGATAGGACAGGGAACCCAGCAGATCGTCCTTTGAATCGAAGTAGTGATAGAAGGAACCCTTCGAGGTCCGGGAAAGCTCAACGATGTCGTCTATTGTCGTGTTGTTGTAGCCGTACTGATAGAACAGCTGCCATGCGGCTGAAACGATACGGCCCTTAGTCTGGTTAGTAATTTTTTTCATATGTTTCTCCGTTTTATAATTGTTATAATATAAAGTACAGACTTTAGTCTAATGCGAAATCATTGAAATTTCAATAACATTTACCATAAATCTTGTAAATTAGTATATTAAATATAGAATTTAGTTTGTATTTTATTCAGTTAATTATTCTGCTATACTGATGTTGTATTTTGCAGAAAGGAAAGACTATTGAAATGAACGCAGAAATTATTGTTTTTATTGGTTATTTTGTGATCCTTCTTGGAGTGGCATTTCTGTTCTACTTCAACGGAAGCAACAAGAATGAGAAGGACTACTTCCTTGGCGGCAGATCAATGGGTCCGTGGGTTACAGCAATGTCAGCCCAGGCATCGGATATGTCCGCCTGGCTGCTTATGGGACTTCCGGGATCGATTCTGGCCTTCGGATTCGGACAGATATGGATCGGCATCGGCCTGGCACTGGGAACTGCAGCGAACTGGATATTCTGTGCCAAGAGACTCAGAAAGTTCAGTGAGGCATCCAATGATTCTATTACACTTCCTCAGTATCTTACAAATAGATTCGCATCATCAAGCAAGGTGCTTCAGGTAATATGTGCTGTTATTTTCCTGATAGCTTTTACAGTGTATGTTGCATCAGCTTTTGTTGCAGGAACATCCGTATTTACGATGCTGTTCCCGGGAATCAGCTCTAAGACTGCAATGATTGTATTCGCGCTTATCATAGTAGGATATACATTCCTTGGCGGTTTCAAGGCCGTATGCTGGACGGACTTCTTCCAGGGAATTCTGATGCTGATTGCTCTGCTGGCAATTCCAATCATCGTTGTGGCAACACAGAACATAGACACAAGCCTTCTGGCAAATGTATATGAATATACAGACGCTGATGGTTCAGTTGTTCAGTGCGTATTCGGTGAAAGCCTCTTCGGAGCTTCCTGGCAGGATATTGTTTCAGGACTCGCATGGGGACTGGGATATTTCGGAATGCCGCACATTATTGTAAGATTCATGTCAATTGAGAAGCCTTCAATGGTTAAGAAATCCGCGGTTGTTGCAATTGTATGGGTAGTACTGTCAATCGGAGGAGCCTGCCTGGTTGCATACTTCGCAAGAATGATCGTCGCAGAAGAACTGCTTACAGCAGGAGCTCAGAAAACAGTGTTTATTGTTATGGCAAGAAAGTTCTTCCCGCCTGCAATCGCAGGATTCCTGCTTGCGGCAATTATGGCGGCATCAGTATCCACTGCTGACTCACAGCTGCTGGTAGCCTCAAGCTCATTTACAGCAGATATGTATAAGCCGCTTATCAGAAAAGAAGCAAGTGACAAGGAAATCCTCTGGGTAGGCAGAATTGCAGTAGTAATTCTGGCAGTGATTGCATACCTGATTGCATCCTCAGGCGGCTCCGGTGCCCAGGCAATCATGAATATGGTTGAAAACGCATGGGGAATATTCGGAGCAGCTTTCGGACCGGTTGTAATTCTTTCCCTGTTCTGGAGAAGGTTTAACTATATTGGAGCATGTGTGGGCGTTATCGTAGGTGCAGCCGTTGATATAATCTGGCTCTTCTGCCTTTCATCAACAGGTATTTACGAACTGTTCCCTGGCTTTATTGCAGGAGGAATCGCAGCTGTAGCGGCAACACTTTTAACAAAGGCGCCGTCAGATGCTGTAACTGATATCTACGATAAGGCAACAGCTGCCGATAATGAATAGACTGTTAATGAATATATATTGAAGAGAAATGAAAGCAATAGAAATAGAAGGACTATATAGAGTAAAGGAAAACGAACTGCCTGATCTGTTTGAAACAATGTCAAGGGCATTCGGGGACTACCCCAAGCTGAGCGGTATGTTTCCTGATCCGGAGGAAAAGAATCTGGCAGTGAAAATGGTAGTGGAATACTACGGAAGATTTGACTTCATGGCCGGCAGATTCTACAGCCTGGATGAAAGCATTCGAGAGGGTATAGCGGTTCTCCATTCCGATGATGTTGCATACACCGAAGAAAACTTTAAGGCAGCGGGAAGTTATAACGACAATTTTAGACGCTGCGCCCGGGAGCTTGGAGAGTCCGGTGTCAAAAGATGGTTTGCATTCTTTGATGAGGTGGACAGGCTGGAATCACAGCTTGAACTGCCGAAGGAGTACATCTATGTAGATTTTCTCGCTGTAGCCCCGGAGGTTCAGGGAGAAGGGCGAGGGGGCAGACTTGTTGATGCCCTTATCGCAAAGGCCAACGAGCTGAGTCTTCCAATTATGCTGTTCACAAACGGCGAGAAGGATGTGAGATTCTACGAAAAGCACGGATTCAGGGTACTGGCGGTAACCAGATCCGAAGAATACTCACTTGAAAATGTATATATGGTGTATGGAATGTAACAAAAAAACGACGCTGTCGCACTGATTATCTACCAGATGTGACAGCGTCGTTTGTCTTATAACAGAGATTATCTGTTTTTTCTCATAGTGGAAACCACATGTCGTTCTTCTCCCTCGAAGAAGGTTCCCCATGGATCCAGAGCTCCGAATTTTTCAGGTGTGTTATGGGCAATATCAAAGATATCATCATTAAATATAACAAGGTTTGCCAGTTTACCGGTTTCTATTGAACCAAGCTTGTCATCAAGCCTCATTCTTTCAGCATTTACTGCGGTATAACCGTGGATAAGCTGCTCAATTGAAAGCCTGCCGTCAACAGGCGGTCTCACGCTGCCGGGGTATTTTGAAGGATCCAGAGGAACCCATGGATCCACTCTTGTCATTGCAACCTGCATACCTATCATAGGATTTGCACGGGGAGCCTCAGCATAGCTGAACACATCGCTTGAGAACCCGACTTTACCGCCTGAAGCAATTATTTTCGTATAGTCGTGCATTGTTTCCCAGCGCTTCTGACCGAGGAACGGAATTGCGCCTTCACCGAAGTATCCTCCGGCCCAGTGGGTTGAATAATCTATGTAGATTCCCAGTTCTTTAACTCTTCTGATATCATCAGGATGAATTATCTCGCAATGGCAGAGACATACCTTAATGCGCCAGCTGTCGCCGCAGATTTTCTGAGCTGCCTCTACTGCATCGCACATGAGCCTGAAAGCTCCGTCACATATTGTGTGCACATGAAAATCGAAGCCCTCATCATTAAGTCGAACCATAACATCGCGCATTTCTTCCATTGTGGCCATGGCTTCGCCGTAATATGTGCCGGTTGGATCGTTATGGAAGGGCTCTGTGCTGAGGCAGTCTCCCATTTCGTTGGTACCGTCAATAAAGAACTTGACAGTGTTGATTCTTATGTGCTCTGTAGTATATTTTTTTCGCCAGTCTTTGACAGTTGCCACAACATCATCCAGAGCTAAAACATCCGGCAGAATGACTGCACCCTCATAAAACATTCCCAGGCGACCGTCTTTATCAAGACTCCAGATATATTTCAGGTTTTCTTCACCTTCGGTGAAACCATCCATCATGCCCGTTATTCCGTACTGACGGAAATAGTCAAATAGAGGTGTTGACATTTCATCGTTCATGGTGAATTCCGGTTCCCAGCCGGTTTCTTCTTTTATGGCTTTGAATATACCAACATCTCCCTCGCAAACTGATTCGTGACACCAGCCTGTGTATTCACCGTTTTCGTCTTTAACAAAAGCAGGTTCACCGATTGGACTCTCGCTGTGAGGAACACCATTTTCATCCATAAGCATTTCCAGTGCCACTGTGTTGTAACAGCAGGCATGGTCACCGAAGTCCTGAATTCTTGCAGGTCTGTCACTGATAATCTCATCGAACATTTTCCTGTTGGGACCTTCCTCACCAAAGGTTGTGGTAAAGTAACTCTCATAGTAGAAGTAAGGAGTTGTTTCCTTCGGATACTTTTTCGCATATTCGGCAATGTTTGCCAGAAGCTCATCCTTGTCTTCAGTGAGAGGTCCTCTCACATACCAGAAAGTCTTTGACACTATTCCCGGGTGAGTATGTCCGTCAAGAAGTCCGGGAATTACAGTTTTCCCATCAAGATTAATTACCTGAGTATCATCACCGATAAATGCTTTCGCACCTTTGTTGTCGCCTACATATGAAATGTTCTTTCCCGAAATTGCCAGAGCTTGTGCCCATGGCATTTCAGGGTTTTCTGTATAAATTCTGCCGTTAGTTAGTATTTTATCTGCTTTCATCTAATCCTCCTTTTTTATCGGAACCTGAATTTCATTGAGATATTCTTCCGGATTTTCTCTGTCCCATGGACCGTGTATTGCCGAGCACCGGCCAGGACCGTCTACGGCATAGCCCTTTGAGGTTATCCAGTCAAGAACTTCTGCAAAGGCATCCTCCACTGTCTCAAAGGGGCCATAATGCATGACCGCTGCAGCTGTTATTTCCGGAATATTCTCAAATATATAGGCACCGATTTTGCTGTTCCTACCTTCCCCAATAGTCATATCCCTGTATATTATGTGCTTTGTCCCATCAGAATTCTGCCCAAGGGGGAGCTGAAAGAAGTTGTAGTCTTCTCCCAGCTCCGGCACTTTCACATCAGGATTATCTGCCTCTACCATATACTGGAGATCATACAGCATGTTTTCACCTGTTTCTGTATTGAAAAAATCGGAAATGCTGTTGAGATCGTATTCGGCTCTGTAAACCGTACAGGAAGGTATTGTCTTTATTTCAATGAAATCTGTCATACTATTCCTCGAAATGCATTTCAGGAGGCAGCTCCCTGAAACACCTAGTCTTAACAAGCAGATAGATGAAGCCTATTCCGAACCATATTCCGCCGAGAATCTTAGCACCTTTTCCGATAAAGAAGAAGGCGAATATGAGAATTACTGCGCCGATAAGAGGGATTATCATATACATGAGCTTGTTTTTGAGTCCCTGACGCAGGCCTTTTTTGATATAGAATCTCATGAAAACAGAAATGTTTACCATTATGAACCCGATGATGCATCCGAAGGATACCAGCTCTGCGGCACCAACAAGGTTATCTGCATAGAAGATACCTGTGCATGCGATAAGTGATACCAGCAGGATGTTCTTGACCGGTGTGTTGAATTTCTTTGATACTGAACCGAAGAATTTCTTAGGAAGAATATTGTCTCTGCCCATTCCCAGAAGGATTCTTGATACGGCACCCATGCCGGCCATAGCACATACAAATGATGCGAATTCGTCTACAACGAAAAATACGTCAGCTGCCCAGCCATATCCGATTTGAGGATAGAACTCATATGCTCCAACATCAGGATCCTGAATTTCTGTTACAGCGTCAGGCCATGCGATATTCATGAAATATGCCGTGATGAAGAAAAGAATTCCGGCTCCAAGACATACACCAATAATTGCAGGTGTCATTACCTTCTGAGGGTCTTTTGTTTCCTCTGCCATTGTTGTTACAGCGTCAAATCCAACAAATGAAACGCACAGAATTGCAGAAGCATTAAGTACAGATGAGAAATTGAACGTTTCCGGATTGATTACAGCCTTTGCTGAAAATACTGAACCGGCGCCGCCTCCATCACAGACGTACATAATGCAGAGCACAATGGTCAATGCCGTAAAAATGAGCTGAGCAGCAATGATAATTGAATCAATAAAGGATGCTGTCTTCGCGCCGATAATGTTGAACAGAGCGCCCAGTGCCGCACATCCGATTACTATTACCCATACAGGAAGAATAGGGAAGTATTCGTTGATGTATATTCCCAGAAGCAGGTAACATATCATCGGAAGGAGCAGGTAGTCAAGAAGCATTACCCATCCTGTAAGGAATCCGATGTGAGGCTGTACAGACTTGTTTACATATACGTAAGCAGATCCGGCCTGGGGAAATTCCTTTACCATTCGCGTATAGCTGAATGCCGTGAATAGCATCATTACGGTTGTGATAAGAAGTGCCAGAGGATAATGTCCGGCAGTTCCGTCTTCACAGGTCCATATTCCGTAGTAGTTAAACACAACGGTTGGTGCCAGATAGGCAAGTCCGAAGCCTATTAGAAGCGGCAAACTTAGTGTTTTTTTCAGTTCGCCCTGATTTTGTAATTCGTTCATAGCTTTACCTCCTACAAAAAATCTATTGAATGATAATTACGAACAATTTGTATCTGTATTTGACAAACACCTTTCCCTGGTTTACAGTAAGCACATTAACGGAAAGGCGGGTTAATTATGGATATTAAAAAGTTAGTTAATATTATTTGCCTGATTGCAGGCATATGTGTTTTGATTTTCGCGGCTCTCATAGGATTGAGAATTGTAAGTTCAATTCCAGCTGCGAAAGCTATTGTGCTGTTTATTCTGGGAGGGGTTATTGTTCTATGGTCCCTCATTTCTATGAGAAAATAATACAACTTTTTTGCGATTTGAAACAACGACGCTTATCGACTTTTACAATAACAAAAAACACGAAAACGACAATCCTTTTGTCGTTTTCGTGTTTTTTGGGTACGATATCCCACGTTATGTTGCGTTTGTTTCTATGAAATGATTTTGAAGAAGCTGATTAATAAGTCCTTCGATGCTCTCCAGAGGCAGATATTCAATATCGGCATCAGTGATCTTGGCGTATCTCTCCCTGAACTGCTTGGGAGTGCACTTGTACCACCTCTTGAATGCGCTGTAATAGTATTTCACATCTGAAAAGCCACAGAGCTCTGATATTTCCATTATGGTTTTATCTGTGTTGAGAAGATACTCCTCAGATTCGTTAGCTCTGACATATGAAAGGATGTTTCGGAAGCCAATTGAGCTTTTGCGCATGAATTCAGAAAGGTATCCTTCAGTGATTCCCATTTCATCGGCCAGGGTTTTCATGGATATCTTTTCGTGAAGATGCTCGTTAAGGTAAGCTGTTATGTAACGATTTCGTTCTAATGTTTTCCTGGGCATGCTCTCGCTGCCGTAGTGATAAAATGCTATGTCAAAGTTGTTAACGAACAATTCTGCCATCTTATCGGCAATATTATGAATTAATTCTTCATTTTTCCCTTCGACTGCACATTTCAGAGCTGCAATCATGAGGCTCTTGAGTTTTATGTGAGAAGGCCTGGGGTAGTCGGGAACATCTGTCTCATCTGTACCTTCACAGACATAAAGTGCATGTCTGACATAGGGATATTTATCTTCGTAATGCAGCATGTCAAGATAAAATGACACACATACATTATCTCGCCCCTTGTATAGAAAGTAAGCATCTCTGTCGACAGCTATGTAATCTCCGGCATTCAAGGTGAAGTCTTCATATGCATATCCGAATCTAACAGTTCCCTTAAGGCAGAAGATTATTTCAACCGTTCCGGGACTATTCTTGTGTGTTGGTGAACTTTCTACTGAATACACTGAAAAACTCAGCGGTGTATCGCCGATTCTTATTATTTGCCGTTCCATTGTTATCTTCTCACTTTTTATTCAATTCTCCGGCTATCTCCGGGTTTTCCGGCGCGACTCCTGAAAGCTGACGCCGGATATGCTGCATTCTTTCATCCAGATCTGCGCCAATGTTGGCGCACTCCAGGAGCTCTGCCACCAGACGGTCGTTAAGCTCCTCAGGGAGCTCCTTCTTGTACTTCAGCTTGTGCTCAAGGCTGGCCCAGAAATCCATGGCTATGGTTCTCAGCTGAACCTCAACCTTCATGTCACGCTTCTCATGTTCCAGATAGATTGGAACGGATATAATAAGGTGAAGGCTTCTGTAGCCGTTGGGCTTGGGATTCTTGATGTAGTCTTTGCAGTCGATGAGAGTAACATCATCCTGCTGGATGAAGCAGTTGGCAACGGTATAAATATCCTCAGGGAAACCGCATATGACACGAATGCCCGCAATGTCTTCTATGTTCTCTTCAATTGACTTCAGCGAGAGGGGAACCTTGTAGCGCTCAACCTTTTCCATGAGACTGTCCATGGTTTTGAGCCTGGCTTTTATTGTCTCAATGGGGCTGTATTCTCTCGAAAGGGAAAATTCCTGGTTGAGAATGTTGAATTTCGCTTCCACCTCCATAATCGCGCATTCATAGTATGTTAGCAGCTTCTGAAACTCCTTGTCGTTTTTAATGAAAAAGCTCTGAAATGCATCGGAGGTTATTCTGCCTGAAAGCAGCTCACGTTTCTTCTGATTGATGTAATCTCTGATATTCATGTCAATACCTCTCTTTTCAATTTCTCATGACATTATACCACAAAAGCGTGCCATATGATGTTGACCCTGTGAATATCTAATGCGATAATTGATAATGACATCAGCCGGTAATGTACTTTTTCTGTGAGACCTACGGAATATATTACACATCATCTGCCTTTGCGGGAACCATAATTGCGATTATACCCATTATGGGAATAGTGTTTGACAGATATTCATGAAGTCGGAGATTCATAGACGCATGTTGTTTGCGCCGTAATATCCGTGGCGGGGAGTGTACAGGGAGCTTATGGCAGAGCCCCT
>JBJESQ010000013.1:17557-38593 GCA_051882875.1 Lentihominibacter sp. | reverse complement strand
TTTGCAGGAGTTGCGTTCCTCCGGGAAGAATTCACTCTTCAGCAGATAATCGGAGCGGCTGCAATTATAGGCAGTGTGTATGCAGCAAACACGAAGAAAGGAGACAGAGATGTTGACAAAGAAGGAAATCAGAAGGGAAGTTCTTAAGACCAGAAGCGAGCTTGATGAGGAAACGGCAGCTCTGGCTTCCCAGGTTATTTGCCGCAGAATTCTCGATATCGAAAGCTATGAAAGGGCAGAGGATGTCTGCCTTTACATGCCTGTTAACAACGAGGTTGACGTGATGCTGCTGGCGGAGACGGCCGTGGAGCAGGGAAAAAGAGTCTGGGTTCCCAAGGTGATAAAGAAAGGGGAAAAGGACCGGGCAGGTGAGATGGTATTCAACAGGTATGAAGGTATGGACAGGACTGTCACCGGCTCATATGACATCGTTGAATCCGTTTCGGAGGAGGTGCTTGAGCCGGGGGAGAATACACTGATTATCATGCCGGGGGTGGCCTTCACCTGGAGCAGGGACAGAATAGGATACGGGGGCGGTTTTTATGACAGGTTCCTAAAGGAGAATCCCGGTGTGGATACCATTGCTGTGTGCTACGACTTTCAGGTGATTGATGAAATTCCGGCAGAGGAGTCGGATATGAAGCCGAATTATGTTGTAAGTGAAACGAGCATTTACAGATAGAACCTATTGAAATGTAACTATTCAAATCGGAAATACAAGATAATGGAAATACTTGAATTAACCAGGAAAATACAGGAGACACTCCGGGGCTGCGAGCTCTGCCGGCTTCAGGCGGATGAGGTTGCCCGGCTTGCCGATAAGCTCGAAAACAAGTCTGTTACCATCGCGGTAATCGGGCAGTTCAAGCGGGGCAAGACCACAATGATAAACAGTATTCTGGGCAGGAAGCTGCTGCCCACAGGAATTGTTCCGATAACTGCTGCTGTAACCAGAATAAAGTATGGTGCAGGGGAGATGGGTGAAAAGGCCTGTGTCTGCTACACCAACGGACTAAGAGAGGAAGTTCCGGCAGATAATCTCCACAAGTACATAAGCGAGCAGGAAAACCGAAATAACGAGAGGGGCGTGGCTGAGGTCCGTATTCAGATAGAATGTGATTTCCTGAAGGAGGGACTGGTTCTTGTGGACACCCCGGGAGTGGGTTCTGTTCACGAGAACAATTCCAAATCTGCCTATGATTTTGTAAGGGAAAGCGATGGGGTTGTTTTCATGCTTTCGGTGGACAGTCCTGTCAATGAAATTGAGGTGGACTTCCTGAAGAGGGTTCGCAGGTATGCAGGGAAGTTCTATTTCACCGTTAACAAGGTTGATACGGTTGAGGATGAGGAGCTCGAGGAGTATATGGAGTACTGCAGCACTCTTCTAAGCAGCATAATGGGAATACTTCCGGAAGACGATGATGCAAAGGCAGTAAAGCTGATACCAATCAGCGCCAGAAAAAATACGGGAATAGACAAGCTTACGGAAATGATAAAAAATGATCTGCTTCAATGCTCTGAGGAAATAATGGAGAGGTCGGTGGCTTTAAAGCTTCTTGAGATAATAAATAACACGAGAGCCCAGATCGGTTCATACAGAGAGGTGCTGAAGATGGCGCCGAATGTGTTTAACAGAAGATTTGAGGAGATGAATGATATTCTCGCGGAGGAACGGAAGCGGGCAGCGGCTATCCCGGAAACCTCCGGAGAGGGCAGCCCGGCAGGATACCTAAGAGCCGGCCTCAATGAGGAGAAGGCGCTGATGAGTGAAAGAGTGAAGAAACTCTTCGGGATTGAATATTACTGTACCGGTGACAGGGAGAATGCCGCAGAGCTGCTCAGTCCCGGGGAATATGCAGCTGAACTGAACGAGATGTTTGATGAATTGTCAGATACCCTTCACGCAATATTCATGTACAAGGAAGAAAATGCATATACAGTAGCCAGAAGAATTGAGGATATGAACATACTTGTTCACGAAATGGACAGGTTCAGAAGACAGATTGAAACAAGCATGGTTTAAATTAACATATGAACGAGGAATATATCAGGAACATTCTTAAAAAGGTAAAAGAGGGGGAAATCAGTGAGGACGAGGGCTTTCGTCTGCTGAAGGAACTTCCCTACAAGGATATGGGCTTCGCAAACATAGATAATCACAGGCAGATTCGAACGGGTTTTCCTGAGGTTGTCTATTGTGAAGGGAAAACCCCGGAGCAGATAGGGGACATCTTTTATGAACTCTCAAGGCACGGAAGCGTCATGGGAACCAGGGCCGACGCAAGGGACTATGAGACAGTTTCCCTGGTGCTGCCGGATGCGGTTTATCATGAGGATGCCCGGATAATTGAATACGGCAGAAGAACAGAGAGAGAGTCACTTGTGGCGGTTGTCAGTGCCGGTACCGCGGATATGCCGGTGGCTCAGGAGGCAGCCGTAACCGCGGAGATTCTCGGCAATAGAGTTGACCGCATTTTTGATGTGGGTGTTGCAGGGCTTCACAGACTTCTGGACAAAATAGACAGAATCACCTCAGCCGATGTTGTGATTGTTGCAGCAGGCATGGAGGGGGCGCTGGCAAGCGTTGTTGGAGGTCTTGTAAGCGCACCTGTCATAGCGGTGCCCACAAGCGTGGGATACGGATCAAATTTTCAGGGGCTCTCGGCGCTCCTTTCGATGCTGAACAGCTGCGCGAACGGTGTTGCTGTGGTTAACATCGACAATGGATTCGGAGCCGGATACATGGCTTCTGTAATAACCAAAAAGTCTTTATGATAAAATCCATATATGGTATAATGTTCGGGAAATAATTTCTGATGACACAAAGGATAAAGGAGTCTTTTATGGAGCCCAGTTACAAACGAGTTCTGATTAAGGTCAGCGGAGAAGCCATGGCCGGAGATCAGCATTTCGGAATTAATGAGGACATGACCTTACAGACCGCTGCAATGATTAAGCAGGTGGTTGATGCAGGAGTTCAGGTTGCTGTAGTTACAGGAGGAGGCAATTTCTGGAGAGGCAGAAGCAGTGAGAAAATGAATCGTTCCACTGCCGATTACATAGGAATGATGGCCACTGTAATGAACTCACTTGCACTCTCTGAGGCGCTTCAGGCAGAGGGAGTGCCGAATGTTGTTCAGTCTGCAATCGACATGAGACAGGTGGCCGAAGGGTTCAACAGAAAGAATGCTGTGGCTCATCTGGAGGCAGGAAAGGTTGTTATCTTTGCCGCCGGCACAGGAAGCCCATTTTTCTCAACGGATACCACTGCAGCCCTGAGGGCGGCTGAGATTGAAGCAGAGGTTATCCTCATGGCCAAGAACATAGACGCGGTTTATTCCGCAGACCCGAAGACCGATCCCGACGCTGTAAGATATTCAGAGCTTACCCACGCAGAGGTACTGGAGAAGGACCTGAAGGTGATGGACGCAACTGCTGCGGCGCTGTGCAGGGACAATAATATAGCGATTCACGTATTCGGACTTGCCGAAGATAATGGAATGATGAGGGCAATCCGGGGCGAGTCAATAGGAACAATAGTAAGATAATTCGGAGGTATTAAAATGAGCGAATTCAGTATGGAAGCACTGCAGGAAAAGATCAAAAAGAGCGAAGCTATGCTTAAGGAAGAGCTGGCAACAGTAAGAGCAGGCAGAGCCAATGCGGCACTGGTTGACAAGGTAATGGTTGAGTATTACGGAACACCTACACCTCTCAAGACTCTGTCAAACATCAGCGTGCCGGAACCGAGAACTCTTCTGATTACACCTTTTGATCCAAAGAGCATTCCTGAAATAGAGAAGGCAATTAATGTTGCAAATATCGGCATCAATCCTGTTAACGACGGCAAGGTTATCAGACTTCAGATTCCGCAGGTGACAGAAGAAAGAAGAAAGGAACTCACCAAGACAGTAAAGAAAATGGGTGAGGACACCAAGGTTGCCGTAAGAAATCTCAGAAGAGATGCAAATGACAAGGTAAAGAAGCTGGAAAAGTCAGGAGATTACACCGAGGACGATGTTAAGAGCACACTGGATGAGATTCAGAAGCTTACTGACAAGTCCATAAAGGAAATAGACGAAATCGTGGCAGCTAAAGACAAGGAAATCATGGAAGTATAATTGAATTATGGCTGAACTGATAAAAGAACTTATGCCTAAGCACGTTGCCGTCATTATGGACGGCAACGGACGCTGGGCAAAGCGCAGAGGCGTACCTAGGGTAGCCGGGCACAGAGCAGGAATGGAATCAATGAAAAGAATAGTTGATCATTCAGACAAGCTTGGGATAAAGTACCTGACAGTGTACGCCTTTTCCACAGAAAACTGGAAAAGATCCATGGAAGAGGTTTCGGGGATATTCAAGCTTCTCGTAACCTTTGTTAATCGCGACCTGAGAGAATTGATTGACAACAACGTAAGGGTCAGAATTCTCGGAGATTACAGTACAATCCCGGAGGATTCCAGAAGGGCTCTTGAGAGGACACTCAGGGATACGGAGAAGAATGACGGACTGCAGTTTAACATTGCTCTGAATTACGGAGCAAGAGACGAAATACTCCGTTCTGTCAGGGGAATTGCATCCAGGGTTAAGTCAGGAGAGCTTGAACCGGAGAATATTACGGAGGAAACCATAGCCGCCGGGCTGTGGACAGGCAGTCTGTTTGCCGACTGTCCCGATCCCGAGCTGATAATCAGAACGAGCGGCGAGGAGAGACTGTCCAACTTCCTGCTCTGGCAGGGAGCCTACAGCGAATTCGTATTCCACGATGCCCTGTGGCCTGATTTCAAACCGGAGGATTTAGAGGACTGCATTGCAGAATATCAGTCAAGGGACAGACGTTTCGGAGGAAGAAAATAATGAAAACTAGAATATTGTCGGGACTTATCATGCTCCCGCTTCTGGTAATTGTAATATTAAACGGATGGGTTCTGTATGCCGGTTCATTCGTAATAAGCGTCATGGCCGTATATGAGTTTTTCAGAGGCTTCAGAGAACTTGATATCAGACCCAGCTATCCAATTGCGCTGTGTTCCATTGCAGCACTGCACATTCTGGGAGTTTTAAGGCATCTGGCGGCATCCGGCGGGGTGTCCGGCTTAGAACGTTTCGGTTCTGAGCATTGGATAATGCTCTGGATATTCGGTACCGTTCTGGCGTGCCTTCTGTACCTGTTCAGTATTGAGAAGAGAAAGCTGGATGATTCCATGGTCACCCTTACGGGAGTGTTCTATGTAGGTTTCTTCTGTTATACAATCGGAGCACTGGCACTTTCAGAGGTGAACATTCTGGTATGGCTGGTTATTATCACAGCCTTCGGAACCGACATATGCGCATATTTCGCCGGAGTGACAATGGGAAAACACAAGCTCTGCCCTAAGATCAGCCCTAAGAAAACCTGGGAGGGAGCTGTGGGCGGCGTACTGGGCAGTGTAATTCTAAGCGGCATATTCGGTTTTGTTTTCGCCGGTGAATTACTGCCTCACTGCCTCGTTATAGGTTTCCTTGCCAGCATTGTATCCATGTTCGGAGATTTGACTGCATCAATCTTCAAACGGAAGATGGGTATCAAGGATTACGGAAATCTCATTCCGGGTCATGGCGGCATTCTGGACAGATTTGACAGCGTTCTGTTTACGGGCCCTGTAATATACTTCTATGGGATGCTGGTTTTGAGTTAAATACCACAACATGAAATAATATGAAAAAGAAAATAGCAATACTCGGGAGCACAGGTTCCATCGGAACCCAGGCTCTCGATGTCATTAGACACAACAGAGACAGATTTGAAGTTGTAGCATTAAGCTGCGGCAGAAACGAAGAGCTGCTTATGGAGCAGGTTAGGGAATTCCGGCCGCAGGCTTTTTGTGTTGGAGGAGACGCTGAGAAACTGAAGGAGCTGGCCACAATGCCGGAGGCGGACATTGTTCTTAATTCCCTCATGGGCATGATGGGACTGGAACCTACCCTTGCCGCGATTGAAGCAGGCAAGGATATTGCCTTTGCAAACAAGGAGACACTTGTTGTGGGAGGGGAGCTTGTCATGGAAGCTGTGAGGCGAAAGGGTGTGAAGCTGCTTCCCGTTGACAGCGAGCACAGTGCCATATTCCAGGCTCTTCAGGGAAATCCGGGAAACCCGGTAAGAAGAATTGTTCTTACCGCTTCGGGAGGTCCCTTCAGAGGTTATTCCCGGGAGCAGCTTGAACAGGTGACACTTGAGGAGGCCCTGAATCATCCAAACTGGAGTATGGGAAACAAAATTACCATAGACTCTGCAACAATGATGAACAAGGGTCTTGAAATCATTGAAGCCAAATGGCTCTTTGATGTTCCCATTGACAGGATTCAGGTGGTGGTTCATCCCCAGAGTATTCTCCATTCTGCAGTTGAGTATGAGGACGGGTCTGTAATAGGGCAGATGGGAAATCCGGATATGAGAGTTCCCATAGGCTACGCCTTTTCCTATCCTGAAAGACTCAACCTGACGGAGGAGGCCGGAGTGAAAAGTCTCAACTTCTTTGACATTGAGGGGGGCATGGGCTTTTTCCCTGCCGATGAGGATGTGTTCAGAACTCTGGCACTGGCAAGAAGGGCATGCATGCTGGGAGGCAGCTATCCCGTTGTGCTGAACGGGGCAAATGAAGTTCTTGTGGACATGTTCCTTCATGACAAGATACGCTTTATTGATATTCAGGACACTCTGGAGAGAATCATGAATGAGCATGAACCGAGATACAACCTGACTCTCCAGGGAATAATTGAGGAAGATAGAAAGATTAGAGAATTTGTTAGAAATCTGATGGAGGGGTAGTTATCGGATGACTGTTATTTACGCGATATTGATATTCTGTTTCCTGATTTTTGTTCATGAACTGGGACATTTCCTTGTGGCCAAGATCTGCGGCGTCAAGGTAAATGAATTCGCCATAGGAATGGGACCTGCCATCCTGAAAAAAACAAGAGGGGAAACAAAATATTCTGTGAGACTGCTGCCAATAGGCGGATTCTGTGCTATGGAGGGGGAAGACGAGGATTCCGAGGATCCCAGAGCCTTTAACAACCAGCCGGCATGGCAGAGGGCTCTGGTTGTTGCTGCAGGACCTATGATGAATCTGATCACATGTGTGATCCTGATGATAATAATCGCCTTCTGGGCCGGAACTGCCACAACGACTATAGATGCTGTTTCCCCGGGATCCGGTGCGGACAAGGCCGGAATAGTGCCCGGAGATAGAATCGTGCAGGTCGACGGAAACAACATTAGTGAATGGGATGATATCATACAGTACATTGGATACAGCAGGTCGGATACTGCAGAGGTTACAGTTGAAAGGGAGGGGCAGGAGCTGACTCTCACTGCAGAGCTGCAGTACGACAAGGATGCGGGACGAAACATGATTGGCATATCACCCCAAAGGGAGCATCACCTGGGCAGCGCCCTGACGGGAGGAATCAAAAACACCGGTGCCATGACCGAGATGATGTTCAAGGCCCTTAAGCAGCTGCTTACCGGTGACATTTCCGTGAAGGAGCTCAGCGGTCCGGTGGGAATTGTATATGCCACAAGTGAGGCCGCCAAATCCGGATTAATGTATGTGATATATCTGGCGGCGCTGCTGTCCCTTAACCTGGCGATAATGAATCTGCTGCCGTTTCCTGCCCTTGACGGCGGACGGCTGCTGTTTCTTGTGATAAGACTGTTTACGGGCAAACGGGTTTCCGATGAAACGGAGGGGAAGATTCACTTCGTAGGTATCTGCCTTCTGTTTGGGCTTATGATATACGTTACCTTTAATGATGTACTGAAATTCATTGTTCCCATGTTTTGATGGTGAAGGGGAGTCGTAATGAAAAAGGAAATAAGAGTTGGAAATGCCATTATTGGAGGCGAGGCGCCTGTTACCATACAGTCCATGTGCAATACTCCAACAGAAGATGTTAAGGCCACCATGGAACAAATCAGAAGGCTGGAGGATGCAGGCTGTGAGATAATAAGACTTACAGTTCCTGACGAGAAAGCCGTAGAGGGCTTCAGGGAAATAAGGAAGCAGACCCGTATACCCGTTGTTGCGGATATCCACTTTGACTACCGCATGGCAATAGCAGCTATAGATGCGGGAGCGGACAAGATAAGAATTAACCCAGGCAATATCGGCGGGGAGGAGAACCTCAGAGCCGTTGTCAGGAAAGCTTCTGAATGCCGTGTCCCTATTAGAGTCGGGGTTAACGGAGGCTCTCTTGAAAGGGACATTCTTGCCCGTTACGGCAGGGTAACGGCACAGGGACTGGCAGAGAGCGCGATGAGAAACGTGGCACTTCTGGAAAAATACGATTTTGAAGACATAGTAATTTCCCTTAAGTCATCTGATGTTAAGATTAATTTTGATGCCTATAGAATTGTTAATGAGAAATCCAATTACCCTTTGCACATTGGCGTGACGGAGGCGGGAACACCTGCCCGGGGAAAAATCAAGTCAGCTGCCGGAATAGGAGCACTTCTCCTTGAGGGCATCGGCAGCACCATGAGGGTTTCCCTAACAGCCGATCCTGTAGAAGAGGTCCATTTCGCAAAGGCGCTGCTGGCTTCACTGGGAGTCCGTGAAGAGGGAATACAGGTGGTTGCCTGTCCTACCTGCGGCAGAACACAGGTTAATCTGGAGAAGATTGCTGAGGAGGTTGAGCGGAGAGCAGGTGAGCTTATGGAATCCGGTTTTGACAGAAAGGGAATGAAACTGGCGGTAATGGGATGTGCCGTAAACGGTCCCGGAGAAGCCAGGGAGGCAGATTACGGTGTTGCCTGCGGACGAGGAGAGGGTCTGCTGTTTGCAAAGGGCAAAACCATAAAGAAAGTTAAAGAAGAAGATATTGCAGAGGAACTGATAAGACTGGTGAAAAATGATAGAGATTCTTAAGGAATCGATTGATTTATCGAAGGCGAATAATTTCAGAATTGAAGACCTTGAGATTGAAACGAAGAAAGCATCAATTAACAGTGAGAGCCGTGTGCTCACCCTGTATCTGGTGCTTAACTTTGTGTTGAGCGCAGAAACTGTAGAACGGTTCAAGACAACACTGAGAAGGAGGCTTCCGGATGTCAGGGATATCGATCTGATAATAGAATACAGCGATATAAAGGGACGGGAAATTCCTATCCCGGAGCGACGGCATGAAGCTGAGCAGCCCGCAGGACCGAAGAACGGAAATGCCGGCGGATGGCAGCGGGGAGCCGGGCGTAACAGATATGTCCCCGTGAAGGGGAATGTGGTAATGGGAAAGGCTGTTACCGGTGAGCCGGTGGAAATCGGCCTGGTTGATTCCGAAAGCGGAAGCGTAGTCATAAGAGGTGAGGTGTTCCGAAAGGACTGCCGAACCATAAGCGAAGATAAGAAGCTAGCCAGCCTGTTTGTAACCGATAAGCGTACAAGCATATGCATTAAAGCTTTTGTTGTTAATCAGAAGTGGGAAGATTTCCAGACATATCTGCCTGCAGGTACGGCTGTGAAAATAGCCGGAAAAGCTCAGTGGGACAGGTTTGATAATGCCGTAACCATCATGGCTGACAGCATAGAGCTGACGGAGAACATCAGACGTGAGGACACCTATCCTCAGAAGAGGGTTGAGCTCCATTGTCATACGAAAATGAGCGCGATGGATGGAATGAACGAGGTATCCAACATTGTTAAAACCGCTGAAAAGTGGGGGCACCGGGCTGTTGCCATTACCGATCACGGAGTTGTACAGGCATTTCCGGAGGCTTCCCATGCGGCAGGGGACATAAAGGTCCTCTACGGATGTGAGGGCTATCTTGTTGACGATACAGGTCTCATATCCGAGGACGGAACAATAGATTACAAGTCGAGAAAAACAAATCACATAATAATCTTCGCAAGGAACAGACAGGGACTGCTGAATCTCTACAAGCTTGTTTCCCTGTCTCATCTTAATTATTTTTACAAGAGGCCGAGGATTCCGAAATCCGTGCTTATGGCTCACAGAGAGGGTCTTATTCTGGGCTCGGCCTGTGAGGCGGGAGAACTGTACGGTGCAGTTCGCCGGGGAGCATCCGATGAGGAGCTTGAGAAGATTGCAGAATTCTATGACTATCTGGAAATTCAGCCTCTCATCAACAACAGGTTCATGATTAATGAGGGAATTGTTGAGAATCAGGAGGTTCTGAAGGATTTCAACAGAAGGATTGTGGCTCTCGGGGAAAAGACCGGCAAGCCTGTTGCAGCAACATGTGATGCCCATTACTTTGACGAGGAGGAAGCACTATACAGGCAGATTCTCATGGCGGGACAGGGCTATAAGGATGCTGAGAGCAGCGAAGGGCTCTATTTCAGAACCACAAATGAGATGATGGAGGAATTCGCATATCTGGGAGAGGAAACGGCATATAAGGTGGTTATTGAGAACACCAATCTCATAGCTGATATGATCGAGCCCCTGATGCCTGTTCCCAAGGGCAAGTTCCCGCCGAAGATTGACGGGGCTGAGGATTATCTCAGGAAGGTGTGCAGGGAGAGATCCACAGCAATGTACGGTGATCCCCTGCCGGATGTAATCCAGGAAAGGCTTGATAAGGAACTTAATTCTATAATAGATAATGGATATGCGGTGATGTACAGATCCGCGGAGATGCTGGTTCAGAAATCTCTGTCTGAGGGATATCTTGTAGGATCCCGTGGCTCGGTGGGTTCTTCATTTGCTGCAACAATGTCAGGTATAACTGAGGTTAACCCGCTGCCGGCACACTATCTGTGCCCGAACTGCAAGAATATTGAATGGGGTGACTCCACCCAGTACGATTGCGGTATCGATATGCCTGACAAGGTTTGTCCTGTCTGCGGCACCCCTTATAATAAAGAAGGGTTTACCATACCATTTGAAACCTTCCTGGGATTCGAGGCAAACAAGGAACCAGATATAGACCTTAACTTCGCAGGGGAGTATCAGGGCAAGGCCCAGAAATACGTTGAAGATATTTTCGGAGCGGAGAACGTTTACAAGGCAGGAACCATCGGCACCATAAAGGCAAATACTGCCTATGGATATGTTGCCAAGTATTTTGACGAGAAGGGCAAAAGTGCCAATAAGGCTGAGATGGACAGACTCACAGAGTGCTGTGAAGGTGTTAAGAGAACCACGGGGCAGCATCCCGGAGGGGTAATAATAGTACCCAGAGGGCACGATATCAATGAATTCTGTCCGGTTCAGCATCCTGCCAACGATGTGAAGTCGGACATAATAACAACACATTTTGATTATCACTCCATAGACCAGAATCTTCTGAAGCTGGATATTCTCGGTCATGATGCGCCATCCATGATAAGGCAGCTTCAGGACATGACAGGGGTGGATCCATTGAAGGTTCCCATAAAGGATGATAAGGTAATGACTATCTTCAACGGAACCGAGGGCCTTGACATAAAGGACCCCGACTACAAATTCACCCACGGAAGCTATGCCATTCATGAGTTCGGAACACAGTTTGTAAGGCAGATGCTGGATGACATCAAGCCCACATCAATAGAAGAACTCGTGCGGATTTCAGGGCTGTCCCACGGAACGGATGTATGGCTGGGAAATGCCAAGGACCTTATAGTAAACGGTGTAACCACAATGAAGGAGGCCATCGCCACCCGTGACGACATTATGAACTATCTGAGAAAACACGGTGTTCCAAACGGTGACGCCTTTACCATCATGGAGAAGGTAAGAAAGGGAAAGGGACTCACTGAGGAACAGGAAGCCCTCATGGTGGAACACGATATTCCGGACTGGTACATAGAATCCTGCAAGAAAATCAAGTACATGTTCCCTAGAGCCCACGCAGTTGCCTATGTTCTGATGTCAATGAGAGAGGCATATTACAAGGTGTATTACCCTGCGGAATTCTACGCTGTGTACTTCACCACAAAGGTTGCAAATTTTGATGAAAAGGTTATTCTGAAGGGGCAGCAGGCTGTATGGGACAGAATGACGGAAATAGAGCAGATGGGTAAGGATGCATCAAAAAAAGAAGAAGCTGATATCACCGTACTGGAGGTTGCTTATGAGATGTATGCCCGGGGATACGAGTTTGCTCCTGCCAGACTGGGAGAGTCAGATGCCACGAAGTTCAGAGTAAACAACGGACGTGTCCAGCTGCCATTTGTCGCAATCAGCGGAATGGGTGAAGGTGCAGCTACAGCCTTTGCAAAGGGCTATGAGGAAAGACCATACGAAACCGTGGAGGATATAATGGACAGGGGAAAGGTGAACAAGACAGTCGTGGAGGAGCTTCGGGCTCACGGAGTCCTGGAGGGCCTGCCTGAAACTGCCCAGATAAGCTTCTTTTGACGGGAAAACAGGGACACAATCCGTGAAACCCCTTGCAAATTGAGGATTATTGTGATATTATGGCTATGGTTGAATAATAAGTTAGAGTCGAGTGGGTTCAAAGCCCACTCTTCTTTTATGAGTTTTTACCGGAGAGAGTTTATGGCAAAAAAGAAAATAACAGATATCGTTGAGGAGGTTCTTGAGGACTTTCTTAAAGAAAACGGATATGAATTGTACAGCACTGAGTTTGTGAAGGAAGGAAGAGACTGGTTCCTGCGGGTTTTCGCAGATCTTTCCCGGGACAGGGATGAAAACGGCAACCCCGTATATATAGGAACAGAGGATTGTGAGAAAATCAGCAGATATCTCAGCAAAGAGCTGGATGAGCTTGATCCAATCGAACAGAACTACTACCTTGAGGTAAGCTCACCGGGAATGGACAGACCTCTTGTTAAACCGGAGCACTACAGTAAGTATGTGGGCAGCGATGTTGAAATCAGGCTTTACAGGGGTATCGACGGCACTAAGAACATAGAAGGGGTTCTTGCTGCCTTTGCACCTGATGAGGGCAGAGTGTGCATTAAGGATTATGACGGTAAAGAATGGATACTGAAAACAGATGAAATAGCGAAGGCAAATCTGGCAGTAATCTTTTAGGGATAAATAGTTTTCTATATGGAGGAAAAGAGAAAATGAGTGAATTTATGAATGCAATAGGCGATCTGGTAAAGGAAAAGGGCATTCCGCAGGAAGTAATCATGGAGGCGATTGAGTCTGCCCTTATTTCGGCCTACAAGAAAAACTACGGCACTGCAGCGAATGTACGCGTCGAAATGAACGAGTTCACTGGTGATGTTGAGGTTCTTATGCAGAAGACCGTTGTTGAAGAGGTTGAGGACGAATTCACAGAGATTTCCCTGGAGGAAGCCAGAGAAATCGACTCCAGATACGAACTTGATGATATTGTTGAATATGAAGTGACACCGAAGGATTTCGGAAGAATTGCAGCTCAGACGGCGAAACAGGTTGTGGTTCAGAGACTCAGGGAAGCCGAACGGGGAATGGTGTTTGATAATTACATCTCCAGGCAGGGGGATCTTATCACCGGAATAGTTCAGAGAATAAGCAATGAGACGCTGTTCGTTAACATCGGAAACACCGAGGGTATTCTTGTCAAGGGTGAAAGAGCAGCAGGAGAAAAATACAAGGTCAATGACAGAATAAAGGCCTATATAATGGATGTAAGAAAGAGTGCCAAGGGGCCTCAGATTTTCCTGTCCAGGACACATCCGGGATTCGTTGAAAGACTCTTCGAGCTTGAGGTTCCGGAAATCGAGGATGGCGATGTTGTGATAAAGAGCATCGCCAGAGAGGCGGGCTCCAGGACGAAGATTGCGGTGTACACTGAGGATGAGGATATCGATCCTGTAGGAGCATGTGTAGGTCAGAACGGCAGCAGAGTCAGAAACATCGTCGACGAACTCTGGGGAGAGAAGATTGACATTACCACATGGGATGATGATCCTGCGGTACTTATAAGCAACGTTCTCAGCCCGGCAAAGGTTGAGAAGGTAATCGTCGACGAGGAAGAACATGCGGCAACGGTGGTTGTTCCCGATTATCAGCTTTCGCTGGCAATCGGCAAGGAAGGTCAGAATGTGAGACTGGCTGCGAGACTTTGCGGGTGGAAGATAGATATTAAGAGTCATACCCAGTACTTCGGAGAGGTTGAGGACGTCGAAGAGGAAGCGGACTATGACGGTGAAGAGTACATTGAATATGAAGAATAAGAAACAGCCCATGAGAAGATGCATCGGATGCATGGAATCAAAGGATAAAAGTCAGCTTATAAGAATTGCCTGGTATGAGGGAAAGCTCACAGTTGATCCTACAGGCAGAGCCAAGGGAAGAGGCGTTTATCTCTGCAAAAGCGGCAGCTGTTTAGAGAAGGCTCGAAAGAGAAAGGCAATCCAGAGAAGTCTGCAGGCGGATATTCCGGAGGAAGAACTCGATAGAGTGTTTGAGGAGCTGAAGGATTATGAACAGTAAGGCACTGACCCTTATGGGATTCGCTAAAAAGTCAGGGAATCTTGTCTCGGGAGTGAATACCTGCTCCTTCAACCTGAGCAGAGGCAAGGTAAGACTTATGATTCTGGCAGAGGATATATCTCAAGGAAGCGAAAAGAAAATAATGAAGGAAATCAGAAAGGCCGGAGTGGATTACATAAAGTCCGGAACCATAGATGAGATGTCTCACGTAACGGGAACGTCAGGCAGAAGTGTGTTTGGAATTCTGGACAGAAATTTCGCAGAGGCGATTCTGAATGAAATAGAATCATAGCATAAAGGAGGTTGTGCGTATGAAGGTAATAGAATTAGCGGAAGAACTGAAAATGGCAGGTGAGGAAGTGCTGGAAAAGGCACAGTCCATGGGGATCGAAGTTAATGATTCATCAGATGAACTGTCGGATATTGATGCAAAGGCAGTAAAGAACACTATTCTGAGAAGGAACGCAAAATCCGAAACAAAAATAGCACGAAGAAGCAAAACCAAAAAGAGCGAAGGCGATAAGAAGGACGGCGAGCCAAAGGTAACGGTGAAGGCGGCAACTATTAAGCTGCCTGAAAAAAAGAAACCGGCAGCTGCCAGAAAGAATGCCCAGACTCATGCTTCTGCTGACAGGACGACTGCCGCCAAGGCACCTGTTGCCAAGGCAAAGCCGCCTGTTGGTGCTCCGAAGGTTTCAAAGGCGAAGCTTGAGGAGAGGATTGCCAAGGAGAAGGCTGAAGCAGAGGCAAAAAAGGACGCGCTGGAGCTTAAGGCTGCAGAGGTTACGGAAGAAGTGGCTTCAAAGGTGGCCGGAACAGCGGAAAAAATTGCGGATCTGGCAAAAGATATTGAGAAGAAGGCTCTGGATAAGAAAACAGAAATGAAAGAAAAGAAAACTGAGGTTCCTGTTGGGAAGAAGGAAGAACCGAAGGCTGAACAAAAGAAAAAGGAAGAGGCTCCAAGGAGCAGAATTAAAATTATCAAGAAGGCCGAAGACATAAAGCGCGAAGAAAAGGAAGCGGCCGAGAAGAAAAAAGCTGCTGCAAAGAAATCGGCAGAAACCTCCGCTAAACCGGCACGCCCATCCCGTAAGGCGGCCGCTGAATCAAACAAGAAAGATGCACCTGATGCCGGTAAGACCTCCAATTACGGCAAGAAGGGCAAGGACAGAGACAGAGACAAGGAAAGAGATAAATTCTCAAGGCTTGAAAGAGGCGGAAAGAAATCCGGAAAGCCTGCACCGAAATCGCTGGAAAAACAGGAGAGAAAGAAGAGACATCAGAACAGACCGAAGGTTGAAGAACCTGAAGTACCTGAAGTAGAACTCGAAGCAGGAACAGTGCTCATAAACTGCCCTATTACAGTGGCAGGCTTTGTTGAGCAGACAAAGACCACCCTCTCCCAGGCTATCATGACCCTTATGAAGATGGGCGTAATGGCTAACCAGAACCAGAATCTCGACGAGGATACCGTTCAGCTTCTGGCTGATGAAATGGGAATCAAGATTGCGATTGGCGCAATTGATGAGGAGGAAGAATATCTGGAAGAAGAAGGAATCGAAACCTTTGAGGACAAGGAAGAGGATCTGAAGCCTCGTCCGCCGATTATTACTGTAATGGGCCACGTTGACCACGGTAAGACATCGCTGCTGGATGCAATCAGAAACACAAATGTAACTGCAGGAGAATCCGGAGGAATCACTCAGCATATCGGTGCATCCGAGGTTGAAATAAACGGTCAGAAGATTGTCTTCCTGGATACTCCGGGACATGAGGCGTTTACAGCGATGAGAGCCAGGGGAGCCCATGCAACGGATATTGCCGTTCTCGTTGTGGCAGCGGATGACTCCGTTAAGCCTCAGACAATAGAATCCATAAGCCATGCCAAGTCAGCTGGTGTTCCGATTATTGTTGCCATAAACAAGATGGATAAGCCGGGAGCAAATCCTGATATCGTTAAAAAGGATCTGGCAGAACAGGGCATACTTGTTGAGGACTGGGGCGGAGATGTAATAAGCGTTCCCGTATCAGCCAAGACAGGAGAAGGTATAACCAATCTTCTGGAGATGATTCTGCTTCAGGCTGAGGTTCTGGAGCTGAAGGCAAATCCTGACAGAATGGCAGTGGGAACGGTACTGGAGGCAAGACTTGACAAGGCAAAGGGACCTATTGCTTCACTGCTGGTTCTTAACGGCACACTGAAGTCCGACATGAGTGTTGTCGCCGGAACATGCTCCGGTAAAATCAGATTGATGACAAACAGCAAGGGAGAAAAGCTGAAAAAGGCCGGCCCTGCAACGGCAGTTGAAATTCTGGGACTTTCGGATGTTCCTGTTGCCGGGGACGTATTCAATGCTGTGAAGAAGTCGAGCCAGGCCAAGGAAATAGCTTATAACAGACAGCAGAAGGTCAGACAGGAAGTTCTGGCGCGTAATTCAAGCCAGACACTTGAGGAACTCTTCAGTCAGATTCAGGAGGGTGAAGTTAAGGAACTCAACCTTATAGTCAAGGCTGATGTACAGGGTTCGGTAGGTGCCATAGTAACATCCCTCGAAAAGCTGTCAAACGATGAAGTTAAGGTAAATATTGTACATACAGGAGTTGGAGCTATCAATGAGTCCGACGTTATGCTGGCGGGAACATCAGGCTCAATTATCATTGGGTTCAATGTTCGTCCAAGTGTTGCCGTAACAGGAATGGCTGAGCGTGACGGCATTCAGATAAGAACATACAACGTAATCTATAACATTCTTGATGATGTGGAAAACGCAATGAAGGGTATGCTGGATCCTGAATTCAAGGAAGTCGTACTTGGTACGGTTGAAATCAGAGAAACCTTCAAGGTGCCTAATGTAGGCATCATAGGCGGCGCATATGTAACCGACGGAAAGGTTGTTCGAAACGAAAGCATAAGACTGGTGCGCGACGGTATCGTAATTCATGAAGGCAGGATTTCATCACTTAAGAGATTCAAGGATGATGTCAGGGAAGTTGCTCAGGGCTATGAGTGCGGTATCGGAATCGAGAATTACAATGACATCAAGGAAGGCGACATCATTGAATGCTTCACTATGGAAGAAATAGCGAGAAAATAATATGGGAAAAGGATACAGACAGGGAAGAATAGGTGAAGAAATACGAAAAATAATCAGCGACATGCTCCTTCATGGTCTGAAAGATCCCAGACTGAATTCCATGATAAGCATTACCGCAGTTGAGGTAAGCGGCGACAACAGCTATGCGACAGTGTATTTCTCACCTCTCCACATGAGCGATGATCCCGGGGAGGCAGCAAAGCATCAGGAGGAAGTCCTTGAGGGATTTGAGAAGGCTAAGGGATTCATCCGAAAAGAGATAGGCCATGAGCTGAAACTCAGGCATGTGCCGGAGCTGATTTTCAAGGTGGATCATTCTCTTGAATACGGCAGACATATAGAAGATATTATCAGCAAACTGCGGTGACATGAAAGCTAATACTACATTAAAGGAAATTGCAGAGGTAATAAGAGAAGCAGACAGTGTTCTGCTGTTTCCCCACGATAACGCAGATGGCGATGCCATAGGCTCATGCGTGGGGCTTTGCCTTGCCGTAAGAAGCCTTGGTGCTGAATGCTGGGTACTCATGGGTGAACCCCTGCCGGAGTATATAGATTTTCTGGATTACGGATGCTGCACCACCGACAGGGAGTGTATGAAAAACCCGGATGTCTGCCTTTGCGTTGACTGCAGCGGTGACTCCCGGATATCGGGGAGGCTTTCCCGTTACCTTGATGGCAGGAAGAAACTCTGCATTGATCATCATTTGACTGCTGAAGGTTATGGTGAGCTTTATTACATTGATGAGAATGAGGCGGCAACGGCAGGGATTATTTACAAACTGATTAAGGAATTCGGTGATGTGAAACTGACCCGTCAGATGGGAAATGCCATTTACACAGGATTAAGCACAGACACGGGAAATTTCAGGTATTCAAACACCACAGCCGAAACCCTGAGAATGGCTGCCGATCTGATGGAAATGGGCATTGATCATAACCTGATAATAGTAAATGCCTTCCAGAACAGGAACATTCATGAGATTTATGTTCAGATGAAGGTCTTTGAGAACATGGAACTTCTCATGGATGGAAGATGTGCAGTGAGCTACATAACAGGTGAAATGCTTAGGGAATGCGGTGCTGAATATCAGCATGCGGAAACTGCGATTGATTGCCTCAGGGACATCGAAAAGGTTGAAATTGCAGCTATTCTCAAGGAAAAGGAGCCGGGAACGGTGAAGTGCAGCCTGAGGGCCAAATCAACAGGAAATGTTGTGGATATTGCTTCCTTCTTCGGAGGAGGAGGCCATGTGAAGGCTGCCGGATACACCTTTAAGGGAACAATGGATGATGCCCGGAGGACATTAAAGGAGCAGCTTGAAAAAAGCTGGGACATGCTGCAGGGAAGATAGATGAAGGATGGTATTTTAGTATTAAACAAACCACAGGAATGGACCTCCAGTGACTGCGTTGCCGTATGCAGAAGAGCGCTGGGGGTGAAGGGAATCAAAAAAGTCGGGCATGGAGGAACTCTGGATCCTATGGCAACAGGGGTTCTGCCCATTTTCGTGGGGCAGGCAACCCGGATAATGGAGTATATGGATCTGGATTTCAAGACATATGTCTGCCGGGCTAAGCTTGGAATAACCACAGATACCCTCGACATATGGGGAAGTGTTATTCAGGAAAAAAGCTGGCGAGACATTTGCCGGGAAAAGCCAATAACCCTGGAGAATATAACCTCGGCTCTTGAGAATTTCAAAGGAGAAATAATGCAGCTTCCGCCAAGGTTCAGCGCAGTGAGAATCAATGGCAGGAGACTTTATGAATATGCCTACAGCAATCGGGAGCCTGAGGCGGAAATTAAGCCCAGAAGGGCTTATGTCAAAAGCATAAGACTGCTGAATGCCGATTTGGAAGCAGGGGAGTTTGCTTTTGAAGTAATGTGCTCCAAGGGAACATATATAAGAACCATATGTGCGGACCTGGGAGAGATTATGGGATGCGGATGCACAATGACCGGTCTTCAGAGAAGTGCGGTGGGAAACATTGATATTTCCATGGCACAGGTAACAGCGGAACAGGTGAAGGAGATGTCAGCGGATGAGCTTGAGAAGCTGCTGCTTCCGCCGGATTATCCTCTTGTTCACTTCGGCAGGGTATCCATGTCTGAAGACAGGGCGGTCTATTTCAGCAGAGGAAACAGCATAAGATGGCATCAGCTCAAGGTGGAAGAGGAGTGTGATTCTCGTGCCCTTATGGAAACAGGCAAAGGGGCAGGAACGGGGAAAATTCCCGAAAATGCCAGGGGACGTGCCTACGACTGCATATACAGAGTGTATCAGAGGGATACGGGAGAATTCCTAGGTACAGGATACCATGACAGGAAAGAAAAACTGCTGAAAGCGGATAAAGTATTTATTGATCAGAGATAGAAGTAAGACTAGCATATAACAGGAAATGAAGATTTTTAACAGCCTTGATGAAATAAATAAAGTTGAGCCGACAGTTGTGGCTCTTGGGAATTTTGACGGGGTTCACAGAGGTCATCAGGAGATAATAAACAGAACAGTGAAGGAAGCTGAAACCGCCGGATTGAAAAGTGCGGTGTTTACATTTTCAAACCATACCAGTACCCTTCTGAAAAATGTGGAGCCTGTAAAGAACATTCTTTACCATGATGAAAAGGTTCGGATTCTGGAGGGTATGGGTATTGACTATCTGTTTAACATTCCTTTTACTGAGGAAATTCTGAATATGAGCCCTCTGGATTTCATAGAAAAGATTCTCGTGGAGAAATTTAATATCAGAGAGGCCTACTGCGGTTTCAACTACAGGTTCGGATACAGAGCACAGGGCAATCCGGAGGTGCTCATGAAGGAGGGTATCAGACGAGGTTTCGGAATACATGTTCAGGAGCCATTTGAAATAGACGGAATTGTTGTGAGCAGCACATACATAAGAAAGCTGATTCAGGAGGGAAGAATGGAGGAATGCACCAGGTTCATGGGCAGAATGTACTCCATAAGCGGAGAAATTGTTAAGGGAAACATGCTGGGAAGAACCATAGGCTTCCCAACCTGCAACATTACAGTGGACAACACAATGGTAACCCCTCCAAACGGTGTCTACATTACGATGTGCACCATTGACGGCATAAGACGTCCCTCTGTTACCAATGTGGGAGTAAAACCTACAGTGGGTACATACGAGAAGAACATTGAGACACATATTTTCAATTTTAACGAGGATGTCTACGGCAAAACAATCAGCGTGGATTTCATCAGACACACCAGAGGTGAGAAGAAATTCGAAGATATCGACGCCCTTAAGTCGCAGATTGCCTCCGATTGCATTGAGGCAAAGGTATATCACCGGGAAAAGGGCATGCTTAGATAGATTCCGGGGGTCTGATACAAACATGTAATAAATCTGTACTGAATTATTTCGGTATTAGGTTTACAAGCGTGGAATAAAGTGTTAATATCTTGTAGTCGTTGTTATACGGCTTCGGAGTATGGCGCAGCTTGGTAGCGCGCTTCGTTCGGGACGAAGAGGCCTGGGGTTCGAATCCCCATACTCCGACCACTATCTTCAGGGAGGCTCGGCCTCCCTGTTTTGCTTA
>JBJESQ010000013.1:12110-17457 GCA_051882875.1 Lentihominibacter sp. | reverse complement strand
TTTAATAGTATGGGAGAAAGCATGAAACAGTTGAAACTGGCCCTTATGGGCTTCGGCAATGTCGGGCAGGCCTTTGGTGAAATGCTGCTTGACAAGCACGAGGAAATAGAAGAGAAATACGGAAGAGATGTTATCGTAACTGTTATAGCGACCGCCTCAAAGGGCAATATTTACTGCAGAGAGGGTATAGATCTGCGGAAAGTTCTTGAAGACGTTAAGGAAACAGGCGGGTTTGATGCCGGTATGGTTACAGAGTTGGACCATTCCACTCTAATAAGTGAGGCGGATTACGATTGTCTTATGGAGCTGTCTCCTCTCAACATTGAAACCGGTCAACCGGCTACGGATCATCTCATGGGCGCAATGAATAGAGGAAAGCACGGGATAACCGCCAACAAGGGTCCTGTAGCCCGGTACTTCAGGGAACTCAGGGACATGGCTGAGGAGAACGGAGTGGGATTCTTTTATGAGACCGTGGTAATGGACGGCACTCCTGTATTCAATCTTGTGGAGCATACTCTGAAGATGGCGAAGGTTACTGAGGTGACAGGCATTCTCAACAGCACCACGAATTTCATACTGGAAGAGCTGGAGAAGGGATGCAAGATGGATGACATAATGGCGCGGGGCAGGGCCATGGGATTCATAGAGGCAGATCCCGCAATGGATATTGAAGGTTACGATGCGGCAGGCAAGATAACGGCTCTGCTGAATGTTCTCATGGATGCGGGAATCACGCCGGATCAGGTGGAGAGAATGGGAATTGAGGACATAACTGTTGAAGATATTGCCGATGCAAAGGCAAGAGGTAATGTTATTAAGCTGCTCTGCCGGGGAACCCGGGACGAAAAGGGCAATGTCATTGCGACAGTAAGGCCGGAGGAAATACCGAGAACCCATATGCTGGCATCAGTGAACAGTACAACCTCTGTGGTATCCATAACAACGGATTTGATGAAAACAGTATCAATTGTCGAGCACGAACCTGAGATTATGCAGACTGCATACGGTGTTTTCTCGGATATGCTGAGAGTAATTGAACTGGAGAGATAAATTCCGTAAATTCGATAAACATTTATTAAAATCCTTGCCAAAGAGACCGGAGAATGGTACAATCATTTGGCATGATTATACCTGTTGCCGAGTCAGCCGACTCTCCGACGGCAGCTCAGCTTCAGGCGGATGAAAATAAGGAGGATAAAAAATGATTACAAAAGAAAAAAAAGCAGAAATCATCAAAGAGTATCAGCTTAAGGAAGGCGACACAGGTTCCCCGGAGGTTCAGGTAGCAATTCTCACATACAGAATCAATGACCTGAACGAACATCTCAAGGCTAACCACAAGGATCACCATTCAAGAAGAGGACTTCTGAAGATGGTAGGTAAGAGAAGAAACCTTCTTGCATATCTGAAGGAGAATGACCTGGAAAGATACAGAGCACTGATTGCTAGACTGGGACTCAGAAAGTAAGAAATGATAATAATTGGCGGGGCAATGATGCACCCGCCTTTTATCGTTTATATGAAGCCGAAACAATCGGCATTTTCAGCCGCTGCAAGGCGGCAGGGTAGTTAAATTTACAGGAGGTAGTTGTAAATTATGAAGTATGAAGATTACAAGACATTTAGAACAGCCATAGGCGGCAAACTGCTGGAAGTAGAAATAGGCAAGGTTTGTGAGCTGGCTAACGGACAGGCATGGGTAAAGTATGGAGATACTGTTGTAAATGTTACAGCATGCGCATCAAAGGAACCGAGACCGGACATCGATTTCTTCCCGCTTTCATGCGACTATGAAGAAAAAATGTATGCTGCCGGCAAAATTCCGGGAGGATTTATCAAGAGAGAAGGAAGGCCAAGTGAGAGAGCAGTTCTCTGCTCCAGACTTATGGACAGACCGTTAAGACCTCTTTTTCCTAAGGGTTTCTATAATGATGTGCAGGTGGTTGCAACAGTAATGTGTGTTGACAACGATGCTCCAAGCGAAATCGCTGCAATGATTGGATCATCAATTGCACTTTCCATTTCAGATATTCCGTGGGAAGGACCAACAGGTTCAGTAGTTGTGGGAATGATTGACGATCAGTTTGTAATCAATCCCTCAGAAGCTCAGAGAGCAGAGAGCAAAATGCATATGACGGTTGCGGGAACAAAGGACGCTATCATGATGGTTGAAGCCGGCGCCCAGGAAATCCCCGAAGAGATTATGCTGGATGCAATAATGTTTGCCCACGAGGAAATCAAAAAGATTGTTGAGTTCATCGAACAGATTGTGGCAGAGGTGGGCAAGCCTAAGATGGATATTGAACTTTACAAGGTTCCTGAAGACATCGATGCTGCAGTAAGAAACTATGCCGAAGACAAGATGAGAGCTGCCATCCAGACTTACGATAAGCTGGAAAGACAGGAAAACATGGATGCTGTAGAAGCTGAGGCAAAGGAATACTTTGCGGAGATCTATCCTGACAACACCAAGGACATTAACAGCGTTCTCTACAATATAACAAAGGAACAGGTGAGAAGAATGATTCTGGATGAGGGTGTTCGTCCGGATAACCGTAAACTTGATGAAATCAGACCGCTGTGGATTGATCACGGCGTTTTGCCGAGAACTCACGGTTCCGGTCTCTTCAAGAGAGGTCAGACACAGGTTCTTTCAATCTGCACCCTGGGCCTTCTCTCAGAGAAGCAGACCATAGACGGCATTACCGAGCAGACAGAGAAGAGATACATGCATCATTACAACTTCCCGCCTTACTCAGTTGGTGAAGCAGGAAGAATGAAGAGCCCGGGCAGAAGAGAAATCGGTCACGGTGCACTGGCTGAGAGAGCTCTCATACCGGTACTGCCAAGTGAAGAGGAATTCCCTTATGCAATAAGAGTCGTATCTGAAGTTCTGTCCTCAAACGGCTCAACATCAATGGGATCAACTTGCGGATCATGTCTGGCCCTTATGGATGCAGGTGTTCCTATCAAGGCTCCTGTTGCCGGAATTGCAATGGGACTCATCGAAAGAGTAGAGGAGGACGGATCATCCAAGATGGCCATTCTCTCCGATATTCAGGGAATGGAAGACTTCCTGGGTGACATGGACTTCAAGGTAACAGGTACGGCCAAGGGTGTTACAGCCATCCAGATGGATATCAAGGTTCACGGTCTTTCAAGAGAAATTCTTCAGCAGGCCCTGGCTCAGGCAAGAGCCGGCAGAATGCACATCATGGAAGCAATGCTTGAGGACATTCCTGAACCGAATAAGGAACTGTCGCCATATGCACCGAGAATCCTGACTATGCAGATTGATCCTGATCAGATTAGAGTGGTAATAGGCAAGGGCGGAGAGACAATTAACGGAATCATCGACAGAACAGGCGTTAAGATTGACATCAATGATGAAGGAACCGTATTCATCGCTTCCCCTGACGGAGACAGCCTGGAGGCTGCCAAGAAGGAAATTGAGAACCTTGTCAAGGTTCCTGAACCGGGTGAAATCTACACAGGCAAGGTAACGAGAATCATGAACTTCGGAGCTTTTGTAGAGATTCTTCCTGGCAAGGAAGGTCTTGTTCACATCAGCAAGATTGCTAAGGAAAGAATAGACAAGGTAGAAGATGTTCTTAACGTTGGAGACGAAGTGACTGTTAAGGTTACGGAAATTGATTCCCAGGGAAGAATAAATCTTACGAGAAAAGATCTGCTGTAAATCACAGAACCTTCAAGAGTTCGGCTAATGCCGGACTCTTTTTATTATCAGGTTTTGTGGTATAATGATTTCATCTTAGGAGGAAATGAAATGACTGAATTCAAAAGACCGACAATGCTTATGATTCTCGACGGATACGGAATAAACCCCAGCCGGGAGGGAAACGCCATAGCAATGGCATCAAAGCCCGGACTGGATGCTATTTTTGACAAATACCCGGGCACAACACTTAAGGCCTGCGGTCTGGATGTGGGACTTCCCCAGGGTCAGATGGGCAACTCCGAGGTTGGTCATCTGAACATCGGCGCCGGAAGAATCGTTTATCAGGATCTCACCATGATAACAAAGTCAATACAGGATGGAGATTTCTTCGAGAACAGCGCCTTCGCAAAGGCAATAGACCACGTTAAGAAGAACAACTCTACTCTTCATCTTCAGGGGCTGCTCTCTGACGGAGGCGTACACAGCCACATATCACATCTGCTGGCGCTAATTGATCTGGCACAGATGAAGGGAGTGGAGAAGCTGGTGGTACACTGCTTCCTGGATGGACGTGATGTTCCACCGAGGTGTGCCATGAAATACATGGACATCCTGACAGAACACATGAAAGAGAAAGGGCTGGGAAAAATCGGGGTTGTCAGCGGCAGATATTACGCCATGGACAGGGACAAGCGATGGGATAGACTCGAGAAGGCATATGATGCCATGACCTGTGGAGAGGGAATCCATGCCGCCACGGGGCAGGAGGCTATACAGCTGGCCTACGACAGGGATGAGAACGATGAGTTTGTTCTGCCTACAGTCGTTAAGGGCGATGGTGAATATGCCGACGGCTTTGTTAATGACGGGGATTCCATAATCATGTTCAATTTCAGACCTGACAGAGCCAGAGAGATTACGAGAGCTTTTATGGACTCTGATTTTGATACAATGGGATTTGACAGAAAGAAAAAGGTCAGTGATATATGCTATGTCTGTATGACACAGTATGATAGTGAGATGCCGAATGTGACCCTGGCATATCCACCGGAAACGCCTGAGAATACCCTGGGAGTATACATTTCGAAGCTGGGAATGAAACAGCTTCGCATAGCCGAAACCGAGAAGTATGCACATGTTACATTCTTCTTCAACGGTGGTGTGGAGGAACCGGAGAAGAACGAAGACAGAATTCTCATTCCGTCACCGGACGTTGCCACATATGACATGAAGCCTGAAATGAGTGCACCTGAGGTTACCGACAGGGTTATTGAGGCCATAGACAGCGATATGTACGACCTGATAGTTCTCAATTTTGCCAACGCGGACATGGTGGGACATACGGGAGTAATGGAGGCAGCGGTTAAGGCGATTGAAACCCTAGATAAGTGTGTTCCGAGGATTGTTGACAGGGTCCTGGGAAAGGGAGGACAGATTTTACTTACAGCGGATCACGGTAATGCCGATGCAATGCTTAGCGATGACGGAAGCCCTATGACGGCCCATTCCCTTAACGATGTTCCTCTGGTGAACATTTCTTCGGATCCGAAGAAACTCAGAGACGGGGGCAGACTTTGCGATATCGCTCCCACTCTGCTGAAAATGATGAACCTGGAAATCCCGCCGGAAATGACGGGAAAACCTCTCATATAAATAACAAACCAA
>JBJESQ010000013.1:0-12010 GCA_051882875.1 Lentihominibacter sp. | reverse complement strand
CCTGGAAATCCCGCCGGAAATGACGGGAAAACCTCTCATATAAATAACAAACCAAGATGCATTCAGCAGGATGATATGGAACAGATTACAGGCTAAGCCTGCAGAGTGTACGGCACTGGGTGCATCCCTTTAAAGGAAATAATATGAACTGGACGAGAGAACAGAAGGAAGCTATTGAAACAACCGGAAAAAACATTCTGGTATCTGCAGCGGCAGGCTCAGGTAAGACAACTGTGCTTGTTGAGAGGATAATAAATCTTGTACTCCATGAGGGAGCGGATATTGACCGCTTCCTCATTACTACATTTACTAAGGCCGCTGCTTCGGAGATGAAACAGCGGCTGGAGACGGCAATACGAATAGAGATGAAAAAGCCCGGAGCCGACAGGAAGCATCTGGCGGATCAGCTGAGGAAGCTTCCAATGGCTTCCATCGGAACATTTCATTCCTTTGCATCAGATGTAATAAGACAGTACTTCTATCTTACGGACCTTGAGCCCGGCTTCGGAATCGGTGATGAGGTTCAGATGTCCATATTAAAAAACCGGGCACTGGATGAAGTTTTCAACAGACGATATGAGGAGGACACCCCTGAGTTTCGGGAGTTTATTCTCAAGTACAGCGGAGCCAAGGGGGACGGAGGTTTTAAGGAAAACATTCTTGATACATACAGAAATCTGGTTAGTATCCCCGACTACATGGAATGGGCAAGGGAGAAAGCTGAGATTCTCAATTCCGAAAGCCCTATGATACGGCTGAAAGCCTTCGGTTTTCTGGCAGAGGAGGTTAAAAAGGAACTTTTGAGGGCTGCTGAATATTACAGACAGGCGGCTGAGACTCTGGATCCGGAAAGAATGCCGGACAACTACCGCATTGCAATGGAAAACGCTGATTCCATAGACAGTCTGTGGAGGGCGGCATGTGATCGACTGACAGGGGATGAAGAAGCAATAAAGAATGCCCTTTCTGAGCTGGCCGGCCTTATAGCATCAATCAAACTAAGAAGCCAGGCCTTCAAGAAAGAAGGCGTTGAGGATGAGGACAAGGAAGCCTTCGAGGTAAAGCGCAAGAAGGGAAAGGCCGGTGTTGACAGAGCCAAAGAACTGCTGACAACTGATTTCGGACTTGCTGACAGGGAGATGAAGGAGGTATATACCGACACACTCTATTATATAGGACTTATTGAGGAATTTGTGGAAGTATTCAAGGGCATGAAGACAAGGGAGAAGGTTGTTGACTTTGACGATATAATGCACCTGGCTCTTGATATTCTCAATACCGGCAGTGCTGCTGATGAGCTGAGAGAGAAATTCGACTACATTTTCATAGATGAGTATCAGGACAGCAACTATCTCCAGGAGGTTATAATAGGTAGAATTGCAAGGGACGACAATCTGTTTATGGTTGGAGATGTTAAGCAGTGCATATACAAATTCAGACTTGCAGAGCCGGAACTTTTCGTGGAGAAGGCAAATCGGTACAGAAGTGACGGTGAAAAAAGCATTCTCATCAGTCTCAACAGAAATTACAGAAGCAAGAAATACGTGACCGAGCCGATTAATGACGTGTTCAGCCGGGTGATGGAGGGATATGACAGTGATGCCGAACTGAACTGCACCGCAGGGGATGAGCATACAGGTTTTCCCGCCGGACTTCATATAATAAACCGTGAGGAACTGGGAGAGGATGCACCGGGCAAGGCTGATGCCGAAGCCAGGGTAATAGCGGAGATAATAAAAGAGAGACTGGGTCAGACCATATTCGATTCGAAGAAGAGTGTTGAGAGACCCCTAATGCTCAGAGATTTTGCCGTAATAGCCCGCAGCAACAGAACGGTTGAGAATATTGAAAGATACCTAATAAATGAAGGCATAGACGCATACGGTGAGGGAAGCGGCAAGTATTTCGAAACAGTAGAGGTGGGGGTTTTTCTTAATCTGCTGCGGATTATCATCAACATGAGACAGGATATTCCTCTAATATCGGCAATGAAGTCGGTTGTGTTCGGATTCAAGGCAGGGGAACTGGCTCAGATAAGAATTGAAGGCAGAGAAGGCAGCTTCCACAGTGCTGTAATGGAGTACATTGACCATGGCTCTAAGGAATCAGTAAAACAAAAGATTGTGAACATGATTGAGACTGTGGCTCTGTGGAAGGAAAAAAGCAGAACTGCACCCCTTGAGGAACTGATGGAAACCATCCTGTATGATACAGGGTATTACGAATACTGCAGCGGACTGCCCATGGGGAATCAGCGTATATCAAATCTTCGCCTTATTGTGGACAAAGCAGCCGATTATGAGCGAATAAGCCACGGCGGACTATTCGGATTTCTCAGGTATGTGGAGGCCATGAAGGACACAGGTCAGACTGAAGCAGAGGCAAAGATTATCGGAGAACAGGAAAATGTGGTCAGAGTAATGAGTGTACACAAGAGCAAAGGCCTGGAGTTTCCTGTTGTGATATTGGCCAATGCCGCCGGAAAGATTACGGGAAAGGGCAGCAGGCATAGAATAAACATTCACAGGAAATTCGGAATTGGACTTCCGGTGGTTAATACCGAGTATCACTGGCACCGCAGAACATTTCTCCAGAAACTCATCGAAAACAGACTGGCGGAAGAATCCCTGGAGGAGGAAATACGAATACTGTATGTAGCCCTCACCAGAGCCAAGGACGGTCTGGAAATAGTGGGAACAGTGAAGGACGGCAGCGCCCTTGATAAGGATGTGTCGACTGATTCATACCTTTCAATGCTTTACGGACCGCTATCGGAGCGAAGTGAGGTGAGAATAGTTGAACACGCGGAACTTTCTCCTGAGCATGGAGAGTATTCAACAAGGGAAGAATCCCTGGCGGCCCTTGATGCAAAGGCAGCGTCTGCAGATTATAACAGTAAATCCCGGGAGCATATAAACCGGAGGCTCGGCTTCAGATACTCAAGTGATACAGGTCATGGTGTTAAGCAGAAATATTCCGTTTCCGAGCTAAACAGAAGCCATGAGGCTGCGGAGATTCCGGTGGCTGCTTTCAGCCCTGAGATCAAAGATGCAGGGCTTTCAGCGGCACAGATAGGAACCGTGGTACATCTTATAATGGAAAAGGCAAGCTTTACCAGAGCAGTGGAAGAGGGAAGGCAATACATTCAGTCTGTTGCAGACAATCTTCTGGCGGATGAGACGATTCTCCCGGAGGAATATGATGAAATAAAGATTGACAGCATCAGTGCATTCTTTGACACGGAGATAGGCAGACGATGCGCCCGGGCTGAAAAGAAGGGAAAGCTTTTTAAGGAACGGGAATTCATAGCCGAAGGGGAGCTGGAAGGCGAGAGAATCATTGTTCAGGGTATTATTGACTGCTGTTTTGAAGAGGATGGGAAGCTTGTGCTGATTGATTACAAGAACAGCTCTCTGGCAGGACGTACTGCTGAGGATGTGACGATGGACTACAGCCGTCAGCTTGCGCTTTATGCTAAGGCTCTTGAGGGAGCTACCGGTATGGAAGTTTCTGAATCATATATCTATCTCTTCAAAGGCGGAGTATTTGTGAGAAGATGACAAAAGCAATGGGACTTTTGTCATTTTTTTTGAAAAAAGTGTTGACACAATGACCGCACAGTGGTACTTTATCTATAGAAGTTAGCACTCGCATCTAAAGAGTGCTAATAACAAGGGGGCAAGCAATGGATTTAACAGAAAGAAAACTAAAAATATTGCAGGCCGTCATCGCTGATTTCGTAAGAACTGCAGAGCCGGTGGGCTCGAGGACGATTTCCAAGAATTATGAGCTGGGCAGTCCTGCGACAATTCGAAACGAGATGTCCGATCTGGAGGAGATGGGGTATCTGACACATCCTCATACATCCTCAGGACGGGTGCCTTCCGAGAAGGCTTACAGGCTATACGTCAATGAGATGATGAGCAGGAAGGAATTGTCTCAGGAGAAGAAGGATGCAATTGCCAGAGGGCTCTACGATAATGTAAATGAGCTGGAGAATCTCATTGAAAGGGCAGCTCATGTGCTATCGGAGATTACGAATCTTACTGCTTTTGCACTTTCACCGGGAAAGGAGCAGGACAAGCTGAAATATATCAACCTGCTTCCTGTGGATGAGAGTACTGTCGTGCTGATGCTTGTATCAGAAAGCGGCAAGGTGAGCAATACGGCTGTGCGGCTTCAGAAACCGGCCAGCGAGGAAACTTTGAGGATACTGGCCAAGAACATGACTTACAACTTCAGAGGGAAGACTTTGAGCGAGGCACTTACGATTGACATTATCAAGACCTTCAAGGAAGATGCCGAAGCAATGGCAATGTTCGAGAATTCGATTGCACCGAGCTTTGTGAAAACTCTGGAGGATATGCTGAATGTGAATCTGTACATGGACGGGCTTACAAACATATTTGCTCTTCCTGAATATAATGATATTGATAAGGCCAGAAACTTCTTTGAGATGGTGAGCCGAAAGTCTGATATGACAAGAAAGCTCAGCTCAAGGGATGACGGAATAATGATTACAATCGGCGGTGAGAATCAGGAGGAATACCTTTCTGACTGCAGCGTAATTACGGCAACATATCATGTTGACGGCAAGATGGTAGGTAAACTGGGTGTTATTGGGCCTACAAGAATGAAATACGATGAGGTGACATCTGTGGTTGAGTACCTTACAGATAATATCAGCAAGGCATTTAGGCTGACGGAGGGAGACGATGGTGACAGATAAGACTAAAGAGGAAATAAGAGAAGAAATCAATGAGGAGCCCAAAGCGGATGACACCGCCGGGGATTCATGTGATAAAAACGAGAAGGAGGTAAAAGAGGAAAAGGAAGAGATTAAAGAAGAGGGGAAGGATGAGCCCGTTGAGGATGAGAACACCAAGTATCTCAGACTAATGGCAGACTTCCAGAACTACAAGAAAAGGGTTGAGAAAGAGAAAAAGGATCTCTATGCTTATGCCAATGAGAACATCATGAACGAGCTGCTCAATGTTCTGGACAACTTCGAGAGAGCTCTGGAGCATGATGGAGGCGACGGCTTCAAGGAAGGCATCGAGATGATTTTCAAGCAGCTGGGCGATGTGCTGGAGAAGTCGGGCCTGGCGGAGATACCGGCGCTGGGCGAGGAGTTTAATCCTCAGCATCACAACGCGGTAATGACAGAGGACACTGACGAGTATGAAAGCGGTATGGTCAGTGGAGTAATGCAGAAAGGATACACATTGAACGGCAAGGTAATAAGACCGTCAATGGTTAAAGTAGCAAACTAAGGAGGGAAACACGATGGGTAAAGTAATAGGAATCGATTTAGGAACAACAAATTCGTGTGTTGCTGTTGTAGAAGGTGGAGAGCCTACAGTAATCACAAATTCAGAAGGCATGAGAACTACTCCGTCAGTTGTTGGCTTTGCCAAGAACGGCGAAAGACTGGTGGGAGAAACAGCTAAGAGACAGGCAATCACCAATCCTGACAGAACTATTTCATCAATAAAGAGACATATGGGTGAAGCCTATGAAGTATCAATTGATGACAAGAAATACACACCTCAGGATATCAGTGCCATGATTCTTTCGAAGCTCAAGGCAGATGCAGAGAGCTACCTGGGAGAAGCTGTATCGGAAGCTGTCATCACTGTACCGGCTTATTTCACAGACAGCCAGAAGCAGGCAACAAAGGATGCAGGTAAAATTGCAGGTCTTGATGTTCTGAGAATCATCAACGAGCCTACTGCGGCTTCACTGGCATACGGAATTGACAAGGCTGAGCATGCCCAGAAGATTCTGGTATACGACCTGGGCGGCGGTACATTCGACGTTTCAATTCTCGAACTGGGCGACGGCGTTCTGGAAGTACTGGCAACAAACGGCGACACCAAGCTCGGCGGTGATGACTTTGACGAAGCACTGCTGAACTTTATGGCTGACAGCTTCTCACAGGAAAACGGAATTGATTTGAGAAATGACAAGATGGCAATGCAGAGACTGAAGGAAGCTGCTGAGAAGGCAAAGAAGGAGCTTTCAAGCGCTCAGACAACAAATATCAATCTTCCGTTCATTACTGTAAGCGAAGCGGGTCCGCTTCACATGAACATGGACATCACAAGAGCCAAGTTCGATCAGCTGACATCAAAGCTTGTTGACAGAACTATTGAACCGATGAAGAAGGCTATGGCTGACGCTGAGGTTACAAACAGCGATATTGACAAGGTTATCCTGGTTGGCGGATCAACAAGAATTCCTGCAGTACAGGAAGCTGTTAAGAGAGTTACAGGCAAGGAACCGTTCAAGGGAATCAACCCGGATGAGTGTGTAGCAATGGGTGCTGCAATTCAGGGCGGAATCCTCAAAGGCGACGAAAGCATGGGATCAGACATCCTGCTGCTGGATGTAACACCGCTTTCACTGTCTATAGAGACACTGGGAGGCGTTGCTACTAAGCTGATTGAGAGAAACACTACAATTCCTACAAAGAAGAGTCAGATATTCTCAACTGCTGCAGACAACCAGCCGGCTGTTGACATTCACGTAATGCAGGGTGAAAGAGACATGGCTGCAGGCAACACAACTCTGGGAAGATTCCAGCTTACAGGAATTCCTCCTGCACCTCGTGGAGTTCCTCAGATTGAAGTTACATTCGATATCGATGCAAACGGCATCGTTAACGTAAGTGCGAAGGATCTGGGCACAGGCAAGTCACAGAATATCACAATTACTTCATCAACAAAGCTGTCCGACGAGGAAATAAATGCCAAGGTTAAGGAAGCAGAGAAGTTTGCCGAAGAGGACAAGAAGAGAAAAGAAGAAGTAGAGGTTAAGAACCAGGCTGAGACTCTGATTTATGAAACAGAGAAGAACGTGAAGGAACTTGATTCAGCTCTTTCGGATGAAGAGAAAGCTGACATCAATGGTGCCAAGGATGCTCTGCAGAGTGCACTTAACGCCAACAATATCGATGATATCAAGGCTAAAACTGAAGCTCTTACAGAGAAGTTCCACACAATTTCCGCGAAGATGTATCAGCAGGCTCAGGGAGCCCAGGGTGCAGGCCCTGACATGGCCGGCGGATTTGCAGGCGGTCCGGGAGCAGGCGCTGCAGGAACTGCAGGCGGTGCCGCTGCAGGCGGAGATGATAATGTTGTTGACGCTGATTTCGAAGTTGTTGATGACGATAAATAGCAGCAATTCCAAATCGTTCAGATAATAACATATTTGGCTAACACGTGTGTCAGGGGGAGAAAGTCCCCTTGACACATTTTGTGAATTACTGAAACGAGGTTAAGAGAAGAAGATGGCAGAAAAAAGAGATTATTATGAGGTCCTTGGCCTTAAAAAGGGAGCAAGTGATGATGAGATAAAAAAGGCATTCAGGAAACTGGCCATGAAGTATCATCCCGATAAGAACCCGGACAACAAAGAGGCTGAGGAAAAATTTAAAGAAATAAATGAAGCATATGCATGCCTGTCTGATCCGGAACAGAAGGCTAAGTACGACAAGTTCGGTCATGCAGGTGTGGATCCTAACAGCTTTGCAGGCGGCGGCTTCGGAGGCTTTGGTGGTTTTGAGGATATCATGAACATGTTCGGTGGTGCCTTTGGCGGCGGCTTCGGAGGTTTCGGCGGCGGCTTCGGAGGAAGTCAGGGGAAGAGAAATGCAGCCCGCAAGGGAAGCGATATTCAGAAATCCATGACCATTACATTTGAGGAGGCTGCATTCGGAACAAAGAAGCAGATTAAGCTCACCAAATATGTGAAGTGCAGGAAATGCGACGGAACGGGAGCAGAGCCGGGCACGTCAAAGAAGTCCTGTCCGAGATGCGGCGGAACAGGAGAAATCAGAACCCAGCAGCAGACACCTCTGGGAGCGTTCATGAGTGTTTCTCCATGTCCTGACTGCGGAGGCAGCGGAGAAATAAACGAGCATCCATGCAGCGACTGCGGCGGAACCGGACGGGTGAGAGATACCGTTACCATTTCTGTTACCATTCCTGCAGGAGTTGACAACGATTCTGTAATTCCTATCAGGGGTCAGGGTGAACCGGGAATAAACGGAGGTCCGGACGGGGATCTCTACATAGTTCTCAGCGTTAAGCCGCATAAGCTCTTTGAACGCAGGGGAACAGATTTGTGGCTGGAAATACCGATTTCATTCGAACAGGCAGCACTGGGAGATGAGATTACGGTACCGACCCTTGAGGAGAAGATAAAATACAAGGTTCCTGCAGGAACACAGCCGGGAACAGTATTCAGACTTAAGGGCAAAGGCATCAAGAGTCTCAGATCGAGCAGAAAGGGAGATCTCTATGTGAAGGTATTACTGGAGGTTCCTACGAAGCTGAACAAAAAGCAGAAGTCAGCCATTGCATCAATGGGTAAAGCAGTAGGAAGCGAATGCTATTCCAAGAAAGCCGGCTTCCTGGATTCAATAAAGGAGTTTTTCTCATAAATGAAATACAGAGAATTAAAAGTACATGCAACAAGACAGGGAATTGAAGCAGTAACACAGCTTCTGTTAAGTATGGGGATTGACCAGGTGGCAATAGACGATCCGGCCGATCTGGATGAGATAATGAACAAGGAGCATCAGTATGACTGGGATTACGTTGATGAAAGCCTCAAGGCAAACTCCCGCAGAGAGCCGACTCTATCGGCATACTTTGAAGATACGGAGGAGAACAGGAAGCTGATTTCCGAGATAAAGGTAAAGCTGATGATGCTCAAGGCAGACGAGCAGTATCGTGAATTCGGCGAAAATGTTGATTTCGGACGCCTCTATGCAGAGGAAATCCCGGTTGATGACGGGTGGCAGGACGCTTGGAAGGAACACTTCAAGCCTGTTAAGGTAACAGATAGCATCGTTGTGAAGCCCACCTGGGAGGAGTATTCTCCAAAGGCGGGAGAGAAGGTTCTTCAAATCGATCCAGGCATGGCGTTCGGAACAGGAACACATGAAACTACCGGCCTTTGCATGAAAATGCTGGAGAAGTATCTGACAGAAGACATGAAAGTAATGGATGTGGGCTGCGGTTCAGGAATACTTTCCATATGCGGAGCACTTCTGGGATGTGACTGCGTTCTGGGAATCGAAATCGATCCGGATGCGGTTAAGGTTGCCAGGGAAAATGTTGAACTTAACGGAGTATCTGAGAAGGTGACAGTTCAGGAGGGAAATCTCATTGATGGTGTCAGCTTCAAAGCAGATATAATTGTGGCAAATCTTATGCACAATCTCGTTATGGAATTGGCTCCAAGTGCCAGAAAGCACCTGAATAAGGATGGGCTGTTTATTTCTTCCGGTATACTTCTGGAGAAAAGAGACCAGGTTGCTGAGGCTATAAAGAAGGCTGGATTTGACATTGTTGATATTCCTGAAGATGGTGAGTGGTGTGCAATTGTCGCAAAGGCCAGAAGAAAGTTTCTTGGATTGTTTTAATGAGCAGATTTTTTACAGGCCCTGAGAATATCGGGCAGAAAGCAATAATAATAGATAAACCGGAGGACCTTCATCACATGATGAGGGTTTTGCGGCTCAGTGAGGGAGACGAGGTTGACGTTTCCGATACTGTGGAGTGGGAATACCGTGCCAGAATAACATCCCTGAGCGAGACAGAGGCTCAGCTTGAAATACTGGACAAGCAGTCTTTTTCAGGAGAGCCTGATATTGAGATTACACTATTTCAGGGAATTCCCAAGCAGGGAAAGATGGAAACGATAGTCCAGAAGTGCGTAGAGCTTGGTGTTAAGGAGATTGTTCCTGTCTTCATGGACAGGACAGTTGTTGTGGACAGGGGGAATTTCGGGAAGAAGGTTCAGCGCTGGAACAAGGTTTCTGCTGAGGCGGTTAAGCAGTGCAGGAGAGGAATAGTGCCGGAGGTTTCAGATCCCTTGAAAATGAACGATGTTTACGGGCTCTTTGATGATTACGATCTTGTGCTTTTCCCGTATGAGAATGAGAAGGGCACAACCATCAAGGAAGAGCTTCTGGCCGCTGCTAATCCGCTGTATGCTGAAATAACCGGAAATGTCCTGGAGAGAATTGCTGTTATTATCGGCCCCGAGGGAGGTTTTTCTGAGGAAGAGGCTCGAGAAATAGTCAGTCACGGGGGAAAATCCGTTTCACTTGGCAGAAGAATACTGAGAACGGAAACCGCCGGAATGGCGGCCGTTGCCATGATCATGTACGAACTGGAGCTGTAATAAGGGAAAACATGGGAAATAATATGAACAGCGAAAACAGAAAGGCCGCATTCCATACCCTGGGATGCAAGGTGAATCAATACGAGACGGAGGCCATGAAAAAAATCTTCCGTGAGCGAGGATATGAAATCGTCGGCGAGCTTGAGTTCGCCGATGTTTATGTAATCAACACCTGTACGGTTACAGCCGTTGCTGACAGGAAATCCAGGCAGTATATCAGGCGTATGAAGAAGGTGAATCCTGACGCTATTGTTGCTGTAACCGGATGCTATGCCCAGATAAATCCCCGGGAAGTGGCTGAGATTGACGGGGTTGACATAATAGCCGGTACAGGGGAAAAGCACAAAATACCGGACTATATTGACGGCATTTCTGCAGCAGCGGGAGGCTGTCTTGATGAGTTTGTGGAAATGGGCCCTGTTGCAAGTACTGATAGTAGGACAAGAGCTTATATAAAGATACAGGAGGGCTGCAACAGGTTCTGTTCATACTGCGTTATACCGTATGCGCGGGGGCCGGTGAGAAGCAGATCTCTTGATAATATAAAGGACGAGGCTGAGAGGCTGATAGCCGCAGGATATAAAGAACTGGTATTGACGGGAATTAATACGGCTCTTTACGGAATGGAGCATAATCCGGAGGAGTTTGGTCTGGAACCTGTGCTGGAGATGATAAACAGTCTTCCCGGAGATTTCAGAATAAGACTCTCAAGCCTGGAGCCTGCTGTTGTGAATTCCGAATATGTCAAAAAGCTTTTCAGATTTGATAAGCTCTGCAGACATCTGCACATGAGTGCTCAGAGCGGAAGCGACAGTGTACTTGCTGCAATGAACAGACCCTACGACAGGGAAGGATATATGGATCTGGTGAAGACTCTCTGCAGCTTCGACCCATGTTACGGACTCTCCACAGACATAATTGTGGGGTTCCCCGGTGAAACCGAAAGGGATTTCGAGGACAGCTGCAAACTTGCAGCCCATTGTGGATTCTGCAAAACACATGTTTTCAAATATTCCAAAAGGCCGGGAACAAAGGCTGCAGAAATGCCGGGGCAGATTTCACCTCAGGTGAAAAACGACAGATCCGACAGACTTCAGAAAATTGCCCGGGAGGCTTCAGAAGCATTTTTCAGGATGAATCTTGAGGAGGCACGCCGGGGGAGGACCCAGCAGGTTCTTCTTGAGGATGTGACTCAGGACGGAAAGTACATTACCGGCTATACGGGGAATTACATTCGCACATATATTCCTTACAGTGATAAACATGAGCTGAATAGTTTTGTTCAGGTGAGACTGGAGGAATTATTCAGAGATGGCATGACAGGCATTGTTGTGTTATAATTCACTCATGAAAAAATGCGAAAGGAAGTGAGACTATGAGCGATTGTTTGTTCTGCAAAATTATTGAAGGTGAAATTCCTTCCAACAAGGTATATGAAGATGATAAAGTCTTCTGCTTTCACGACATTGATCCTCAGGCACCGGTGCACTGCCTGATGATTCCGAAGAAGCACATTCCTTCGATAGATGATGTTAAGGATGAGGATGCAGAGATTCTTTCATACATGATGCTGAAGATAAAGGATGTTGCGGCACAGCTTGGGCTTGAGAACGGCTACAGAGTTGTAATAAACTGCGGCGAGGACGGATTACAGACTGTTCAGCATCTGCATCTGCATATTTTAGGAAAGAGAAAGCTTACCTGGCCGCCGGGCTGATTAAAGCACATAAAAAACTCCTTGCATTGAATCGGTTTTGATTGTATAATCCCATCTTTGACAGTTAGAATGAAGAAAAAAGCGTCAAAGTCTTGC
>JBJESQ010000012.1:8622-64630 GCA_051882875.1 Lentihominibacter sp. | reverse complement strand
CGACGTGTCCTTCACAATTGACAAAGGCAGGATATATGGGTTTTTGGGGCCAAATACTGCAGCAGCGATGCGGTAATCCTGGAGGTTCGATGCAGACCTGAGAGGGCGATGCTGATACTTGATAAAGTATGGGGCATTAGAAATGCGTCTATGGAAACGATAGAAGACGAGTCCGCCGGCACAAGCAGAATCACAATAGAGCCGAGTGATGAAAATCTTAGAGAAAGAATTTTTCGTGCCTTTGCAGGAGAATCTGTACCCCTTATATCAATGTACAGGCAGAAGCCAAGTCTTGAGGAAGTATATCTGTCGCTTGTAGAGGAGGGCACTTTTGCTGTAGGTGCACAGGCGACCTATACGGCATCGGAGACTGAGGATTCCGATGGTGACGATTCGGACAGCGACTCCGGTGATGTTGTAACGGGTACACTTACTGTATTTGGTTCGTCATCACTTATTGACGAAAGCTTAACCGGTTCCTTCACCGGCCTTGATAACAACACGTTGTTCATGAATGCGGTAACCACTCCAATAGGAGGAAGCGAAAACAACGTGGCAATCGAGGCCAAGAGTCTGGAAACACAGTACAATACACCATCACATCCGGGATTATTCAGCATACTCATTATATTCATTATACCGATAGCTGTGATGATTCTTGGTTTCGTTTCATGGATGAAGAGAAGAAAAAGGTAGAGTTATGAGAAAGAAAAAACAGATTAAAGTTTTGCTTGCAGTTCTGGCGGGTCTCCTTATCTGCTATCTGGCTGCCGGGTGGATTACGGATTACAGGACAAGCAAAAGCAATGAAGAGTCAGCTGTAATGTACATATGCCACGCTTTGTTATACCGTATGCAAGACCCGGCATGATCCTGCTTCCCGCAGATGAGCATGGACGGGCATTTTATTTCATAGGGAAGGTCTGTTTCCATGGCATCAGCCAGAATCCGGAACCCGTGTCCCGCCAGCTGTGCATAGCGTTTCTTATCCCCGTCATAGACTATCATCATGTCCCGCCACCTTGCCTTGTCAAGAAGACTGAAGTCCAGTCTGAAAGGGCAGGAGGCAGCATGTCCCGGAGCATCCCAGGTAAACACATTGTACCTGCCCCGGAAATATTCAATCTGCTTATCAAAGAGTCTATGGTCCGCCGTAAGCCCCGGAAGAAAAACCAGTGTCAGCTCACTGTGCACCGGAGCGTCAATCCAGTAATGGATCGGGCCGTAATCTGTCTGAAATACTTTTTCTTTCATAACTTCGCACCGCTGCAAATGCCACAAACAACCGCTGAAACACCTTCTCTTTGCATAGTCCTGTGGCATTTATTGCAAAGGCAAAGAGGACTATGCCACAAAAAACCAATCTATAACCCGATATCCATAACATCTTGTGGCAAACCAGTCTATCAAGCTTAAGGCAGAGAGCTGCTTTGCCACAAACAATCGAAGAAAACTTTGATAATCAACGAATCTTGTGGCATTTACGGTGAGTTCAAACGAATTATGCCACAAACAACCGCCCAATTACCTGGTATTCATTAAATCTTGTGGCAAACAGGGAGTCCGCACTTCTCGCGGTATTTTCATATCCTATTACGCAAAAGCTGCGATGTTGCTTTTGCATTATTAATTATACCATAGAGTCAACAAGAGGGAATAATCGCTGATGACAGAGGAGGTGATAGCACATGGCTGGAGCGATAATTCTGGTAATTGTGGGAGTTCTGCTATTTAAGCTGGCGGCCGGGCTGGGAACACTGTTTGGCCTGGCGATTAAGATAATAGGGGTATTAATCATAATAGGAGCTATTTTTAATTTTATTGAATCGCTGTGATAAATGCGATTGACTTGAGGAGGAAACAAATGAAGAAGAAACTGATTATTGTTGTTATCGTTATACTTGCGCTGGCAGGTGCTGCAGGATTTTTCTATACTAAGTACTGGAATAACGGTGAAGATGAACTGAATGAAGCGGTAATAGGAGCGATACTTGAAGATTCCTCGGACATCACAACTCAGCATCTTTTATATACAGATGTGAACGATATGAAGGCAGGGACAATACCTTTCATAAACAAAGACAAATATCTGATTAAGTACACTGCCGATGTGACTGCGGGATTTGATATTTCAAAGACAGATATTAAGCTGACAAAGAACAAAATCAAGGTTACAATACCCCATGCGAAGATTCAGGATGTCAACATCAAGGCTGAAGATGTGGAGCTCATTGACACAAACTTCTCGATAATAGATGGCGGGAAGGAGACAACACTGGAGGCGCTGAAAGAAGCCGAAGCCGATGCGAGAAAGAACGCTAAAAAGTCCGGCCTTCTGGATAGTGCAGATGAGAATTCCATCAACATCATGAAGGGACTTCTCAAGAGTGTTGCCGGCGACAGAGAGATAGAGGTTGACTTTAAGTAGCAGCGAATCATCCGCCCTGGAGACAAAGGGACAAGAAAGGCTAAACACCTTCCTTGTCCTTCTTGTTTTGTATGCTATAATTTTGAAAGAGGCCACTGAATAATATTGAATAAGATTATGTTGAAACAGGAGATTGTACAATGAAAACAGAAAACAATGCGGTTTTGAATCAAAGCGGCGTGGAAGTCACATACATAACCATTGCAGGAGACAGTGTTCCGGGAATTGCTGTGGAGATCCCCGGCACAGGCAAGAGAGTTCTTCAAATCAAATGCCCGAAGGGCATGCTTCTTTGCGGACTGTTTTCGCCTGAAAAAATTGATGGGATTGACTTTGCGGCATGTGTGTTCTCCGCACCGGAGTTCTCTGACATGCTTGAGGGAAAGCCGCTGTTTGTAAGCCACAGGGCGAAGAACATGGGCGTAACGGACGATATGACAGGACAGGAAATAGCGGCAATATTCTGCGCGCCGGATTTGGGCTGAATATACTTTACATCGTTCACCCGATATGTTAGTGTATTGCTGTGAGAAGTCAGAATTAGTTAATTCGAGATTGCCACCCTGAGAGGGTGGCAATTTTTTTCGGGAGGTACAGTATGAACGTTTATATGTTTTGGCCGATTCTACTGGCGGTTTTCGCTGATGTGTTTTATCAGATCTGTTCCAAATCAACCCCAGTGACCCTGAATCCCTTCGCAGGATTAACCATAACATATCTGGTTGGAGCCGCCATCACTGCAGTGATCTTCTTCCTGACCGGCGGAGGGCAGAGCCTGCTGACAGAATGGAAATCAATCAACTGGACAACCTTTGTACTGGGTTTTGCCATTGTAGGCCTGGAGGTTGGAAGCATTTACATGTACAGGGTCGGCTGGAACGTAAACACCGGATACATTGTCAAATCCATGATACTGGCTATGGCATTAATCGCCGTGGGGTATTTCATTTACAAAGAACAGTTCACAATGAACAAGGCAGTCGGTATTGCTGCATGCCTGCTGGGACTGTATTTCATCAATAAATAGAACCCGCTGCATATGCTATAATCAAGAGGAAGTAACATGAGTAAGCCAATTAATACGGCTGATGAAGATTTTGCAAAAACAGGAGAGTGCTGATGGACTTCGGTATGCACAGGGAGGTAGAGAATGGTTAAAATAATTGTACTTGTACTAATCGGACTGCTGCTGTTTAAGCTTGCGGGAGGCCTGAGCAGGATTTTTTCATTGGCATTAAAGGTGCTGGGAGTGCTGATAATAGTCGGAGTCATAATGGCGCTGCTGTGAATGGATTGTATTAATAGGAGGCTTGAGCCTCAGGGAATGTGTCCCCAGGGCAGCAATTTTCAGCAAAAAATCGTCATTTTGAGAGCTTTTGCTGAAAAATCCGTCCCTACACAAATACCAATCGAGTTGCAAAAGTTATTTAAACAACATAATTAGCAAATTAGTGTTTGCTAAACACCAATCATATGATACAGTATATAGCAGAGAAGAAATATCAATAACATATTAGCGATTCCGAACGTGAAGACCTAAGAACCGGTAACAGGTTTATGGCTGAACGTCAATGGGTAATGCCGGAAACAGCATTGCCTCCCGCATTTTGGAAAGGAATGGTATTGAAAGCGAGCCACTCCTTCCTTTAAACAGGAAGGAGTTTGTTTTTAATATGCATTCTTTTTTACTAGTTCGTTTGAGGAGGAAAACATGTTAAAGCACAGAAAACTGGTGGCAATAGTACTGTCATTGATGATGGTTCTTTGCCTGACACCGACAATAGCATTTGCAACAGATGATGGGGGTACGGCAGCAGATTCCGCGGTTGAACTCGTTGGCGGTGGCGGCACCGGCGGTGGAAACGGTGGCGGAAACGGTGGCGAATCTAGCGGTGGCGGTTCCACAAACAGTGATATTATTACCGTTAAAAATGGAGATGTTGCCGGCACCGAGTTTAGTGTTGAGCATGAAAAAACATTAGAACTCAAGGCAGAAGTTAAGAATATAGAAGGACCGTATCACATCCATTGGAAAAAAGTGGTGAAGTAAAATATGCAAGTTTTTACGTGAATAACAAACCAACAGCCCAGGATACCATTTCTGCTTCAGTGGATAGTGAGGTGACAATTCTCGGTTATAATCCATTTGAAGGAACTACAGGAACAACGACAGTGTATGTTGAGGTTATAGCAGGAGAGCATAACGAAGAAGGTGATACGCCTACCGTGATGGCAAGTACCACTGTTAGTGTTAGCGTAGTGAACCGAGACACGAACGCTGCATACGGTTTTCAGGGTAAAAATACGGATGTGCAATCGATAAAGATGATTGTTCCTAAGCGGATAATTCAGATATCTCCAGATTTAGATGCTCAAGGTGCCACAGAATATAGAAACAAAATTGAGGAATCGTTCTTTAAGTCGGAGGCAGTGAAGTTTGAGTTTATCATTGCGAAAGGCATGGGTAAACAGTTTGATGAGGACGAATTTAATACCTATGCTTTTAAGGAAATAAAGGTACTGGATTCTAATAATGATTCCGTTGATGGCAAGTTGCGTTTAAATGGATATAATGCGGTTAGGCGGAGTATCGAAATAGAAGCTACGGATCTTGAGCCTGGGAAGTATATACTGCTTTTCGGGGAACACTTAAAACCTACAAATAAAGGAAAAGAACTTGGCGCTAATGTATATTTTGAATTTAACGTTGTCACTCCACTTGTAGGTGGAAGCGGCGTTATGAGCAAGGTGGAAGTTGATAATGATAACTTCTTTATTACCGATGATCTTAAAACCAACGGAATAATAACAAATGAAGATGTGATAGCTGCTATGTATGAGGCAGCACGCAATCTCATTGAGTTTGATGTTAATGAAGACAACTGTGTAGTATATGATGTTAGACTTAAGATAAGTACAGATGGTGGTAATAGCTGGGATTATGCAACAAAAGAAAATCTTCCAAAGGAAGGAATAAGGCTTGAGCTGGAGTATCCGGAAGGAACAAGCGCCAAGACTCAGGATTTCGAAGTTCTTCACATGGCAACATATAATACATCAGATGATGGAACCGGATTAATGGCTGGAGATGTTGAGAAGCTGAATGTCAAAGAGGGAAAAGATATGCTTCAGGTGACGGTTAACAGTCTGTCGCCGTTTATGATTGTGTGGCAGGATGCCGATACTGAAGCAGGAATAAATGATGGTTCAGCCGAAACAGGAGACAACATGAACATTGCTCTGTATGCAGGAATCATGATTCTGGCACTATGCGGAGGAGCAGCAGTTTTCGCAAGAAGAAGGAAAGAACAATAAGAGCAAACAGAGAAATACTTTGATTAGAAATGGCTGCTGCAAACCCGGCAGCCATTTTTTAAGGATTATGTGAGATGAACATATTGAGACACACAAAAACAAATAAGCTGTTTGTAATGCTGCTGGCAGTCATGATGGCTATTGCCATGATGCCGGCACCTGCAGTGCATGCAGAGGGTTCGGCATACGACTATCAGCCGGAAAATGCAGAACATAATAATACAAACAGCCTTAAAATGATATCGCCATCAGATATAACATTTCAGGGAAAAGAAAATGACAGATATGTCAATCAAATTAACGGAATAATTGATGGTTCAAGTGATAACGGTATTAGTTTTTCGTTTGCCCAAACAGCAGGAATGGGTAGGTTTCTTGACAGTATTGCAACTGCGGATGATGAGGATGATAAAGCTGTTGAAGCGGACTATGTCAAACGAAACTTGCCACATATTATTATCTATGATGAGAATAATAAAATCGCGGCACAGTATAGCGAGGGGAAAGGTGACCTAGAGTATTTAGGGTTTGAGGTCAAAAACGAAGACACAATAGTTTTTAGCATAGGCGTTGATCATGGTGTGCTTGATTCCGGAGACTACACAATTGTATTTGGAAAGGACATAAGCGGAAACAATACGGCTAAAACCCTAGGAAGCGACATAGTATTCAAGTTTACCGTTAAGGCAAGCGGCGAGCTTAAATCCATGATTGATAAAGCTCAAACATTTCTGGCAAGTGTCACGGTGGAAGACAATAAGCCAGGCTGTTATCCAACTGCAGCAGAAGCGACGCTTTTAGCTGCAATAAATGAAGCTAAGGAAGTTTTCGACTCCGGCACAGGAGACACCGAACAGGCCTCCGAAAACCTGTATCAGGCTCTAAAGACCTTCAAAAACTCAAGGATTTTTCGAATTAACGGAATAAGTATATCGGGAATTTCCGACACTTTATCCGTTGGAGACAGCGGCAAAGTCAGTGCAGACGTGACCGCAGAACCTGATGAGGCCCAGTACAAAGGAGTAACCTGGTCGGTAGTTAAAGATAGTACATCTGATGAACCTGCCGACAACCTGATGTTAGACAGTGACACGGGAGAATGGATTGCTTCGTATAACGGAACTGTATTTGTTAAGGCATCAAGCGTCAGCAATCCTGAAAAAGCCGAATATCAGAAAGTTACCATTAACTCTTCAGAGGGTTCAGTTGCAGTTAATATGATCGACGAAACAGACTCCCTTGAGGGGTTAGTTGCGAAAACTGGAGTTAATGACGAAAATATTACATCCCTGAAGGTGTTCACCTCCGGGAAACGCATGATGTCCTCAGATGACATGACCTACCTTAAAGGCCTTGGCAATCTGGAAGTTTTGGACTTAGGGAATGCATCTCTTGAAAGCATAGGCGAGAACGCATTCCAAGGTCACAAAAACCTGACAAAAGTCGTTTTACCGGACACAGTGATATCAATCGGCAGTAATGCATTCGACGGTTGCTCAAAGCTGAAAAATATCAACATCCCATTCTCGGTTTCATCCCTGGGTAGCGATATTTTTCTTAGCTGTGACTCATTGAAAACACTTAAGGTTATGGCCGCAGCGCCCCCGACATTACCGGAGGGGTCATCTTTGGGTGGAACAGTCGAGAATATTGTGGTGCCATACAGCTGTGCAGAGGATTACAAGGCTGCGGCAAGCTGGAAAAACTACAATATCACAGAAAGCAGCAAAACCCAGCTTAGCGTAAGTGTTTCAGCTCCCGGAGAGCTTGAAGCGGCAGCAGAGAAAGCTCTCAAGGAGAAGGAACTGACAGAGCAGGATGTGACAAACCTTGTAATTACAACCAATACCAATAATGACGATGTGTATCTGGAACGGAGAAATGATATAGATGCATATCTGAAGAATCACTTCCTGAATGCCACAACAATAGATTTAACAGGAATAAAGTTTGAGAATGACAAGTGCAATGCCAACACCTTCGAGAATAGAATAAATTTGAAGCACATTTATTTGCCAGAAACAACGGTTAATATAGGCAAACTCAGCTTCTTCGGTTGTAAAAACCTCAGAGACATCGAGATTCCGACAGCAGTGACATCTATCCGCGAAAACGCCTTCGGAGAATGCGTACGTCTTAGCAGTAGCGTTGTAATCAATGCGGGCAATCCTCCTGATTCCTATGGTTCTTCTTTTCCTGAGCAAGTGAAAACCATAATAGTTCCACCTAAATATGTTGATGATTATGAAAATGCACCAAACTGGTTTGGCTATAATATAGTTCCCCAGTACAGCCTCAGCCTGAGCTCCTCAAGCCTCACCGTCGAAACCTTCAAATCGGCGACGCTGACGGCGGATGTTACAACCTACGGAAGCTGCGGAGATTCAGTATTGTGGAAGTCTTCGAATACGGCTGTGGCCACTGTCAGCAATACTACAGACAAAACCGTTACAATCAAGGGTGTCAGGAAAGGAACAGCGACTATTACAGCAAGCGATGTGTCGGGAACAGTAACCGCCGCCTGCAATGTGCGCGTAATAGATATGCCGGCGCCGACAGTAAGCGCCTCATCCGCCTCATATAACAGCGTTAAGGTGTCCTGGAGCGGAGTTGAGGGGGCTCAGAAGTATTATATATACAGATGCAAGTCAAACGGTACAGTTCTCAAAACCTGGACATTAGGTTCAACGTACAGAAGTTTTACAGACACAGGTCTGACAACAGGCACGGCATATTACTACAAAGTCAGAGCATACAAGGCCGTCAACGGAACAAGCTATAACGGCGAATACTCGGCGCTGAAATCAGGAGTTCCAACCCTTTCAAGACCGGCAACACCGTCGGTAAGCAGGTCCTCCAGAACCTATGTGAAAGTCAAATGGAAGGGAATCTCCGGTGAGACAGGCTATCAGGTTTACAGAGCATCCTCACTTAACGGCAAATACAGCAGAGTGAAATCCGTCAAGATGGCATCTTCAAAATATCCATATGCCAAGATAAAGGCAAAGAGAAAGGCAACATATTATTATAAGGTTCGAGCCTACAAAAAGGTGGGCAGCAGAACGGTTTACAGCAGCTTCTCCGGAGCCAGAGCATACAGACTTAAATAAGACAGCAGCAGTTACAAAGCAGGAAATCCAAGGAAAGAAAAATGAGAGTATATATTTGCGTGGACGACACTGATGATCTCACCAAGAGCACCAGTACAGGCAAGATTGCCGATATGATAGCACAGGAACTCGTCAAAATGGGAGGCGCTCTGGACAAGGGCATTACCCGGCATCAGCTTCTGCTGCATGATGATATCGACTATACATCCCACAACAGTTCAATGTGCTTTGTTGTGGATATTGAAGGAGTTGAGCTGGAGAAGGTGCAGGAAGCAGCCGTCAATGTCCTCAAGGCAAACATGGCGGCGACCTCAGATCCGGGGCTTTGCCTTTGCAGACTTGATAGGCTGAAATCACCTGAGCAGCTTATCGCATACGGCAAAAGAGCTCAGAATGAAGTAATACAAAAGCAGGAAGCCTATGATATTGCCAGGCAGATCGGCGGCACGGCTCTGACTGAACACGGCGGTACAGGCTGCGGAGTTATTGGCGCTCTGGCGGGAGTAGGACTCAGACTCTCAGGCTGCGACGGAGTGTTCCGGGGCGGCAAGGGGGGCAAGTTTGACGGGCAGACCCACACCGTGGCAGAGTGGCGGAAGCTTACGGATATAGAACTGTTCCTGGACTTCGAGGGGAACATTCTCGAAGATACAGACATTATTGAAGTGGGAGATCAGCTGAAGACATCAATGGTGGATCACAAGGTAACCCTGGTTGCATCAAAGAAAGGAGACAGGTACAGAGCCTGCAAGAAAAAGGAACTGTATCATGGCGACAAGAGAATTCTCAGCTGGACCACCGCCTGCGAAAACTTTGAGCAGGATAACGATGTGGAAGAGTGTTACGATGATTCAGAAAACGCATGCTACAACTGCCTGTACAGACGGTGGACGGCAGAAGGCTATCGCTGTGTCAGATAAACGGATGAGGAAACAACAGTGACGTCACAGAAAGGTAACAATTTATTACGGTGGGCAGTACTTGCGGCACTTCCTGTACTGTTTTTTATCGGTACGATATGTATAGGAAGATACAGCATCAGCCCTTCGGAGGTTTTCAGGAGTTTCATAACCTTTATTACCGGAACCGATATGGGTGTTGATGAACGTACCCTTGGCGTGGTGATAAATGTCAGATTTCCGAGGGCTCTCCAGGGGCTGATTGTAGGTGCAGCCCTGGCGGCCAGCGGAGCATGCTTTCAGAGCATATTCCGAAATCCCCTGGTATCCAGCGGCATGCTGGGAGTATCCAGCGGAGCAGGGTTCGGAGCGGCACTCTCCATACTGCTGTTTAACAGCATGTTCATGACATCAGCCTTCGCCTTCGGATTCGGAGTACTGGCAGTTGTGCTGGCGTATCTGGTAGGCAAAGTCAGCGGAGGGACGCCCACAATTACCCTTGTGCTGGGAGGTACAATAATACAGTCCATATTCTCGGCGCTGATGTCCCTTATCAAGTATGTGGCGGACCCATACAATCAGCTGCCGGCAATAACCTTCTGGCTTATGGGCGGAATGGGCTCAACAAGAACAACGGAGCTGCTGGTCTCGTCAATACCAATGATGCTGGGGCTTACGGGAATGATGCTGTTCAGGTGGAGGCTAAATGTGCTTTCCATGGGGGACAGAGAGGCGAGAACTCTGGGAATAAACGCCGGACTGAACAAGATAATAGTCATTGGATTCGCAACAATGGCAACGGCTGGAGCCGTGTGTGTAAGCGGAATAATAGGATGGGTAGGCCTGGTGGTGCCCCACATGTGCAGAATGGTAGTGGGAAGCGACAACAGGTGGCTGATACCGGCCTCAATTTCCCTTGGGGCCTGCTTTATGGTATTTGTTGACACCATATGCAGAACAATTACAGGAGCAGAGATACCTCTGGGTATTGTTACTGCCATTGTTGGCGGACCATTCTTCATATACCTTTTGAAAAAGACGAAAGGAAAGAACTGGTAATAATATGAACTTGCTGGAAGTGCGGGATGCGGCCTTTGCATATGACAACAAAAGAATGATCTTTGACGGAATAAACTTCCACGTGAAGAAGGGAGAAATATTCTGCATTATAGGTCCCAACGGCTGCGGTAAATCCACTCTGATAGACTGTATCCTGGGACTGAACAAACTCAAACGAGGTGAAATACTGGTCGGGGGTAAAGAAATCGGGAATATGAAGCCCCGGGAATTCGCGGAACATATGGCGTACGTTCCCCAGGGTCACAAGACTACCTTCGCCTATTCGGTTCTTGACGTGGTTACAATGGGAAGAACCTACGCCGCGGGCGTGTTCTCGCCTCCCGCCGAAGATGACAGGGAAATAGCAAGAGATGCTCTGAGCCAGGTAGGTCTTGAGGGCTTTGAGGACAGGGAATATACGAGACTTTCGGGAGGAGAGCTTCAGCTGGTGATAATAGCCAGGGCAATAGCCCAGCAGTCACAGCTGCTGGTAATGGATGAGCCCACGGCACATCTGGACTTTACCCATGAGCTTACCGTTATGGAGATTATTACCAGGCTGGTAAAAGAAAAGAAAATATCAATTGTGATGGCGACTCATTTCCTGAACCAGGCATACTATCTCGAAAACGCCGGAGTAAACACCAGGGTGGGACTGATTAATGGAGAAAACTTCGTTCAGGTGGGAACACCTTCTGAGGTGCTGACCACGGCAAATCTGGAGAAAACCTTCAACATAGTTGCCGAAATAGTATCTGACGGAAGCGGAGTGCGCAAATACATATTGCCGCTTAGAAACAAGAGGTAGCAATGAGAAAAAGTAAACTGATTATAATATCAATAGTGCTTGTGATGGCGGCTGCCTTCGCATTTACCGGATGCGGCGGAGGAGAAGCCGGCAGCACAGAAGGCAAAATCATTACCGACTGCGCCGGAAGACAGGTGGAAATCCCCGAAAACCCGGAGCGGGTGGCATGCCTTTATGCCACGGCGGCCCACATGATGGCCATGCTGGACGAGGGCGATAAAATCGTTGGATGCCCCAACGGGGTAAAGTTTGATGTGCTGATGCAGATAAAGTACCCGGAAATTACGGAAACGGCAACCCCTCATCAGGAGGGTGCCGTGAATGTGGAGGAGCTTCTAAGGATAGATTCGGATCTGGCACTTGTGAGTGCATCCCTGGCTGCAAACGAAGGGGAAATGGCCAAGCTGGAAGACATGGGAATTCCCTGTGTTGTAATAGATTACACTACAATTGATGAGCTGAGAAGTGCCGTGAAGGTTGCAGGGGAGGTTTTTGACAAAGAGGAGAAGGCCCTTTCATACATTGAGTTCTTTGACGATACTCTGGCAATGGTGGACGAGCGGCTGAAGGATGTTGACATGGAGGATGCTCCCGGCGTATATCATTCAGTAAACGAAGCAATCAGGACGGATCCCCGGGATTCCATATGTGCCGAAATAATGCAAAGAGCCAAGGTTGAGGATATTTCCGCTGCCATGGGAACAGCATCAACAGATAAGAATGCATATGTGACCCTTGAGGAAATATATAAATGGGACCCGGATGCATTTATTGCAAATGAATACTCGGTAACAGACTACATTCTGGAGGACTCCAAGTGGAGCGGCCTTACAGCTGTTAAGGAAAAAAAGGTTTATACTCTGCCGATAGGCGCCACAAGATGGTGCCACCCGGGATCAATGGAGGCTCACATGGGAGTTCTGGCGGTGGCACTTCAGTTTTATCCTGAGAAATTCGAGGATTTCGACATGAAAGAATATACAGCCGATTATTACAGCGAATATTTCGGGCTTGAGCTCGATGATGAGATGATAGATAACATACTGGCAGGCGAAGGGATGAGATCATCGAATTCGCCGGTAAATTAACCGGTTAATTTAAACGAGGTAAGAAGAATATGGAACAGATGCAGAAGATAATGGAGGCAGTGACAGGAGAACTGAAAAAAGTCATCGTAGGCAAGGACGATGTAATCAGGAAGGTTCTCATGGTTGTAATTGCGGGAGGTCATATCCTCCTGGAGGACGTGCCGGGAGTAGGCAAGACAACACTGGCTCTGGGACTTTCCAGGGTGATGAATCTTGATTACAGAAGAATGCAGTTCACCCACGACACGATGGCAAGCGATATTACCGGATTTTCTGTGTACAACAAGGAAACCGGAACGCTGGAATACAAACCGGGAGCAGCCATGTGCAACCTGTTTCTGGCAGACGAGATAAACAGAACCTCCGCCAAGACCCAGGCTGCCCTCCTTGAGGTAATGGAAGAGGGAAGGATGACTGTAGACGGAATAACCCACGAAACACCGGATCCGTTTATCTGCATTGCCACCCAGAACCCTCTGGGAAGCGCAGGCACTCAGAAGCTTCCGGATTCACAGCTGGACAGGTTTATGGTGCGTCTTTCCATGGGGTATCCCGACATTGCCAGCCAGGTTGATATCGTCAAGCAAAGGCAGACTGCGGACCCAATGAACACGGTTCGCCCCCTTATAAACGCATCCCATATCAACGCGCTGCGAAAGGCAGTAAAGGCTGTTCACATAGAGGACGAAGTAATAAGATATGCGGCGGAGCTCTGCGAGAAAACGAGAAGTGCAGAGGCCGTTGAACAGGGTGTCAGCCCGAGAGCGGTGCTTGCCCTTGTACAGATGGCAAAGGCTTCAGCACTTATGGACGGCAGAGGATATGTGATTCCTCAGGATGTTAAGAGCGTATTCACAGATGTGTGCGCCCACAGACTTGTTCTCACAGCCAGAGCCAGGATAAAGAAGGAAACTGAAGAGAATGTGCTCCGGAGCATAATGGCGGAGGTCAAGCCGCCTCAGATTGTGGAACGAAAGAAGAATCAGGACAGCAGAAATGTTTAAAAACAGAGTGTTCTATGTGCTGCTGACTGCAGTAACAGCATTTATATATATTTTCACGAACACCTATTACACCCTGACTCTGCTGGCAGTGTGTGTTGTGCTTCCCTTCGTATCCCTGGTTATTATGCTGATAGCGGGAAGGGGCATAACCCTTGACCTCGAGCTGCCTCAGACTGCGGAAAAAAAGTCAGCCAATCTGACCTACAGAATTCACAATCCCGGGCGCTATCCCGTGGCGAGAATAACCTTTAACATCAGAATGGAAAACCAGATGACGGGAGCGTTCAGACAGAGAAGAGTCAGCGCCACCGCAGGCAGCAGAGAGACTGTTAATGCGGAACTGTCACTTCGAAACAGCAAGGTTGGTACGGTGGTTGTATCCACCACAAGGATACGGATTTATGATGCCTTCGGGCTCTTTGTATTTAAGAAATCCGACCTTCCGGACAAGTCGGTAATTATTTATCCCGATATGCGTGATGTTCAGGTGTTTCTTGAGAAACCGGTGGAAAACCCGGGGGACGGAAGCAGGTATTCACCTGACAGACCGGGCATGGATGTAAGCGAGATTTTCAATCTGCGGGAATATGTGCCCGGGGATGAAATAAGGAAAATACACTGGAAGCTTTCGGGGAAGCTTGACAGAACAATAGTCAGAGATTTCAGCCTGCCCCTGAACTACTCGGTGTTCCTGATGCTGGAACTCACCAAGGGGAGCGAGGAACTGGTGGATGCTCAGGTTGAGATATTCCTGGCCCTCTCAAGGGCTCTGCTTGAGAACGGAATAATTCACAATATCGGATGGTATGACGAGGCAGCGGAGCAGTTTAAGGTTGAGGAACTGGATGACTTCGAGGGTCTGGAACTGGCATCGGCACGGGTGCTGTCATCCTATGCATCAGAGAAGGGCTGCAATGCTCTGGATTATTACTCCGCCAGCGGATACAGAAATCAGAACAATATTCTTCTGTATGTTGTAACGGAGCCTGATATAGATAAGATTGCGGAGCTGGAGGTATCCCAGCGAATGCAGACAGTCATGATTTATGAGGACGAGGCAGCAGCTGAGGCTGCGCGGCAGGAAATAGAAGCAGTTACAGTATCGGTAAAAGAGGCAGCAGAGGGCGTGCCTGAAATAATAGTATAGTTGTTAATGAATTTGTTTAACAGACAGCAGGGTTCGGCAATGGACCTGGTACAGATTACAGAAGCCGGAGGGGACCGTCAGATAACGAGGGTCCTGTTTGAGCTGCTTCTGACTGTGGCACTTTCTGTTGCCTGCTGGTATACCTATTTTTCCATGTTTCCCAATCCCGTTGACAGCGGGATAACGGTACTTCTTGTTGTTATCGTTCCGGCCATTCTGTATCTTATGTGCCGCAGACCCCTTCTGGGGCGCTTTATGGTTTTCTATATTTTTCTCATCATATCCATATTCTTCGTGGTGTTTTACACTTCGGTATGGAACGGATTCATGGTTTCGGCAAATATCGTCGTGGAGGTGCTTAACAATCAGTTTAATGCAGGACTGATACCCTTCCAACTGACAGGCACCATTGAGGACTGGAGCCGGGATACGATGATGGCCCTGATACCCACCACCCTCCTCAGCTCTGCAGCTATCGTTTACAGCGTATATTACAAGGAACCCCTCATCGGGTTCATTATGACTGCACTCCCTAACATTACAGGACTCTGTCTCAAGGCGGAGCCCTCTGTATGGCTGCTGGCTCTGATGCTGGTGTGCTGGACGGGGCTTATGGTGCTGTCCGCTGTGGCAAGGCCGGCAAGCAGGAAACGCAGAATAATATATATACAGAATCCCGGCAGGTCCAGGCTGCCGGCTATTTTCATGAGCATCACAATTGTATTGCTCCTTGGATACATTCTCGCATTTTCAGGGGAAGATTACAGACCTCCCGAAAGTGTTGATGAAGCAAAGGCGGCAGTAATCGCCACGGAGGAGCACATAAGATATGACAAGCTGGGCGGCGACGAGATAGACCGGCTGGGGAGAGGCGATTTGACCACCACCCACCCTATGGAATATACGGACAGCACCGTATTCCAGCTGAAAATGCAGATGCCTCAGGCCATGTACCTGAGAGGCTTCACAGGAGGGAGCTACTCGGAGGGAAAATGGACGGAGGCAGAGGAAGGTGCCTACTCCGGAGAATATACCGGAATGGTGGAATGGCTTGAGCAGCAGAATTTCTATCCATGGATGCAGCAGGAGAGGCTGTATCGAATGTCGAAGAACTACGACTACGCTTCTGTTGAGGTGGTCAATGTGAACGGCAGCAGCAAATATGTGTACCTCCCTTATGAGGCTGCAGTCAGCGGAGATACCAGGACTGACGAGGTTAACTACAAAAAAGACTACGGTGCCTTTGCAAAGGGCATAAAAGGCGATAGAGAGTATTCCTTCAAGGCCTTTGTTCCCCGTATGGAGGACTACAATGAACAGGAAATTGCACGGTGGATCACAGAGGTAAAGCAGAGCCCTGACTGGGGGAAATATGCAGAGCCCGAGGCGGTCTACAGAAGGTTCGTGTATGATACCTATGTGTATATTCCCGAGAAGGAATACAAGGCAATGGAGGCCCTTGGCTCAGAGGAGTGCCGGGGCAAGACAATATCATACATTCTGCATCACATACGCTCTGTTTACGACGAGGAATTTCAATATGATCTGGAATATGAGGGAGCCGGAGAGGGCAGGGATGAGCTGAAGGCATTTCTCAAAACAAAACGAGGGAATGATATGCATTTTGCCACTGCAGCGGCTCTGCTGTTCAGAAGCGCAGGTGTTCCCGCAAGGTATGCAGAGGGTTATTATCTGTCACCGAAGGAAATGAGTCTCTATGATGGCACCTCTGATATCAGCTACAGCGTTCTGGATTCAAACGCCCATTGCTGGGTGGAGATATACATCGATGAGATTGGCTGGCTCCCTGTTGAAGTTATACCCGGTTACTACGATATGGAGAAGCAGGAAACAACTGAGGAGCAGGAACAGGAAAAGCTTGAAGAAAAGTCGAAGCAGATATACGAAGATCAGGCCCCGGAGGAATCAGATCCCAGGAAACAGCAGGAGAAGGAGCCGAATCGCATAAATCCTCTGCTGATAGCAATACTGCTCATTCTGGCTTTGATAATCATCTTCGAAATCTGCGGACGACTCCATGTGAAGAAGAGGACAAAGTACTTTGAGACCTCGTGTTCGGATGACGCGGTATATGCCATGTACAGACATGTCAGCAGACTTATGGCCTTTGACAGGCACAAGCTGCCGGGCAACCCTTACGACAAGCTTGAAGAAATCTCATCGGTTTATGATGTTCATTCCGATTCGGATGCCGGCATGGATTTCAGGGAGTTCCTGAGACTGGTGAACGGCCTGAGATTCGGCAAGGTCAAGCTAAAGGAGGAAGAGCATAAAAAAATGGCCGCATATGTGAAGTCCATAGGCAGCCGTGTTTACGACAGACAGAATATTATCAGAAAAATGATAATGAAGTTTATTGTTTTTTATGTCTGAGTCTTACGAAAACAAACACTGATGTGAAGATGAGTATAAGGAGGATGAGACCTGTGGCGGCGATACGGGCGATAAAGGCTGTATCGGGGCCTGACGTCTCTCCCGATTCATCAAGATCGCTTTTGTTCAGGGGGACGGAATTGGCGTTTTCCCCTGAAGCTGTTTCATAGATAACAACAAAATCACCCAGCTCCTTGAGGATGCTGTTTTCCTCATCGCTGCGGGAGGTGCCGGTGATGAAGCTCAAGGTGTGAGCATTATCGATGGAAGTGCCGTTTTTGGCCATTAATGTGCTGTCCACGGCGATACGGTATTCAGTTGCAGGCTTCAAGTCCTCTGCCGGCTGTATGAAAACCTGCCTTTTGTATTCCGTTTGAACCTGGTCGTCGGGAAAAATCAGCCTGATCGCAGCTGGATTTCCCTCTGAATCTGTCAGATGAAAACACAGCTTGTTGTTGGGCAGAATGGTGACATTGCAGATGTTTTTGTTAAAGTCCAGCTGAATGGTTTCGTTCAGGGCTACATCTGTCTCTCCGTCGGATACGGAGGTGCTTTCCAGAGTCAGCGGAATATCGCGGTTCTTGCCGTTTCCCGTACCGTCTCCGGGACCGTCATCCCGGGCATTTACGGCAAATGCAGGTGAAGTCGCAAAGGCCATAAACACAGACAGCATCAGTATCAGGAGTAAGTTTTTTCTGTGATTATGCATAGGTAGTCTCCCTTGAAAAAAGTAATTTAATCATATCATATTTGGAGGAAAAGATGCGAAAGCTTTCCAGAATAACCGGAATTATTTTAATAGTGATTATGCTGCTTGCCTCGGGAACTGCAGCAAGTGCCGACGTCTGGGAGTTTGGCTCCTCAGGAGACGGTCAGAATCCATTCACTCCGAGAGGGTATCTTGTGGAAACCGAGAAAGGTGTGCACTGGCTCAGCAGCAAGTTTGACAACAGCGGACATTCTGTAAGATATTCAGGCGTAAGAAACGGAGTTGATTACCTTGATGCCAAGAAAAGCGATGGAAGCAATTATACATTCTATGCGATGACGGACCGAAATCCCTGGCCGACTGATTCCGGTATGGTAGGATACGGCGGCAAGTACCTGTTTGCCTACAAAAACGGCTCCAGAATATCCAACTTTACGGATTATGTACGGACGCCTGCAACGAGAAATCCTCCGGGGGATCCCTCGGCAGGAGGAACCTGCTGGGCATTTAAGATTGAAGGCTTCAAGCTGGAACCGGGATGCTATTACGAGTTCGGATTCCTGCGGGGCATGCAGGCCCATAACGGCATAACCCTGGTGCTGGCTGAGGATGAAGAGGGTAACACTACAGGTTATATACAGCAGGGAGCCCAGGGGCTTACAAGCGCCGAGAGGAACAAATACAATAATGAGAGATACCGGGAGTATGAATTCGTCTCCAGCTGGAGCAAAAAGGCCGACGGCAAGGGCTACAAGGTGAATACAGTTCCAATGAGATTCAGCCTCCAGACCTATGCGGATCTCAGCGAATGGGAGAAGGCGGCAGATGAGGCTCAGAAATGGGTTGATTCCGTTACAGAGAAGGATTTCCGGGAAGGCAAGTACAAGCGATCCAACGTGGAGCAGCTGTCACTGCTGATTACCTCCATGAATAAAAAGGCCAAGGATGAGGTGCGTTATCTGCTTCAGTCCTCGGCAGATGCTAAAATCAGAACAATGAAAAACGACCTGGCCTCAATGCTGCGAAGAGCTCAGAGCGAGAAGCCGGAGCCGGCTGACATGAAAGCTCTGGAGGCGAAGATCAAGGAAGCGAAACAGCTCTATGACAAGGCCAGCGTCAACATAGGAATAGACATCGGTCAGTACGGCAGGATTGAGGTGGAGAATCTCAAGGAGGAAATAGATAAGGCATCGAAGCTTGATAAGTTCTATCCCCAGAGCGATATAAACAATGAGGTTGAGGCCCTTGAGAATGCCATAACCGAAGTGCTGGCATCAAAGGTTCTGGAGGAGCAGCTGAGATTCTATGATAAGGTGACCGGAATATATGTTGTGGCACCGGTAAGCTCTCTGCCTGATAATACAAGTCTGTCCGTACGCATAATGGGAGCCGAAACACCAGAATACAAATCGATGAAGGGAAACCTGTCCGAAAAGGAGTCTGAAGCGGTCTACTACAGCATGGGGTTCTACGCCGGAGACAGGAAAATACAGCCCACAGAAAGCGTAGAGGTGCAGATGCCGATTCCCGATGCCATCAGCAGCAAGGGAAGCACAGTATACTCGGCAAATGCGAAGGGCAAGCTTACTAAGGTAAATTCTGCAAAGGCTAACGGAATGCATTTCTTCAAGACAAAGCAAATGTCTGCCTTTGTACTGGCGGGAAGCTCAGCATCCGAGGAGGAAAAGGCTGCGGCAAGAAGCGAGAGAATGAGGGAGCTCCTCGCACAGAAGGAAAAGGAAAAGGCTGAGAACAAGGAAAATACCATAGAAAAAGAGAAGAAAAAGAAGGAAGAATTCAAGGACCCTCTCAACAAGATACTTAAGAGAAACGCCAATCTGGCAACCTTCAGCAACGATGTCAGGAAGGAAACCAATCCGGCAATACTTATTCTGGCGGCATTACTCCTTGCACTGGTTGCAGTGGCAGCGGCACTGAAGGGAATAATGGATATGAGAAGAGACCGGCGTTAACCTGCCATGACAGGCAGTGAACCCCTGTCCCTTCTCGCGAGCTCGCCTCGGGCGGCAGAGACCGGAGGCTTCTCCTAAGGAAGCTCAATCGGCTTCGTTTTTAACACAAACTGCACTGATTTCACATTGGTGTTTTTGTCTGAAATAAACGAATGTATTTCATCGCTGCCGGATATCTCCGACTTGATGCTGTCAATTTTGTCTTCTATTTTCTCATCGATGCCGGCGGTGTTTTTCTTCAATGTGCCGGTTCCCTTCTTTAAGGCGGAGGTTCCGGAATAGAGGCTTTCGCTGCCGGCGGCTAAGGCCTCTACACCCTCCATAAGGGTGCCCATTTCGGAATTCAACCTGTCCAGGTAGGCCTCAGTGCCGTGGATTGCAGCATTGTTTCCCTCAAGAAGTGTAATCAGCTGCTTACATGAAGCCTTCTGCTCGTCGCTCATCAGCTCCCCGTATTGTGTGAGCAATGCCTTGGCCTGCCGAATCATTTCCATGTTGCCGCCTTCAAGCTGATCCATGTCAAGACCGCTGCTTTTCATTACTGATTTGTATGCAGCGAAGCTGACGTTCTGCTTCAGGGATCTGACTCCTTCAAGCACCCGGCGGCTTCCGCCTGCCAGCGTTCCGGCCCCTGAGTTGACCTCACCGGCACCGGTATCGAGAGCCTCTGTTCCATCCTGGAGCTTCTCTGCCTCCCACGTCAGTTCTGAAGTGTCCACATCAATATCCATATTCAGCTTCACTGCGTTGATGCTGATTTCGGACATCTCGAAGTTTGTGACATCAGAGTACAGGCGGATATCGGAGCCCTTATCCGGGAGAATCGTATAGGTAAGCTGCTTGTCGCTTCCCACATTGGCAGCAGTGGCACCTTCAGCTTCAATATTGCGGCAGAAATTGCCGTCAAGAGTAACAGTGACCTGAAGGGCGTAGTTTTCGTAGAAGGAGCTGTTGTCATTTTCGTTTTTATCTATGTCAATATCTATCTCCAGTGTCCCGCTGCGGCCTGCAAGCTCCTGAGCATCACATTTCCTGCCGTCCATATAGTAATTAATGTCTATGGTCCACGGAAGCTGACGGTCATTCAGAATACCCTGGTAATAAAAAGGCGTTTCGGAGGCTTTTGCGGTTATTTTACCATTCTCGAAGTCAAGCTTATCTGAGGTTGTCAGATTTTTCACCTCGCTGTAATCGCCATAGTCCACAACCTTATCGTCCTCGAAGATATTCACCGCGTATACCTTTTCGACAGCTCCGTTCCAGTCGAGGTTGCCGTAAACAACCTCCTCCTTTTCGGGCGTTGATTCAGCGAATACCGGCGAAGGAATGCATAATGCAAAGGCAATAAGTGCGGATGATATTAATGCTGTTGTTTTTTTCATTTTTTCTTTTTCCCCTTTTTTATAAACAGTTTATCAAACAGATACAGAAGTCCCGGCAGAACGAAGAAAACTATGCACATTGAACATACGGCTCCCCGTCCTATGAATACTCCCAGCTGCGCCAGCAGCCCGTGGGTGGAGATGATGCCGATAAGCGTTCCTACAATGGTAAGGGCAAGGCCGGAAACCAGAATGGACGGAACAGCCCAGGAAATTGTTTCGGCAACGGCCTCTTTTTTATCAAGAGTCAGTCTGCACTCCCGGTACCTGTCGGTTAACATTATGGCGTAGTCCACCGTGGCCCCCAACTGAACAGTGCTGATGATAAGGTACGCTATGTAGAATACGCTGCTCCCCGTAACGAATGGTATTGCCGTGTTAATCCAGATAGCAGTTTCAATGCTGGCAACAAGGAGTGCCGGTAGAAGCAGGGATTTCATCATGAACAGCAGTATCAGGTAAACAGCAGCAATAGCCAGCAGATTCACCTTAAGCATATCCTCTTCAACAGTATTTTTCAGATCGTGATTGCTTGGTCCGCTGCCCGCCAGATAATAATCATTCCGGTAGTACTTGTGGGCTATGGCCTTCACTGCGTCCACGGTTTCAAAGGCTGTATTTCCTTCGTTTCCTACATCTACATTAATGACCATTCGGGTGTAGGAATCCGAATTCAACTGTGCGGCAACATCCTCATTAAGGTATTCCGCCGGTATTTCGGCTCCTACTGAATCAACATAGGATATTATCGATGTAACGTGGTCCAATTCATGCAGCTCCTCTGACACAGCCTTTTCCTGTGACAAATGCCCGGCAGGAAGAAGCAGAGCATATGTGTCGGATTCACCGTACACCTTTTCAATCCTGTCCGTATCACTTCCAAGCTTAGTATCGCTGCCGAAGATTTCCGCCGGTCCGTAGTAATAGGAATTGGCATTGGATGCAGCGAAAGCCGGAACTATTATTACCGCAAAAGCCAGAACGCAAGGAACCATTACCTTAGTAACAAGCTTCCCAAACCTCCCGAAGCTTGGAATAAAAGATCTGTGAACGGTTTTTTCTACCCCATTATTCAGCAGAAGGTACAGTGCCGGCAGGAAAACAAATACCGAAATCAGGCTTATGGCAACCCCCTTCGCAAGAGCCCATCCCAGATCCGGACCCAGCTGAAATCTCATGAGAACAAGTGCCATGAAGCCTATTACTGTAGTAATTCCGCTGGAGAGAATAGAAGTGCCGGATTTGCTCAAGGCTTCAATCATCCCCTGGCGGGGAGTTGGGCACGCCGGCCTGCATTTGTGGTACCGATGAATCAGAAATACCGCATAATCCAGAGAAACCGCCAGCTGCAGAATACTGCCTGCAGCGTTTGTTACAAATGAAATCTCCCCGAATATAATATTCGTACCGCTGTTAATTACAATGGCAACTCCTATTGATACAAGAACAATAATAGGTTCAAGCCATGATTCTGTCGCGAAAACCAGAATAACCAGAACAAGTATAACCGCCAGGATTGTTATCAGCCTTATTTCCTTAACGGTGCTTCGCGTAGCAACTGCTGTAGAAACGGCATCTCCGGTCAGGGCGTTTTCATCTCCGATTATTTTTTCTATTTCCGGTACTGCTGTCAGGATTTGGTTCTTGTCGATAGTAATCTGAAAGAGGGCATTTTTGTCTTTGTAATATGTGTCTGCCAGTTCTTCATCCATTACCTCAACAGGAACAGCAGGATTCACCGAGTCGTCCAGCCAGGTTACGGAATCCACCCCCGGTACATTTTCGATTTTTTCTTTGTACTCTATAGCCTCCGGAACAGATACATCTGTCAGCATTGCTCTGGCGTTGGGAACACCCTCTTCGTATTCCCTTTGCATAACATTGAGGGCTACAGTTGACACGCTGTCCTCAGGCAGGTAATCCTTAATGTCGTAATTTACGCCCACCAGAGGCTTAAGCATGGCGCAGATCACCGCCAGCAGGATAAATACTGTGACGATTGATTTGCAGTGACCTGTTATCCATTTAAATAGTGTAAGTTTCGCTTTTCCCATTTACAAACTCCTTTTCACCAGGACAGTTTAACAAAATCAGCTCACGAAAAAAACGGATAATATTACACAATTGTGTAATAAATAATGTATAATGAAAGCATGAAACATGAAGAGAGAACATTTAAGACAAAAAAAGCCCTGGCGGCATCACTAAAAAAACACATGACGAAGATGCCCCTGAACAAAATAACTGTCCGCCTGCTGATTGAAGACTGCGGGGTAAACAGGAAGACATTTTATTACCATTTCCGGGATATATACGATTTGCTTCACTGGACAATTTTTGAGGAGGCCGTTATGTCCGTGATGCATTTTGATCTGATAAACGACTGCAGGGAGGCTATAGCCTTTGCAATGGATTATGTTGAGAAGAACGATCACATGCTGAACTGCGCGCTGGATTCAATGGGCAGGGAATTTCTCAAACAGTTCTTCTATGAAGACTTCATTGAACTTGTCCGGACAGCGGTGAACCGGCTGGAGAAAGAGAACGGTACATGTCTCGATACCCAGTTCAAGGAATTTCTCTGCGAGTTTTATACCGAGGCTCTGGCAGGGACCATGTGCGATTGGATAAGGAATTCAGATAAGTATGACAAAGAAAAAACCATAGAAGACGCATCTATGGTTCTTACGGAATCTTTAACACATATTGTAAAACAGAAAAAACAGTGTGATATGTGAGACAAGGAGGGTTTATGTCCGCTGCTGTATGGATAACACTATGTTCTATAATAATCTTCTTCCTGCAGTCAGGATTCGTATGCTATGAAAGCGGGCTTGTACAGAGCAGGAACGTGATATCGGTGGCAATCGAAAATCTGTTTTCTCTTTCTGTAGGAATAGCTGCCTTCTCAGGGGCGGGATTCCTGATTATGTTCGGCCACCTGCCGTCACAGAAGGAAGAGTTTGCGTTCTACCTGGCGCAGATAATGTTCGCTGTGACGTCAGTAACAATATTCGCAGGAGCCATGTCCGAAAGAACTAAACTGAAATCTCTTGTAATTGCAGCCTTTGTAAGCGCAGTTGTTATATATCCCGTATTCGGCAGGCTGGTCTGGTACGGTTATTTCAACGATTCGAAGGGTTTGCTGGAGCAGCTGGGATTCATGGATTTCGCAGGGGCAAGCGTGGTTCACATGACGGCAGGCTTTATAGCTCTGGCGGGGGTAATTGTCGTAGGAAAAAGAACAGAAACCCGGAGGGGGTATTCGAATATTCCAATGGCTGTCCTGGGGGTGTTCATTCTGTGGTTCGGATGGTTCGGCTTCAATGGCGTAATGCTCTCTCCGGAGGATCCGCGCATACCTTTAACAATAATCAATGTTACACTGGCAGGAGGCTGCGGCGTTATTGGTGCGGTTTTTGCCAATCTGATAATAAAGGGAAGGGGACATTATTTTCTTTCATCCTTTGACGGAGTGCTGAGTGCCCTTGTAGCAATCACCGCCCTTTCCGCATATGTGAATCCCGGGGCGGCATCCCTGACGGGCTTCATTGCAGGTTTTATGGCCTATGTTACTACGCTTATACTTAAGAAAACCGGCATTGACGATGTGGTACATGTTATCCCTACCCATCTTGCCGGAGGACTTACAGGATGTCTCTGTACGGCATTTCTGGCGGGTGAGGAATATCTGCAGTGCAGCAGCAGACTTGAACAGCTGGGTATTCAGCTTCTGGGCGTTTCTGTTAACGGCCTCTGGGCATTTCTCACTGCATACATCATGTTCCGGATTATTTCAGCAACAATAGGCCTCCGGGTGAATCCTGATGAGGAGAAAAAGGGTCTTAATATTGTGGAATTCGACGATATTTATGCCTGGGAGAACTACAATAGAACAGCCTCATACGAGAGCGAGATATACGAGAAAAACAAGCTTTTGCGAAAGCAGGCTCGGCTGCTTGCTGTAACCGAGGAACAGGAGAAGGAACGTCTGGCCCACGACATCCATGACGGTATGGGCCAAAGCCTTTCGGCTCTGAAGGTGGTTGCCGGCCTGACGAAGCTTCAGGCTGAAGCGGGTGATGCAGAAGCTGCCGCCGAGACAGCAGGCAGGACGGCGGAGCTGGCCAGGACATCCATAAGCGAAATGCGGGGAATTCTTAATAACCTTCGCCCTGAAGCATTGGAGAGGGAAGGTCTCGGGTCAGGAATACAGCACCTTGTGGATACAGCCAATGCTGCCGGGAAGGTGCAATGCACTCTGATTATTTCAGATGAAATGCCGGAATTCGACAGGACGGTGGAATTAAATCTGTACAGGGCGATACAGGAGTGTCTAAACAATGTGCTGAAACATTCGGAGGCCTCGGAATGCTCGGTGGTTTTCGAGAACAATACCCGCAGGGGAATGTACCGGTTCACAATCAGCGACAACGGCAAAGGCTTCAATCCGGATGAAATTGAAAGCCGGGGTCTTGGCCTTTCATCTATGGAGGACAGAATCAACATGCTGGGAGGCTTGTTCAGAATCGACAGCATTACAGGCAAAGGAACACAGATTATAATGGAGGTGCCGTACCAGTGAGGTTTTCCCAGGACAGGACAATAAGAATATATCTGGTGGACGATCATAAAATACTGAGAGAATCCCTTCAGCTGCTTCTTTCGGGAACCGATGATTTTCAGGTAATAGGACAGGCGGATAATGGCCTGAACCTTGAGGACAAGTTTCTTCAGGAAACACCGGATGTGCTGCTAATGGATATTTCAATGCCCAAGCGGGACGGGTTTGAAACTGCAAAGGCAATAAAAAAAGCATATCCGGAGGTTAAGATAATAATTCTGACCATGCACAAAACGGAGGAAACTCTTTCTAAGGCATTCAACTGCGGCTGTGACGGCTATGTGCTAAAGGAAAATGCATTCGAAGAGCTGGCGGCAGCCATTCGCAAGGTTATGAATGGGGGAATATATGTATCCGATGTGCTGACGCCCATGATGCTCAAAGGCTTTCTGGCGGATGAACGCTCCGGCCACGACCTCAGCGACCGGGAAATGGAAATAATGAAGCTGCTGGCTGAAGGCTACAGCAACAGAGAAATATCCGAAATGCTGGGGATATCGGTTAAAACAGTTGAAGTCCACAGAGCAAATATAATGAAAAAGCAGGATTTCAAAAACATCACCGAGCTGGTTCGGTATGCTATCCGCAATCATATCATCGACGCTTAATGCAGGTACCTAATAAGGTTAATTCCCATGCTGAATTAAGGTAAATCACCAATTATTATTCCCTCTACTGCGTCCTATAATTACTGTATAAACAATGTGGCAGTTAATAAAAACAGTGAGGAGGGATAATATGTTCAATACAGGTGACACAGCGTTCATGATGATATGTGCCGCTTTGGTATTTATCATGACTCCGGGTCTGGCATTCTTTTATGGAGGCCTGGTAAACAAGAAGAACGTGCTCACAATCATGATGCAAAGCTTTGTATCCCTTGGTGTAGTAACGGTTCTCTGGTTTGTTTTCGGATTTTCACTTACCTTCGGGAGTGATGTCCACGGGATTATTGGCAACCTGCAGTACTGCTTCCTTAATGGCGTGGGCATGGAACCTAATCCTGACTACGGAGAAACCATTCCGTTCTTCTCTTTCTTCAGTTATCAGCAGATGTTTGCAATTCTCACACCTGCGCTGATTACTGGAGCATTTGCTGACAGAGTAAACTTCAAAAGCTATCTTGTATTCCTTGTGTTCTGGAGTATTCTCATATATATTCCGCTGGCACACTGGGTATGGGGCGGCGGCTTCATGGCTGAATGGGGCGTAGTCGACTTCGCCGGCGGCATTACCGTTCACGCCAGCGCAGGTCTCGCAGCTCTGGCATCCGTATTCTTTGTCGGTAAGAGAAGAGACAGATCACAGCTTACTACTGAACCACACAATGTAACTCACGTTGCACTGGGCACAGCTCTTCTGTGGTTCGGTTGGTTCGGATTTAACGCAGGCGGTGCACTTGGTGCCAACGGGCTGGCAGCAACTGCCTTTATTAACACAGATCTGGGTGCTTCTGCAGCGATGGTTACATGGCTTATCATTTCCTGGAAGAGGGAAGGAACACCTAGCTTCGTAGGCGTTCTTACAGGTGCCGTTGCAGGACTGGCTACAATTACTCCGGGCGCCGGATATGTTAAGCCTTGGTCTGCTCTGGTAATAGGCATTATCGCAGGAGTTGTCTGCTACTTCGCAGTTCAGCTGAGAAAGAAGCTTGACTGGGACGATGCCCTGGATGTATGGGGAGTTCATGGTGTAGGAGGAATCATAGGAACCATTCTGACAGGCGTATTCGCATCGGAGAGCATTAACGGTGTCAGCGGTCTGATTGAAGGAGATGTGCATCAGTTCCTGATTCAGATTGCAGGTACTCTCATAGCAGCGGCATATGCTTTCGCAGTTACAATGCTGATTCTCAAGTGTGTGAACAGGTTCCTGCCTGTCAGGGTTACGGCAGAGGAAGAAGAGGAAGGACTGGATGTGGCCCTTCATCACGAAGAAGCATATCATCTGTAATATATCGTATGCAATATAGACATTGACTATAGAAAGAGAAAAGGGCTGCTGCACTGACTGCTCAGTGCAGCAGCCCTTTGGCTGCAGTGTCCGGTTTTGAATAGCAGAGGCGGTTCTCCTGTCACTTAATGGAATATTCCACGCTGCTGCCGTCAATATCGATTACTGATTCCGCAGGCATCTTCACATCAAAGTACAATCTGCCCCTGGCGCCTCGGGGAATAGAGCCTGATTCTATGACAAAACGATGCTCCATTTCGCTGTTTTCCACAAACCTGCCAAGGGCTCGCAGATATACGATATTAAAAGGAGTGTCGTTTGTGACTTCCACATAGGATCGACCCCCTGCATCATCCTTCAGGGGTTTGGTGTCGCACTCCTCGTTGAGCCAGTTCATTATTGTCTGCATTTCATACATTTCATCTTCCCACCTGGCTATATCTGCCAGGGTTGTTGAGCAGTCCGAATTATCGATTTCGGCCTGTATTCTGGCCATTCGTTCGCCTACTGACATAATTGTGTCCCTCCGGTAAATTAATTAAATAATCCCTATAAGTACATTATATATCAGTGCATGTAATCTGGAAGCCTTTTTCATTACCTTTGCTCTTCCGAACTTTCGAACTTATCGCGAACTTATCGCGAATCGTGAATTATCACGAACTTTTTCCAGGCACCGGGAAAAACGTTGGAACTTCAACATACCATTTTCTTCCATTGTGAAAAACATCAATAAATAGTGAAAAATCATCAATAAATACCATTTTTTTCGTGATAAGCTCCGACCCGTCTGCCCTCCGGCACATAACAAAACAAAAGCCCATTCAGCACAACCTGCCGAATGGGCTCCTAATTTGGTTCTTTGAGCTTCACTACCCTAACCTCCATTTCTTAAGATTTAGTTTCGTACTAGTAACGCTTACAAATTACTTTTTCGGTCTTACCTCCATTAATTGTATCTATTACTTCTTTAGCACTGCTTTTTCTTTGTGACTTTATTGTAGTATAGCGGCAGAGGTTTGTCAAGCAATATTCTGAAAATTTACAAAATATTGTCCGTAAGTATTGTCCGGATGTCTGGTTGTCCGGTCATATTTTCGGGCCTGAACTACATCGAAAATTGTACTAATTTTGTGTTTGCATTAACAATTATTTAAGGATTGTTGAACAGCAGGAAAGCCTGTGGTAGCATAGCCGATATCAAAAAATGGACGGGGATTGTACTGCCCTCCGGCGAGGACAAAATACGTTGGTAAAGCGTTGGTATTCTTCTGATATATTAATCGCTGAAATTACCGAATATTCCAACTAAATTTAAAGGGGTTCAAGTATAAATAGCTTTCAGCAATAATTAGCGCGCTAAGCGATTTCGAAATCAACGATTCATCCATTCGGATGAATCGGGACTTTATATACGATGTTATAACCTTTAAGAAGGGCAGTTTTGAGATTATCAGTACAGTGGAGCGAGGGATAGCAATTTCGCTTGCGAACGTTTCTGGGGAGATTAAAGAATGAAAACAATGATTGTAGATGATGAGAGAATTATGCTGGATAGTTTCAATCGCATAAGCAGCGGAATCGAGGATCTGGAAATAGTCGGAAGCTTTCAGAATACGGCAGAAGCACTGAAATTTGCAAAGGCAAACGCCATTGAGCTGGCAATTCTGGATGTTGTAATGCCGGGAATGAACGGAATCGAGCTTGGCAGAGAACTGAAAAAAGCCAGAAAGGACATTCTGCTTGTCTACATTTCAGCCTATGCTCAGTTTATCAAGGAATCGAACTGGATAGGTGCGGATTACTATATTGTCAAGCCCTATGAGAGAGAAACAATAGAGATGATGATGGAAAAAATGCGGTTGCTGAAGAGAAGGCAGGAAAAGGATGTTTACATACACACCTTCGGTAAATTCAACGTTATGGTGAAGGGGAAACCAATAAAACTAAACGGGAAAGCCAAAGAGATACTGGCGCTTATCGTTACCAGGCGGGGCAAAGAACTGAGCAACGAGGAAATATACAGCACCATATGGGAAGACAGGGAATACAGTAACGAGAAGATGAAAGTTTTTCATAATGCGTTAAAACGCCTGCGGCTGGCGCTGGAGGCTGCGGGGCTGCAGGATCTGCTGATTTCAACAAGTAATGGACAGATGGTAAACGTATCAATGTTTGACTGCGACTATTACAACTGGAAGGATGGGATAGCAGATGAAAAGAGCACATTTGAAGGAGAATTCATGTCGGATTATTCCTGGGGTGAGGTTATTCTGGCGGAAATCCTGGGAGAACAGTGGAAATAGCAGCATAACCGCAGTTGTAGGAGATTAGAGACGAAATAATGATGATAGAAAACATAACGCCATATTTTCAGCCTCAGATTGACATTGAAACCGGCAGAGTTGCAGGGATAGAACTCCTCAGCAGATACAGATGCGAGGATGGACGCATATTGACACCGGACAAATTTCTGATGGCCATTAAATCAGCAGGGCTTATAGAAGTCCACGATTTGTTCATGCTGGAGGAGGCCTGCAGGCTATACAACAGATTTGCAGAGAAAGACAGAGAGCTTGCAGAGGAACTGATTATCTCCGTTAATTTCACAAGAGGTCATCTTAAGGATGCAGCCTTCGCTCAATGCGTGAAGCAGCTGGTCGGGATGTACAATATTCCGCCGGGACACATAGAAATCGAAATAACAGAGAAGGGCGAAATCGAAAACATCCTGAAGATAAAACGAAGCGTTGATGAGATAAGGGAAGCCGGCCTCAGAGTTGCCATTGATGACTTCGGTACAGGCTGTTCGGACTTGCTGTTTTTGAGAGAAATAGAGTTTGATACCATTAAAATTGACAGGGCGTTTCTGAAACAGCCCATAGAAAGGCGGGAACTAATAGTTCTGGAAGGCATCATCAAACTGGCTAGAGCAACGGATACACGAATAATAGCTGAGGGCGTGGAAACATCGTACACGAAGGACATAGTCTCATCACTGGGAGTCAGGCTTGTTCAGGGGTGGTATTTCGCTGAGGCACTGCCGGAGAAGGAGTTGGAAGAACAGATTTTCACCCGTAATTCCGGTCTTTGAAAGACGACTCGTTGTTTCCCGGATTGAAAGCTTAACTTAATTTTTTACAGTATACTGTTTTTTCACATTTTGCAGTATACTATTTTTGTAATGTACCGCTATTGTCAGGCGGTAACAGAAAAAACAGCAGGAGGAATAAATGTTATGAGAAAGAACATTAAGGGAAAAGCATTTATATATCCCATGCCGGTGCTTATATTAGCGGCATATGACAAAGACGATAAGCCCCAGTGCATGAATGCGGCCTGGGGCGGAGTATGCGGCAGAACGCAGATATCCCTTTGCGTTACGCCGACTCACAAGACAGTGGAAGCGCTTAGACACACAGGAGCCTTCACTGTAAGCATCGGCGATGCGGCTCATGAGGTGGAGTGCGACTATGTGGGCGTTGTATCCGGGAACAATGAACCGGACAAGTTTGCAAAGGCAGGCTTCACTGCAATAAAAAGCGAGAATGTGAATGCACCTCTTATCCCAGAGCTTAATATGGCGCTGGAATGCGAGGTAGCCTCTTATGATGAAGACAGCCATATTCTGATAGGTGAGGTTGTTAACATCAGCGTGGATGAATCAGTGCTGGATGATGAAGGAAACATCGATGCGAGAAAGCTGGATCCTCTGATTTACGAATCACCTGCAAGGAAATACTACAGACTTGGCGAGTGTGTGGGAAAGGCATATTCCGATGGACACAAATTAGAAAAGCTATAGTGAATTGTTACTAATTCGACTTTATAGAAGGTCATTTAGGTATAAAAATGCCGGTGACCGACTATCCGGTGAGACTTATTTTACTATTAACATTCGTATAAAGAGTGTTTAGGCAGAATCCGGTAGAAGAACCCCTTGCCTTTGCATCGCAAAGGCAGGGATTATTACTAAATGTTAGTATAGAAGTGGCTTTTAGGTAGAATTCACTATCGGGATTCATCACCGGAATCTTCAAGAAGTCTGATGTGCTGTATTTCCCTGAGGAGCCATCCGGTGTCAATTCGGTCAGCCTGCTGCAAACTGTCCAGAAGCGTTTGCGCCAGGCTGATTTTGTATTCGCTGAGACGCATTTCCGCTTTTATCGATTCAATCTGGGTGTTGAGAATCGGCTCCGGGGAATCAATTTCATTCTTTAACATAAGCCCGGCACTTTTCACCGGAACACCTATAAATGTAAGCAGCTTAACGAGGCACAGCTTCTTAATGGCGGCGTCGTCATAGAGCCACTCCCTTCTTCCGGTGGCTTTTTTGATGGTGGGTCTGATAACATCTTTTTCGTCATAATACCTGAGCGCGCCCTCTGTGATACCCGTTAATTCAGTTACATTTTTGATGGTTTTGTACGACATTCTCATCCTCCTGTCTGACTATACATCGCGTCGTTACTACGAGGTCAATACCTGCAGCCAACGAGTGAAATAACTTTTCATAACAGGAGTTGTTTTTTTCGCGGGGAGGTATTGACCTCGTTGCTGCAGCAGGATGTATATTCGAAAAAGGTGAACAATAAACATGTAACGATTATTAAGGGAGGAAGATTGCAAATGAAAAACCTTTTCAGCATTTTAATGACTGTAGTGATGGCTCTTACCATGGGGCTTGCCCTCGTCGGCTGCGGCGGCAATGAGGAAACAAAATACTGTGACGAAGATTTTCTGAAGGTTATGGCGAAGGGTCTGGAGGCGCGCTGGGATCTGTCCGAGAATGAAAACAGCGGCATGGACGAAGAGGAAAAGAACGGGAAATGCGTTCAGCTGGAGCTTGACGAAATCGGAGCCTATAAGGATGAGAAGTTCAAGGATACAAAGCTTCAGGAATATGCGATTTCCTACATCAATGCCCTGAACAAGCAGAAGGAGGCGCTGGAGTACTACAACGCGGACTATGTCAAATACGACGAAATGTGGGAGGAAGCATATCTTGAAAGGTGCGGTCTTATAGTTGACATAAACAAGGACTACGGCATACCTGTGAGCAGCAAGTATGAAGACACAATGAAAGATATGGCTAAGACGGGCAAGAAGGCCAATGAGAGATCCGCAATTGAAGAGTCCATAGAGAAGCAGCTTGAATCAAATGAGGCCGTAAGGGAAGGGGACGATATTGTAATAGTGCTGGAGAACACCTCTGACACCACTATTAGAGATGCCGAATTCAAGATTAAGTATTACGATGCCGACGGTGTAAATACAGAATCAGACGTTTCCTACATTGAAGACTGGGAACCTGGGGACAAGACAAAGCTCACCTTCTGGGCATTCGATGTAAGCTACGATTCCTACGAAATATCACTGGGGTACATTGAATACTAAGCTGCGGGAAAATGCAAAAGCAGTGGAGCTGTCATTATAATTACAGGCTGCTTCACTGCTTGCCGGGAGTATTGTATATTCATGTATTAACCGTACATAAAAACAACAATAAACATAACCGAAACCTATGGACTTTACTGCGGTAATGGGTTATTATTCAGACAACAGGAGGAAAGAAATTCCGCAAGAGCCGTCAGGGCGGCGAGGGTCGTCGGAATGGCAGGGATGTTCAAGCCTACCTGAATATAATACAAAACCGCAATAGCCAAGGCGCAACATGAAGTACTGAAGCTGTCCGGCATGAGCCGGGAAAGCCGGAAACGGAGCCCCGGATAGAAGTGATGGTTAGCCGGAAGAAGGGAAAAGGAAGAGCGGTCCGGATGTAGTGGGCCGATGCGCAGGCACAGAAAGTGAGGTGTATGAAATGAGGGTGTTGCAGGTTGACAGGTAATGGGCTGTGATTTACTGAAAGTAGATTGCAGCCCGTTTTTTTCGTTGCAGGAAATGCGCAACACAGAAAAACACCCGCTAAGTGACCTGGTTACAGAAAGAAGAGCTGCAATCAATTATTATGAATACAACAATAAATCAGGAGGATGTCACATGAAAACAGTAATAATAGGAGGAGTTGCAGGAGGAGCCACTGCTGCAGCAAGACTGAGACGACTTGATGAGAATATGGAGATTGTAATGTTCGACAGAGGGAATTACATTTCATACGCCAACTGCGGGCTTCCGTATCATATAGGCAACGTGATACAAAGCCGAGAAGCTCTTCTGCTCCAGACACCTGAGGGCATGAAGAAGAAGTACAAAAATGTCGATTCCCTGGAAACCCTTATGAAAAGCGCCATGGATAACGGAGTGAAGCTCGTTGCCTGCACAATGTCCATGGATGTTATGGGCATCCGCGAGGAGGAACTGATTGACGGAGTGGAGCTTGCCGGTGTGGCCTCCTACCTGGGAGATGCGGAAATGTCAAATGTCAATTTGTTCGTCTAGATTTAGACAAAACGAGAAAATAAGCATATGGCATTTGTTTTGAAAACATAATATAATTACCATAATGAAAACGAAAGAAATGTTAAAACAACTGCCATACTGGAATAATCTTACCCAGGAGGAAATCGCCCGGGAGATAAACTCTGCCAGAGAGGCCGTGACCCGGATGATGAAGATGTTTTCCCGGGACGGGCTGATTGAAGTGAAGAGAGGCCGGATAATAGTATTAGACAAAGGGGGATTGGAAACAATCGTTAACACATAGTAGAAAATGTCAGATATTGGCAAAAGGAGACAAAAATGAAAAAATGGAAATGTACAATCTGCAATCACGTTCATGAAGGCGAAATGCCGCCTGAAGCATGTCCTGTATGCAAGCAGCCTGCAGACAAGATTGTGGAAGTAGTGGAGTCAAAGAACCCGTATGCAGGAACAAAGACAGAAAAGAACCTGTGGGAGGCCTTTGCGGGAGAATCACAGGCCAGGAATAAGTATACATACTTCGCTTCAGTAGCCAAGAAGGCCGGATATGAACAGATTGCCGCATTGTTCCTGCAGACTGCAGAAAACGAGAAGGAACACGCTAAGCTCTGGTTCAAGGCTCTGGGAGAGCTGGGAGATACAGCTGAAAACCTGCTCCACGCAGCAGAGGGCGAAAATGAGGAATGGACTGAAATGTATGCCAGAATGGCGAAGGAAGCCGATGAAGAAGGATTTACTGAGCTGGCAGAACAGTTCAGAGGCGTTCTGGCAATCGAGAGAGCTCATGAGGAAAGATATCGTGCACTCCTCAGCAACGTTGAGAACAAAACAGTGTTCAACAAGGCTGACACAGTGCTTTGGGAATGCCGCAACTGCGGACATCTTGTAGAGGGCAAGGATGCTCCGGATGTATGTCCTGTATGCAAGCACCCTCAGTCATTCTTCGAAGTTCGCAAGGAGAACTACTAAGGATACAGGCAGATCAGTAGAGGCTAATCAGTAAAGACTAATCAGCAGAGGACGAGACATGAAGAGACCGGAAGAATACAGGAAAGTTGCCGTAATCGGGTGCGGCTTTATCGGTTACAGCTGGGGCGTGGTGTTTGCCAGAGGAGGATGCAGTGTTGCAATGTACAACAGGCCGTCCGAAACCCTGAACACGGTTATGGACAGAATTGAAGCGGCACTGGAGTTTCTTTCCGGGGAGGGTGTGATAAAGCCGGAGGATATTCCCGAAATTACCGGAAGAATCAGCGTTACGGATAACCTGGAAGAAGCGCTGAAGGATGCGGACTATGTTCAGGAATGCCTTTGGGAGGACCTTCAGCTGAAGAGAGACATCTTCAAAAGGATTACTGACCTAACGGACGGAAGCGTTCCCATAGGCTCCAGCTGCTCCGGTCTCAGGATAAGGGACATTGTGAAAGATGTTACGAATTGTCCTGGAAGGTGCATGACAGCACACCCTACGAATCCGCCCCACCTTATACCATTCATGGAAATCTCCGGAGATGATGCCTCCGAGGAAATGAAGGATTCCGTGAAGGCGTTTATGGAGCACATAGGGCAGAAACCGATTAAATGCAAGGAGGTCTACGGCTATGTTCTGAACAGGCTCCAGCTTTCTCTGGTACAGGAGGCCCTGTATCTTGTGAAGGAGGGAATATGCGGCGTTGCCGACGTGGACAGAGCCCTCACCGACGGGCTGGGACTCAGGTGGGCCTTCACCGGGCCGTATGGCGTGGAGGAACTGAACTCGGCAAACCTCATGGAGGGTCTGGATAAGTATAAGGATTACATGCTCCGGTTCTTTAATGAAGAACAGCAGAAGGTCACCGATTACGATAAGGAATTCATCGATAAATGCGTCCGGGAATTCCAGCCGGTAATGGAGGGAATGAGCCATGATGAGTATCTTCTGTGGCGGGATCGGATGGTGACCCAAACAAGACTGATAAAAGACAAAAGCAGAAAATAATGTAAAAAAAGGGCAGCTTTCCCCATGGGAAAGCCTCTTTTTTTTGTGCTGTATACTGTTTTATTATTAACAATATGGGTCTTGGGTACAATATCATTTTAATACAAAGTATGTATAATAATAAACAGAGTAGATTGAATAGACTGAAAAGGGAGAATCGTCATGAGTCAGAACCTGTGGGCTAAAGACTGGGAGAAAATTAACGAGACAATTCTGAAACTGAACCGGGAACAGGATATTCTCACTGCCATGAACAACTTCTTGCTGGATATTGAACAGCTGATTCCCTACGAAAAGGCGTGTATATACTTTTATGATTTGTCTCAGCCGGAAATAGTGAAGGATTACCTGGGACAGGGCTTCACAAACAAGGAACTGAAGGACTATGAGCTCTACTACTGCAACATAGACGATGTTGTGGACAAGATGAAACCAAACAGGGACGTGGTGATAAGAAGCAGCGATGCCTTTGACCTGGAGAAACGAAAGGATACTGAGTACTTCATCGATTACGTAACTCCTGCTCATACCAAGGTGTCCCTGGACAGCAACTTCAGGTGGGATAAAAGCGAATCGGGGTACTGCATCGGATCCCTGGATCTGTTCCGTGAAGATAAGGACACCGATTTCACGGAGAAGGAGATTGAAATATGCCGGATATTCCAGCCTCACCTGGAGCTCAAGGCATCAAACTACGCCTTTATGTTTGAGAACATGGCCAGCAGATACTCTTTCACCAGCACCGAAAAGGACATTGCCACAATGGTGCTCAAGGGCTATTCAAACGAGGAAATCGCCGAGATGAAATACGTTACCATATCAACGGTGAAAAAACATGTTTCAAAGATTCTGGAGAAGTCGGATTCAAAGTCAAGAATTGAATTCATATGCAAAGCCTCCGGAAATGAAAGATAAATAAATGTACTACTGAAGGAGAAAGAAGAAATGAAAGACATCATTACTGTAGCTGTAGTGAATTTCAAGGTTGACTCAGCTCACAAGGAAAGCAATATCAGCAGAATGTGCGGATTTGCTGAATCCGCGGCGAAGCGGGGTGCAGATATCATTCTGTTTCCGGAAATGTGTCTCATGGGCTACGACTATTTCGTAGACGAGAAGGTTTCTCAGGAAGAGAAGATAAAGAACACAGAAACCCTCAGCGGACCTTCATGCAGCAGACTGGCAGAGATTACGAAGCAGTACGGCATCTACGCGGTGTTCGGAATGTCTGAAAAGCTTGAAGACAAAGCAGACGCCAAGCTGTATAATTCGGCAGTTGCCATCGGACCTGAAGGAGTCATAGGGTCTTACAAAAAGATGCATCCATTCGAAACGGAGAGCATCTGGTGCGTTAAGGGAGACAAGCCGTTCATGTTCGATACTCCATGGGGACCGGTTTCCATCGGAATCTGCTTCGACACATATCAGTTCCCGGAACTTCAGAGATACTACTGCGGACAGGGCAGCAGACTTTATCTTAACCCTACGGCAGTGGTTGAGGAGATTCCTAAGGAGGGAAGCCGTCAGGCATTTATAGACTACTATGCACCTACTCTGGAGTACGGAGTGCTCTGCAACACGATTTACGTTGCCAGCGCCAACCTCTGCGGAATGGATGATGTGAACTACTTCGGCGGTGGAAGCTGCGTAATAGGACCGAAAATTACACCTTTCTACGAGACAAATCTCCACTACTATGCCGGGGACAAGGACAATGTTCAGGAAGGAATCTTCATGGAAACAATAGATCTTTCGCTGGCGACAAGGAGGCTGTTTGTTGACAAGGAGCTTACAGGAGAGCCCGACTACAGACCGGGAATCTACAAACAGTTCCTGTAGATTCGGGGCAACCGGCTGAAATCTGCCGGAATGAATAGATATAACCTGAGAAGGAGGACAAAAAATGAATGACAACACTCTTAAGCGTACTATGAAGCTTAGACATCTTGTAATCTTCGGCATCGCGTTTCTCACTCCGATGATTGCCTACACAATTTACGGAGTAATAGCAACGGCATCCCACGGCGTGGAATCAGGCGCAATCTGCTTCGCGGTAATCGCAATGCTGTTTACGGCGCTGAGCTACGGCCACATGGCCAAGGCATATCCTGCTGCCGGCTCAACATACACATATACCAGAAAAGCAATCAATTCCAAGCTGGGAGTTATTGCCGGATGGATTGTTCTGCTGGGATACGTTTTCTTCCCTATGGCCATCTGGCTAATAGGTGCAGCATACCTCAGTGCGGCAGTTCCTGCAGTACCTTCATGGGTATGGCTTGCAGGCTTCATCGTCATAACCTCTGCAATCAACTTCTTCGGAGCAGAGGTTGGAAGCAAGATAAACTTCGTTCTGGTTGGAATCCAGGTTGGAATTATCATAGCCTTCCTTGCCTTTACAATTAAGGCTATCACAGAAGGCATGGGAGAAGGAACTCTGGCTTCATTCTCACCGTTCTATAACCCTGATATAGATTTCAGTTACACAGTTGCAGGTGCAGCTGCGGCATGCTACTGCTTCCTGGGCTTTGACGCCCTGACCACATTTACCGAAGATGCAGTTGAACCGACGAAGAATATTCCGAGAGCTATCATACTCACAATGCTCATCTGCGGAGCCATTTTCCTGGTAGTTACATATTTCACTCATCTGGTTCATCCGTCATTCGAATATGCGAATCCTGACAATGCGGCATACGACATCGCCCGTCAGGTAGCTCCCCCTGTATTCGGAGCCATCTTCCTGGTAGGAACAATTGTGGGTCAGTTCGCTGCAGGGCTCTCAGCTCAGGCAAGCGGTGCACGTCTTCTGTATGCCATGGGAAGAGACGGCGTAATGCCTAAGAAGTTCTTCGGAACACTGAATCCGAAAACAAAAACACCGGCAAACGCCATATTCCTTATCGGCGCAGTTGCCCTGCTGGCAATATTCCTTGATGTTACAAAGGCAACAGCCTACATTAACTTCGGAGGCTTCGTGGCATTCTTCTTCGTAAACCTCTCTGTAATAGCAGAGTACTATGTTAAGAGAAGAGAGCGTTCACTTAAGGGAACAATTCTTTACCTGATATTCCCGATTCTGGGAGCCCTGCTCTGCATCTACCTGCTGGTACACCTGGACAGATTCGCAATCATTCTGGGATGCGCGTGGACGGTGGCAGGAATAATCTATCTGCTTATCCTGACAAAGGGCCTCAAGCAGGAGCCGCCTGAACTGGGAATCGACGACTAGCATACGAGTCACTTACAAATATAAACTGTGATAATAAGAAGCTGCTGCGCCAACAGTCCGGTACAGCAGCTCCTTTTTTGACAAAGGCGTGGTTGAAGAGGCAGCGGGGATAGTGGTAGAATATGGGATAAGGAGGTTTTTATGACAGATACAAATCTGAAAATTGAAAAGAAAATACTAAATCTAAGTTTTATCGGAAGTGTGCTGTTTCTGCTGTCGGAGATAGGCTTTGCAATATGGACGGGATCAAAGGCGGTACTGATGGACTGCGTATATGACCTGGCAGACCTGGCAATGATCGGACCGTTTATGCTTCTGGTGCCTTTGCTCTACAAGAAGGAAACAGAGAAGAGACCATACGGGTTTTCTCAGATTGAGTCGCTGTTTGTGCTTATCAAATACACGATTCTTCTGATTATAGATGTGGTACTTGTGATAAACTGCATCAAAACAATTATAACGGGAGGCAACGAGGTGGATGCTTCGGTGCTTGCCATTTTTGAGCTTTGCATCTCCGCGGGCTGTGTAGTCATGTGGATTGTGCTGGGAAGGCTTGCGACGAAATACAAATCGCCGTCAATCAAGGCGGAGCTGTTCATATGGAAGCTGGATGCCATTTGCACCCTGGGTGTGGGGGCTGCCTTTGCGGTAAATCTGATTATCATCAGAACTCCACTGGCCTGGATATGTCCGTATGTTGACCCGGGAATCGCGATTATTCTCGCCGTGGCACTTCTCAAGGAACCGGTATCCATGATTCTGGAATCCCTGAGAAGCATCGTGCTTTTCGCTCCGGAAAATGATATGTTTGAACAGATAGAGTCAGTATGCAAGGAAAGACTGGAGCGTTATGACTGCATAGTTACCTTCACAGACGTAATAAAAACCGGAAGGAAATTGTGGATTCAGGTTTTCTTTACCAACAAAAATGAGCAGCTGGATATCGGACTGCTCAAGGCTGCCCGGATTGAAACGGAGACGGCTCTGAAAGAAAAGTTTGAGGACATTGATCTGGCTCTGATTCCTGATCTGGAAGATGGCTTCCATCAGGTTGAACCTGCAGATCCTACCGCCAGAAGAAAGGACAAGATTGTCTATCTGGAGGCGCAGGAGCAGAAGAAGGCTGCAAAAAGCAAGAAAGCAAAACAGTAAAACAGAAATACAAAAAATACAAAAGGCCTGTCGTGGAGGGTGAACAGGCCTTTTTCTATTTGAGCTGCCGCGGGGTACTTAATGCAGCAGATATGCATGTCTTACATAGAGCTGTGAAGCGAAGGAATTGCACACGTGCCAGAAGAGGTCCTTGGGGTCGTTCTGTTCAGAATGCTTCGGCATTGTGGTTCCCTCGAATGCGTGCTTTACTGCTTTTTCAATCATGTCACAGAATTGGTTGTACGAAAACTCGGCATTCTTGAAATCTATTCCATGTTTTATAAGTGTTGCAATCTCGTCTATGGTATACACCGGCTTCAGCAGCGTGATTACAAAGAGGCAGGCTATGGTAAGCCTGTTGTATTTCTTGTTCTCAGGGGGGTCAATATAGCGCTGCTTAACGTAATTGTTTACCATTGTGCGGGTTATTATTCTTTGACCGGAGTGGGGAAGATACTCCCCGAGATATCCGTCTATAAGCTGCAGAACCTGTTCCAGATACTGATCCACCGATGGAAGCTGGTTCCATCTCGGCAGCTTCAGAAGATTGAACTGCTTGCTGTCAGCCATTCTATCACCTCTTCTCAGACATAACAAAACTATTTGATGTAAGAATAGCATTGAATGATAGAATCATCAACCCGTTGACAAAGTTATAATAATTATGTAACATAGTTTTGATAACTACGTAGCAAGCCAACACAGGAGATTACATGAAAAACATAAAACAGCTGGCCCCCGCATTCGAAGAAACTAATTTCTCGGATTTCCGAGATTTGCTGAACCGCAGTGCCGAGAAATTCGGTCAGGCGGATGCATTTATCATCAAGCACAGCAAAAGCCGCAAGGACTTTGAATACGAGCACATTTCATTTAGCCGTTTCAGGGATGATGTTCTCATCTTCGGCGAGGGACTCCTCTCCCGCCATGGGACCGGGAAGAAGATTGCCATTGTGGGCAAAAACAGATATGAGTGGATTCTCAGTTATTTCGCGGTTCTGGGAGGGCTGGGCATATGTGTGCCGCTGGATAAGGGGCTGCCATACGAAGAACTGGAATCCCCACTTATCAGGAGCGGCAGCGATATTCTTATCTTTGACAAGGCTCATCTGAAGGATGTGGAACGGCTAAAGGAAGAGAATAAAACTCGGGTTTCAGAATTCATCGCAATGGATGAGCTTGAGGGTTATGCGACGGTTTCCGGATATATGTCAGAGGGAAAACGCCTGTCGGCAGAAGGCCGGGACGGGTATCGGCAGCTCCCGGTGGATCCTGAGAAGATTGATATACTTCTGTTCACCTCGGGTACAACTTCTATGGCAAAGGCGGTAATGCTTTCCCAGGGAAACATTATGGCCAATCTGAATTCCATAGATACGGTAATTAAAGTTTGGCCCGGGGATGTGAGCATGGCGTTTCTGCCATATCATCACACCTTCGGAACAATAGGACAGTTTGTTATGATAGCCCAGGGGGCAACAACAACGTACTGTGACGGATTGAGATATCTTCAGAAGAATCTGGTGGAATACAAGGTTTCGGTGTTCTTCTGTGTGCCGCTGCTCATTGAGTCGATATATAAAAAAGTAATGACAACAGTTCGCAAGGAGGGAAGGGAGAAGAAGCTTGCCTTCGGAATGAAGGTGGCAAATATCGCCGAAAAGTTTGGAATTAATCTGCGTCGCAGGCTCTTTAGTGAAATTCTGGAGCAGCTGGGTGGCGAGATACGCATGGTGGTAAGCGGTGCTTCAGCAATCGATCCCGTGGCCATGGAAGGATTCAAATCCTTCGGGATAGTAGCAATGCAGGGCTACGGAATGACAGAATCATCTCCTGTAATCTGCGTTGAAAATGAGTTTGAACAGAAGAACGGCTCCATAGGAAGACCACTGCCGAATCTGGAGGTGAGAATAGACAATCCGGATGATAAGGGCGTTGGTGAACTGATTGCCAGGGGGCCGAGCATCATGGCCGGATATTACGAAAACGATGAGGAAACCTCCAGAACCCTTGTGGATGGATGGCTCCATACTGGGGATCTGGCATATACCGATGAAGACGGATTCGTATTCATATGCGGGAGAAAGAAAAATGTAATAGTGCTGAAAAACGGCAAGAACGTGTATCCCGAGGAGCTTGAGGTGCTGGTGAGCAATCTGCCTTATGTTGAGGAATGCATGGTTTACGGTGAGCCCCGGGGCAATGACGGAGACGAAAACAATCTGGCGGTGTGCGTGAAGATTGTTTACAATCCGGAGTATATGTCAGAGCATTATGAAGCGGAGTCAAAGGACAGAATCGACGAAGTGATTAAGGCGGACATTGAAGCCATCAACGATACCCTTCCTACGTATAAGCAGATGCTGAGAGTGGTTGCCACGGATCAGGAAATGATAAAAACCACCACAGGCAAAATCAAGAGATACGCGGAAATGTCGAAGGAACAGTAGAGCTTACGAAGAAGCAACAGCAGATTTTTTTGAAAAACGGTATTGACATTTGAAAATTCCGGGAGTATTATTACGTTAATCGAATAAAGCAAACCGTTGAAGAGGAAGTAAAACTGAGGTACGGTCTTACAGAGAACCTGGGGTGGTGGAATCCGGGCAGATGCAGTTTCAGTATAATGGACCTCTGAGGGCGAGGCGAAAGGCAGGATGTGAAACGGCTGCCCAGTAGCTGAGACGTGACGCCGGCGTTACGGGCGAGGAGTGTGATGGCACTCTGCAGAGTGAACAGCATGTTCCCGTTATTGCGGGGGCAGATGTTAAACAAGGTGGTACCGCAGGCATAGCGCTTGTCCTTGAGTGGACAGGCGCTTTTTAGTTTTCAACCGGAGACCTTCACCATGCAGAGCTGCGAAAGCGTAGTGAAAGGAGAAAAAGAAATGACTACAGCAAAGACAAAAGAAATCCCTTACAAGATTTATCTCGAAGAAAATGAAATGCCAAAGGAATGGTACAATGTTCGTGCAGACATGAAGAACAAGCCGGAACCCCTTCTCAACCCGGGAACACTGGAGCCAATGAAGGCAGAGGAGCTGGAGCAGGTATTCTGCAAGGAGCTTGTCAGGCAGGAGCTGGACAATGATACTCCATACATTGAAATTCCGAAGGAGGTTCGGGACTTTTACAAGATGTATAGACCGTCACCCCTTGTAAGAGCGTACTGCCTGGAAGAAAAGCTTGATACTCCGGCACATATCTATTACAAATACGAGGGAGGCAACACAAGCGGAAGCCACAAGCTGAACTCCGCCATTGCTCAGGCATACTACGCCAAGAAGCAGGGTCTCAAGGGCGTAACAACAGAAACGGGAGCCGGCCAGTGGGGTACAGCCCTCTCAATGGCATGTTCATATCTGGATCTGGACTGCGATGTATATATGGTAAAGGTGTCCTATGAGCAGAAGCCTTTCCGCCGTGAAGTTATGAATACATATGGTGCCAGTGTTACACCGTCACCGTCAGATACAACCGAGGTGGGCAGGAAGATTCTTGCTGAGCATCCGGGAACTACAGGAAGTCTGGGTTGTGCCATTTCCGAGGCAGTTGAGAGTGCGGTATCAAGAGATGGATACAGATATGTTCTGGGAAGCGTTCTCAATCAGGTTCTGCTTCATCAGACAGTTGTAGGTCTTGAAACAAAGACTGCTCTCGACAAATACGGTGTGAAGCCTGATATGATAATCGGATGTGCCGGCGGCGGTTCAAATCTGGGCGGACTCATTTCTCCGTTTGTAGGTGAAATGCTCAGAGGCGAGAACGACTATGAGATTATCGCTGTTGAACCTGCATCATGTCCAAGTCTTACGAGAGGTAAGTTCGCTTATGACTTCTGCGACACAGGCAAGGTTTGCCCTATGGCTAAGATGTACACTCTGGGAAGCGGCTTCATTCCTTCCCCGAACCATGCAGGCGGCCTGAGATATCACGGAATGAGCGGCATCATTTCACAGCTGTATCATGACGGAATAATTGATGCCAGAGCAGTTGAACAGACTGAGGTATTTAAGGCAGCGGTTCAGTTTGCAAGAGTTGAGGGTATTCTGCCTGCACCTGAATCAAGCCACGCTATCAAGGTTGCAATAGACGAGGCTCTGAAGTGCAGGGAAACCGGTGAAGAAAAGAATATAGTATTCGGGCTCACCGGCACAGGCTATTTCGACATGTACGCATACGAGAGCTTCAACAAGGGAACAATGACAGATTATATTCCTACAGACGAGGATCTTCAGGCGGGATTCGCATCATTACCGAAGGTGGAGTAATGGCCGGAACAGGGATAGAGTTCAAGAGAATATTATTTAAACAGGACGGAGGACAGTCCCTAAAAGGGGGCTGTCCTCCTGTTATGATACAGACAAGAGATGAGCACGAATAAATGACCGGGCAAAAAAATGACTAATAGACAATTCACTTGTTGAATTATCAACCACTTAATATATAATAGAAATACACATATGATTTACAGCCTGGGGCAAGCTTTTGAGATTAGGAGATTAAGGAGCGAGATTATGTTCACATCATCATGCATAAGTAATGGAATAGGCATCGCGATGATGCTTATGCTTATCATAACGAACAGAGAGCATATCAATCGAAACAGATTAACAAGATACCTGTTTCAGGCGGTGATTGTAACCTTCATTTCCTGCCTGGCGGAGATAATCGGTTTCGCGGCAGATGGGCTGCCGGGAACGGGATATACAATAATTCTGTATCTCTGCGATTCCTGGCTGTTTGTAGCAGTAATTCTGATAACGTATTTGTGGCTGATGTTTATCTGCTGCCTGACGGAGAACAGCATTTCCGGAGTGATGAAGGGCGTGATCCTGGGTATAGATATAATAGGAATGCTTGCTCTGATTATTAATTTGTTTTTTCCTGTTGTATTTTCGCTGGAGAATAATATATATGAGCGGCAGAGCATGTACTGGATCTTCGTTGTTATCGGAGCGATTCACATTCTGTACGGAATGATTCTCCTTGATCAAACGAAGCGAAGAGATGAGGTTGTTGTACGGTTTTCGGCGTGGATATTTCTTGCGCCGGTTGCTGTCGGCGTTGTGGCACAGTCGATATTTTTCGGAATATCCGTTATCTGGGTGGGCGTTGCTGTTGCAATTCAGGGAATGGCATCATATCTAAAGAACAGTCTTATATTCATGGATTCTTTAACCGGGGTTTACAACCACCTGTGCCTGAAGGATCTGGAGCGGGAATACAGTGAAAAGAGCATAACCTTCACAGCACTTATGGCGGATTTGAATGATTTCAAAAGCATAAACGATGAATTCGGTCATGGTGAAGGGGATCAGGCATTGATAGCTACAGCACAGATTTACAGCAATTCTATAGCCGGCAGAGGGAGAGTGATAAGATGCGCTGGAGACGAGTTTGTTGTAATAATTCGCTCTGTGGATGAGGAGATTGTTTCAGAGGTTATCAAAAAAATCAACCAGGGATTTGATGATTACAACAGCAGAAACAAGCTGAATTATACCCTGTCCGCATCAATGGGACAGGCCGTATTTGAATCCTCCCGGCAGAACTTCAGAGATTTTCTGGAGGTACTTGACAGGAAAATGTACGAAAACAAACAGAAGCATTACGAAAATGCTGAATATGATAGAAGAAAAACAATGCCTTAGCAGTAATATGCAAAGGCATTTGCTGCTTTTTGGAGGTTTCAGAGAGGAGAACCGACAATATGGAACCCGGAGGAGATAATGTGAGAAACTTTAAGAGGCTGATAGAGCAGTCGGACACAAAGGAAAAACGGTATACTCTTATTGTTCTGCTGGTGATAACCTTTCTCATGGTGGTTGCTGTTGTAGTGATTGTGGATACGATTAATGCCTCTCTGTTTTCTGAACGGGAACAGTACATGAGGGAGATAACGGAATCATCAGCCAAGACTGTTAATGAATCAATTGAAGGGCAGTATGAGCAGGCGCTCTCAATAAAGAATGCAGTGGAGAACATGCTTCCGGAGTATGGAGAAGTGGAGGAGATAATGCCTGAAATATCTCGCCAGCTGGGAATCGAAAATGACATGTTTTTCATGGCAGACGGAGAGGGCAATTACTACAGCTCCGACGGGAAGTCTGGAAAGATAACCAATCTTGAATATTATGGATGGGAAACTGACAGCGAGATGCAGTACATAGCGTCACTGCCCCATTTGGATCCGGACAAGACCTTCCTGGTTACAAGATTCAGACTGACAAAACCCATCATGACTTTCTTCGAGGGCAGGGTGGTGAAGCTCGAGTATTTCTCATCCATGCAGGATTTGGACAGGCTTGATAAAACCATATCGGATCTGTTTAACGGCAGAAACAATACTTTTATTTTTGAAACGGATTCCGGTCATATGCTCTATGAACAGTTCGGTGTGGGTGAACTTGTGGGTGGAAATGAAATATATGCCAAGTTTCCACGGGTTGAAGTGACCGGAGACCGAACCCCGGAGGAGTTTGTTGAGGACTGCCGTCAGGGCAGAACAGTTGCAATGGAGATGAAAATAGACGGAGATTTCTACTATTTCTGTTCCACTCCCCTTGAGGCAAGCAACTGGTCTCTGGCTTTTGTAATACGAAAGGAGCACGTTACCGATGCCGCAGGAAGTGCCTTCAATGATATTATCAAGGCTATTGTTGCCTTTGCACTTCTTGTGATAATTGCTGTTGTCGTATTTGCAGGAATGCTGATGAATGCCCGGGCAAACAGAAGAATCAGGAGAAATCTCGAACAGGTTAACAGAACCAAGACTTCGTTTCTGTTCAACATGTCCCATGATATCAGAACACCGCTGAATGCCATCATCGGGTTTACGGGTATCGCTTTGAAAAACATTGATAATAAGGATAAAGTGGAGGATTGCCTTGAGAAGATCCGGCTTTCCGGGGATATACTTCTGGCTCTCATAAATGATGTTCTGGAATTCAGCAGAATTGAAAGCGGACAGGTGGTTCTCAACAGAACTCCTGCGGATGTTGAGGAAGTGTTCAGGGAGACGGGAACTGTGCTGAGGCAGCTGGCGGAGGACAGGGCAGTTGAGCTGGCATTTGAAACCGGCGGGATTTGGAATCGTAAGGTCCTTATGGATAAAACACGAGTTCAGAGAGTGCTTATAAATGTCATATCCAATGGGATAAAGTATACTCCCGCCGGCGGGTTTGTGAAGGCGACTCTGGTTGAGTTGAGAAACGGAGAAGACAGGGATGAAGTTAACTCGCAGATCGGCCGGATTATTGACCGGAATGCTTCGGGTTCTTTCATTGACCGGAGTGAGCCGGGTTCTTCTATTGACCGGGATGGGCCGGGATTGCCAATTGACCGGGATGGGCCGGGATTGCCAATTGACCGGGATGGGCCGGGATTGCAAGCTGTGTACCGGTTTACGATTGAGGACAACGGAATCGGCATGAGCCCGGAATTTCAGGAGCACCTGTTTGAGGAGTTCTCCCGGGAGGAAAACACAACAGCAAGCGGAGTTCAGGGAACGGGACTGGGACTCGCTCTGTCAAAGAGCATAGTAGAGCTTCTCGGGGGCAGCATCCGGTGCGAAAGCAAACAATCTGAGGGTACAACCTTCACGATAACGATACCTTTCGAGCTGCAGGATGAACATGTACAGCGGCAGGATGAGCAGGAAACAAAAGCCGGGAAATTCATAGCCGGAGAATCCGTTACCAATGAATCTGCTTCCGGAGGATTCGTCACCGGTGAGACACCCGATGCGCCATCCGCCGGGTCATCCGCAGGGTCATCCGATGAAGCGACTGTTAATGGCAAGTCACCCGCCGGGTCATCCGATGCGCCATCCACCGGGTCATCCGCAGGGTCATCCGATGAAGCGACTGAACTTACGGGCCGGAGAGCACTGGTTGTTGAGGACATTTTCCTGAACAGAGAAATAATCTGCGATATGCTTGAGGATTTAGGCATCGGCACAGATTGTGCCGAAAACGGCAAAGCCGCAATTGACATTCTCCTTGAAAAAGGAATAGACTCATTTGATTTCATCCTAATGGACATTCAGATGCCGGTGATGGACGGCTACGAAGCAGTTCGGGAAATCAAGCGGCTATTCCCTGACAGCCCGGTTCCGGTAATTGCTCTCTCCGCCAATGCCTTCGAAGAGGATAAACAGAAATCAAAAGCAGCAGGGATGGCAGCTCACATCGCCAAGCCTATAGATTTCCGGGAGCTGAAGAATAGTCTGATTGAGCAGAGACCCGATAGATATTGAAGGGTGAATTGAAGTAATTGCTTGAAATCCTCAATTGCTTCAACATTACCTCATAATATGCAAGGTGATGCGGGATATGTGTGCGATATACCTGCCTATCGTGCCTATGGACTACGCACAATCACGAAAAAATGGAAATAATATCCAGGACATGTTGTGAGCCCTTGTGCCCCAAGGGTTTCAGAACGAGGGAAAACTGTGTTTGTGAAAATAGACTCAAAAAAGCCGTGAAATGAAGAAAAACAAGGGGATTTGAGGCGATATGAGGCGATATGAGCCCTATTTTGGGCCGGCTTTCACAATGTAAAAATATGGAAGGTTGAGATTTCAACGTTTACCGCGGCAGCTGGAAAAAGTTCGTGATTATAGCATTATGGCAGTGTCGTGGCAGTGGCGTAGCCCGAGGTGCCGTAACCGGTGCAGCTCGGACAGGTACGGATTTTTCAGCAAGAATTTCAAAATAACGGTATTTTAGCTGAAACAATGGAAATATGTGGGAAATACCTGTCTTGTGATAAGGCTTATGAGGCACAGATGGGTTTAGGCTGAGCCGAGCTTTCAGCAAGAACTTGGCCGTGGAGCCTGCTTTGCTGAAAAACAGTGGGCATTTTCAGCAATAATCATAAAAAATGCGATTTCTTGCTGAAAAAACCTGTCATGGAAACAGTCCCCAAGACCGAGAATGCCGTCTGCCGAGAAAAGTTCCGTTGCAGTGCAATCCCATAGTGTGGTATAATACGCAGAGTTCAGCGAAGTGAATATGCGCCTGTGGTGGAATTGGCAGACACGCTAGTTTTAGGTACTAGTGCGAGAGCGTGGGGGTTCAAGTCCCTCCAGGCGCACCAATAACAGCGGATCGGAGCGAAATGCTCCGATTTTCTTTTTGCTGTTGCGTTAAGATTTTCATAAGTTTATAATGCAGTAAACATTTTAAGTAGGTAGCATTCATTTCAAACAGCCAATACAAAGGAAGGTACACTAATATGAAAAAAATATTAAGAGTGATATCCGTCACAGCATTGAGCATCTGCCTGATAATTTCGTTCTGTGCTTGTGGAGCGCCCAGCCCGACAGAAACAGCAGATACATTTCTGAGCGCGGTGAAGGCACAGGATCATGAAACGGTTAAATCAGTTTATGCGGGTAAAACATTTGATATCCTTGACAGTATGGGAGAGGATGACGCGGAAGTTGAGGAGAGTGAATCAATCGACAGTAGTTTTGAAAAGGAACTGAAAGACAAGATGCTCGATTTTGATTACACTCTTTCAAATGAAAAAATTAATGATGATAAAGCAACCGTTAACGTTGAAGTTACGACCTATGCACTTGGGAAGGCTATGACCAGCACTATGGTAAAGTACATTGAAGAAGCTTTGCCATTAGCATTTAGTGGTGCGTCAGAAGAGGAGCTTGAAAAAATGATGAACGATATTTTTGAAGAGGAACTTGGTGCATTAACAGATAAAACATATACTGCAAAAGCAACAATTAATCTGGTGCAGCAAGACGGAAAGTGGAAAGTATCAGAAATTGATGATGAAGGAGAACTTATGAACGCACTGTCAGGCGATCTCGTAAATGCAATTAAAGAAATCAACGATAGTTTTGATGCCTGGGAGTAGCAGAGTTTTGCCGTAGGTACGGCGCACGAAAGTGTGTTATAAGGCGTAACTCTAAGCATCCTTTTTTGAAACGGACAACATGATTTCAGTAATGCCGACCTACCAGCAGCACTATTCAATTCCTGAAGCCATAGGCGCGGAGGTGAGAATTCTGCAGCTGAAGCCTGAGAACGAGTATCTGCCGTATATCGGCGAAGTGCGCAAGCTGGCTGACGAGAACACGAAGATGATTACCGTGAACAATCCCAATAATCCGACAGGATCCTGGATTCCGAAGGAAAGCATGATGCAGATTGTGGAAGTCGCAAAGGCAGCAGATGCCTATCTTCTTTGCGATGAGGTATACCGCGGCATAAGTGAAGACGGCAGCTACATGTACTCTGTGGTGGACCTGTACGACAAGGCGATTTCTGTGGGCAGCATGTCGAAGATTTTCTCGTTGGCCGGCTTGAGAATGGGATGGGTTGTTACGAAAGATGAGTATGCTCTGAATGAGATTATGGAGCGCCGCGACTATAACACAATCAGCTGCGGAATACTTGATGACAAGCTGGCATCAATCGCATTGGCAAACAGGGAAAAGATATTTGCAAGAAACCGGGAAATATTGCGTCAGAACAGGGCAATTCTGGATAAATGGGTTAACAAAACTGAAGGGGTGCACTACGTGAAGCCGGTGGCCGGAACTACCGCCTTTGTATATTATGACGCGGATATTCCGTCATACGACCTGTACGTAAGATTAATAAAAGAAAAAGGTCTGCTTTTCACACCGGGGGAAGCCTTTGAGATGGAAGGCGCCGTACGGATAGGATACGCCTTCGATTCTAAACTGCTTCAGCAGGGCCTGGACATTTTCGCTGAATTTCTGGCAGAGAACAGTAACGTCGTCTGCCGGGCGACCAAATCTCTAACGAAATCAATTAGTATGATATTGAACAATCAAAGAAGAGAGGTGACGCTATAATGACAAGCTGTTTTTCAGAAGAATATACCTGCTCTGTTTGTGGAGCAAAAAATAAGTATAGAGTGATAGCAAGCACAAATGCTTTAGGGAGTGCGGATTTGGATCTGAGGCCTCCTGAAATGCAGCGAAGCACTATGGGCATGTGGGTTCAGGAGTGCCCTGACTGTGGATACGTTTCAGGACAAGTATCGGATGAGAGTACAGTGACGAAACAATGGCTTCAATCAGAAGAATATGTAACATGCAACGGGATTGATTTTAAGTCGGATTCAGCTAAAAAATTTTTTAAGTACTATATGATTAATCTTGAAGATGAAAATCAGGAAGACTCATTTTTTGCCATTCTGCATGCGGCATGGGCGTGTGATGATGCGAATGATTCAGAGAATGCAAAGTGCTGCAGGAAACTTGCAATACCTATAGCAGAAGAGCTGGTTGATAAAAAAGTGGATAATGCCGACGCAATACTGCTGATGAAGGCAGACCTGTTAAGGCGTGCAGAGGATTTTGAAGCCCTGATATCTGAATACTGTGATATAAAATTCGATAATGATATAATGAATGATATCCTGACATTTCAGCTAAAAAAGGCTGGCGAAAAAGACTCTTTGTGTTACCGCGTAGAGGATGTAAGGGACAATGATAATGAGCTGCTTACAGCGACTCGAACTGAAATTACATAATTTCTGCAAACAAATAGGGAAGCAAATATGGATATTATTAAAACCACCGATAAACGTTACGAAGAGTACGCGGAACTGCTGCTCAAACGTGACGAAGTCAAGAAAGATGCCGGGTCATTTCTGACGGCATATATATGCGAGTTCGGAGAACTGATTACAAAGGTTTTTGAAGCGAAAATCGAGTGCATTAAAAAGAAAAAGTCAATCGCATTCTGCCAGAGTGTTCTAAATCGCGGAGAGTATCCGAGTGCAAAGGGACTTCAGGCTTATATCGAAAAGAATATGCAGGAATACTATGAACAGCTTGATGGCATGATAGATGAAAACAAGAAAGCGCAGGAAGCAAAGATCTTTACTGCGGCAACAGTACGCAGATGCAGCAAGTTATACAAGCAGATAGCTAAACTGATTCATCCCGACCTTAATCCGGAGGCAGGAAAAAACAAGGTTGTGCAGGAACTTTGGAACAGAGCGGTTGAAGCTCACAAAAGTAATGATCTGAAAACCCTGGAAGAACTGCTTTTGCTTGTTGAAAAGGCTGTAAGCACTGAAGGGCTGGAATGCCTGAAAATTGATATTCCTGATATAAATGATAGAATAAAAGATATAAGACTGGAGATAGAAAATATAGTAAGCACCACTCCATATACTTATGGGGCTTTGCTACGGGACATAGTGAAGATGGACGAGAAAAAAACCGGCCTTCAGACAGAACTGGAAGAATACAGAGATTATGCAAAAGAGCTGGAGGCTGTACTGGAAAAACTCCCGATGAAAGGAAAGACGACATGTCAAATGAATTAACAGCAAAACAAGCAGATCTGGTTTCGCTGGTGGGTGGAAACAGCCTTGGCGAAGTAATAAAACCACTGAAGACTGAAATCCATCTTTTTAATACATATGTTGCCGGAACAACGCATATTAAGGATCAGAGCGTGATGGATACTATCCGGGAAGGCGACCATCTGATATTACAACGTGAGAACAATAAATATGATTCCAACGCCATTCTGATTCTCACGGAAGGCGGGAAGAAAAAGATTGGTTATGTACCGGAAAAGGATAATATCGTATTCGCGCGACTCATGGATGCCGGAAAGTATCTGATTGCTAAAATCAACAGTATTGAAAGGAAAGGAGCCTACACGAAAATCAGCATCGGCATTTTTCTGGTGGATTTTTAACAGGTGAAGAATATTTGAAACAAGCGCAAAAAAACGGAGCACGAGATTGAAAAAACTGCAGCATTATACTCTTCCAAATTCCGAACAACTGAATACCCATTCTCTCGCTCGTATTTTCGACAACAAGAGTGAGAGTTACAAACTGTTCTGGTTTAAGGCAATTCTTGAGCACGTTCTAAAGGGCGAGTCGGAGATTTCTTTTAGTGCTCTGGTTAATACTATGCTGAAAAATGCATGATTTATCATATTGAGCATCAGCCTGATGTGCTGGCAATGAGAATACTCATAACCGATGCCTGGGCAGATTATATTAAGGCAAACGCCGGAATTCTTATGGGATGGGCTGATTACAATCTGATTACATATCTTCAGCGCAGAAATCCAAGCGTGCCGGGAATCTCAAGCAAAATCTATCCGCCGCAGGAACGCAAACTAAATGCGGCCAAAGAATACTGGAAAGCAATTATCAGAGCATCACAGGCTGATAAGCCTTTGCAGGATATTTATTCCGGAGAAATGCTGACGGAGAAAGGAATTTCAATCGATCACTTTGTGCCATGGTCATACGTTGCTCATGACGAGCTCTGGAACCTGATTCCGACAACACGAAGTGTTAACAGCAGCAAAAGCAATAATCTGCCGGACTGGGATATATACTTTCCGAGACTTTGCGAGGCTGAGTATCTGGCATACAGGCTGGTCAATGAATATGATTACATGACGGATCTGCAGAAATCAGTCAACAAGTGTCTGAAAGAGCATGTGAACGACGATGAAGTCAGACACAGGTTGTACCGAACTGGACAGAGTCGTCAGGAATTTACTGGAAGACTTGAAGAAATATTACAGCCGGCTTATGAATCGGCACGCAATATGGGCTTTGGAATATGGAAATACGAACTTTAGAATTTTACAATAAGAATGCTGAAGAATACGCATGCAAAACCTTTAAAACGGACATGTCGGAGCCTTGCGACAGATTTCTGAAGCATGTTGCACCCGGTGGAAAGATTCTGGACCTGGGCTGCGGCAGTGGACGTGATTCGATTTATTTTATGGACTGCGGGTATGATGTCTGTGCCGTTGACGGATCGGAAGAACTTTGCAGGATAGCCTCAGAAAATACAGGTATTCATGTAAGACGGATGCTGTTTCAGGAACTCGATTATTACAAAGAATTTGACGGAATCTGGGCATGCGCATCGCTTCTCCATGTGCCGGGTTCTGATCTGCCGGGAATACTGGCAAAAGTATATGATAGTCTGAAGGACGGCGGCGTCTTTTATACATGTTTCAAATATGGGGACGGTGAGGAAATCCGTGACGGGAAATATTACACAGATATGACCGAAGAAAGGCTCGATTTGCTTTTGCGTGAGAGCGGATTTGAGATTATAGACCTGTATGTGTCCGGTGACTCCCTTGGGGACAGGGAGGACCTCAGGTGGGTAAATGTGATAGGACTGAAGTAGAATGTGCGACAGCAGCAGAAGAACAAAAAAACAACAATAAACATTTCCCATCAACGTTGACTTTTCAGTATATGGGTGTAACATTTAGTTAGAGAAAGAGGGTGAGCAGGATGTCAGTAAAAGAAAGAATGAAAGCAATGGAAGAAGAAGCTTCCAGAATACTTGAACCTGAAGAAGAGGATGAAACCGAAAAGCTGATAGAAGCAGCAGAGGAAGCGGCAGAGAAGAACCCGCATTTCAATCCGGAGGGTGAACTCATGGAAAAGGTCAAGGAAATTGAGGAAGCATCTGACGTTTTGATGGGTAAGAAACTCTAGAGCGTCATAGTAATTAGACAATTAGCAACAGGCAGTAAGAACAGCAGCAGTCCGATAGGGGCTGCTGCTTTATTTTCGCAGCTCGAACCTGCCATGCCCGGTGATACAGGGTATCATTATGGCATGTACAGAATCTATATTGTTGAAGATGACAAGGGAATAGCAGAGGGTATAGGTGCCTGCGCGGCCGCCCGCCCTCAGATGTTGAAGCATTTGAATCTGAGAAGATTTTGCTTCAACATGGGCATGATTTACAGTGATTTTTAAGCCTTTTTCGGGGTCGAATTTGAAGTTTTTGGTCCTGAAGAAGAATTGCTTCAACATATTTGCGAAAATGTTGAAGCAATTTTTTTTATCCTGAGATTGCTTCAAAATTAGTAAAATATGGATTGGAAATTGGCCTTGGAAGGGGGTCATGTTGTAGCATTCAGGCCTTTGCGGCTATTTTTACAACATCCGGCTGCTCAGGCACTGTACATGAGTAGCTCGAGCCCGGGAGCCATGTTGTTTTGCCGGCTCACTATCGTCTTACTGCCGGCTCAATGCCTAATGCCTACAATGCTCGTATGCCTAATGCCAATAATCACGAACTTTTTCCAGCCGTCTCTAGAAACGTTGAAATATTAACCTTCCATTTTTTGACATTGTGAAAATCTGCCGATATATGGCTCATTTGCTACAGAATTCCTTCATTTCACCCCGTTATTGCCGGATTCTTCGGCTTTTTTCACAAAGCACTTTTTCCCATGTCTTGAAACCCTTGGTACATAAGGGCTCGCAACGCTTGCTGGGCATTATTTCCATTTTTTCGTGATTGCCCATCGCCGAACAGTGATTGCCCATATCCGGACAGTGATTGCCCTAT
>JBJESQ010000012.1:0-8522 GCA_051882875.1 Lentihominibacter sp. | reverse complement strand
GTGATTGCCCATCGCCGAACAGTGATTGCCCATATCCGGACAGTGATTGCCCTATTGCCTTTGCGAGCGAAAAAATGCAAAAAAGTATAACTTTATACAAAAACAATAATATATATACTTGAGTAATTATACATATTAGAGTATAATTTTTCTCGAGATAATTTGTTTTAAATACACAAAATGCAGAAAGTGAGGATAGTATGCAAAACTTAAAACTCGATTTCAGCAGATGCAAGGGCTGTTATCTCTGCGTTAGCGTCTGCCCGAAGGGCGTGCTTGTTCCGTCGGATGAAATAGGAGCCAAGGGATTTCCGATAGTGCAGATTGATAAAGATAAGGAGTGCATAGGCTGTGGTGCTTGTTACAAGATGTGCCCTGACTACTGCATAGAGATACTGGAGAGCTAAGGAGGGAAGCATGGGAAAAGTACTGATGAAAGGAAATCAGGCACTGGCAGAATCATGTCTCCGTGCCGGATGCAGATTTTTTAGCGGATATCCTATCACGCCTCAGACGGATATCCTGGAATACCTGAGCTGGAGAATGGATGAGGTGGGAGGCAAATGCGTTCAGACAGAGTCGGAACTCTGCGGCGTAAACATGCTCTTTGGAGCAGCGGCTGCAGGAGCCAGAGCTCTGACAACCACCTCCGGGCCCGGATTCTCACTGAAGCAGGAGGGAATATCCTATCTCTGCGGAAGCGACCTTCCGGCTGTTATCGTTGATGTGCAGCGTATCGGATGTGCCTTGGGAGATATCTTCATGGGTCAGGGGGACTACTGGCAGCTCACAAGAGGAGGCGGCCACGGAGATTACAGAACCATAGTTCTGGCTCCATGCAGCGTTCAGGAAAGTGTTGATCTGGCTTACGGCGCCTTTGACCTGGCAGAGAAATACCGCCACCCGGTTATCATTGCAACGGATGCCACTCTGGGTCAGATGATGGAACCGGTAGAACTGCCTGAGATGATAGAGCACGATATGGAGAAATATGACTGGTACATCAGACCTCGTCAGGAGGGTGAACCTCAGAGGGCAATATGGAACAGGTACTGGGACTGGGAAGACGGCGGAAGGAAATATCCCGCATACATCCTGGACAAATACGGCAGGATGGAAGCCGAGGAGCAGCGCTGGGAAGAGGTTGAAGCAGAGGATGCCGAAATAGTAATCGTGGCCTACGGAACCAGCGCCAGAGTTGCTAAATCTGCCATAACCAGAGCGAGAAAGGAAGGCATCAAGCTGGGAATGATAAGACCGATAACCCTGTGGCCGTTCCCTAAGAAAGCCTTTGACGGACTGGGAACTCAGGTAAAGGCCATACTGGATGTAGAGAGAAACATTCTTGGTCAGATGAAGGATGACATAATTCTGGCTGACGAAAACAGACATCCGGTGGAATTCTACGGGGAATACTGGGATAACACCAGCGAGTACAAGATAGTCGAAATGGCGAAAGAAATGCTGAAGAAGTATTAAGGAGGTGCCTGAATTGGAATTCAAATTACCAAAAGACATAGACATGACACAGCAGGCATCCTGGTGCCCGGGATGCGGGCACGGAATAGTGTGCCGGGTGATTGCTGAAGCAGCAAGTGAGCTAGGAGTCAGTGACAGAATAATAACAGTTGACGATGTTGCCTGCGGACAGTTCGGGCAGTTTGCGCTGAAATACAATACGGTAATGAGCGCCCACGGCAGAACAATACCCGTGGCAGCGGGAATCAAAAACGCCAGACCTGATGCTCTGGTAATAGCCCGTCCCGGTGACGGCTCAGCCTACAGCATAGGAATAGAATCAACGGTTTACAGCGCCATCAGAAACGACAACATTCTGGCCATAGTAATAAACAACAGCGTGTTCGGAATGACCGGAGGACAGATGTCGCCGACTTCACTGCCGGGGATGAAGACTTCCACGACGCCATTCGGCAGGGATGAGAAGAAGAACGGCAGCATGATGGACATAGCTAAAATTCTGGGACAGACGGACATGGCATACCTTGCCCGCTGCGCCGTAAACACCCCGGCAAACATTGAAAAAACAAAGAAGGCAATAAAGAAAGCCCTCACCAAGCAGATGAACGGGGAAGGCTTCTGCCTGATAGATATCCTCAGCATGTGCCCTACAAACTGGAAAATGTCAGAAGCGGATGCATGCGAATTCATCAAGACAACCCAGAGCAAATACCTGCCTTTGGGAGAGTTTGTTGACAGGGGAGGTGAAGAATAATGATAGAGATTATCTGTTCAGGAGTCGGCGGCCAGGGAGTCCTGGTGGCGGGAACAGTGCTTGCTGACATAGCCATGGAGGAAGGAAAAAACGTTTCTTGGTATCCATCCTACGGCTTCGAGATGAGAGGCGGAGCAGCAAACTGCGAGCTGAAGATAAGCGACGGCGAGCTTCAGAGCCCTTACTGTCTGGAACCTGATATTCTGCTCACAATGAGCGAATCGGCAATCGACACCTTCGAGGAGAGATTGAAGCCCGGCGGAATACTTCTGGTAAACAGCAGTCTGGTAAGCAAAGGCAGGAAGTACAGGGATGACATAAGAGTATTCGAAATACCAGCAACTGAGCTTGCCGGGGAAATAGGCAACCCGAGGGGAACGAATCTCATTATGCTGGGAGCCCTGGCTGAAGCGTCAGAGCTCTATGATGTAGATGAGGTAAAGGCCGGAATGAACCACTATTTCGAAAAGAAAGGAAGAAACAACCCGAAGAATGCCGAGGCATTCACCAAGGGTGCGGAGGCGGCGAGAAACAATGGATAAACAGAATCAACAGGCAAGGCTGCCCCTTGAGGGAGTAAAAGTTGTGGAAATGGCCACAGTTGTGGCAGCTCCCACAACAGCCAGAATGCTCTGTGCCTACGGAGCTGAGGTCATCAAGGTGGAGACGGTGTCAGGTGACGTGATGAGGCTTTCGGGCACCCACGAGTTCACACCCTACGAGGACGACTGCAATCCCCTGTTCACAATACACAACAGCAACAAGAAATTCATATCCATAAACATTAAAACGGAAGAAGGAAAGAAGGTTCTGCTGGATCTCATAAGGGACAGCGACGTGTTCATCACAAATGTCAGAGAGAAGTCCCTTAAGCGCAGCGGCCTGGATTACGAATCTCTCAGTGATTTGAATCCGAAGCTGATTTACGCCCACTTCAAGGGCTACGGCGACAAGGGCCCGGCGGCAAATGATCCGGGATTTGACATCAGCGCATTCTGGCTCAGATCAGGCCCTCTGGGGGACTGGCAGACTGAAGGGTCATTCCCCTTCCTGCCAACTTACGCCTTCGGGGACATGGTAACAAGCTCCACATTCCTGTCGGGAATTCTCATGGCTCTTTATGCACGCCAGCATACAGGCAAAGGCACCAAGGTGGACACCTCGCTCTTTGCCAGCGGAATATGGTGCAATGCCATCGGCATAGTTCAGACCCAGTTTAATCACAAGCATATGAACCCGCATCCGCTGAGACCGACGGATCCGTTTAACCAGACCTACAAATGCAGCGACGGCAGATGGATTGGAGTTTACTGCAACGAATATGAGATGGATAGAGAAAAGTGGTACGGCCTTCTGGGAATCCCGGAATTCGCAGATGATCCGGATTACGAATCCATAGCGGTGATGCAGGAAAGGAACACAATAGAAATCGTAATTAAACGATGCAACGAGATTTTCCTGACAAAGACTGCTCAGGAGTGGAGAGATTACCTGAGCTCAAACAACTGCGCCTGCGAGATTCTCAAGCAGCAGCACGAAGTCAGCAGCGACCCTCAGGCAATCGCCAACGGCTATGTGGTTCCGGTGGAATACCCGGATGAGAAGCACACCACCGTTATGATGCCTGCACCGCCGATTCATTTCAGCGAGTACGGCAGGCGGGAATACGAGCCTACGGGAGAAATAGGAAAAGATACAGATGAAATCCTTAAATCAATGGGATACGAACCTGAGCAGATTGAAGATATGAAGAATTCAGGTTCAGTACGTTAAGATTGGGAGGTTGTCATGAAGCACAGATTTATAGCTAAAAGATACTGGAAGGATCAGAGCACAGCCATGGGACAGTCGGACGTGCTGGCGAAATCCTTTGATGATGTGATTGATCTGAGCCTTGGGGATCCGGATCTCATTACGGATTCATTAATAATCGACAAGGCCTTTGCAGATGCAAAGGCAGGCCACACCAAGTACACGGACTTTCAGGGAGATCCGGAGCTGAGACAGGAAATAATTAAATTCTATAAAGAGGAATACGACATGGACGTTGCTGATGAGGAAGTGTATATCACCACCTCGGCATGCCACGGTATGTATCTTGTTATGGAGGCGATTCTGGACGACGGAGATGAGGTGCTTGTTCAGGCACCTTACTTCACTCCGTATCCCCAGCAGGTTGAGCTTGCCAGGGGAGTACCTGTGGAGATGCCAACCTACGAGGAGGAGGATTTCCAGATAAATACGGAACGCCTTGAAAGCATGATAAACGAGCGCACCAAGGCTTTGCTTATCAATACTCCAAGCAACCCTACGGGAAACTGCCTCACCATGGAGTCCATGCAGAAGATAGCTGACATTGCGGTGAAGCACGATCTCATCGTAATTGCCGATGACATCTACACTGCCTTCAGTTATCAGAATCCGTTTGTGCCGATAGCATCACTTCCGGGAATGAAGGAGAGAACCATAACCCTCAATTCATTCTCGAAGAATTTCACCATGACGGGATGGAGAATAGGCAATATTATAGCACCGGATTACATTATCAGGATAATACAGCAGATTAATGAAAATGTGGTGTTCACAGCCCCTTCCATATCCCAGAGGGCGGCAATCTACGCCCTCAGATACAGGAATCAGGTTCAGCCGCCTATGGTGGAGGAATACCGAAGACGTATGTTCTATGCGGCGGAGAGAATTGCGAAGATTCCTAAGATAAGCGTAATCAACCCGCCTAAGGGAAGCTTCTATCTCTTTATAAACATCAGGGAAACGGGGCTTACCAGTACGGAAGCGGCAGAGATGTTCCTGATGAAGGCACATGTTAACACTCTTCCGGGAAATGCATTCGGGGAATGCGGAGAAGGGTATGTGCGCATCGCATGTACCGTGGGAATCGAGGAACTGAAGGAGGCCTTTGACAGAATAGAAAAGGCTCTACTGGAATAAGCAGTACCCGGCAGAAGTCAGCCGGAAAACACAGGAGGAAAAAATGACACAGTTTACAACCATCGATATTGCAATAGTTATCGCATACATGGTCATGCTAGTGGGAGTGGGAATCTGGACAGCCAAAAGAACCAAAACCACAGAGGACTTCATGGTGGCCGGAAGAAACATAGGCATCTGGAGATTCACAGCTGCCATGGCTGCCTGCGTTCTCGGAGGAGCCCTGACAATGGGAGGAACCACACTGGCATACAACTACGGCGTTGGCGCCATCTGGCTTGGAGGAGTAGCGGCATTCAGCATTTTTCTGCTGAGCCTCTTCTTAAGAACCAAGCTCTCCAACATGAGAATCTTAAGCGCCTGCGAAGGCTTCGGAGTGTTCTACGGACCTCAGGCCAGAGTACTCAGTGCAGTAGTCATGATGGTATACATGTTCATGGTTGGAGTCGTTCAGGTTGTTGCTGTGGGAACAATAGTAAACGTTATGTTCGGATGGTCCACTCAGATATCAATGCTCATTGGAGGAGCAGTAGTTCTCACATATGTTGTTATCGGCGGTATGTGGGCTGTAACATATACCGATATCGTTCAGTTTATTATCATGACTCTGGGAGTCTGTATTCTCTGCCCGGCAATGGCAATTCACGGAGTAGGCGGCGTTGGCGCCCTGGTTGAAGCGGTACCTGCAACTCACTGGGATCTGACGGAAATCGGATTCGCCAAGATATTCGCATACGTGCTTCTGTATCTGCCGGGCTTCCTGGGAGGACAGGATATCTGGCAGAGAGCATTCACAGCCAAGGATCCTAAAACAGCACGGAAGGGAACAGCCATGGCGGCTGCATACATTTTCCTTTATACAGTTGCAATAATAATCATCGGGCTGTGTCTGGTTGTGGCAATGCCTAATATGGAAAACCCTGATCTTGCCTTTGCAACAGCAACAACAACCTTCACTCCTACAGGTGTGAGAGGAGTTCTGCTGGCAGCGGCACTGGCAGCTGTAATGTCAACGGCATCAAGCGAAATCATGGGAACCGCTACAGTAGCATATAACGACCTGGTATGCGCAGCCAAGCCTGATTTCACCGAAAAGCAGGGTATCAGAATCACCAGAATAATTGCTGTAATCGTGGGATGTCTGGCAATCATATGCGCACTCTGGATTCAGAGCGTGCTGGTGGCACTGGATGTGGCATACGCGTTTATTTCCGGATGCATTTTCATTCCGCTTGTATTTGCTTTCATCATGAAGAAGGTAAGTGCAAAGGCAGGTCTGCTGTCTCTGGTATGCAGCTTCGTAACAGTGCTGGTGTTCCTTGTGAAGGACGGCCTCACCGCAACCACACCTATCATGTTCGGAATACTTGTGAGTGCAGTTGTGTTCTTCCTTGTGAATGCTATCGATAAGAAGAAGCACGAGGTTGTAATAAACGAAGACGGAACTGTATTCGTTGACGGAGTCAAGCAGGAGCTGAAGAAGAGAAAGTCTGCAATGCAGTAGAATAATCTGCTTACAATTATAGAAACTATATAAGAACGGCTGCCCGCTGAAATCCGGCGAGGCAGCTGTTCTTGTTTTTTGCAGGCGGGTCAGAGGCCGGGTCAGGCAACTGAATAAAACATTTTTCGTAGAAATTTGTTATTTTTGGTTGGTTGCAATGACAGGTTGCGTGAATTAGCATTGACTTGTAATTGATTTGCGGAGGACGAAATGAGTATTGTAGAAGTAAGAAACCTGAATAAGACATATCCCGCCTTCACCCTTGCGGATGTATCATTTGATATTGAGGAGGGCATGATTACAGGATTCGTGGGAAGAAACGGGGCAGGCAAGAGCACCACTATAAAATCAATGCTGAATCTTGTTCACCCTGACAGCGGCGAAATATCCTATTTCGGCAAGGCCTTCCCGGAAAACGAAACGGAAATCAAGAAACTCATCGGGTATTCCACGGGATCCGTGAACTGGTATCCCAGGAAAAGGATAAAGGATATCGTGGCAGTGGTGAGAAATTTCTATGATACCTGGGACGAGGATGCGTACAGGAAATACCTGGAGCTGTTCGGACTGGACGAAAACAAAACGGCCAGGGAGCTGTCGGAGGGCATGAAGGTTAAGTGTAATCTTCTTCTGGCCCTGTCCCACCGGGCCCGGGTTCTCATTCTGGATGAGCCCACCAGCGGCCTTGACCCATTCTCAAGGGATGAGCTGCTGATGCTGTTTAACAGGCTCAGGGATGAGGGCGTGGCAATCTTCTTCAGCACACACATCGTATCGGATCTGGAAAAGTGTGCCGATAACATTCTGTACATCTCAGGAGGAAGAATTGTGGCTTCTCTTCCAAAGGCGGACTTCAGGGAAAGATTCTCCCGGGAAGGGGAGAGTCTTGAGGAGACCATACTCAGAATGGAAAGGGGTGAGATTGATGGGTAACATTATGATTAAGGAGATGAAGCTTAGCGCATCATGTCTGTCCTACTGGTTTATTCTTTTCGGACTGATGTTTTTCCTTCCGGGGTATCCTATACTCTGCGGAGTGTTCTTCGTTACCCTGGGAATATTTCAGAGCTTCCAGAATGCCAGGGAGACCAATGACATTCTGTTTTCCGCCCTTCTGCCAATAGCCAAGAGGGATGTGGTAAGGGGCAAATTCCAATTTGTATGCGCCATTGAGCTGTGCAGCCTTGTTATAATGGCTGTTGTCACTGTGATAAGGATGACTGTGCTGGCTGATGCACCGGTATATCTGCAGAATGCTCTGATGAACGGCAACTGCTTCGCACTGGGTCTGGCCTTCTTCATTTTCGGGATGTTTAATTTCATCTTTGTGGGTGGTTTCTTCAAGACCGCCTACAAATTCGGCGGACCGTTCCTGACTTATATTATTGCAGGCTTTGTTGTAATCGGCCTGGCTGAGGCTCTTCATTACATTCCGGGTCTGGGATGGCTGAACGCATTCGGTGGGGATTATCTGCTGATTCAGCTGGTTCTGCTGGCAGGGGGCATTGCTGCCTTTGCGGTTCTGACTCTGATTTCGTATAATAAATCATGTGATAGATTTGAGAAGATTGATCTGTAGGTGAAGGATTATGTTTAAAGAGAATCTGGTTTTGCTTAGAAATATCCACGGTTTTTCCCAGGAGGAGATTGCAGCGAGGGTGAATATTTCCCGTCAGGCCTATGCCAAGTGGGAGTCCGGTGCCACGGTTCCGGATATTGAGAAGTGCAGCCTGCTGGCTGAGGTTTACGGTGTTACCATCGACAGCCTCATAAGGGGTGACAATACCGATGTCAGGGAGGAACTGAAGCCGGCGCCCAGGGGCAAGAACATATGGG
>JBJESQ010000011.1:0-12545 GCA_051882875.1 Lentihominibacter sp. | reverse complement strand
ATAGCATATTTTCACTTGTATGACAAAACCAGATAGTTTATAATTGAACTAATAAATAAGTTAAGAAACAGGAGGGTAGTGCCATGGTGAAGTTACTCATAGGACATAAGGGAAGCGGCAAAACTAATCAGATGATTCAGCTGGCAAACGACAGCATTAAGGTAAGTGATGGAAGTATCATTTTCATTAACAGGAATCATAGGCTTACTTATGAACTTTCCTATAGAATAAGAGTTATCTGCATGGAAGATTATGAACATATAACAAACATTGACGAGTACATTGGATTCATTTACGGAATAATCAGTTCCGATCATGATATTGAGATGATATACATAGACAGCATTCTTAAGCATGCTGATGTATCGCTGGGAGATCTTCCGGAATTTATCGGAAGGCTTAAGGCAATTTCTGAAATATACGGCGTTGATTTCACGGTGAGCGTCAGCGCTGAGAAGGAAGAAATGATAGGAGTGAACTTCGACGGTTGCGAAATACTGAATTAACATATTAGAGCATTATGGGCGGTGAGTTCACCGCCCTTTTTTAACGAGACCTGATTTAATAATAACGAGAACAAGGATAATGAAAAAAGCGTATTTTTGTGTTGTAATAACGGCGGTGCTGTTTGGCACCATGGAGGTGGCATGCAAAATCGGCGGAAGCAGCCTTGACCCTTTCCAGCTTACTTTCCTGAGGTTTCTGATTGGGGGCTGCGTGCTGCTGCCCTTTGCGATTACACATCTTAAGAGAAACCATATAAGAATTAACGGAAAGGATCTGGCATCCCTGGCGGGGGTGGGGTTTCTTGGTGTTACAGTAAGCATGTCCATGTTTCAGTTTTCAATCATGATGTGCAATGCATCAACCGTATCGGTTCTCATATGTGTGAATCCGTTCTTCACGATGGTGTTCGCACATTTCTTTACCAGCGAGAAGCTGAATCCCGGCAAGCTGGGAATCCTGGCGGTGGCGCTGACAGGGATATTTTTCATGTTCAGGCCATGGGATATTCAGGAGGGCAACACTGCTCTGGGAATGGGACTGATGATCGGTGCGGCCTTTGTGTTCGGACTGTATACGGTGGCAGGCAAGCAGGCCCAGATGAAGATAGGATTAATGGCACAGACAAGCATCAGCTTCCTCTTTGGAAGCGGATTTCTTCTCGTTATCATGCTGATACTGGGAAGACCGGTAATAAACGGAATTTCCGAGAATATTCCCGTAATCCTGTATGCAGGCATAATGGTAACAGGAGTGGGATACTTCTTTTATTTCAAGGCAATCGAACTGGCGGATGCTGCCACCGGAGCCTTTGCATTCTTTCTCAAGCCGGCAATTGCACCTGTTATTGCAGTTATTGTTCTTAAAGAAACGATTCTGTGGAACACTGTTGTGGGAATTGCCTTCGTGTTTGCGGCGTCACTGCTGAATATTCTCCATCAGAAGAGGGAAATAACCAGAAAAAGGATTGAAGAACACAGGCAAAAGGCGAACAGCAAACTGCAGACAGAGGCTGAGCTGACAGCAGAACAGACAGAGGAATAGGCTATGACTGTTATAGATATAAGGAAAATAGAAAAGGCCTTTGAAGGATATGCGGCAGCAGGGGAGAATGGGTTCAAGCATTTCGCCGTGCTGCTCCCCCTGTGTGAGAGGTCAGGTAAAATAGAACTCTTATATGAAGTCAGAGCAGCCGGACTTGACAGGCAGCCTGGGGAAATCTGTTTTCCGGGAGGATTGATTGAGAAGGGAGAAACACCGCTGGAATGCGCACTTCGTGAAACTGAAGAGGAGATCGGAGTCAGGTCGGATTCTATAAGAATCATCTCCGGTCTGGATTCAGTTTTCTCTGCAGGGGGATCTCAGATTCACTGTTATCTTGGAGTGCTGAACTTCGAAGAGGTGAAAATCAGCAAGGACGAGGTTGATGAAGTGTTCACAGTTCCGGTGGAAGAGATGATAAAGGCTGAGCCGGAAATATACGAAAGCATCATGAGGCAGGAGCCGGATCCCGAGTTTCCCTACGATAGAGTAACAGGAGGGAAAATGTATCCCTGGAGAGACGGCAAAGCCCCTGTGCCTGTGTACGACATTGAGGATTCCGGAGGCGCCCGGAGAATAATATGGGGTCTGACGGGAAGAATGACAAAACAGTTTCTGGAGGTATTGAAATGTTCAGATTAGCACTTTGCCAGATTGCAGGATCTGCAGATAAGGAATTGAATATTGCAAAGGCAGAAAAATACATAAGAGAAGCTGCTGCCGGAGGGGCGCAGGTAGTTTCTCTGCCGGAAATGTGGAACTGTCCCTACTCAAACGATTACTTCAGGAAGTTTGCGGAGCCTGCAGATGGAAGATGCGTGGAGTTTATGTCACAGCTGGCCGGGGAACTGGGAATATACCTGATTGGAGGCACCATTGCAGAGCTTGAGGGAGACAGGGTATACAACACCTGCTTCTGCTTCGGGAAGGACGGGAAAACAATAGGAAGGCACAGGAAGGTTCATCTGTTTGATATAGATGTGCCCGGCAAGATACGATTCATGGAATCCGATACCTTGACAGCAGGAAATGAAATGACCGTAATAGATACTGAATTCTGCCGAATCGGGGTTGCCATCTGTTATGATGTGCGTTTCCCGGAATGGTTCAGGAAGATGGCTCTTGCCGGCGCTAAACTCATGGTGCTGCCGGCGGCATTTAACACCACGACGGGCCCGGTGCACTGGGACATTACGATGCAGGCGCGGGCTGTGGACAATCAGGTGTACTTCGCTGCAAACGCTCCGGCCCGGGACGAGAAGGGTATATTCAAAGCTTACGGAAACTCCTGTATTGTGAGTCCATGGGCAGAGTTTGTTGCCCATGCTGATGACAGCGAGTGCATTATATACGGAGATATCGATACCGACTATGTGGACAGCGTCAGACAGCAGCTGCCGCTGCTTGCCCACAGAAGGCCGGAGCTGTATTAAGGAGAAATGTGATTATGAGAAAACTTGCTACATTACTTGCTTTGATATTGATGATTGGAACCTTCGGTATTATGGCGTCAGGCTGTACCGATAATGAGGAGGCTCTGCCGGAGGAGGATGTTGATTACGAAATTGCCCTTATAACGGATGAGGGCATAACAGACGGTTCAGGTCACAGCGAGGTTGCCTGGAATTCCATCATTGAATTCGGAGGGCTGAACGGTATTTCCCACAAATACTACAAGGCAACAGAGCCTGCGGAGCAGGCGTTTATAGAAGTAATAAAAACTGCAATCAACAGCGGTGCCAGGATTGTAATAATAGACAACAGCAGCATGGAAGAGGCAGCATACAAAATGCAGAAGGAGTATCCCGAAATAGACTTCGTTCTCACCGATGCGGAGCCGTATGATGCAGAAACGGGGGATATCCTGATTGCAGAGAACACGGCTGCAGTTGCTTTTGACTCTGAGCAGGCAGGTTACCTGGCAGGATACGCTGCCGCCAAGGAAGGCTATACAAATCTGGGCTTCATAGGTCAGAGTGAGGAAAGGGAGATAGTTGATTTCGGTTACGGATATGTGAAAGGCGCCAACAGAGGTGCCGGGGAAACGGGAATGTATATTGAAATGAGCTACAGGTATTGCGATGACTGCGGCGATACTGAAAAAGTGCAGAAGCTCGCCGAGGACATGTATGATGAGGGGGCCCAGGTGGTGTTTGCTGCAGGAGGAGATATTCAGACTCCGGTGATTGCGGCTGCTGAAAAAAAGGACGGCAAGGTAATCGGCAGCATTTCAGATCAGAGCGGCAAGTCGGATGTGGTAATTACATCTGCCGTATACAGCATTGATAAGGCGGTGAAGGATGTTCTTAAGGAATACGAAAATGGGGATTTCCCGGGGGGAGAAGTGCTGACCTACAACGCGGGCAATGACGGAATCGGTCTGGCTCTGAGAGTTCACGGACTGGAGCAGCTGACTCAGAAGGAATATGTCAGCATCTGCGAGGAGCTGGCCAAGGAGGGCACTGGACTCAACAGGGACAGGATATCCTCGGTGAATGACATCAGGGCACCTTACATTACAATTAAGTAGATGGGTCGCACAGCAATGCAGCCGCTGAGAAGGGTGACGATACAGCAGACGGGACTGATATTGTGTTCCCTGCGATTTTATGGTAAAATAAATAAATTACTTTAACCCGTTAAATATTTAAACAAGGTAATTTTCGTTAAGGTGTGTCGGCCGATATAGCTGGTGTATAATCGTGCCGTTATATTTAGTGAAAGGGGGATTTTGCGAGTGCTTGATAAGATAAAGGCTAAAAGAAGAGAAGCGGATTCCGAAATACTGTATACGTTAGGCGCAGAGAAACTGTCTGAAAAGAACAGGATTGCAGAGGATCTTTATGTAAAGAACAAGGTAAAGCGCGGTCTGCGTAATTCCAACGGAACGGGTGTTGTAGTGGGACTTACCCATATTGGGGAGGTTTACGGCTATGATAAGGATGAAAACGGAGACAAGATTCCAAGAGAAGGAAAGCTGTATTACAGGGGATACGATATTGAGGATCTGGTTAACAATGTAATCGCCGAGGACCGTTTCGGTTTTGAAGAGGTTTCGTTTCTGCTTATGATGGGAGCCCTTCCAAGCAGGAAGGAGCTTGAGATTTTTAATGAGATTCTGGCAAACCACAGAGAACTTCCTCAGGGCTTTGCCCGGGACATGATTCTTACGGCGCCGTCAAACAATATTATGAACAAGCTGGCAAGAAGTGTGCTGGCGCTGTACAGCTTTGATGAGAATCCCGATGACATATCCATACAGAACGTGCTCAGACAATCTGTGCAGCTGATGGGATATTTCCCTGCAATCATATGCTATGCCTATCAGGCAAAGAGCAATTATTATGATAATCAGAGTCTCCACCTGCATGCGCCTATAAGGGGTCTGAGCACCACCGAGAACATACTTAGAATGCTGAGACCGACAGGGGAGTACACCGATCTTGAGGCGAAGCTTCTGGATGTATGCATGATGCTTCATGCAGAACACGGTGGCGGAAACAATTCATCATTTACAACCCACCTGATTTCATCAACAGGTACAGATACATACTCGGCAATTGCTGCTGCAATCGGCTCCCTTAAGGGACCTAAGCACGGAGGAGCCAACTATGCTGTAGTCAGGATGCTGAACAATATCAAGGAAAATGTAAAGGACATAGGCAAGACTTCGGCTCTTGAGGACTACTTGGTTAAGATTCTGAAGGGTCAGGCCAATGACAGAACAGGACTCATTTACGGTGTAGGACATGCTATTTACACCCTGTCTGATCCAAGGGCTAAAATACTGAAGAAAATGGCCAAGAAGCTTGCGGAAAGCAAGGATAAGATTGACGATTTTCTCCTGTGCGATTACATTGAGAAGAATGCGGCAAGGCTGTTTGCTGAGGTTCACGGCAAGGAAACCCTCATGCCTGCAAATGTGGATCTGTATTCTGGTTTCGTATATGATGCGCTTAACATACCAAGCGATGTTGCAACACCGCTGTTTGCAACGGCAAGACTGTCAGGATGGTGCGCCCACAGACTTGAGGAGCTGGTAAATGTGGGCAAGCTCATGAGACCGGCATACAATACAGTTCAGTCCCATCTTGATTATGTGAACATTAACGACAGAAAGAGCATTCTCCGGAGCAGCAAGTAAAGCACGGGGACAATATAAACGCCAGAAACGCCCGGATTCCGGGCGTTTCGTCTTATGTAAATGAGCTTATAGTTTTCTTTCAAGCATTTCCGGATTTGTGGCATACAGCAGTGCCGTTTCCCGGGTGATCCTGCCATCCTGATAGAGCCTCAGAATGCTTGAATCCATTGATATCATATCCTCCTTTGAGGAGGAGTAGAGAAGCCCCTCTATCTGAGGAATCTTGTTATCGCGAATCATGTTCCTTATGGCAGGGTTTACCGTCATTATCTCAAAGGCAGGAACCACGCCTCCGTCAACAGCAGGAAGGAGCTGCTGTGAAACAACGGCACTTAGAACCATGGAAAGCTGAACAGCCACCTGCCGCTGCTGGCTGGCAGGGAAGACATCAATTATTCTGTCTATAGTATTGGCGGCACCGATTGTGTGGAGGGTTGAAAACAGCATGTGTCCCGTCTCGGCCGCAGTCATGGCAATGCTTATGGTTTCGTAGTCCCTCATCTCACCAAGAAGAATAACGTCCGGGCTCTGGCGAAGGGCGGCTCTAAGGGCGGTAACATAGTTTTCGGTGTCCACATTGATTTCCCGCTGGCTTACGATGCTTCTGTTGTGCCTGTGAAGATACTCCAGAGGATCCTCAAGGGTTATAATGTGTTTATCCCGGGTCTTGTTAATATGGTCAATTATGCAGGCCAGGGTTGTGGACTTGCCGCTGCCGGCAGGACCTGTAACAAGAACCATTCCTCCGGAACCGTTTCCCATATTAATAATTGTGTCCGGAATTCCCAGTTCTGAGTAATCAGGCAGATTAAAGGTTATTATTCTGATTACAGCTGACAGGGCGCTGCGCTGTTTGTAGGCGCTTACACGGAACCTGGAAAGACCAGGAACAGCAAAAGAAAAATCGTCATCGCCGCCATCGGAAACGATGGAAAAATCCCGATTGTCTGCCATCATGTATATCTGTGAGAGCAGCTCCTCGGTATCGGGAGGAAGAAGCCTTGTCTCGTCAAGTCTGCGTATGGTGCCGTTTATTCTAAGGGACACAGGAAGACCGGCAACTATGAAAATGTCGGAGGCCTGCTCCTCCACGGCCTTCTGCAGTATTTCTTTAATATCCATCGATACTTGTTTCTCCTTATTTCTACTTAATCAGATTCATATTCTGATTATAATCGTGTTTAACGGTTGGCACAACCTGCCAGCTTCTGATTGTATAGCTTCCGCCGCTGCCGATTTCGATTTCAACCTGCAGCTCGCTTTTATCGTCAATTGGAACCGCCCATGAGGTATCTTCGCTTTTGCCGCTGAGACTGTCGGAAATCAACGCCTCGGCTTCGTTGCAGGCATTGTAGTAGGCAGTTTTGCGGGCGGCGTTTTTCTCGGCAAAATCAAAATCAGATCTGGCTGTGGAAAGGGACAGGCAGGCGAAGGTTACCAGGCAGAGCACGATAAAAACCACGAGCAGGGAAGATATTCCGATTGTAGCCTTTGGAACAGGAACAGAGGATTCTTTTCTCATTGGTTCACCTCCCCGGTGCCTTCCTTCTGCAGGTTGTGAAGTATTTCAAGCTTGTATATGCTTTCGGAGCTATTGGCGTTCTCAGCGGATATTGTGCATTTCACAGTATTATTCTGCACTTTCATTTTCGTGTTTACATAGTATGCTGCGTTATTGCCCTCAGGGTCGCACGGTGAGAAGTCGGAATCAAAGGCAATAAGCAGATTCGAGGTTCCTTCTGCGAAAACCTCAGGATATAAGGATTTCAGTCCATGGAGAATTTCATTCCTGGATTCGGAACCCTGTATTATCTCTGCAACGGAGGAGCACTCATTTACTGCGAAATTCAGTTCACCAGCCTGGCGGCTGATGGAGTGGGACTTCACAAAAAACTGCACACAAACAGCGCTGCAGACTGTGAAGAACAGAATTGCAATAATCAGTTCCACAAGGAAAAGTGTTGATGAACGTGCTCGGTTTCGTTGTTTCATGTTTTACCTTTCGGGGTAAGCCCGGCTCTTGATGGCAACGGCGGAGGAGGCGGTGCGGCTGCTGTCATCTGTGCAGGTTAAGAGAAGCAGGTTATCCCTTTTCTGTTCGATGGTGAAATCCTTAACCTTCAGGATTCCCGTGCCGCTTTCTGCTGTGAAGCCGTCTGCTGACTTCACAAAAAGCTCCTTTATCTCGCCTTCATAGAAGTATATGTATGTTTCGTATTCCTCTCCGTTTATCGTGTCTGTTATTCTGATGGATCTGCAGCCGTCGAAATCTGTTATTTCGATGTTTCCGTCTCGGTCAGCGGCCTGGATTTTGCCTGTAACATAAGCCAGGGAGGTGCGGGCGGTGCTGCTGCGGGATGAGTCCTCAACGGTCTGCTGATAAACGTTTGCCGCAAACAGGGTCACAACAAGAGCAGATACCGCGAAGACAAACAGCAGTACGAGGGGAAAGATGAAATCAATCATGTGTTTTTTATTGCCTTTGTATATCATGATTATTTCCCTTCTTCCAGCAGGATTACAGTAACATCTGGGAGGATGTTTTCGCCTCGGGGGGTGTAGTCCACGAAGAATTTGTCATCGTTGTATGTGAGGCCGTAGTTTTCTTTGATGTACGCAAGACTCTCGGGGTAGGTCCCCTCTGTGGCATAACAGTAGGCTATGTCCCTGGCTATTGCGTTTTCAAGGCTTTTCTTCTCCTTATCTGTGGCGGTTTCCGACAGGGTGCCGATGCCCAAGAAGAACACAGCCACAACAGACGCGAAGAGGCATAGGGACAGTATGATTTTTATCGGGCTTTCCGGTTTTTTTCTGTAACGGAATCTTACCATGGCGGCTGTGCTCCTAGAGAGTGGACATTATGCCCATGAGAGGGAACATTACCGAAAGGAGAATTATTCCCACAATTACGGACAGAGCGATAACGAGAGTAGGTTCCAGGACAGCGAGAATGTTGTTCATTCTTGAGTCGATTTCATCCTGATACAGGTCGGCTATCTTATCCATTGTTTTGTCCATTGAGCCTGTCTTCTGACCTACAGCGGCCATACGGGAGTATACGCCGGTGAAGATTTCGGATTCTCGGAGGGCAGAGGACAGATCATCTCCCCTGGCAATCATGTTTCTGCAGGATGAGAGCCTGGCAGCAAAGTGAGGGTCCTCATTAAGGGACTCTACCAGCCCCATGCTTCTGTCAGGATGGAGACCTCCGGAAAGGGTGAGAGCCATTGCTCCTGCGAATCTGCAGGCGGCTGTGGTTTCAAAGAGCCTGCGTGTTCCCTTGAAACGGTAGCCGAGGCTGCGTGAAATCTGACGCCCTCTTTGAGTCTTTGCGGCAAGAAGTGTCGCTATTATGATTAGAACAAGGAGAACTATCAGGGCTGCCGAGTAGTTGCTGATTGCCTGACCTATACTCATCAGAGCCTGTGAGAAGCCTGTCATTTCCGACCCAAGCTGGATGAACACCTGGTTGAAGATAGGCATGACCTTTACCAGAAGAACGATAATAACCACAACCATCATCCCTGCCATGATAAGAGGGTAGGTGAGGGTGTTTCTGATGCTTCTGGCAAGTTCATCCTCCCGCTGATAATGGGTTGACAGGGATGTCATAACCTCGTCAAGACGGCCGGTTTCCTCGCCGATTTCCACCATATTAATCATGTACTTCGGGAAGAGCTCCGTGTTTCTCAGTGCGGCATGGAAGCTTCCTGTTTCCTGAAGGCCTTCAAGTATCAGCTCCAGGACTTCCCGCTCCCGGGGATTTTCGGTATCCTCCAGCATTATGGTTATTCCCTCCAGTGAGGATATGCCGGAACCCAGTATTACGGCAATCTGATCGCAAAAGGCCGCAACCTCTGCATTTGTAAAGGGTTTGTTTGTTTTAGCCATTGTTATGACCTCCGTCAGTAGTTGTATTTGGCTGTGTAGTTGCTGCCGTTTCCCACATATTCCCCAACGGCGGATTCGTCGTTTGAGGCCGCCAGGGTAGGGTCCATCAGGGACCAGCTTTTGCCGTCGAATTCAATGATGTTATCAACCCAGCCCGTTTCTTCGGTATACACTGAAATCCATGCGTGGTATGCGGAACCGGAGTAGCCCACAACCAGTTTGGTGGGAACTTTCTGGGACCTCAGGATTGACGCCATCAGCGATGCGTAGTCAAAGCATATTCCCTTGCCTGTGGACAGTGTTTCTTCGATGGACGGAACATAGTCCAGGGGAACATTGTTCGCTTTATCGTAATCGTAGTCGATGTTTTTTATTACATAGTTGTATACGTTTTCCACGAAGTTCAGATCGTCTGAGGATTCTTCAGAAAGCTCTGCTGCAAGCTTCATGGATTCCATTCCCTCTGAAAACCAGACGTACTGGTTCGGGTAGAGGAAGGGACTGAATTCATCATCTATTGTTACATCGATGGACTGGGAACAGGTAAGGGTGTACATGTCACCGGACACGTTCTCCAGAACATCGATTCTGTACCTGCCGCTGCCTGTTGTGAGGGGGAAGGTTTCCCAGTCTCCCTTATGGGATGTGTACATGTATACGGCCTCGTCTGTTCCGGTAACCTGGATTTTTATCTTTGATGCCGTACCTGAATATTTTACCATAAAGTAACCGTCAGAGGTGTTGGAGGCATCTATGGACACGCCGCCGCTGCCGTAGGTTACATCTCCTGAGGCGCTGGGAACAGGGAAGTCTGTTGTGCTTCCGCGGCTTCCGCCTTCGCCCCCCTTCCCGCCGCAGCCTGAAAGGGCAAGGATCAGGATAAGACAAAAGACTGCACAAAGCCTGGGCAGAAATTCAAATGTATGTTGTCTATTTCTATCCATTCGGGCAGTCTCCTTGGTAATGTCGTTCTTATTTTATTGTCAGTGCAAGCTGAAGCACGTTTTCTGATTTGTCCGGTATGAAAACGTTGATTGAACTGTCAGGATATTTTATGGCTATCCAGCCTGCCTTTGCATCGTATTTATCAGGCTTAAATGTTGCTCCGCCGGCATCGGTGGCGTATATCTTGTCCCAGGCTATGCCGGAGCCATCGTCCTTGAGATACAGATATACGAAATCTCCTTCGAGGCGGTCATCCACAACCTCCGGAACATCCCTGTCTATTGTGGATACCTGAATCTTCTGAGTGGTCCACTGATTGTTTATGCATTTGACGGTTACTGTCATTGTTCCGCTTATTTCAGGCTCGATGGAGTATACTTTTTTCTGGGTTTCGTATACAGGAACGTTTACACCGTCTACTGTGGCGGTGACGCTTGTTATTGGCAGAATGGAGTCAACTCCCAGGTGATATGAGGGGTGGGGTGCTTCGGTAACCTGCTCCAGAACCTGTATTTTAGGTCCCACAAACATCATTGGCAGTGCCAGAAACAGAAGCATTACGATAACCAGTATTACCTTCTGGAGGAAGAATCTGTCCTTTCTGTAGTTGGAATAGGATTTCAGATTATCCAGGGGCACTGTGTTAGGCTCCACTTCGCATATGTTAAATATGTTCTGCAGCATCTGATCTGCAACATCGCTGTTCAGTTCTTCTTTGTTTTTCCTGAATCTGTCGAACATGCCAAGCTTCACCTCCTTATTGTTTTATCAGCTTTCTGAGTCTGTCCTGACCGTTTTTGATGTAACGTTTCACTGAGCTTCTGCTGCAGTCAAGCAGTTTGGCGATTTCATCCAGTTTCATGTTGTTGTAGTACCGGAGAAGAATCGCCTGTGACTCGGAGAATGGCAGGCTCATGACCTGCCGGATTATGTATTGCTCCTGATCCACCTTCACAACCTGCTGTTCGGGATTGTCTTCAGCTTTGTTGCGGTAGGTTTCTGAGTTGTTGTCGTATTCTGTCATTTCAGCGTTATATTTCTGCTGACGCTGATGCATCTTGAAGCAGACACGGAAGTTTATCTGGTTAAGCCAGGACACAAAAAGCTTCGGGTCCTTGAGGGATCCGATGTGGTTGAGGGCCAGAATGTAGGTCTCCTGAAGTGCATCCTGTGCCAGGTATTCTTCCTTCAGGTATTTGTAGGCGAAGCGGTATTCCTTCTGATAAGTAGCCGCATACAGTTCTGCAAAGGCGTTACTGTCGCCATCCTGAACTCTGCTGACCAGTGAGGCCAGATATGAGTAATCAAGAGCTGCCATGAAATTAGCCTCCGTGTCTATTCGTATATGCGTCTGTTGGAAAGCGCTATCAGGTCTGTTATTGTTCTGGCTTTATCACCCTCCCTGAAGGCTATCCCGTATCTGTACTTTATCGGGTATGCATCAGGGCTTGAATTGTTTGCCGATACCTTCTGATCTATTCGACTGAGGAAGACCTCTATCTTCTCCTCGGTTCCTTCTTCAAAGAGTGCCAGAAATTTGTTTCCGCCGTTTCGCGCTACGAAGCAGAGGTTTACTGACGTCAGTTTGAGTATATTTGAAAAGTCACGGATAAGCTTGTTGCCCTGAACGTGCCCGTAAAGTTCGTTTATTTCTTTGATATTTGAAAGCTCCAGCATTATGCATCCCATATTCTCAGGAAGGGGCTTGTCCAGGTACGGCTCGATAATGGCATCGGAAGAGTACCTGTTGGCAATTCCGGCAACAGGGTCCGAGTGAACCGCGTAGTCCAGCTCCCTATAGTCGTGCTTGAAGGACGCAAACAGAGTGAAGTCAATAAACGTAAACAGAAATACCAGTCCCAGTGTCAGCCAGAGCATGATGCACATAAGCCGCACATCTCCCTGGGAGGCAATCATATGGAACAGATTCTTGTTCACAAACACTATGACAACACATATAACCGTCATGGCTATGAATACAATGAGCTGTATTGTTTTCAGCGTATCAAATTTCTTCATC
>JBJESQ010000010.1:0-65292 GCA_051882875.1 Lentihominibacter sp. | reverse complement strand
TATTGCATTATTCGATATTGCAGTTATTTGAATTTGATTCTATTATGCGTATGCGTTTTGGGATTTCATCCTATACGGATGGCCGCTGCAGGATTATCAGAATCCCAGTGCCAGCTTCATAATGAATCCGGCTGCTGCAGATGCGGCAAGCATCAGAATTGAATAAACCCCAATCATCATGCAATCCTTACCCGACATATCTTTCACCTGTTTCCTTTCTGTCGATAGATATCGACCGTTGCCGTCGATACGTTGACGGCGTTCCTTCCTCCGCAATTTGGGGTCCCACTGTATAAAATAAGCCGCACAAACATACTGTGCGGCCTGGTATCATACATAACACTGTCTTTTGCGAGCTTGGAGCGAGTCCATTCTGGCGCCAGTCTTTATCAGAGTGCTTGACTCTCCTGCGAGTGCTTGACTCTTCTGTGTTTGTTCAGACACATGGCTACGCGTCACCGGATTTCCCCGAGTTTGCCTTTTACCAACTATATCCAGTTGTAATAAAAAAGAGTCTATAGCTATCGTCAATTGGCGATGCTTCCAGCTCCTCTTCATTTCGAGGTCATTGTACTAGATAACAAATCCCCCGTCAATATTTTTTTGTTTCGCTATCCTTCAGCCTGATTTGCGTCGTTATCCTTCAGCCACAGAATTGCTTCCCTGTATCCTTCGAAGCCCCTGCCGGTGATTGTGGCAGCGGCAGCAAGTCTGACATATGAGATCTGCCTAAAGTCCTCCCTCTCGCTGACATTGGAAAGGTGCACCTCCACAGTGGGAATTCCCACCGCCTTAATCGCGTCCAGAATCGCAACGCTGGTATGGGTGTATGCAGCAGGATTAATAACAATCCCGTCAAATACACCGTAGGCCTGCTGGATTATGTCAACAAGCTCCCCCTCCCGGTTTGTCTGAAACATCTCGTACTCAATGTCGTTTTCCCGGCACACTGTGTCCACATATTCCTCCAGATCCCGGTAGGTCTGCCTTCCGTATATCTCCGGTTCCCGTATTCCCAGCATATTCAGATTAGGTCCGTTCAAAACAAGTATTTTCATCAGTTCTCCCTTTAGTTATCTCTTTCTGCAAAACCAAGTATGGCTGCAATTTCTTCCGCTGTTTCAGTGATTCCGATATTATCCACCCGGATGTCGCTCCATGCCTCATAAACAGGTCCCCGTTCTGCATACAGGACTTCGACTCCCATGGTCTTCGAGAGAGGTCTGCCGCCGGTGGCAAGCTGTGACAAATCCCGCTTCACATAAACAACTGTGCTGTCTGATCTTATAATATCCCGGTTTACTTCGCTGGTCACAACGCCTCCTCCGCAGGCGAGAACAACACCGCCCGTTAGTGCCTTCGCCAGAGTCCCGGTTTCCAGTTCCCTGAAGGCTCTCTCACCCTCTGTTTCGATAATCACCGAAGGAGCTCTGCCTGTTTCCTCCTCTATCATCTCATCAAGATCCAGGAACTTCCTTCCCGTCAGCAAGGCCAGTTCCCTTCCGATTGAAGTCTTGCCTGCACCGGGCATCCCAATAAGAACAATATTTCCCTGTTCGATTTCCGTTACCGCGGTGATACGGTCAATCTCAATATCTGATGTCTCCTTACCTGTAAACAGGGCGCAGCCCTTGGCAGCCTGTGCCACCAGCATTTTCATTCCGCCGCATGCCGGAATTCCCACACGCTGGGCATCGAGAATAAACTTCGTTCGCAGGGGATTATAGATTAAATCTATGGCGCCTTTGCACCGGGTAAACCGGGTGATGTCCACCGGTGAAACTCCGGTGTCCGGGTACATTCCCACAGGCGTGGCGTTAACAACAATGTCCCCATCGTAATGCCTGCTGATATTGTCGTAATTATCTTCGCCCTTTCTTGAAATCAAAGTCACTGAAGCAGCGCCCATATCCTCCAGAGCCTTTTTTACCGTGCCTGAAACTCCTCCCGAGCCCAGAACAATGCACTTGGCACCATTAATGGGAAATCCTTCCCTCTCAACCATGTATCTGAATCCGAAGTAATCGGTATTATCTCCGTACAGACTTCCGTCAGACCTTCTGACAATGGTGTTCACGCTGTTGGCCTCCCAGGCAACCTCCGATATCTCACTGCAGTACTTCATAACCTCCCGCTTGTAGGGGATGGTCACGCAAAGTCCGTCAAACTCGTCGCTTCTCATGTAGCCTTCAATCTCCTCCGGTTCCTTCTCGAATAGTCCGAAGTCGTAGCCCCCAAGAGCCCTGTGAATCTGCGGAGAATAGCTGTGGCCAAGCCTGCGTCCCAGCAGGCCGTACCGTGGAGCCTCCGGTATCTCGGCTCTGTCCTCTTCAAAGGTTCGGCACTGTTCCATTATCTTCGCCATTATCCTTTCCATGTATGGTCTCTTCCCGGGAGCCGCCAGCTCTCCCAGTGACTCAAGCTTTGCCTTCTCCCTCGCCGGATCATACATGGGCAGGTTGTGAGCTTCCTTGTATCTGCCTATGGCACCTGCAGTTTCCATTCGCTCATCAAGGAGCTTCAGAAGCTGCCTGTCGATTGCATCTATTCTCTCTCTTAATTCCTTCATCGTTTTCTTCCCGCTCTTTTCCTCAGTCTCCCAGCAGCATGTCATATACGGCAATGGCTGCCGCCGCCTCAATGCAGGGCACTGCCCTTGGCACTATGCACGGATCGTGACGTCCGCGAACCTCAAGCTTTGCCGGCTCCATCTTCACCAGATCAACGCTGTCCTGCTCAATTCCTATTGACGGCGTTGGTTTGATTCTGACCCTGAATACCAGAGGCATTCCTGATGATATGCCCCCGAGTATTCCGCCGTGATTGTTGGTCACAGTTTCAACCCTGCCCTCTCTTATGCAAAAACCGTCATTGTTAACAGATCCGAAAATCTCAGTCCTGCCAAACTCAATTCCCTTGACGGCAGGCACTGCGAAAACTGCCTGGGAGATTCGGCTTTCCATCCCTCCGAAAAGGGCATCGCCAATCCCCGGAGGCATTCCGGAAACCACGCATTCAATCTGCCCTCCAACTGAGTCACCCTCAGCCCTGGCAGAGGCGATTCTTTCTTTCATCAGCTCTCCCGCCTTTTCTGACACTGTGGGAAAGTCCGTTCCTATCTGCCTTAAGCCGCCAATAAGACCGCTGTCTCCATCAAGAATAGCCTCATCACAAATCCCGCCGATCTCGTAAATATGGGCAGAGATTTTGATTCCCTTCGACTCCATAAACTGCATGCAGATTCCGCCTGCTATGCACAAGGGCGCCGTCATTCTGCCGGACCACTTGCCGCCGCCGGTCTCTATCCTGCCGTTCTTTACCCAGGCGGTGTAGTCGGCATGACCCGGGCGCGGAACTGTAATAACATTGCCGTAATCAGCAGGTCTTGTATTTCTATTATATATTACAGCCTCGAGGGTATTGCCGTCAGTCAGGCCCCCCTTGATTCCTGAAACAACCTCCGGAGCATCCGCCTCCCGTCTGGGCGTGGACCAGGCATTCTTCCCCGGGGCCCTCCGGTCCAGAAAGTCCTGCAGCCTTTGCATATCAACAGGCAGCCCCGCCGGCAGGCCGTCTATCTTCACGCCGATTCTGTCTGCATGGGATGCACCATATATGTCCACCTTGATATTTCTACCGAAAGCTACAGACATGTGACTTCACCTCCAAGACTGACATAATCCTCAAAAAATTTCGGATATGATTTGTTCACCGCTTCACAGCCTTTTATCACAACATCTCCCCGGGATATGCAGGCTGCTGCAGCCGCCATCATCACTATCCTGTGATCGTTATAACCATCGGCAGTCCCCCCGGCAAGGGTCTCAACGCCCCTGATAATAAGTGCATCCTCAAGTTCATCGATATCAGCACCAAGACCGTTCATAACCTCACTGACTGCCTTCAAACGATCACTCTCCTTGTATCTGAGACGCCGGGCATTGACTATTCTGGTTACGGCGCCTTTTTTTCTTGCGCTTGCGAGAACTGACAGGATAGGCACCAGATCCGGTATGTCAGCCACGTCAATATCGACGGCTTCATCCGTATCCGTAATGCTAAGCCATCTGCAGATTGCCTTGTCACCCTGAGCAGATTCTCCATCCAGTCCCAGGCATTCAATTCCTGCGAATTCTATGCCCTCGGACTTTTTCGGAGCCCGAATCCGGGAAACTGCATCCATAACAAGCCAGAATGCTCCATTTGACCAGTCCCCTTCAATATTATCTATATACTTTTCAGGCAGGCAGTACTTCTGATTTCCCGGTACCCTGAACACCGTCTGAATCCGTTCAGAGTCCCCTGCTCCTGCTCTCAGCTCTTCATGGACAGCTACTCCCGCCTTTGCCAGAGTGTCCAGCGTCATATTCACATATGGCCTTGACTGGAGAATTCCGTCAATTACTATCTCGCTGTCACCGCTGCACAGAGGCAGTGCCATAAGCAGGCCTGTAACATACTGGGAGGAAACATCCCCCGGTATTTCATACATTCCAGCCTGAAGCTTTCCCTCCACCCGAATAGGGTTCTCGCCCCGGGGACTCATGGTGCACCCATGGGCTTCAAGCTGAAGTTTCAGCGGCTCTATGGGCCTTTCAGGGAGCCTTCCCTCTGCAGTGAACCTGCTGCAGCCCCCGAGAGCCGCCGCCACAGGCACCATAAAACGGAGAGTTGATCCGCTCTCCCTGCAATTCATTTCCTTTATCTCAGCTTCTCCCAGCAGCACCTCTAAACAGTCCTTCGTGGCCGAAATGTCCTGGGAAAGACCATCTGCCCTGCCCTCAAGGGACAGCCCCGAAAGCCCCGCCGCAATCATCAGTCTGTGGGCTGCTGACTTGGAGGGAATCGCCTTAACTGTTCCGCCGGATACCGGCCTTGTTATTCTGCAATCCATATTCTATTCCTGTATATCAAGCATCTATATCAAGCAGCGACTCCAGCTCCCGGAGTCCCGTTCTTACTATGGCGACCTCTCCCCTGCCGGTGGGCATGATGAGATTGATATAGTCTCCGGCCGCCTTTTTATCCATTCTAATTACCTCAGCCACCGCCTTTCGGGAATAGTCAGCACGCAAAGGCAGTTTATACTTTTTCAGAGCAGCTTTGAGGGTCACGGTGCAGCCTTCACTGCACATGCCCTTTTTCTCTGCTATCTCGCATATTTTAACCATGCCGCAGGAAACTGCCTCCCCGTGAAGCAGGCTGTATTCAGACAGCTTCTCATACGCATGTCCAATGGAATGCCCGAAATTCAGAATCTGTCTCCTGCCGGATTCAAATTCGTCCTCCTCCACTATTTCGGCCTTTATTTCCACACATCTTCTGATTATTTCCTCAATATCCGCGCCATCCAGCATATCGAATATTTCGTAATCGGCAATCATGCCGTATTTTATAACCTCGGCGAAACCATTGTTGAAGTCTCGCTCAGGAAGTGTTGCGAAGGTGTCTGTATCGCAGATTACCAGAGCCGGCTGGTGAAATGCACCGGCCAGGTTCTTTCCCTCAGGCAAATCCACTGCAGTCTTTCCTCCCACTGATGAATCCACTGCCGCCAGCACCGTGGTAGGTATCTGAACGAATCTTATTCCTCTCATGTACACCGCAGCTGCAAAGCCTGTAATATCTCCAACAACTCCTCCCCCCAAAGCTACGGCAACATCCTTTCTTGACAGGTGATTTGCAGCCATAAATGACAGAATCTCCGACAGGGTTTCCATATTCTTGCTGTCCTCCCCTGCAGGAATAACATATTTCATGGCTTCATAGCCTGCCAGGCGAAGTGATTCAATAACGGCTTCCGAGTGGTACTTGTCCACATTGCTGTCGGTAACCACAAGGGCCTTCTCTCCCCCTGCGGTCTCCCTGATAAGACTGCCTGCCTTTGGGAGAATTCCCCTTCCAATCAGTATATCGTATTTTGATGATGCGTTTACAGGTACAGTAATCATTTACCGTCAGTCTCTTCCTTTCTGATTCTTCCTTCCTTAAGCAGCTCCCTCAAGGTATCAACATCGCCCTTCTTCAAGGCATCCCTGTATTCACACAGGGAATCAATAATGTGATCGAGCTCAAATGTGAGGTTCTGCCTGTTGTCCATGAACAGCTCCGACCACATATCCTCGTTAAGCCAGGCAACTCTCGTCAGATCCTTGTAGCTTCCTGCCGAAAACCCTTTGTGGCTGCTGGCTGTGGGACTCTTCATATATGCGTTTGACACCACATGGGCCAGCTGGGATGTGAAAGCAATCAGTCTGTCATGCTCCTCAGCTGTCGTTACGCTGACGCTTCCGAATCCTGCCGGAGCCAGAAGCTCCTTGACCTTCGTAAGCAGTTCAATGTTGTCGAAGGTTTCCGGAACGATAACCATTGGAGCCCCTCTGAAGAGCTTCTCCGTGGCATATTTGTACCCTGAGAAATGCCGCCCTGCCATAGGGTGTCCACCCAGATATGTAAGCCCGTGCTCCCGGGCAATTTCGAAGCATGGACCGCATACGCTCTCCTTGACACCGCAGCAGTCGAGTATCACTGTCTCCCTGGAAATATATGGAGCCATCCTTCTTAAATACTCTATTGCCGCCTCGGGATATACGCACAAAAGCACCAGATCGCATTCGCCGATATTCTCTTCTGTAAGTTCCCCTTCCAGATCCTCCGCCAGAATGGCCAGCTGGTTTATCCTGCTGTCTTTATCATATCCCAGAACCCGCCATTCCTCCCTTTCGTTATATGCTTTCACGAAGGATCCGCCTATAAGACCAAGCCCTGCTACTCCCAGTGTTTTCATCAGATTATCGCCTCTCTTATTCTTCTTACCTTCTCGGCAACCCTTGAGAACTGCTCCGGCGTCAGCGACTGTTTACCGTCGCAGAGTGCCTCTGCCGGATTGTTGTGCACTTCAATCATGAGGCCGTCTGCCCCTGCTGCCGCTGCAGCCATTGCCATCGGCTCAACCATTCCCGCGATTCCCGTAGCGTGGGACGGGTCGATAACAACAGGAAGATGTGACAGCTCCTTCAGTGCAGGCACTGCCGAAAGATCAAGAGTATTTCTGGTGTATGTCTCAAATGTTCTTATACCTCTCTCACACAGTATAACATTTTCGTTGCCTTCGGACATTATGTATTCTGCACTCATCAGCAGCTCCTTCAGAGTGTTTGCCAGGCCTCTTTTGAGGAGAACTGTTTTACTGGTTTTGCCCACTGCCTTAAGGAGCTCGAAGTTCTGCATGTTTCTGGCACCGATCTGAACAACATCTATGTTCTCAAAGAGATGAAGGTGGTTGGCATTCATGATTTCGCTTACGAGAGGCATGCCCGTGTCTGCCTTTGCTTCCTCCAGAAGCTCGATACCCTCTGCCTTCATTCCCTGGAAATCATACGGGGAAGTTCTCGGCTTGAAGGCACCGCCTCTGAGCATCGAAGCTCCCCCGGCCTGTACTCCCCTTGCTACTTCTATAATCTGTTCCTTTGATTCCACGGAGCACGGTCCCGCTATTATGGCGAAATTGCCTCCGCCTATCTTAACGCCGTTAACATCAATTACCGAATCCTCAGGATGGAATTTCCTGTTTGCCCTCTTGTAGGGTTCGCTTATTCTCTTGATTGTTTCAACTATTTCCAGGGACCCCACCAGTTCATCGTCTATTTGAGTGGTGTCTCCCACAAGACCAAGCACCGTCTGGAATTCACCTACAGACACGTTAACCTTCAGTCCCTGCTGCTCAAACCATCTGATGAGCTTATCCCTCTGTTCTATTGTTGCTCCGCTTTTTAATACTGTAATCATTTGTTTTCGCCTTTCTCAATCTTTAATCTTCCCTAATAATCTTATATATTCTTCTCAGATTATACTATATTTTCTCCGTGTAGCTTCCAAGGAATGTCATTGAATCGCATAGGTTGTCCAGCTCGCACAGTGTGTTAACGAACTCCCCGTGATACATTGATGCTTCGTAATCGAAGTAGAACATGAATTCGAAATCAGTATCAGGAATCGGTCTTGATTCCAGCTTGATCAGGTTGTAGCCCTTCTCCTCGAATTTTCCCAGAATCCTGTATAGGCTTCCCGGTCTGTGGGGAATTGTTGCCATGATGCTTGTCTTGTCGGCTCCCGGATAAATCTGAGGTGTCTTGCTGATGCAGATGAATCTTGTGAAGTTGCTGTCGTGATCCTGAATTGAAGGTCCGATGTTCTTCAGATTGTACAGCTGGGCACATCTGCCTGAGCATACAGCTGCCAGAGGTTCATCCGATGCCGCCACCCTTTTGGCAGCCTCTGCAGTGTTGCTGCAGGCAACCAGCTTGGCAGCCGGATAGTTCTTCTTCAGATAATCCTCACACTGGGCCAGAGCCTGTTCGTGGGAATATATTTCCCTAATACTGCCGGGATCCGTTCCCGGTTTAGCCATTAAATTGTGCTGGATGTGAAGTCTGGTGCTTCTTACAATGTAGAATTTATGGTCCACCATCAAATCGTATATCTTGTTTACCGAACCGGCGGTGCTGTTTTCGATAGGCAGTATTCCGTATTCACAAAGGCCTGCTTCAATTGCAGAAAAAACCGCTTCAAAGGATTTGAAGTACATCATGTCCGGATGTCTGAAAATTGTTTCAGCTGCCTCCTGGGAGTTCGATCCCTCAACACCCTGACATGCAACAGATGCGCATTCCGGCCAGTTCATAGGCCCGTTGGCCAGTGCACTTTCAAGGAAGTCTCTGAACTCTTTGTCTTCATCTGCTATTTCCTCATTCAGTCTGATCTTTTCCTTGTAAAGCTGTGAAATCTGCTCATCAAGCTCCATCCTTCTAGCATTAATATCCATTCTTTTTCCTCCTTAATAAAAAACGGTACCTGCGCCCTGCAAATACCGTAATGCTTTCTCAAACTCTTTCTCCTCAGTAGGTCACATATAACGGCTCGGGCATCAAAAGTATCCAGCGCTAAAGTAAAAGCCCTGGCTAAAATAAAAGTAATATGCCTTTGTTCCGTTTAAATTCATTCTGTTCATGTTTGTAACTTACCTTCCACCAATAGTTAACCACTATTTTTCAGCAATGTCAAGGGGCTAATTGTTTGAAGTTCATATTATTTTTGAAGTTTTTTTGTGTAAGTTCACAAATGAATCCACGAAATAATGCTCCATGAGATTTTACATTTTCATTACCTTCTGTTAATATCTCTCACATGAGAATAATATATTCTGTTTACAGATATTAACAGAATCTGCACTTAAGGAAGGAAGTGATATATATGTGTACAGCGGCAACATATGTTACTAAGGATGCATATTTCGGAAGAAACCTGGATTATGACTTTTCATACGGGGAAGAAGTTGTTGTAATGCCGAGAAACTTTCCCCTTGCTTTCAGACATGTTCCCGCCCGGAATCATCACTACGCCATCATGGGCATGGCTCTGGTTGTGGAAGGCACTCCTCTGTTTTATGACGCCATTAACGAACACGGTCTGGGGGTGGCAGGGCTGAACTTTGTGGGAAATGCAAAATACAATAAGCCTGATTTAGAAAATCCGGATGTGGACAACATCGCCCAGTTCGAGCTGCTGCCCTGGATACTCTGCCAGTGCAAAACCGTCCGGCAGACAAGAGAGCTTCTTGAGGGAATCAATCTCACGGACGAGCCTTTTAACAGTCAGCTTCCTGTTTCCGAGCTTCACTGGCTGATTGCAGATAGGAACGAATCCATTACTCTGGAGTTTACCGAGAAGGGAATGGCCGTATATGACAATCCTGTAGGCATACTCACCAACAACCCTCCATTTGAATATCAGATGTTTGCTCTTAACAACTATATGGCTCTTTCTGCAGGGCAGCCCCAGAACAATTTCGGAATTCCTCTTGACAGCTACAGCAGAGGCATGGGTGCCATAGGTCTTCCGGGAGATCTTTCGTCTCAGTCACGTTTCATAAAGGCTGCCTTCACCAAACTGCATTCGTTTTCTGACGACACGGAGCTTGCCAGCGTTAGCCAGTTCTTTCACATTCTGGAATCCGTATTTCAGCAAAGGGGCTGCTGCATGGTCACTGAGGGAGAATATGAAATTACCCTTTACACATCCTGCTGCAATCTGGACAAGGGCATATATTATTACAACACCTACGAGAACCACAGAATATGTGCCGTTGACATGCATAGAGAAAACCTGGAAGGCACTGACCTTGCCAGATATTCTATAGGCGGAAGCGAGTCTATTCTGTTCCGCCGCTGAGAATCTGCCAACGGCCCTCTCTCATTACGCCCGAGGCAGAGAATTGCAATACCAAAGAACTGCTGCACCGGAGTATCAGTGCAGCAGCTCTTTATTTTTGGGGGGGATGAGACCATAATCTCCGGCATTTTATTCAACATCAAAGGATTCTGCCATGTTTTCTTTGCCTGTCATTTCTTCTACATTTATGCAGAGAATTTCAGTTTTACCGATTGCTCCGTTTACGAACTTCATGCCGCCTTCAATAAAGTCAGGTGTCATCTTGTATATGAACTGCTCCAGAACGTGTTTTCTTGTTTCTTCGTCCTCTACGATTTCAACCTTTCCTGTGGCTACGATGCTCTGAAATGCTGCAGTAACCTTAGTCTGCACAATCCGTGAATTGAGTATTGCTGTGAAGCATACTCTGTTATCTTTTTTGATTGCCTCGATTTTGTAGCCGTATTTAGCGGAATGTATGTAGATTTTACCATCCTCATAAACGTAGTTTACCGGCACTGCGTAAGGGTAGCCATCGTCGCCGTTAACAGACAGAATTCCATGGTTTCCTGCTGCGAAAAGCTCCTCTGCCTTTGCACTTGTCATCTTTCTTTCTTCTTTATACATTTTTCTCATGGTGTTTCCTCCTAATTCTTTTAATCATTGTGACACAAAAACAATATTCCTCTGCACAGAAGCTGTATGTTGCCGTTGCAACACTTTCTGTTTTTTTGTATTATCACAGTGAGGTGACAAGCTATGGATTTAAAAAAAATATCAGAATATAAGCTGTTTGAAAACATAAGTCTTGACGATTTGTCGGTGATGTTCGGCTGCCTTAAACATCAAGAGCGTTCATACAGCCCCGGTGAGATAATAAACATTCTTTCACCGGGCAGGCAGATAGGCATCATTACCGGCGGCAGGGTAAGCATGGTCTCCGAAGATGTCTGGGGCACCTCCACCCTGCTTGCCGTACTGGAGGAGGGGGAGATTTTCGGGGAAACCTTCATCTGCAGTGCTAAGGAAAACGATATTATTACCTTTATGGCCGACACCGCCTGCAGCGTTCTGATGATTGACTATTCCCAGGTATTTCATTCCTGCACCGTTTCCTGCAGATTTCATCACAGACTCATCGAGAACATGGTCAGCAGTATTGCTGACAAGAACTACAAGCTGATGGTCAAAACCTTTATTGTGTCCCAGCATTCACTGCGAAGAAAAATTCAGCTTTTCCTGTCAATGCAGTCAAGGCTTCACGGCTCCGAATCATTTACCATCCCGTATAATCGGACACAGCTGGCCGAATATCTGGCATCGGATCGCACCGCTCTATCCCGGGAACTAAAAAAAATGAAGGACGAGAATATTATTGATTATGACAAAGACACATTCAGAATACTGCTGTAACCGGCAAAACTGCAGCTTCAGCTCCGCTTCCCGTTTTTCTGCAGATTCTTCCACATGCGAAACTGTTTTCTCCGGCACAAGATAACACCCGCCGTCTCCGGCAGGTGTTATCAGTACCTTTATTATAGGCTTTTTCGATTGTGGAATATCGCATCGTTTCTTGAAAGAAGATATACACAGTATTGATTCATGCTGATTCCTTCGCTCTGGGAATGCTCCGCCAGTGATCTATGCAGGCTTCGCGGAATTCTTAATTTGAACTGACCGGAATAACCGTCCAGGCTGTCCGGCTCGTAAATCTCTATACCTTTCTATGTATACTCTCTTTATTGGCTCGTGCTTCAGAATTGTGACTGGCTTGCACCCTTGCTTCCTGAAAGTATAATGGCTGCTTCCGCCTCTTGGTGCGTTCATTTCATTGTATATGGTGTCAATCATTTTTTTATCGAATCCCGTCGTAAATCCCCTCGCTTTAGCCATGGGGAGTGTCAAGGCATGTCAAACGTGTACCCCTGCTTTCTTCCACATGCGAACTTTTATAGGGTCGGCAACTACGCCCTTTGTGGACTTTCACCACAGACAAGACCCCGGCCTGAGCCCGGGGTCTCAGACTGTAGACAAAAGCCCGCTGCAGTAAGTCTAAGTGTATACGGCAGGAAATTTGAGTAACGGCATGAGGGTTTTGCTCTCGCAAAGGCAGGGTGATTACTTGCCGGATGTTGAAGTTATTGGAGTTTTGGCATATTTGCTTCAACATCCGTTGATTTCAGACCCTGAAACGGGCACTTATCCGGCCCCGATTTGAAGCATTTGCCCTTCAAATAAAATTGCTTCAACAAAATCGCAGAATTGTTGAAGCAATTATTTTTTTCCTGAAGATATTTACAACAATTGGAAAAATTTAGGCGATATAACAACCTGATTTTTAGGGCATGTTGAAGCTAATTTGGATTTTCTCTGATTACTTCAACATTTGCTAGATTCAGCTGTAAGACTGAGCTTCGGTTTGCTGCTTGCGGCGGCCAGCCTGAAGGCAGCCGGCATCGGCTCACCTTTAACGCAGAAAAGGCCCGCTGCCTCGTTACCGAGCGCAGGCCTTTGTCTATAATCTGAGTTAAGATTATTTCTGAATCGAAATTATTCAGCCTTCCACAGTCCGTGGAGATTGCAGTATTCATATACTGCTGTTACGGATTCGCCATCTGCCAGAACAAACTCTGCAGCAGGCTTGTCGCCCGGCTTCAGAGCCTTTCTCTGAATACCATTTGCAGTTTCCACTGCAATCCATTCAATGTAGTGCTCCTCCAGCATAGGATGTTCAACTGATCCCACTGCAACCGACACCTTGTTTCCGTCAACGGTAACAGCCGGAACGTGCTTCTCTGCAGCGCCGTCTGTTGTTCCCGGAACCAGCTCTGTCATGGGCTGTCCGCAGCACATTACAGGAACTCCTCTGTCCCTGATTTTTTCAATCATGTTTCCACAATGTTCACAAATAAAAACCTTCATTATTCTTATGTCTCCTTTCTCCCGATAATCCCTATGGGATTTTCTCATATTATCTAATGCAAAGACTGCAACATTCGCTGTAGTGATTACATTTATATTGTAATCCATACCGTCTTATTTATCAAGTTGTCATCCAAGATTGACAATTCGAAAGTCACCCTGTTATAAATATGCTAATCACAAAGGCGTATTGCATAGTGGTGCCGGAAGAATCTCTAGAATTAGAATGAGGCCGATGTCACTATATGAAACAGTCGCTTCAAGTGGTGATGTTTCTTAAATAACCCTTTCCGTCGTATCATAACTAAGCAGGAAATGTATATTTGTTACAAGAACTATATGCGCTTTCAAGCTGTATTTGCGTCTGTTATTACGATTGTATCTGTTGTCCATAATTGCGCGAACGGTTGTTCCTGTAACTGCATTAGAGCCTTGACACTCTCCATGGCTAAAACGATGAGCTGATGGAATACAAAGGGAAGAAAGTCTGCAAAAAATGCAGAACGGAAATCCGCAACAGATAGCGAGAAACATAACTCTTTGTGAAATCCCAGGGAGCTTTTTCGTCTTCCCACAAACGAAAAACAGGGTATATTTCGGATGTGGAGATTGGAGCGGACTGTCATATGAAAGCGGCGGAAGAGAAGTAAAATGCGGTTTTGGGAGTTGCGGAAACTTGGAGCACCTGTATGGACAGGTAAGCTACTCGGTAATATAATTGCCGAGCAGCTTACAAAAGCCGTCAAACAAATGGATATGTTATAGTGTATTAATCTCTTTTTCCAGTTCCCGGACTGCTGATATGATTGTCTCAAATGTCGGAACATCTCCATACAACATATCCTGCATAGAGTTATAGTCCGCTTCCAATGCTGCAAACCGATATTCCGGTGGGAGCAGTTTTAATGTGCCCGGCGCAGCCTCCGGGTACTTCGCCCATGCTCTGGGATAGAATTTCATTTTGAAATCCACAACTTTCTTCAGGAGGTCAAGCCTTGAAAAAGCAGTTTCTTTAACCGGCGTTGCAGCCATGCGGTAGAGATCATAATAATGTCTGGAATACCGCTGCGGCATTTCCGAATGTTCCGGTCTGTTCGCTTCATGGTGCAGAATTGTGGCTTTTTCCCAAAAGGTCCGTTCCGGGGAAACGGTAAGGATGGCGGTTTCTTTTTGCTCAAAAATCTTCGGATAGTATTTTGCTGCGTATGGTTCGATCTGCGCCGTTTTTGCAGGAGTCCACGCTGCCAGCGCACCAATCTCCAGACGAATCACCTGTAAGGTTGCCGTATTCGTAAAAAGATGCGGATAGGCGAAAATGACTGTCTGTTTATCCTTTTCATCTATGTAGACATTTGCTTCACAACCGATTTCCCGGGACAATCCGGACCTGACAGCCGGGCAAAACGTTTCGGACAGAAAGACCTCCGCGCGCGCATTGGCTTCCTTGTTAAAAGCATCCTGTTTTGTATTGGAACGTTTCTCCCATGGTTCGTCTTTACCATATCCCAATACACGCCAGTCCAGAATCAAATCAATATCTTCTGAGAAGCGACTAATCAGGTGAAAGGCTTTTGAAAGGCTGGTGCCGCCCTTAAAGGTGATGGAATCTTTCCATGATGAGCGGTGAAATAAATAATCCATCGTAAAACATACCCAAAAGTCTTTTTCTACGATGGCATCATTCAGCCCCATTTTATCTGCTGTATTTCTGAACAGCTCCCTGCGGTCGTTATCTGAAAGTCTTGCTATTTTTCTCATTGTACCTTTTTACCTCCACAAATCTGCCGTATTGTATCATAAACCCAGTCTGTAGACTCGGTTGCTTCCTTCAAGCAAGCCTGTTTGTCCTTGTCTGTCAGTTTTTCGGAAAGCATCTGTATGATTTCCGGCGTAACATTCGATCTGCCAAGCGTTTTTAATGCCTGTATAACCAAGCTGGTCATATAGGACAAGCCGGTAATTTCTTTATTGGTACGGTGCTTAAATTCCAGCTTTGTAGAGTTCCACTCGTAGGTTTTATATGGACCATCGCTGATATAGGACCATACAGCTGTTACCTGTGTTGAAAGACCTAACAGGTTCAATGCTGTATTCCCACATGGGGCAATCGTCCAGTGATAGCTTCGTGCCAATGCGTTCGCTACCGCTTCCGGGTCTGGTGCCACATATTCATCCAGAAGTTTGCTATATTTAGGTTTTTCATAAACGCCTTTCAGAATGCGGCGAAGCATCCCTGCCTGTGTAAGCCGGTTTAAGTTCCGCCTTATGGTTTCCGTACCGGCAATACTCGCAAAATCAGAGCTGGTGAAAATAGTTCCTTCCGCCGCAGCTTTGATCTGCTCCTGAATCTGTTTGGAATAACCATTCGCCATATTGCTCACCTCCTTTTGTCCCGAATATTATATATTATTCGGGACAAATTATCAATAGGTTTCAAGAGCTTTTTCGTCTTCCCACAAACAAAAAACAGGGCATATTTCGGATGTGGATGCCCGCTTCGCATGTGGATGAGAAAATGGTGGCCGTCTCAGAGACGAGGAGTTTTTTGCGACGAAAAAACAGTGGTTGAAAGGATGATCTGCGCATGCGGCCCGAGCAAACTGCTTCCTATTCATACAGAATCTCCGGAAGCATTCAAAAGCATATGCAGTGAAGAGCAGCTTATTCTTCCTGATGATGGAGAAGAAATAGATTTACGTTATATAAACCGGAACATTCTTGCATTTGGATTAACGCTAGACCAGCTGATGAAACTTAAGAAACATTTTCCTGGTTGCAATGTTATAGATACAACGGAGTGTTTTGAAGACCTCATAGCTGTTCAGGCAGTAGCTGCCGTTATTAACCCTGCAGCGCTGAATCCGAATCAATATGCTGTTATATCTGAGGTGTTCAGAGATGAGGATGAAATGTGTATTGTGTTTACGGATGAAGTTGAGAATTACCCTGAATACTCATTCTATTTTGAAGATAGCCCCTAGACAATGGAAATGGCGGCTACAGTAATCGAAGAGTATTTACAAATGCCGGAGGCACTGGAAGAAGCAAAGGAGCGAATGAGAGCGGCCCTTAATATGGCCGAGAGCATTATCGATGAAGACAGGGAATACCTTGAGGGCAGGATTTCACATATGGTGAATAATAAATTACTAATGCTTAATCTTTACGATTAAGGCAATGAGAGAAATAACAAACATTTCAAAGGCTAAATTGTTATATAATATAAATAAAATAAAAAATCTTTGTTTTTATAAACAAAAACCATTGACTCGCGGCTGGTTTTGCTGTAATCTATGGTAGTAATAAATACTTTTGGGAGAAAACTGAAATGACAAAGAAAATCAACGAAGCAGTAGAAATAAGATGGCACGGCAGAGGCGGCCAGGGAGCCAAGACGGCATGCCTCCTTCTGGCAGATGTTGCCTTTAATTCAAACAAGCATGTTCAGGGTTTTCCGGAGTACGGTCCTGAACGTATGGGGGCCCCTATTACAGCATATAACAGAATTTCAGATGAGCACTGCAAGGTTCATTCTAACATATACACACCGGACTATGTGGTTGTTGTAGATGAGACTCTGCTGAACTCAGTAGATGTGACAAAGGGGCTGAAGGAGACAGGCGCCCTTATCATCAACAGCAAGAAGGATCCCGAGGAGATTCGCCCTTTGCTTAAGGGATACAAGGGCAGAGTATGCTCAGTTGATGCCGAGAGAATATCAATGGAAACCCTGGGAAAGAACTTCCCTAACACTCCAATGCTGGCAGCAGTAGTTAAGGTAAGTAACATCCTTGAGCAGGAGAAATTCATAAAAGACATGAGAGAATCCTTCAGACACAAGTTCCTCCACAAGGAGAGCCTGGTAGAGGGCAACATGAAGGCGCTGCTGCAGTCCATGGATGAAGTTAAGGTGGGCTAAAGCCTGAATTATAATTATATCAGACGAGGAAAAACCCAATGATGAAACGAAGAGCACAGGATATAAACGAGAAAATAACTTGGCAGGAGGTTACCACCGGAGCGGAGATTTTCGAACCGGCAACCTCCCTTTTAGTTAACACAGGAGAATGGCGGGTTATGGTACCTGTATTCAAGGCAGACAAGTGCAGGCACTGCATGCTCTGTGTGCCATTCTGCCCGGACAGCTCAATACCGGTAGAGGGAAACAGGCGGCTTGATTTCGATTTCGATCACTGCAAAGGCTGCGGAATCTGCGTCAAGGTCTGCCCCTTCGATGCGATAGATTTTGTGAAGGAGGAAAAGTAAATGGCGAAGCGAGACAGAATGTCAGGAAACGAAGCTGTGGCAACAGCCATGCGTCAGATTAATCCCGACGTTATGGGAGCATTTCCGATTACTCCCTCCACTGAAATACCCCAGTATTATTCCCAGTACATAGCAGACGGACTTGTAGACACTGAATTTGTAGCGGTGGAATCCGAGCACAGCGCCATGTCTGTATGCATGGGAGCAGCTGCCGCAGGAGCCAGGGCAGTTACAGCAACCTCCTCAGCGGGACTTGCGTACATGTGGGAGCTTCTCTATGTTGCAGCTTCCTCAAGGCTGCCCATAACCATGGCAGTTGTTAACAGAGCCCTGACAGGACCCATTAACATCAACAACGACCACTCTGACTCAATGGGAGCCAGAGACTCAGGCTGGATTCAGATATACGCCGAAACAAACCAGGAGGTTTACGACAACTACATTCAGGCAATGCCCATATCCGAGGCCATACGCCTTCCAATCATGATATGCCAGGATGGTTTCGTTACAAGCCACGGAGTATCAAACATAGAGCTTCTTGAGGACGACGAGGTCAAGGAATTCGTGGGGGAATACAAGCCCGAGAACTACCTGCTGAAGCACGAGAACCCTCTGGCAGTGGGACCATACGGAACATCCCCATACTATATGGAAGTTAAGAGAGCCCAGGCCCAGGCCATGAAGGACTCAATGCCGATAATCCTTGACGTCGCCGAGAAATTCGAGAAACTCAGCGGCAGGAAATACGGTTTCTTCGAGGAATACATGATGGACGACGCAGAGGTTGCCCTCGTGGTGATTGGCTCCAGCGCCGGAACAGGCAAGGAAGCTGTAGACAGACTGAGAGCCGAGGGCAAGAAGGTTGGGCTCATTAAACTGAGAGTATTCAGACCGTTCCCTAGAGTCCCTCTCGCGAATGCAATGTGCAAGGTGAAGGCCGTTGCCATCATGGACAAGGCAGAGAGCTTCTCAAACAGCGGCGGTCCCCTCTTTAATGAAGCCAGAAGCTCACTCTACGACCTTCCGGGAAGACCGTATGCAATAAACTACATATACGGACTGGGCGGCCGTGACATTACCGTAGACGACTATTATGAAATATTCAACGATCTCTTTATCATCCACGAAACCGACGATCCCGGTGATGTTTACAGATACGTTGGAGTCAGAGATTCAAGATACGAAGAAGGCGGCTTCGATCACAGGAAATACTGATCCGCTATTCACGCAACAACCTGAACCAAGGAGTACACAATATTGGAGAACAAGATGGCATACAGTTTAAAGAAAGAAGTCCAAAAACCGGAAAGGCTGGCAGGAGGTCACAGATTATGTGCCGGCTGCGGTGCAGGCATCGCCGTCAGAGGCGTACTCAGGGCACTTGAACCTGAGGATAAGGCCGTAATCACCAACGCCACCAGCTGCCTGGAGGTATCCACATTCATATACCCTCACACAGCTTACTATGACAGCTACATCCACACCGCCTTTGCCAATGGTGCAGCAACAATGTCCGGCGTCGAAGCTGCATACAAGGTCCTTAAGAAAAAGGGCAAAATAGATGACAATTTCAAGTTCATCGCCTTTGGCGGTGACGGCGGAACATATGATATCGGAATTCAGTCCCTTTCGGGAGCCATGGAGCGCGGTCACGACATGGTTTATGTCTGCTATGACAACGAAGCTTACATGAACACAGGAATACAGCGTTCATCCTCTACTCCGAGATTCGCCGATGCCACCACATCACCTGCCGGAGACGAGATTCCGGGCAAAATACAGAACAAGAAGAATCTTACGGCTATTGTTGCTGCCCACAATGTACCTTATGCAGCACAGACTACCTTTATTGGTGACTTCAGGGATCTTCACGCTAAGGCTCACAAGGCAATATACACCAAGGGCGCCTGCTTCCTTAACGTTCTGGCTCCTTGTCCGAGAGGCTGGAGATACGAGACCGAAGATCTGGCGGAAATCTGTCGTCTTGCTGTAGAGACCTGCGTATGGCCTTTGTACGAAATCGAAGAGGGCGTCTGGAGACTGACCTACGAACCGAAGAAGAAACTGCCTGTTGAGGAATTCCTGGCAAAGCAGGGCCGCTTCAAGCACATGTTCGCCAAGGGAAGCGAATGGATGATCGAGGAAACCCAGAGATACGTTGACCGGCAGTGGGAAGAGCTGCTGAGCAAATGCAAATAATAAGATAAAACGAGGGGCTGCCCACTAAATCATTGGTGAACAGCCCCTTTACTGTGTCAAATCAGTCCCAGTTCCGCAAGGGCCTTGGCGATGCCATCCTCATAGATGGAGCCCGTCACACGGTAGCGTTTCTTCAGCTCGTCAGGAGCGCTTCCCATGACTACGCCAAGGCCCACAGCGTCAAGCATGGAAATGTCGTTGGCGCTGTCGCCGAAGGCAATGGCGTCCGACCTGCTGCATCCCAGGGCATCCAGAACCTGTGCCACCCCTGTGCCCTTCGAGTAATCCTTATGGGTAATCTCAATATATTCGTACTCATCGTGAACAATCACATCAAACCATTCAGACAGGGCCTCACCGAGTTCACTGCAAAGCGAACGATCCGAGGGATATCCCGTTATTTTCTGAATGAAATTCGGAAGCTCCCCTACCGGTCTGTATTTTCCGGGATATCTGGCCATCATGGTATCAATCCTGCCTGCAAGGCCCTCAGGGAGAAATTCCATGTCCAGGTAGTAATAGTCAGAGTTCTCAATAAAGAAGGGACAGTTATATCTGTGGAGGATTTCCAGAATCCGACCGCAGTCCTGTCCGGACACTCCCCCGTTTGTCAGCACCTTACCGTCAAGAAACACATAGCTTCCGCACTGGCAGATTCGTCCACGTAGAGGAAGTTCCTCCACCTGAGACGGCAGCATGCAGGCCGCCCGGCCTGTGCAGAGTATTGCCGCGTGGCCCTTTGCTTCCCATTCTTTCATTGCACTGATTGTGCTCTCCGGGATGCCGCAATCATGTCGATAAAGCGTCCCGTCAACATCATAAAAAACTACTTTTCCCATTTCCTAACCTTCCATATCAGAGGAATTATCATGAACACCCAGGTGATAGGCTCCACCAGAATTACTCCCATGTAGCCGAGAACCGGCACCAGAGTGTAAGTCATTATTATCTTTCCAATCATTTCTATGCCGCTGGAAACAAGGGGTGTGATTCTGTCTCCCACTCCCTGCATTGAGAACCTTATGGTAAAAATCACGGCAACCAGCACATACAGAGACGAATCTACCTTGAGATACAGCACTGCTGCATCAATCATCACCTTGTCAGCGCTTCCCGTAATGAGATATATCATATCCGGTGCGAAGAGCCACACGATGGCAGCAGCCGCCAGACACCAGGAACAGGTTATGATATATCCTGCCCGCATACCGGCGTGAATTCTCTCCCACCTGCCTGCCCCCAGGTTCTGACTGCAGTAAGGGGCCATGGCATTTCCCACTGCAACAAACACAGTCATCAGCACATCGGTAATTCTTCTGGCTGCGCTCTGGGCCACAATATAGGATGGTCCCAGCAGATTTATTGCAGTCTGCAAAACCAGGGAGCCTATGGCTATAAGCGTCCCCATAAAAGCCATGGACAGTCCGCTCAGCATCATGTTTTTCATCAGGGGCAGTTCCAGATTTCCGAAATCCCCTTTGCGAACCCTGAAGAAGGGATACCTGCGAAGGAGATATATTCCGCACACCGCCAGAGTAATGGCCTGAGCTGCTATGGTGGCAATGGCAACACCCTCAACTCCGAAATCCAGGTAAACGATAAGAATAATGTCCCCTGCAATATTCAGCCCCACCGAAACCACCAGCGTAAGCAGGGGCGTCAGACTGTCCCCGATGGCTCTGGCAGAGGCCAGCAGAACATCGTATATCATGGTAACGCAAAGGCCGGCAATCACTATACGGATATACAGTCTGGAATCACCCATAATCTCCTCAGGCACATTCAGAAACCTGAGAAAAGGATTCATCAGAAGTTCAACTGCCACCGAAATAATTACGGTAAGCCCCAGCCCCATCACCAGTGCAGCCACGAAGGTTTTGTGAACCCCCTCCATGTCCTTTGCACCGAAATATCTGGCGGTGGAAATTGCAAATCCGTTGGCAAGTCCCATAAAAAAATACACGAAAAGAGAGAACATGGTGGCAGTGGCTCCAACAGCAGCCAGCGCCCCATCTCCAATGAAGGATCCTACAATTCGCGTATCCGCAAGGTTATATGTAAGCTGTAGAATGTTTCCCAGAAGGATCGGAAGTGTGAATCTTATAATGACCCTTATGGGAGAACCCTGTGTCATGTCATGCATCCCAGACTCCCGGTTTTACTGCAAAAGCGATGGCAGGTTTTGCACTATAACCATGTATAAGGCAGTGCTTACGCCGATACTGAGCAATGTGTTTCTCTTCCAGGCATGGAGCCCCATAGCCACTCCCACGCATAAAAGTTCCGGAATTCCGTGACTTCCCCCGAGGAAGTCCACGTTTCTCAGGCAAAATACAACCAGCATGCTCATTATTGCCGGAGGAAGAACTTTGCCCAGGTATGTAATCCACCTGGGGGTTTTGTTCCCGTGATCAAAGAGGATAAATGGCATGGCCCTCAGCAGCAGAGTAACAATCGCCATCACGGCGCAGACCATGATAATATATCTGTCACCCATAGTTCTCCTCCTTATCCTGGTTTTCCTCCTTTACTTCTTCCTTGTCCAGAACCGGTCTGAGACAGAGGAGTGCGAAGGACAGAACAATCAGAGTCGGAATAAGGAAGTTGTCGGCTCCGAAGATGAGGAGCGCCCCTATTGTTGTAGCGAATCCCAGTATTGCCGGAAGATGTTTGCTGTTTGTCTTCCATTGCTCAACTACAAGTATAGCAAAGAGAGCTGTCATTACAAAGTCAATACCTGTTGTGTCAAAGGGAATTACGCTTCCCGCCGCGGCGCCTATTACGGAGCCGCATATCCAGTAGCAATGATGCATTATTGTTATGGCAAAATAAAAGTCCCTGTCTCTCATGCCCTCGGGAACCTTGAAGCCCGTAAGCAGAGCGTAGGTTTCGTCTGTCAGTCCGAAGATGAGGTACGCCTTCCTGATGCCTGTGCCCCGGTACCTTTCTATCATGGAAAGGCCGTAGAACAGATGTCTGAAATTAATCAGAAAAGTCAGCAGAGCCACCTGCAATAGCGTTGACCCTGCTGCCAGAAGTTCTACAGCCAAAAATTGTGCCGAGCCCGCGAAAACAAACAGGCTCATTATAAAAGCCCATCCGGGCCCGTAGCCTATGGACTGCAGCAGCAGTCCGAAGGCAATTCCCAGAGACAGGTATCCCGCCAAAACCGGTATTGTTTTCGGAAAAACCTGTTTAATAATCTGTTTCATTAACTATACGCTTTCATTAACAATCAATTCCAACCAGTCTCATTGACTCTCTCAGATGTGCCACGTGTTCCTCTGTTGCGTGACAGAGAGGCATTCTGTATCCACCCACGTTCATTCCCATAATATTCATTGCCTCCTTTATCATAATAGGATTTACTTCTATAAACAAGTCCTTTATGAGAGGCATGAGGCGGAGCTGCTCTGCAGTTGCCGCTGCTGCGTTTCCGTTGAGATAGGTCATTACCATGTCGTGTGTTTCCTTTGGCATCATGTTGGCGATTACTGAGATTACGCCGCTGCCTCCCATGGAGAGAACAGGAAGAATCATGTCGTCGTTTCCGCTGTAAATTGCGAAATTCTCATTTGCCAGATGTGCGATTTCAGCAATGTAGGACATGTTGCCGCTGGCCTCCTTGATGCCTATTATTCTGTCGTGCTGAGCCAGCTCTTCAATGATGCTTGACTTGATGTTTATTCCTGTTCTTCCCGGGATATTGTAGATAATTTCAGGAATCTCGATTGCATCGGCTACATCTGCGAAGTGATGGTACATGCCGGAGTCATTAGTCTTGTTGTAGTATGGTGAAATGTTAAGAACCGCATCTGCTCCCAGCTCCTGGAGTCTCAGACTCTTGTCGATTACTGTTTCGGTGCAGTTTGAACCGCTGCTTGCGATTACCGGAATTCTTCCGTTAACCTGATTTACGGTGAATCTGCAGATCTCACAGTCCTCTTCGTGGGTCATTGTAGGGGACTCGCTTGTGGTGCCCAGGATGAGAAGCGCGTCGGTATCGTTTTCAAGGTGGAAATCGATAAGCTGCTCCAGCACTTCGTAGTTAACTGCTCCGTCTTCTGTAAAAGGTGTAATTAATGCAACGATTGATCCTGTAATTCTTTCCATTTTCTGTTCCTTTCTTTTTTCTCTTTTCTTTTGCTGTTGCTTTTGTTTCTCTTGCTTATTCAACGTCCAGTGTCATCATGTCTTCATAGGTTTCTCGTCTGATGACTGTGCGATAGGTTTCCCCTGATGCGAAAACCACCGCCGGACGAGGGAGTCTGTTGTAATTTGATGCCATGCTGTATCCGTATGCTCCTGTGGAGTGTACCAGTATCAGGTCTCCCGGGAATGTTTCCGGAAGTCTTGCTTCCTTAATGAGGATGTCTCCGGATTCGCAGCACTTTCCTGCCACCGCATAGGTTCTGTCTGCCTTTGCATTATCTCTTGTAACGTTCCGGCATGTGTATTCGGCGTTATAGAGTGCCGGTCTGATGTTGTCCGCCATTCCGCCGTCTACGAAAATGTAGTTTCTGGAATCGGTCATCTTGCGGCATCCGGCTGTATATAGAGTGTATCCGGCATCTCCCGCGATGCTCCTTCCAGGCTCTATCATCAGTCTCCTGATGTTAAGTCCCCGTCTCGTTACCTCCTCTTCGCATAGAGCGATTATCCGGGAGCATACCTCTCCGGCAGCGGGAGGATTGTCGTCATCGGTATATGATATTGCGAAACCGCCTCCCAGGTCAAGCTCTTCAACCTCAACTCCCCACTGCCGCTCCACTCTGTCTATGAAGTCAAACATTACTCTGATTTCTGCTGCAAAGGCTTCAACCTCCAGTATCTGGGAGCCTATGTGGGAATGGAACCCCTTGAAGCTCAGGTGTGGGCAATTCTCTGCAGCCTCTATCATTCTTCTGATTTCGTCTTCTCTGTCAATTGAGATTCCAAACTTGGAGTCCTTTGTTGCCGTGGCTATGTATTCGTGGGTGTGAGCCTCCACTCCGGGATTTACTCTGATTATTATATCCATGGGACTTGCCGTTCTCTCGGCAGTTTCTATTACCAGGGTAAGCTCATCGCAGTTGTCAACGATTATGTGGCCTCTCCCCATTCTGAAGAATTCTTCGATTTCCCTGGGTGTCTTGTTGTTTCCGTGAAAGTGTATCTTTTCTGCCGGTACCCCCGACTGTGCGAGGCAGTATATTTCGCCTCCGCTCACTGCGTCGAAGTGGAGTCCCTCCTCCAGCGCCGCTTTGGCCATCGCCCTGCACAGAAATGCTTTTGATGCGTACAGCACGCTTGTTTCAAACATTTCCGATTTGAAGCTTCCGGTATATTCTCTCATTGTCTGTCTAAGTGCATCTTCGTCATAAATCATGACCGGCGTTCCGCAGTTGTCTGCAATCTCTCTAAGCAGTGATGGTCTAGGGTAGGTTAATGGCATTGTCTTAATCATTCCTCCTTGTCTTAATTAATATCTGGGTTTTGTTTGCTGTTTACCTGATGTCCTGTGTTATGGATATCCTGTGTAATAAAAAATGTCGCCGCATCGGTCATGCAACGACATATCTCAATCAAAGCTTTGGATTTTCATTGGTTTCCAACATCGTCACATGAGCATTTAAAGGTCATCTCCCCATGAAACGATGTAATCTGTTTCAAAGGCAGATGTTAAGGTTTTTTGCTCTGTTTCTTGATGTTAACCATATTGAAAATCATTGACATTCTGTTAATAAACTCCTCTGTAGTGTGTTTCTGTATTTATGAGCTTCCCTCGAAGCAAACCAATAGTAACACGATAATTTGCCCGCGTCAAGATATTTTGTGTTGTTTTTTCACAAATTATTCCTGTTTTATTTGTTCTCCCCCACATATGCATATCTGATATGTCGCTAAGCTGCTGAGTTGCTGCCACGCTGAAGCGTTGACAGACTGCTGCATCCTTGAATTGTTGCAGTTTTCCTTCGAAATTGAGATTTGCTTCAACATCGCACTAAAAAACAGGATGAAAATCGCCTAAATTTTTCCATTTGTTGTAAATGTGAATTGAATCTACAATTTGCTTCAACAATTTTTGTATTTTGTTGAAGCAAATTTTTGCTCAGCCTGATTGCTTCAACATCGACCCTAAGAAGTGTCTGTTTTTTGCCTCTAAATTGCCTAATGTTGAAGCAAAATCCTTCCTGAACCAATTGCTTCAACAAAGGGCCGGCACAGGCGGTTCGGCCGGCACAGGCGGTTCGGCCGGCACAGGCGGTTCGGCCGGCTCATTCTATCGCCGGCTCATGCTGTCCCCAGCCGGCTATACATCCATGCCGGTCAGCTCAGGAACTCAGCCAGGGCATCCCCAAGTTTCGGAATCTCAATAGGCTTGGTTAGGTGGCCGTTCATTCCCGAAGCGAAGGCGTTCTTCTTGTCCTCATCGAAGGCATTGGCGGTCATGGCCACAATAGGAATTGATGACTTCGCAGGATCCTCAAGCCTTCGGATTGCCTTTGCGGCTTCGTATCCGTTCATCCTCGGCATCTGGATATCCATGAAAATCATGTCGTAATATCCGGCAGCTTTCTCACTCAGCATGCGGATGCACTCCTCGCCGTCGCCGGCTGTCTCCACAGACAGACCGAAGTTTTCGAGAATTTCCGTGGCAATTTCTGCATTTATTTCATTGTCCTCTGCCAGCAGGATCCGCTTGCCGTTGAAATCTCTCTCCACGGAGATGCCGGCAGCTGCCTGCTGCTTCAGATAGTAATCCGGATTTTCAACAATAGGACAGGTTAGTTCCACGGTGAAACAGCTACCCTCTCCCTGGCGGCTCTCCACCCGGATAGTTCCGCCCATGAGATCCACAAGGCGCTTGACAATGGCCATGCCCAGGCCGGTGCCGGCAATGCGGCTTTCTGTCGTGTTTCTCTCCCTGGCGAAGGACTCGAAGATTACCTTCTGGAATTCGGGACTCATGCCGATTCCCGTGTCGGCAACGGAATACCTGAAGGATGCATAACCTTCCCGGTCACAAGGAATTTCTTTTAATACGCTCCTGATTTTGCCTCCCTCCGGAGTATACTTGATGGCATTTGACATGAGATTCATCATTATCTCCATCACCTTGTGATTATCCGCCATGACATACCTGTGCCTGATGTCGATTTCTCCGGTGACATCCAGATTCTTTCCGATTATTTCATTTTCAAATAATGCGACAATGGAATACTTTTTGTCCTTCAGATCCGTGAATTCAATGTTTAGTTCCTCTTTGCCGCTGTCGATTCTGGCAACCTCAAGCATATTGTTTATCAGACCCAGCAGATACTCACCGGATTCCTGAACCTTCCGCAGTTCCTCCTTCAGCACCTCAGGTCTGTCGAGATTCTTTTCCATGAGACTGCTGAATCCGAGAATGGCATTCATAGGCGTGCGGATATCGTGGGACATGTCAAAGAGGAAGGTGGTCTTGGCATCATTTGCCGCATCCGCCCTTTGCCTCATCTCTTCGAGCTGTATGTTCAGCTCGTTCATCTTCCGGATGTTCGCCTCCTTCTCGCTTACCTGAACAGCCTTGCGGTGAAGACTAAGGGCAAGAAGCAGAATGATTCCCCCCACCACAATAACAATCAGAGGGAGAAACAAGCCGATATTGTCCCTGAAAACATCCCAGGGGTTGCGGTGATAGAAGCTTTCCATGTATTTATAGGAGCTATCGATTCCGAAGGAGGTTCCGATTGTTCTCAGCCCGCGGTTGAGAATGATAATCAGCTCCGTATTGTTTTCGTTGACTCCGAAGCACCTGTTGTCCTCTCCCTTCAGCTGCACCACGGACAGTTTTTCGTAGTCCGAGTTCCCGGTAACAAGCTCAGTACGAAGAGTATTAATGATAGTCCCGTCAACCTCACCGTCAATAATCTTATCCAGGCATTCATCAATGGAATCGCATGAGACCATTTCAACACCCGGAAAGTTCTTTCGGCAGTAAGCAATCTGCATCAGATTATTTCTGTTGACGGATATTTTCCGAACTTTTCCCTCATTGTATGTACCCTTAAATACGAAGGATTCGCTCCTCTGAACCACAGGTGAGGATGCATCGATTCCGCTCTGCTCCAGCTCCCATAGGTTTCCGTATACAGGAAACGCCAGATCCACCTTCTCATTTTTAAGGGCCTTTGCCATCTCCCTGAAGCTCCTGTACGGCTTGTATTTAACCTTAATTCTGTCGCCCAGCTCCAGCGCCTCCAGAATGGCATCCAGCGTATCCGTCATCAGGCCTGTGGCCTCACCATCCTTATCCGTGGCCGAATATGGAAGATAGTCTTCAAGATATGCCACGGTAATAACGGGATGCTCATCAACCCAGGCATTTTCTTCCTCAGTGAGAGTTCTGTTTATCAGCGTGGTTCCGTAGTTTGAATACTGGAGATTCTGCAGAATGAAAGGGTCAATGGACAGCATCGTGTTCAGAGACTCATTAAGATCAGCCAGCAGATCGGCCCTGTTTTTGCTCACCGCAAGATAAAAGGGATCTTCGCCTATTTTGGCCACAACGGTGATATCGTCCAGTTTCAGAACATTATTGATTGTCTGGGCAAGAAGATCCACCTCTCCCTTCCCGAAGGCTTCCTCCTGCTCCTCAAAGCTGTCATAATACACTACATCCAGATTAATATTCTTCTCCTTCATCCACTCAAGGGTGAGAGCCGTAACCTGATTGTTTCTTATCCCTCCCACCTTTTTACCTGAAAAAGTCGAAATGTCCGCCAGGTCTATCGTATTATCATCATACCGTTTGTAAAGATAATACTGATCCGTTCCCATTGCGGAATCCGGAAACAGCATGGTATCCATACGTTCCTCCGTCATGGACACCCCCGCCAGGAAGTCAATTTCTCCCTCTTGGAGCATGTCAAAGAGCTCCGTCCAGTTTCCGTAGACATACTCGTAATCCCATCCGGTGTAGTCCGCAATCTTCTGGAGATAGTCATAGCAGTATCCGCTCTTCAGTTCGCCATCGGACTCCCCCTCCTGGAACATGTCGCTCTGATACCACCCTACCCGAACGGTTCGGCCGGCTTCAGCTTCATCTGATTTATCTGATGCAAAGGCAGTCCACGGGCACAAAAGCGAAACAAGCATTATCAATGCTGCTGATACTGCGATTATTCTCGGATTTCCTGATTTCATGTTCCGGTTTCCTCCCAGAGGCCTCCCTCAGCATATAAATGAAATAATATACAGTTTATTATAATCCGTTTCCCCAGTGGCAACAACTTGTATTTTCTTCGCTCAAAGCCCCCAATTCATTGAATTTTTGTTACCTTTGTGCTATAAATAGCCATGTATAACAATTAATAGTTGCGTATTTTATCATTTCCAAAGGAGCAGCACAAATGAAGAGAAGAAGGATGAACAAAATTGCAGCCGTTGTTACGGTGCTTATAATGGCGCTTTCACTTGCAGCGGGATGCTCATCCCAATCAGAGAAAAACAGCAATACCGTCACCGTATACATGTGGAGTACTGTTCTCTACGACAACTACGCACAGTATATTCAGGAGCAGAATCCTGATGTGGACATCCAGTTCTCCGTGGGAAACAACGATCTTGACTATTACAGATTTCTCAAGGAAAGCGGTGAGCTGCCGGACATCATCACCTGCAGACGATTCTCTCTGCATGATGCCAATCCCCTTCGGGATCAGCTGATGGATCTGTCCTCAAATGATGCCGCATCGGCTGTATATGAATCATACATAAACAGTTTCACCAACGAGGACGGAACCGTCAACTGGGTTCCTCTCTGCGGCGAGGCGGACGGTCTTGTTGTCAACAAGGCTCTCTTTGACAGATACAACATACCTATTCCCACGGACTATGACAGCTTAATATCCGCCTGCAGGGAATTCGAAAAGCATGGGATCAGAGGCTTTGAGGCGGACTTTGCATACGACTATACCTGTATGGAAATCCTTCAGGGCCTGTCCATATCCGAAATCAACTCCCTTGAGGGCAGAGCCTGGAGAAGCTCATACGAAGATCCAAACAACTTCGACGTAACAGGTCTGGATGATGAGGTATGGCCTGAGGCTTTCGAAAAGATGGAGGACTTCATCAAGGATGTCGGACTCAAAGAAGATGACTGCATGCTTGATTACGATCCTGTTATAAACAGATTCCGGGACGGCAAGGTCGCCATGATCCGTTCAGGAGGCTCCAATGTTGTGGAGTTCAACAACGAGGGCATTGAGGCCGTGTTCCTCCCTTACTTCTGTGACGACGGAGAAGAGTGGCTTCTGACATATCCGGCATTCCAGGCTGCAGTTAACAAGGATGTTTCCGAAAACAGCGAGCATGAGAAGGCGGTGATGAAGGTTCTGAACACCATGGTGTCAGACGGAGCTCAGAACAGCCTTGCAGGCGGCGAGGATGTAATCACCTACAGCAAGGATGTAAACCTGAAGATATCTCCGTTCCTGGACAATCTCAAGCCTCTCATTGAAGAGAACAGAATGTACATCAGAATCGCATCAAACGACTTCTTCGCAGCATCCCTGGACGTGGTTCATCGAATGATTAAGGGGGAGCTTGACGCAGATTCGGCATACCGGGAAATGAACAGGCAGCTTGAAGATACCTCCGATGAAAAGGCTGAAATCATCTTGTCTCTTGATAAATCCTGTTCCAGAGTATTCTCGGCAAATGGGGGAAAGGAATCATCATCAGCCATGGCGAACTCTCTGAAAGAATGCTGCGGCAGCGATGTTGTGGTTGCTCCTGCAATCAGCTTCACCGAAACTGTAATAAAGGGGGACTACACCGAAAAGCTCACCTCCGGAATGATTATGCCGAACGGCCTCCAGGCCTTCGACTGCAGGATGACAGGGGCCGAGCTTAAGAAGTATATCGAATACTCAGTTCAGGGAATCGAAGGCGGATTCAAGCCATTCAACGATGGCTCCCTGCCGGCTGTAAGCGGTATCTCAATTGAGGTTAGGAGGGATGGTGATAATTACCTCCTGGAAAAGGTTCTGAAGGACGGCAAGGAACTTGAGGATGGAGACAGGCTCATGGTTACCTGCCTTAACACTGTTGATCTGATGAACCCGATGATTGAAGCCAGCGGTCTCAAGTTCAAAATGCATGACATCTCAGTATCAGAGGAATGGCTGGCTTACATCAAAGGCGGCGGCAGTGTTGCAGCTCCTGAAAGCTACATAACCCTCAGATAGACACTCCGGCCGACAGGCTGTTAAATGGTACATTATCAGGAGAAACATTAAATGAACAAAAAAACATGGGCCACCGCGGTATCTGCAGTGCTTCTAATCTGCATCGTTTTGTTCGGGGGCACCTATTACAAGTATATTTCCAACACAATATATGACGAAAGCGTATCCCATCTGAGGGAGGTGTTTCATCAATCAACCGTTTCACTTGTTCAGATGGTAAAAACCACGAACGCCAATACCCGCATCTGGAGTGACTATCTGCAGTCCGGCAGAAGCGAAAAGGCAATAAAGAAACATCTGGAGGATGCCAGGGATGAGGCGGGCTTCACGGAATTTTACTTCATATCCCGAGACGGCAAGTACCACTCCATTAACGGCAAGGAGGGATTCCTTGACTTTAAATCGGAGCTTTCCGATCTGATAATCAGGAAGGAGAATGTCGCCTTCAGCTCCACAATGCCCGGAAGCCAGCCCCAGCTGATATTCGCAGCTCCCGCAAATGCCGGCTCCTTTGGGGGTTTTGACTACGAGGCAATCGGTGTGGGATACAGCAACAGCGCCCTTGTGGAACGTCTGAAAATAAAATCCTTTGAAGGCACTGCCAGCAGCTTCGTAATACGTGGAGACGGCCGGATTATACTGGATACATCCCAGGTGAAGCATGATGACATATACAATCTCGTTTCTTCTCTTGGTGAGCATTCTGATATGAGTGCCGAGGAGCTGAGCAGCATTGCCGACGATTTTCACAACGGCAAAAGCGGGGACTGCAGTGTCAAGCTCAAGGGCACCGGATGCTACCTGCTGTATGAGCCGGTGGGAATAAGCGACTGGATTCTCGTAAGTGCAGTGCCCGCAGGAATTGTTAATTCCAGCTTGAACAGGCTTCAGTCAATGACCTTCGTCATTGTGGCACTGATAATGATCATACTCGGCGGCCTTGTTTTTGCATACATAAAGAGAAAGAACAGCCTCCGGCTTAGAGCCATGGATGCTCAGCTCATGTATCGGGATGAGATGTTCAACATGGTTTCCACCAGTTCCAATGACCTGTTCCTCCTTGTGGACGCTGAAACCCTCAAGCCGGATTACGTGAGTCCGAATGTTTCCAGACTTCTGGGGCTGGAGGCAAGCCTGCTCCGGAATGACATACATGAGCTGGACAAGCTTATTGCGGATAAGGATATTACACTCATTACCCAGCAGCTCCACGAAATCAAACCAGGTGAACAGAGAGAACTGGACAGAGAATACCTGCATCAGACAACCGGAGATTCCCGCTGGTTCCATGCATCTGTTTACTGCAGCAAGATTGCAGATGTCAGAAAATACATCATAGTGATGTCGGATCGTACTGATGACTGGAAGATTAACAGGGAGCTTGAGGCTGCGGTTACAGCAGCAGAGGATGCCCTGGAAATGGCAGAGGCAGCCAGCAGGGCCAAGAGCACATTCCTCTCCAACATGTCCCACGACATAAGGACCCCGCTGAACGCCATTATCGGATTCGCAACTCTGGGATTGACCAATGTAGAAGATAATATTAAGGTAAAGGATTATTTCTCCAAGATACTGTCCTCGGGAAGCCATCTCCTGTCCCTTATCAACGATATTCTGGACATGAGCAGAATCGAGAACGGCAAGATTACTCTGGAGGAAACGGAGACAAACCTTTCGGATGTTCTTCACGATATCAAGACCATTATCGGCGGCCAGCTAAGCGCGAAACATCTTGAACTGTTCATGGATGCCATAGATGTTACCGATGAAAACGTATACTGTGACAGAACAAGACTGAATCAGGTGCTTCTCAACCTTCTGTCTAACGCCATAAAGTTTACGCCGTCGGGAGGTATAATTTCAGTCCGCATTGCACAGAAGGAGAGCTCTTCAGAGGGTGTTGGCTCCTATGAAATCAAGGTTAAGGACACCGGCATCGGCATGAGTGAGGAGTTTGCCCGGAAGCTCTTCGAGCCTTTTGAGAGAGAAAACACCTCGACAGTAAGCAGAATTCAGGGAACAGGTCTTGGCATGGCCATTTCCAAGAATATCGTTGAAATGATGGGCGGCACCATCTCCTTTGTTACAGAGAAGAACAAGGGAACTGAGTTTACCATCTCACTTCCGCTCCGGATTAATGAGAACGGACACAACATGAATACGGAAATCGAAGCCCTTGAGGGTCTCAAGGCTCTGGTGGTTGACGACGACTACAACACCTGCGACAGCGTTACCAAAATGCTGGTTAAGGTTGGCATGAGACCTGACTGGACGCTTTCCGGCAAGGAGGCCGTACTCAGAGCCAGACAGTCTCTGGAGCTCAACGACGGTTACCATGCATATATTATCGACTGGAGACTTCCGGACATGAACGGCATTGAAGTGGTTAGGCAGATCAGGGCGCTGGGGGATGATACCCCGATAATCATTCTCACCGCCTACGACTGGGATGATATTGCTGATGAAGCCAGGGCCGCGGGAGTTACTGCCTTCTGTTCCAAGCCTATGTTCATGTCGGATCTCAGGGAGGCTCTTCTCACCTCCATTGACAGAGACCGGACGCCTGAAGAGTCTGATCTCCTTAAGGTTGATGAAGATAACGGTTTCACAGGCAAGAGAATTCTCCTGGTTGAGGATAATGAGCTTAACAAGGAAATCGCTGTTGAGATTCTCAACCACCACGGTTTCGAAACAGAGACTGCCGCCGACGGGCTGGAGGCGGTTAATATGATTTCCGGTTCGTCTGCAGGCTACTATGACGCAATCCTTATGGATATTCAAATGCCTGTTATGGACGGATATGAGGCTGCCGGAAGAATCAGAGCTCTTGAGAACAGGAGTCTTGCAGAGATTCCTATTATCGCCATGACCGCCAATGCCTTCATAGAAGACAGGAAGGCCGCGGAAGAAATCGGCATGGACGGATTCCTCTCCAAGCCTGTTGATATTACAGAATTCGTGAAGGAGCTTCGCAGAGTGTTCGACAAGAAATAGCTTGTATGGGCAAACAATCCGTCATATGAGCCGGCACACATGATAATCAAAGAAAAAAGGGCAGCTTCGGCTGCCCTTTCATGTTATCTTTATATGTTGATGTTTCTCGATATCGATTTGTTCAGCTCGTTCATGTCAATCGGCTTGGCGATGTGTCCGTTCATTCCCGCATCAATGGATGCCTTGACGTCCTCAGCGAAAGCATTGGCAGTCATGGCAATTATCGGTATCAGTGCACCGTCCGGACGCTCATCCATGGTACGGATTGCCTTTGTAGCTTCATATCCATTCATTTCCGGCATCATGATATCCATCAGTATTATGTCGAAGGTTTCAGGAGGGTTGTCCCTAAAGCATCTGACAGCCTCTGAACCGTCCACAGCTCTTGTTATGCGGACGCCCTCTTCCTCAAGCTGCAGGATTGCAATCTCCGCATTAAGATCATTGTCCTCTGCAAGAAGAATATGAACTCCCTCCATCTTCACCGGTTCGCTTCCGCACTGATTATCTATAATGCCGTCCTCATCCGTCAGCTCCATAGGTATCTCCACAGTAAAGACAGAGCCTTCCCCCTTTGTGCTGTTAATAGCAATTGTTCCATTCATCAGGTCAACATAGCTCTTGGTTATTGTCATTCCCAGGCCTGTTCCCTTGTACTTTGTTCTGGCACCGTTATCCTCCTGGGCGAACTCGTCGAATATATGCTCTACGAACTCCTGAGTCATTCCTACTCCCGTATCGGATATTATATAACGGATAACAATATGCCTGTCATCCTGACCCGGCAGATAATCGGTTTCGAAGCGTATTGTACCGCCATCCTCCGTAAATTTAACTGCATTGCCCAGAATGTTAACAAGAACTTCTCTTAATCTCACTACATCCGCCATAACATACGGATGTTCCGGAATCTTAATATCTGTTTCGAAACTCAGCTTTCTGTTGGCAAGAAATCCCCGCATTATGCTTATAACCGACCTCGCAATAGAGGATAAGTCCGCAGGCATCGGTGAGAAGCTTACCTTGCCGCTTTCAATTCTGGAAATATCAAGAACATCGTTAATAAGTGTAAGCAGGTGTTCAGAGCTGCTGCTGATATTCTTCAGGCATTTCTCAACCTCCGGTTTCGGCTCCTGTTTAAGAGCTATATTCGTAAAACCTATTATGGCATTCATCGGAGTCCTTATATCATGAGACATATTGTTAAGGAATGCTGTCTTTGCCTTGTTGGCAAGCTCTGCCTCTGTACGGGCATTTTCGGCCTCCACCCTCAGCCTGTTAAGTTCTCTGCTGTTTGCCTGTTCCTGCTGCATCATCTGATTTCTTCGTCTGATGATAATAACACTTATGAATGCGATCAGAAGCAGTGCTATAATAATCAGGGTAAATATCAGCTGAATCCGCACAAATGAATTCATCATGTTCATTGTGTTGGTGGCAACATATTCCGCAGGAATCATCAGCATCAGATACATTTCGAAGGGCTCAAGTGCTGTCAGACAGTAGAAGTATTCGGTTCCGTCAATAATGATATTCGCAGAAGCAATACCCTCATTTTTCATGGCCGCCTTCACTTCTTCAAAATCTCTGCCTCTAACATATTCCGCCTCTCTGAGAGCCTTGAAAACATTCCTGACACCTATTACATCATCATCGGCATCATAGAAGGCCTGAACACCGTTGTCTTTTATAATATATGTAGCTGCATTACCCCCGTAGGCTTCTGTTACATAATACTTTCTAAGTTCATTAATGTTCTTCAGAAGAACCACATGGGTAATCTCAACACCGCTCTTATCCGGTATCGGCTCACTGAGCTTCTTCACAAAGGCAAGGTGTATTCCGTCAATATTGCTTGTCTCAGAAACAAAGGTATGTCTGTCATTTCCGTCCACAATCTGATAGACATCGTCCCAGATTCCGGTCTTCCCCTTATCGATATATGAGGTTCCCTGAGAGTCAAGCAGCATCAGACGGCACCCATAGTGATCGAGCGCAAACATCTCCTGTATTCTGCCTATTTCATCTGTCAGAGCCGGCTCATCACCGTAATTCTTATCTCCAAGGTAGTGAATAATGCTGTCAACCATGTTCCACTGCTGCTCAAGGCCGTATTCCAGATTTACCTTTATCTGTGCGCTTATCTGTTCAAGCTGAGCACTTCGTTCAGCAGTTGCTTTCTCATTCATATAGGAGCGAATGAATAATATGCCCATCAGCAGCACAACAGACAGCGCCACAACAATTACTAAAGGCAATATGTACTTTTTAATGTTCTCAATCTTTATCATATTCTGTCACCTGCCAGCCTTTGCCTGCCTTTGGGTTGCCGGAGCTGCCGCCGTTATCTGATGGTTATGTAGTCTGACGGCTCTTCAAACTGTCCGCCGTCCTCGATAAGCCTCTTGTGGAGATACTTCTCAAACGGTCCGTCATCATTAATGTAATCGGTACAGCCAATCTCCTTCATAACCTCAACGGTATAGAGGTCGAAGTCGCTGCATATCAGCACGCTGTACTTGTCATTGTCATCTACTTCCCTGCCATTTATCGTCAGCCTGTTGAGCTTGTAGCCATCCCCGGTTCTGGAAATGTCCATCTCGAAACCGCTGGATACGTAGAGGGTACTGTCATTGGACACCGCGCCTCTGCTGATATCGTTCTCCAGGGTATATGAAACCAGCTCCTTCAGCTGCTTTCCGGTGAGATTGGCTATTGCCGGTGAACCCGTATCGTTGTTTGCAAGATATCCGAAGTCCTTTTCGGTATAATCTCCTTCGTAAATATCGCTGCTTACGTAGCATGCCTGTCCAAACACCAGATCCACGTCAGCCTCTGCCTGAACTGTGTTGAATACAGCTGATGCAGCCATGTTTCCGTGTTCATCTGTAAAGTCGTTCGGAATTGTCTCAGCAATAGTCACAACGGTTTCTTCCGTTGCTTCCTCTTCCTTCATAAGGCGGTTGAATTCCTTAAAGGCTTCTTCAGGTGTTGCTATCTCTCCCTTCATGATACGCTGTACCACATTCTGTGAGACGCTGAACATCTCTGAAGATGCCAGACGGATATACATCTTGTTTTCTTCAATATAAGGCTTGACATTGTCCAGTTCAGGCAGAAGCTCCAGATTCACACCCTTGTTGTAAGGAATCATGTTCTTGCCGTATGAAATGTAGCTCTGACCCTCTTCGCTGAGCATGGCGCCCATTATATCGAGAATAAGCTGTTCTCTTTCAGGGTCCTCCATTGCCTTCCGGCTGGCACCTACCTGGAAGGATGGGTATGAAAGATACCAGTTGTCGTTCTCCGTTTCCCCGAAATACGGCATCAGAACAGATTTATCTCCCTCACGCCCCTCGAAGCCTATTACATCGTATCCCGTACCTCTGTACATTGCCACCTTACCCTGGGCGTACAGCTCTTTGGCGTCCATGTTAGCCATTTCAGTTTCTTTGACGTCAATTCCGGTTTCTTTCATCACATCAAAGAATTTCTCAAATACAGGCATCCATACCTTTTCTGACAGCTGGTCGGTTTTCCTGCTTTCATACTTGTTTCGCCATTCTCTTCCATCCATCGACTGAAGCTCTGCAATGGAGAAGCCCTGGAGAACCTCCATGCAGGTGTAGTCTGCCGAGAAGTCTGAAGTGAAGCCCTGAATGCCATTCTTCCCAAACTCTCTGCAGGCATAAACAAATGATTCATAATCATTCGGAACAGGAATTCCGTATTCCTTGAATAGGGTCTCGTTTATTATGAGACTGTCAACATCTGCACATGCAGGCAGCCAGTTAACGGTGCCGTCATCGTAGGTGTAGTTCTCAAGGTATGTTCCGTAGAATTCCGATGCCAGCTCCGTGTCCCCCAGGTCATACATCATATCCTTAATCAGTCCCGCATCATTCATTGAAAATCTTCGTACGGTCATAATGTCCGGCAGATCCTCGTGTTCGTTCATGAATCTGTAAAAATCCGTTGAGTTAGTTGCCAGGGTGAATTCGAAATCCACATCCGGGAATTCGTCACACAGAAACTGGGTGTAATTTTCCAGAAGCTGTGCACCCCAAAGTGCCACGGTCACCTTCTGCTTTTCTCCCGATTCTGAGGCTGCGCCCCCGCAGCCTGCCAGCAGACTCAGCATCATTACAGATACCAGCAGCAGGCACAATAGTTTTCTTGCTTTCATTGTACTGTTCTCCTTCTCATTTAGTGTTTACATTTATGCTTTGCCGAATCCCAATTTCACCTTAGTCTGGCAAGCCCTCTAAGCAGTGATTTCGAATCAGCCGGCTTCATTATGTAATCATCCATCCCCACTGCAAAGGCCTTCTCCCTGTTCTCATGAATATCATTTGCTGTCAATGCAATGACAGGAATACTTGCTCTGATTCTATTTGGCAGATTTCTGATAACCGATACTGCTTCGAACCCGTCCATTACAGGCATCTCAAGATCCATAAGAATGAAGTCATAATATCCCGGTTCGCAGTCTTTTATCTTTGCTACGGCTTCGCTGCCGTCAGCAGCCTCTTCTGTTTCAAGACCGCTGTCATGAAGCACTTCCCTGAGAACCTCTCTGTTAATCTGATTATCATCTACTATAAGTACCCTTTTGCCTTGTATTGCGGAAACATCAATATCGTCATCGCCGGCTGCCTGCAGGTTCTCCCCTGTTACGCAGGAAACAACAGCTTCCATATTCTCCAGTGCCGCTTTAATATTGTCTATACAATCCCCTATTCTTTCCTCGTGGGCCGTTCCAATGTCCGCATAGGCTAATGCGCTATGAAGCTCTGTCCGAATGTCTTTTATTGTTTTTCTGTAAAACTCCAGGGCCTTCTTTGATATTTCAAGCTCGGACTCCACAATCGCCATTTTCTCAAGTATCAGTTCCTGCCTTGCCGATGAACTCCCATTTGAACCATCAGGGTAATGCACAGTGAACTCAATATTGACATTAAGAGCATCGAGACATTTCTGAAACTCCTCAAAGGTCATTGTTTCCCTGCCCAGCTTTCGGTACAGCGATGATGGGTGCATTCCCATTCTCCTGGCAAGCTCTGATTTGGTTATACCTGTTTGTTCGCACACGCGGTTAATAGTTTCAGCTGTTTTCATAATCCCCATCCATAAATTCCATATGTCATTCGCGCTATACTAACACATATGACATATGAGTGCAACACAAAAAAAAGAATCTGCCCACTAAGTAATTAGTGAAGCGGATTCTTCCTGTTAATTACATGTAATTAAACATTAAATAATTTATTTATCCCTAAGCCGGATGAAATTCAGGCGCAGAGCATTTGTCACCACGCAAAAGCTGGAAAGGCTCATTGCCGCAGCTGCAAACATTGGATTAAGCTGCCATCCAAGGACTCCGATAAACAGCCCTGCTGCCAGAGGAATTCCGATTGCATTGTATATGAATGCCCAGAACAGATTCTGGTGAATGTTCCTCAAAACCGCTCTGCTCAGGCGAATTGCAGCCGGGACGTCACTGAGGCTGTTTCTCATCAGCACAACATCCGCCGCATCAATTGCAACATCCGTTCCCGCTCCAATGGCAATTCCGATATCTGCTCTTGTGAGAGCCGGTGCATCATTTATGCCGTCACCAACCATTACAACCTTGCCTCTCTTCTGCAGTCTGCGGATCGCACTTTCTTTGCCATCAGGCAGCACCTCGGAAACAACCTCATTCACACCGACTTTCCCGCCCACTGCTTCGGCTGTGCTTCTGTTGTCACCGGTCAGCATCACAACATGAATTCCCATATTGTTCAGCTCTCTGACAGCTTCGAAACTGTCCTCTTTAATAGCATCAGCTACAGCGATAATTCCCAGAAGCTTCCTGTCTCTGGCAAAAAACAGCGGGGTCTTGCCTTCCCTTGAGAGCTGATCTGCCTTCCTGTTTGCTTCTTCCGACAGTTCAATCAGCTCGCTGATAAACCGGCCGCTTCCTCCAATTAGAGTTCTGCCGTTTAAATTAGCAGTAATACCGTTCCCCGGCAGTATTCTGAAATTCTCAACCGGCTCTGCTGTCAGTCCCTCATGCTCTGCTCCTTTGGTGATTGCCCGAGCCAGGGGATGCTCGCTTTTTATTTCCAGGCTGTAGGCTGTAAGCAGAAGCTCCTCTCTGCTATTTCCTTCAGCAGGTATTATATCTGTAATCTCCGGTTCACCTCGGGTAATTGTTCCGGTTTTATCAAGCGCCGCAATCTTAACCTTGCCGGTTTCCTCAAGGGCTTCCGCTGTTTTGAACAGAATTCCCGCCTTAGCCCCTACTCCGCTTCCCACCATGATGGCAACGGGAGTTGCAAGACCCAGTGCGCATGGGCAGCTGATTACAAGCACCGAGATTCCTCTGGCAAGAGAATATCCGGCTGTCTGCCCCAGAATAATCCAGACAAAAATTGTTATTGCTGCAATCGCAATAACCACAGGCACGAAAATACCGGCCACTCTGTCGGCAGCCTTGGCTATAGGAGCCTTTGCCGAGGCAGCATCGCTTACCATCCGGACTATCTGAGCAAGAGTTGTATCCTCTCCAACTCGCGCCGCTTCGCAGCGAAGATAGCCTGATCTGTTCAGGGTTCCTGAAAACACCTCACTTCCCGGTTCCTTATCTCTTGGAATGCTCTCCCCGGTGAGAGCTGACTCGTCTACTGCACTGTTTCCCTCCAGGACTACTCCGTCCACCGGAATGCTTTCTCCCGGACGAAGGGCAAAGATATCACCCTTCATCACCTGCTCCACAGGGACAGCTGTCTCCCGGCCGTCTCTGATAACCGTGGCTGTCTTTGGCGCCAGTCCCATGAGACTCTTTAAAGCATTAGTAGTCTTTCCCTTGGAGTGAGCCTCAAGGAGCTTGCCGAGAGTTATCAGCGTGAGAATCGTTGCGGCGGATTCAAAGTAATAGTCGTGAATTCCCATTATCAAAGCAACGGTGCTGTAGACAAAAGCCGCTCCGCTGCCAAGAGCAACAAGGGCGTCCATATTTGGTGCTCTGTGAAGCATGCTGCTGAATCCGTTTGTGAAGAACTTCCTGTTAATTACCATTATGATGCCGGTCAGCAGAAGCTGCAAAGCCCCCGATGCCATGTGATTATCTGCTATGATATCAGGAACAGGCCAGTTCCACATCATATGTCCCATGGCAAAATACATCAGCACAGCCCAGAATACAAGTGAGGCAATAAGCCTCTTTCTTAGGACAGCCGTTTCGTTATCCTCCGCTTCCTCTCCGGAATCAGGTGCTGCATCGTAGCCTGCCTCGCGAACAGCCTTCAGAATTTTCTCATCGGATACATTTCCCTCCACTGTAAGGGCATTTGTAAGCAGATTAACAGAACAGGTTTTAACCCCCTGAACTGCTGATACTGCTTTCTCCACTCTAGCTGAACAGGCAGCACAGCCCATACCGGTTACGGTGTATTTTTTCATTGATTTCCCCTTTCCTCTGATTTCATTAATCACTATATACTTTCGAACAGTTCTTTCATAACATCGATTATTTTGTCTACTTCCTCCTCGGTGTTATACTCGTCAATTGTTATTCTAACTGAATTCCTTGCTTCTTTTTCGGTGCGTCCAATCGCAGTGAGCACATGGCTTGGTCTTGAGTCTGAGGCACTGCACGCAGAACCTGCTGAGACGCAGATTCCATGTGCATCAAGCTCCATAAGAAGATTAGTATCTCCAAGTTCTTCAAAGGAGAAATTGACATTTCCCGGAAGCCTTTTATGGATATGGCCGTTGAGAATTGCTCCCGGAAGATTTCCGATTTCGGAAACAAGTTTATCCCTGAGCCTTATCACTTCATCCCTGTCGGTTTCTATTGATTCAAGGGAATCCTTAAGTGCAGCTGCCATTCCGGCAATTGCAGGCAGATTTTCCGTTCCTGCACGAAGTCCCATTTCCTGAGCTCCGCCGGAAATAAACTCCGGCAGCTTAATACCTTCTCTCACATACAGCAGACCTGTACCTCTTGGTCCGTGAAACTTGTGTCCTGATACGGACATTAAATCTATGTTATCCTCCCTCACGTCAATTTCGATATGTCCTGCTGCCTGGACAGCATCGGTATGAAATATAATTCCACGGTCTTTGCATATTCTGCCTATCTCCCGAATCGGTTCTATTGTACCGATTTCATTATTTGCATACATGATGCTTACAAGCCCGGTCTGTTCTGTTACGGCATCGGCCACAGCCTCCGGGGTAATGATTCCCTCTCCATCCGGCTCCAGAAGTGTTACTTCGAAGCCCTCGGCCTCCAGCTTCTCAAGGGTATGCAGAATTGCATGATGTTCAATTGTATCAGATATTATATGGTTTTTGCCCATCTCACCCATTAACCGTGCAGTGGCAATCAGAGCATGATTATCTGATTCGCTTCCTCCCGAGGTAAACACTATTTCATTCTCTTTCGCACCCAGAAGCTCCGCTATTTCCTGCCGGCACTGTGTCAAAAGCTTTTTGGCACGTCGCCCTGCTCTGTGAAGGGTTGACGGATTGCCGTAGCACTCCAGAGCCTGGCTGTAAGCTTCAAATGCCCTTTCACTCATGGCTGTCGTTGATGCGTTGTCGGCGTAGATTATCTCCACATCTTCCTCTTCGTTTTTCTCCAGATATGCCGCGTATCCGCCGGGATAACTGTAAACGTCATAGCCTGCCTCTCTCATTATGATGGCAAGCTCATCGCTGATTTCACCCACATGGCAAAGAAGACAGATTCTTTTATCCATGGGCAGGCCATAAAGTTCCTGTACCCGGGACATAGGAATGTTTATCGCTCCGGGTATTGTTCCCTGTTCAAAAAGGGATTCATTTCTTATGTCCACAATTATTTCATCCGGCTTCATATCCTTCTCCTTATCTGCAGCACTTGCTTTCTGTTTGTCTATATGCCTGCATCAAATCCTTTGGGGCTCCGCTGCCGCAGGCAGTACAGTTTTTGTTTCGGGAAAACTCTGCCGTGTCGAACTCCATTGAAAGCCCGTCGAAACATATTATTCTCCCCACCAGCAGCTCTCCTGCTCCTGTAATGTATTTTATTGCTTCAAGGGCCTGCATGCTTCCGATAATGCCTGTTACAGGTCCCATTATACCATAACGGGCGCAGGCTCCTTCCTCCTCCTCATCGGTTCCATCCTCAAGAAGACACCTGAGGCAAGGGCCCTGCCCCGGGATTATGGTCATTATCTGTCCGTAAAATCGCTCCGCCCCGGCATGAACCAAAGGTTTAGAGGCCATCTGACAGGCATCGTTAATCATCAGCTTCGTAAAGAGCCTGTCAGACGCATCTATTACAATGTCGTAGTCCGAAATGACAGGCACTATATTATCCGGATCCATTTTCTCATCATAAGTGACAACATGCACGTCGGGATTCAGCCTGCTCACGGTTTCTCTGGCTGACAGCGTCTTCATTGTTCCCACTGAAGCTGTTGTATGGATTATCTGCCTTTGCAGATTAGAAAGATCAACTATGTCAAAATCCGCAATTCCTATTGTGCCGATTCCGGCTGCTGCCAGATACATAATCGCAGGCGAGCCAAGGGCGCCGGCACCAATAACGAGAACTCTGCCTTCCATTATTTTTTTCTGGCCTTCGGCCCCAATGCCGTTAATGATGTACTGCCTTGAATATCTTTGCAACTGCTCTGCACTGAACACGCTACCGCCCCCTGTCTTCACATTTCACGCCTGTATTTCTTATTTCCTGTATATTATATACCATACTCGCACAGTAGGTAAATATATATTTTGATATGTGAGGCGGGCGGATTTGACTTTTTAGCCCTGCCGTGTTAGGATTTTAACCGTAAATAAAACTGATACGGAGGCACTCATGGAAAGAATCAAAACACTTGAAACTCGTAACTTATGTGACAGTTCTAAGAACGGTGGCTGCGGCGAATGCCAGACTTCATGCCAGTCAGCATGCAAGACAAGCTGCGGTGTAGCAAATCAGCCATGCGAAAAGAAGGAAAAATAACATGTTATGAGAATGCTGCCCTATGCGGCGGCATTTTTTATGTGCGGCCATGAGCCCGGGAGGATACATTAATGGTTCATCAATATAAATTAAACGGATATAACATTGTTCTGGATACCTGTTCCGGTTCCATTCATGCTGTGGATGAGGTTGCCTACGACATGATTGAAATGTATCCGAGCAGCAGCGAGGATAAAATTCTGGCGGATATGCTGAAGAAGTACTCAGGCAGGGAGGATGTGACTGAGGAGGAGCTTAAGCTGTGCCTGGCGGACATAAAATCCCTTGTGGATGCAGGCAAACTGTTTTCTGAAGATACATTTGCCGATTCTGCCGCAGTATTCAAGGAACGCTCCGGCAACATAATCAAGGCTCTCTGCCTCCATGTATCCCATACATGCAATCTGAACTGTTCCTACTGTTTCGCAAGTCAGGGCAAGTATCACGGGGAGCAGGCCCTCATGAGCTATGAGACTGGAAAGCGAGCGCTGGATTTTCTCATAGAAAACTCAGGCGACAGAACCAACCTGGAAGTTGACTTCTTCGGCGGCGAGCCCATTATGAACTGGGATGTGGTGAAGCAGCTGGTGGCCTACGCCCGTCAGCAGGAAAAAATCCACAACAAAAACTTCAGATTTACCCTGACCACAAATGGAATGTTAATAGACGATGACGTAATAGATTTCGCCAACAGAGAAATGAGCAATGTGGTTCTGAGTCTTGACGGAAGAAAGGAAATACACGATCTGACAAGGGTTGATTATCAGGGAAGGGGAAGCTACGATGTAATAGTCCCTAAATTCAGGAAGCTTGTGGACTCCCGCCGGGGCAGGAACTACTACATGCGGGGAACCTTTACCCATGCCAACCCGGACTTCACGGAGGACGTTTTTCACATGGCAGAGCTGGGCTTCGACCAGCTCAGCATGGAACCGGTGGTGTGCGCCCCGGAGGATCCCGCCGCTCTCACTGCCGAAGACATTGAAATCGTTAAAAAGCAATATGAAATCCTCGCCGAAGAAATGATAAAACGGCGGAGGGAAGGCCGGCCCTTCACCTTCTATCACTACATGATAGACCTCACAAACGGCCCATGCATTTACAAGAGAATATCCGGCTGCGGCTCCGGAACGGAATACATGGCAGTAACCCCTCAGGGAGATCTGTACCCCTGCCACCAGTTTGTGGGTGAAGAGGAATACAGGCTGGGAGACATATGGAAGGGTGTGACAAACAACAGTCTGCGTGAAGAATTCCGAAGCTGCAATGCCTACTCCAGAAAGGACTGCGAAGACTGCTGGGCCAGGCTGTACTGCTCGGGAGGCTGCGCCGCCAACGCATACCACGCCTCAGGCTCCATTAAGGGCATCTACGAACCGGGCTGTGAGCTTTTCAGGAAACGCATGGAGTGCGCAATAATGATAAAAGTAGACGAAAGCATGGTGGAGTAACCTCAGCCATGCTTTTAAATTGGATGATTATATCATTTAAAGCTTATGTCCGAAAACAGTATCTTCTGTATTGCCTCCGAATAAATCAGAAGGCACCTCTCAATGGATTCAATGCTCATGGACTCATTAGGCTCATGACAGCTGTCCTCCTCCCCGGGAAAAATAGGTCCCCAGGAAACGATATCCGGCATAGTCTTGGCGTAGGATCCTCCCATGGCAATGCTTCCGGAGTAAGGTATCCCGCAGTGCCTGTCATATGCTTCGCTGAACACCTTAAGAAACGGCCTGTCCTTTGATACGAATACTGCAGGCATCACCGACACATTCTCAACTCTGCCGCCCCTGCCTGCAGCAAGTTCCTTAAGGCAGGCGATAACCTCCTCGGGCTCTGTTCCGTAGGCAAATCTCACATCAACGGTAACCCTGAGCTCATTGCCGGAGGTTCTGACGAGCGTGGGAGAAAACACGTTTCTGTGAACCCACTCCCCCTTGTAATACTCGTTTTCTTTGTATATGGACAGGTTTTTTCCGTAATAATCGCCAAAGGCCTCATCCAGCATTTCAAGTATTCCCGTTACCGAAGAATCTCCTCCTGCATCTCTGAGCATGTCCGTCAGCTTGAAAACGGCGTTTTCCCCCTTTGACGGATCGCAGGAGTGACAGGTGCTGCCGAACGCCTCAAGGGTTCTCCCATCCCTCAGGACTGCCTTTGCAAAGGCAGGAACAGCATTTACCGCAGTCCCTGCTTCAAGGGAAATCACCTGCCTGTCAGCCGGGAGCTCAAATACCATATCAAGATCCACAATCCCCTTCTCTATGTTGGCGAAGGGAAACTCACCGTCCGGGGTGAAGCCGTAGTCAGGCAATGGGTTTGACGCCACATAATCGTACATGTCGTCCCATTCAGCCTCCTCCTGGGTTCCAATAATGAGCTGCACTCTTTTCTTTGGCTGCAGCCCCTTCTCCTGTGCCGTATCCGCCGCGGCCTTCATGGCATAAAGGCTTGTTATTACCATACCCTTGTCGTCCATGGTGCCCCGCCCGTAAATCCGGTCATTCTTTATTACTGCCTTGAATGGATCCGTTTCCCATTCATCAATTGGATCGGGAGGCACCACGTCCACATGAACAAGGATTCCCAGTGTTTCAGGCCCCTGCCCCCACTGAACGACCCCCACTCGTCCGTCGGAAAAAGCGCCGGTTTCAAAACCCAGCGCTTCACCCAGCTCCAGAACGTAATCCAGAGCCCTCTTTACCTGTTTTCTGTCATGGGAAACGCTTGGAATCTCAACAAGCTCAGACAGTTTTTCAAGTATTGTATTAACGTATTTCCTATTATCCTGCAGATTTCTCATCTTAAGTGTTTCTTATCTTAAGTACTTCTCTATTTCAGGCTGATACTTGAACAGCACCTCCCGAATCTCTTCAATCTTTTTCTCATATTCCTCCTGCATGAAGAAGGATACGGCAACCACATTTCTCACCTTCCCGTCGGGACTTCTTAAGGGCACCCCCACACCTATTGCGTAGGCATATGATTCCTCAACGCTTGTGACATATCCGTCATTTCTTATCTTCTCGTACTCTCTCAGGAGTTCATCCGGCTCCGTCAGTGTCCTTGGCGCTTCCTTCTCGAAGCTCATCTCTTCCAGCTGCTCCCTGGTGAGAGGGGGTTCCCTGAATGCGGTAAGGCACTTGCCGTAGGTTCCCCTGTTAATGGGATAAAATGTTCCAGGCTTGTCGTTTATCTTGATTGCCTGGTGAATTTCCACGGAATATATCGAGACGATTTTGTCCCCGTCTCTTCTGGCAAGTCCCACGGATTCCCTGGTTTCCTCGCCTATCTTCTCAAGTATGTTGAGAATCTTCTCCTCGTAGTTTGCCTTTGTGAGATAGGCGCTTCCCAGATGGTACGCAAAGGGTCCCAGGGTGTACCTTCTGCCCTCTTCGCACTTCATTATAAGCCCATAGTTCTCGAAGGTTGTCAGATCTCTGTAAACCGTGGTTCTGTTCATTCCGGTGATTTCCACAAGGTCCATAACGGAATACTCATATGGTTCCTCGCAGAAAACCTCCAGAATATCAAGAGCCTTCTCTATGCTGGTTCTGTTATCTTCTTTTGTCATCAAATCTCCTCTCCGCAGTATTCCAATGCCGCAAAGGCATACAGCTTGGCACCCTTCACCAGCTGGTCAATGGAAATACTCTCATCCGGTGTATGGCAGACGGCCATTTCTCCTGGTCCTATTATTATACACTCTGCATCGGTATTGTTGGCTATGAAACCTCCATCGGTCCAGAAGGACATTCCCACCAGAGGTCTCTCTCCCAGTTCCGTATTCTTCGCTGCCCTCTGAACAGATTTAACAATACCCGCTTCGGGATCCGTGCAAAATGCCAGATGAGGCAGGTCATTATTTCCCTCAAACAGATCCGTCGCCCTGGCGCTGAATCCGGGATACCTCTTCTCAAGAAGCCGGAGAATATCATTAATTTCCCTGTATACATCCTCCACGGACTCCCCCGGTATGGAACGCCTGTCAAAGGTTACTGTGCAGCTGTCTGCCACGGTGCTTGGCTGATCGCCCCCTGTTATGGTTCCGATGTTAAGGCTGGCACTGCCCAGATATTCCGCAGTTCTGCTGTCAAGTTCCGGTGCATACTCCTCAGTGAGATAGGAAATGAATCTTGCAGCCATCTCTATGGCATTCACACCGTTCTTCTGTTCTCCGCCGTGAACCTTCTTGCCAAAAAATTCCACCTTTATCCATTCAAGGCCCTTGTTTCCCAGTCCGAGACGCAGCTCTGTCGGTTCCCCTACAATTACTGCATCCGCATTGCACCAGTCCTTAAGAAGAGCCTTCGTTCCGATTCCGGCCTCTTCCTCATCGGCAACAGCCGCCAGCACCAGATCTCCCTTCAGCTTCACTCCTGCCCTTTTCAGAGCTATCATGGCTGCCATCATGGAGGCCACCGGTCCCTTCATGTCACAGGCACCTCTGCCGAAAACTCTGCCGTCTCTGATTTCTCCGTCAAAGGCATTTGTCATGTCATAGGCAGGAACGGTATCCATGTGTCCGTTGAGCATCAGCACAGGCCCATTGCCTCCGCCGATTTTACCTATGACATTGGGTCTTCCCGGTGCCGCATAGCTCAGACTTGCATCTATTCCCTCAGATACAAGGGTCCTGCAGATGAATTCCGCAACCGCCTGCTCCTGATCGGGCATGAAAGAGTAGCTCTTTAATTGTACCAGATCTGATGTGAGCCGGGCTATATCGATTTTATCCAGTTCCGCGGCAATTCTGTCTCTTACAGTCATTCCTCTGCCCTCCAGCAGGCAACCCGATGTCCGGGTTCAACTTCAAACATCGGCGGCTCCTCTGATGCACATTTTTCCATTCTCACAGGACATCTGCTGCAGAATTTGCAGCCCTTAACAACATCTGTAGGATCAGGGGTTTCTCCTTCGAGAACCTTCCTTGCTCCCTGACGGGATTTGCCGGGCTTAGGCATTATTTCAGCGAGAGCCCTGGTATACGGATGAATGCCTCCGTTAACTATGATATCCGAGCTTCCGATTTCCATTATCTTTCCCAGATACATGATGGCAATTCTGTCGGAAATCAGCCATGCCAGGGAAAGGTCATGGGTTATGAACAGGTACGCCACCCCTGTCTCTTCTCTGAATTTCATCATGAGCCTCAGGATGCCTGTACGGATCGATGCGTCAAGCATGGATACAGGTTCATCCGCCACTACGAAATCCGGCTTCATTATCATGGAGCTTGCTATTACCACTCTCTGTCTCTGTCCTCCGGACAGCTCATATGGATATCTGAAGAAGTAATCTTCCCCCGGCGCCAGACCCGCCTCTTCCAGAGCGAGTCTGCTTCTTTCAAGCCTGTCCGCCTCGCTGGATGTCATCCTGTTGACCATCAGAGGCTCTGACACTATGTCAAGTATCTCATTTCTCGGATTCAGGGACTGGTAAGGATCCTGATATATCATCTGAGCCTGCTGCCTGAATTTCTTCAGACCCGCCTTGCTCCTGTCAATATCCTCTCCCTTGAATTTCATCTTGTCACATGTGTACGGAACCAGCTGAAGCAGCGCCTTCCCTGTGGTGGTCTTGCCGCTTCCTGATTCTCCAACCAGAGAGAGAACCTCCCCCTCCTCAATGCTGAAGGAGACTCCGTCAACAGCCTTGACGGTTCTCTTGCGGCTGCCGAAGGTTCCCTTGAGATTGAAGTGAACCTTCAGATTCTCCACTTCAAAAATCTTAGCCATTGGCGATCACCTCCCAGTTGTGACAGCTTACGAAGTGCTCCGGTCCCACCATTACAGGCTCCGGAGCCTCCTGCCTGCACCTGTCACAGGCAATATCGCATCTCGGTGCGAAGGGACATCCTTCAGGAAGCTCCAGCATGTTAGGCGGTGCACCCGGAATCCCCTCCGGCATCACCTTGCCTCCCGTCACATCGGGGAAACACCTGATAAGCTTGTCCGTATACGGATGTGATGTATGTTCAAAAATATCCTTTGATCTGGCAATCTCAACAATCCTGCCGGCATACATAACTGCAATCTTGTCACAGGTTTCTGCCAGAATCGACAGATCGTGGGTAATGAGAATGAAGCCCATGTTATACTCTGCTCTCAGTTTCTCTATAAGATTCAGAATCTGAGCCTGCACCATTACATCCAGAGCCGTTGTGGGCTCATCACCTATCATTATCTTAGGGTCGCAGGCCAGAGCCATGGCAATCATTACCCTCTGCTTCATGCCTCCCGAGAACTCGTGGGGATAGTTGCTGATTCTCTCTCCCGGAATATCCACAAGCTCCAGCAGGGATGCAGCCTTTTCCAGAGCGGCTTTCCTGTCAAGTCCCTGGTGGAGCTCGATAGCCTCAGCTATCTGGTCTCCCACCTTCATTACGGGATTCAGGGCATTCATGGCGCCCTGAAAACAGATTGACACATCGTTCCATCTGTATTTGTTTATTTCTTTTTCATCCATTTTGGCAAGATCCACTCCCTCCAGCAGAATCTCACCATCTACAATTTCACCCTCCTTGGGCAGTATGTGAGCAATGCTCAGGGCACTTGTTGTTTTGCCGCAGCCCGACTCTCCAACAAGTCCCAGGGCCTCGCCGTAATCAAGATCAAAGCTGATTCCGTCAACGGCTTTAACCGTGCCCTGTTTGATAGTGAAATATGTCTTCAGGTTTTTTACTTCCAGCAGCTTCATATTCCTACCTCTCTTTCAGCTTAGGATTCATGATTTCGTCAAAGGCGTAACCCATCAGGGTGAATGCCAGAATCACCAGAACAACACACAGTCCCGGAGGTATGTAGTACCACCAGGCACCCACACTTGCCGCTCCGCTTTCGAAGGCATAGTGGAGCATCATTCCCCAGCTTGCCCTGGTGGAATCACCCAGTCCCAGGAAGCTGAGAGTGGTTTCTGATGTAATGGCAACGGCAGCCACCAGCACTGTATTGGCAAATATGAGAGGGAATACATTAGGCATAATGTGCTTTATCATGGTGTGGAAGCTGCCGGCACCTATCGATACGGTACGCTCAACAAACGGTCTCTCCCTTATTGAGAGGGTTTGAGCTCTCACAACTCTGGCCGTTCCCGGCCAGCTTGTTATTCCAATTACAAAGATTATGTTCCATATGCTTGTTCCCAGAATCGCAGCAAGCACCATGCAGAGAGGCAGCCACGGGATTACAAGGAAAAAATCCGTGAATCTCATGAGGATGTTATCCGTTCCTTTGCCGAAGTATCCTGCGGCTATTCCTATGGCGGTTCCCAGCACCATGGAGATTAGGGTTGCCATGACTCCGCACAGCATTGATATCCTGGCTCCTGACATAAGATATGCCAGAACATCTCTTCCCATATCATCTGTTCCCAGCCAGTGCTCCGCACTTGGAGGCTGCATAATCTCCGAGTTATCGCCGAAATCAAGGGTGGAAAACGGTACAATAATCGGTCCGAAAATCGCCGCCAGCACGAAGATTGCCAGTATCACCGTTCCGGTGAAGGCCATCTTGTTGTGATAGACACTGCTGCAGAATTCCCTGAACTTTCTTTTTCTGATTGCACTCTTGGCACTATTCATACGATACACCCCCTTCACGCTTCATTTTTAACCCGAGGGTCAATGTAGGAATAGCTTATGTCTGCAATGTAGTTTGCCACAACAACGCATATGGTTATCAGCAGGAACAGTCCCTGGAGCACAGGATAGTCACGGGCGCTCAGTGCGTCATACATGAGATTACCCAGTCCCGGCCAGGAGAACACCGTTTCAATCTGAACGGCTCCCCCGATTACGAAGCCGAGATTTATTGCTATTATCGTAACCATAGGAAGCATGGCATTAGGCATCGCATGCTTTCTGAGAATGTATCTGTCACTGAAGCCCTTTGCCTTTGCAGTGGTGATATAATCCTCCCCCAGCACATCAATCATGGTGTTTCTCATGGTTAGGGCATACTCGCCCACTATGAGGACCGTCATGGTTATAACAGGCAATACTCCGTGCCATATAATATCACTTGTCTGGGCCCAGCCACCCATTATGGCGACCCCGGGAGAGGTTATTCCTCCCGTTGGGAACATACCCAATCCTACGGCGAATACAGCCACCAGAATCATGCCCAGCCAGAATACCGGCATGGAGTACGTGAACAAAGAAACGCTGAGGATAGTAACATCCAGCTTGGTTCCCCGTTTCCATGCGGAAGCGATACCCATGAACATGCCGATTATTATCGCCAGGATTTCCGACACACCGAACAATATTACTGTAGGCAGTATCTTAGGTCCTATTACCTCTGTTACCGGTCTTTTGAATTCAAATGACATACCCAGATTTCCATGGAACAGGTCCTTCAGGTATATGAAGAACTGCTCATACCAGGTCTTGTCCAGGCCGTACATTTCAATGGTTTTCTGAATGGCTGCATCTGTTGCCTTGGGATTTCTCATTACCATTGAAAGGGGATCTCCCGGTATCACCCTGAACAGGAAGTAGTTGAAAATCAGAATCAGAAATATTGTTATGAGTGCATATATGGATTTTTTTAATATGTATTTTGCTCTCATTATTCTATCGCCTTTGCAGAATTATTCTGTAACAAGTTCAGCGTTCACATAGTTATCAATCGTGTTGTTGAAGAAGAATGCGCCGTTTTCAGGAATCTGCTTGAAGCCCTTGACCGTGTCGCTTCTTACAGCCTGTACATAGTTATCGTAAATCAGAACAAACATTGGACAGTCGTCATATGCAACCTTCTGGAGCTGCTTGATTGTGCTGATTCTGTCTGCTTCGTTTACCTGTGACGCCTGCTGTGCGAACAGTCTGTCATATTCAGGGTTAACATAGCCGAAGTCGTTTGTGTTGTCATCTGACGCATAGTAATCGGATCTTAGAATTCCGCATATGCATGAGGCATCCACATCTCCGCCGTATCCGTCAATGAGAATGTCGTAATTGAATACCCACTCTTCATCCCACATTTTTCCGGAGTCCATTGTCTGACAGTTCAGTTCTATACCTGCTTCCTTACAGCCCTTCTTCATAATCTGAGCAGCCTTAACCTCAGGTGTGTTGTCTGAAATGCTGATAATGTTAAACTCAAGCTTGTTTCCGTTGGCTTCTCTTATGCCGTCTCCGTCAGTATCCACGAAACCCGCCTCATCCAGAAGCTTGTTGGCTCTGTCTGTATCGAAGCTTCTGAGCTCATCGCCCTCAGGAGTGTAGTGGTACTTGTCTCCTTCGTTTACAAGTGTTGTTCCTGCCGTTCCAAGTCCTCCGTATGCCTTCGCTACAACAGCCTCCTTGTCGGTGCAGAGTTCAATTGCCTGTCTTACGGCTTTTTCTTTAAGGGCAGGGTTTCCCTTGCTGTCCTTGGAATCGCTCTGGTTAAAAGCAACATGGGTGAAGCCGTTGGCGTCTCCTGCGATAACGTCAACACCCTCTTCCTTCTCAAGCTCTCCCAGCTGTGTTGCTGTCAGATTTGTTGCTCCTGTCACTTCCCCTGTCTTAAGAGCTGATGCCAGTCCGTCTTCTGATTTGTATTCAACAAATGAGTATGCCGGCATCTTGGCCGGAGTTCCGAAGTATTCGGTATTCAGCTCAAGGTTTACTGTTGTGTCGTCCTTTGATGAGAACTTGTATGGACCGGTTCCGATTGCGTCGGCATTGTCAAATTCCATTGCATCCTCTCCCAGATCACCCCAGACATGTGCCGGCAGAATCGGTGTCGGATTCTGGAGCATGTTTGCCTTCGGTTCGCTGCATTTAATTACAACTGTCTTGTCATCCGGGCATTCAATCTTATCGATACCTTCCATATATAATCCATACAGATAGGATGATGCCATCAGCTCATAGGTGCACTTCACATCCTCAGATGTTACGGCCTCTCCGTCATGCCATGCGGCCTCTGTCAGATGGAAGGTCCATTCGGTTCCGTCATCGTTTGACTCCCACTTCTCAGCCAGACAAGGCTGCGGCTCAAAGCTTTCATCGTATCTGACCAGCGGATCGTAAATCAGTGCGAACACTTCCCATGAAACCATGGTTTCCGCAGCAATCGGATTCATTGAATCCACTCCTTCGGTTGTTCCTACAACCATTCCCGCAGCACTGCCGCCTCCGCATCCTGCCATGCTGAAACAGAATGAAAAAGCAAGTACAGCGCTTACTAATACCTTAAACAACTTCTTTTTCATTTCATCCTCCTTGGTTATGTTCATAATGTGAACCACTTGTTCTTGACTTGAACTAATATATGCATTATACTCTGATAAAGCGTTCAAGTCAATGTCAGAAAATACAAACAATTGCATGGGGTGAGGGGCGCGTGTATGATGAGGATGCACGTATATGATGACAGATTCCGAGAAAGGAGCGACTGCTATGAACCACTTTTTTTACAATATGGAGCCGGAGAGCATTTCCCTGGATCCCGGCTGCACAATACTGAGGCTGCCTCTTGTGAGACAGAGCACCGACTATACCTGCGGTGTTGCCTGTGTTCAGTCCATACTAAGATATGCGGGCTATGACTTTGATATCAGGGAGGACAAACTGGCCGCCGCCCTGAAGTCGGATTCTCTTGAAGGCACCGGCTATCACAACATAGTCGAGTACCTCAATTCCGTTAGATACTGTGCCGCACCTGCGGGCAGCGATAACTGCTCTGAGGGAGTTCAGGTTTTTCAGGCGGAGGCCAGAGAGAACATCTCCTTTGAACAGCTGGCCGCCTGTATCGACGCAGGCAAGCCTGTTATCTGCGCCATTCAGGCCTGGGGAAATGCCGGAGATTCCAGTGACTACTCCGATGTCTGGGATGAGGGGCACTATGTAATTGCTCTGGGCTATGATGACAAGAATTTCTTCTTTATGGATCCCTCAACCATGGGTTCCTACACATACATCCCAAGGGTTGAGCTTGCTGCCAGATGGCACGACGAGGACAGCCGCGCCAGACTGAATCAATTCGGAATTATCGTTACCCTCACCGGGGATTACGATCAGATCAAATGCTTTAAAATCAAGTAATTGAGCCCATTCCGGGGACATTTTCGCAATGTAAAAATGTGGAAGCTTGAAATTTAAACGTTTCGCAATGCTGCCGGAAAAAATTCGTGATAAGTAGGTCTAACTAGGTCTGATGCCACAACTGCAACCGCCATAAAGCTGCTTGTATAGTTGCCCTGAACATTTCTCAAACCCAATGTTGAAGCAATCAGATAATAATCAAATTTGCTTCAACAAGACCTTGAAATAGGCCTGTTTTATCGCCTAATTTTTTCCAGTTGTTGGAGCTATCTCCATCTAATCGTATTTGCTTCAACATTTTTCGAGTTTTGTTGAAGCAACTTTACTGAATCTCCAAAATGCTTCAACCCGACCCCTAAAAAGGTCGCTTTTTTTGCCTAAAAATATATGTATGTCGAAGCAACTACTTTGAAAACACCAATTGCTTCAACATCTTGGGGCGTGGGGAGAGAGGCGGCCATGGACGTTTTTTTTGCCGGCCGTGATGACAGCTCTACAGAGCTGCTTTCAAAAAAATCAAATCGGCCCTGGAAAGGGGCCGATTTTAAAGCAAAATGCTTTAGATACCGAACAGACCGGTCACCTTACTGACCGGTTTAATAATATAGCTCCTGGGGGCCTTTGTATTCCTGAATCGTGTTGCCGCCGTCCACCACCAGGGATTCTCCTGTTATGTAAGAGGCTTCTCTTGAGGCGAGGAATACTATTGCAGAGGCCACCTCTTCCCCCCGAGCGCTTCTTCTCAGAGGCGTATTCAGACCTCCGGCCGCTTCCGCCTCCGTCTGGGAGGCTGTGCCTATCCAGCCCGGGAGAACGCAGTTTACCGTAATGCCGTATTCTCCGAATTCGATGGCAAGGGAGCGGCTCATGCCCACTATTGCTGCCTTTGCAGCGCTGTATGAGCTCTCACCCGGATTGCTTACAACGGGGCCCGTAACACTGGAGACGTTGACGATGCGTCCGTAGCCTGCCTGAACCATAGTTGGAATTACCTCTTTGGTCACATTGAACGGGATGTTCAGGTTCCTGTCTATGGCATCGTCCCAGCTCTCATAGGTCATGTCTAAGAATCCTGAAAAATCCTCCTCCATTCCCACCTGAACCATGCCTGCATTGTTCACGAGAACATCTATGCCTCCGAAGTCACGAAGAACAGCATCCACCATCTCACGCACCTGTCTGCGGTCCATCAGATCGGCTACATATCCTCTGGCATCTATGCCCAGTTCCCGGAGTTCCTCAGCGCGCTTGTATATCCTGTCCGTTGTTGATGCGATAGCAATGCGACCGCCCTGCTGTCCCAGTATTTTAGCCGTGCAAAAGCCGATTCCCGTTTCGCTTCCTGCACCGGTTACCAAACATACACAACCTTCAAAATCCGCAAAATTCTTTTTCATTAGAGCCTCCTGTACTGACAAATGAACTTTCCTTCATTATAGCAGTATCGGCTGTTCTGCGCCATACCGCAAAAAGCAGGAGTTCCGTTAAAGAAGTCTCCTGCTTTTGCTTAAGCTATTGCTATTGTTATTTATTCTGTCATTTAGAATGGAGCGATTACTCCTGTTGCCAGAAGTACGATTGCAACTACGAACATTACAACCAGTACTACTGCAACAATCTTGTCGTAAATCTTAGGGAATATCGGACCATCGTTTTCCTCTTTTCTTCTGATAATGTAGAGGATAATTCCCGGTGCGTACAGCAGTGCACAAACCAGAACGTAGGTAATGCTGGAAGCGTAGAGCATCCATACACCGTATATCGATCCCAGGATTGAGAATATCCATGTCCATGCCTTGCCGGCGCCTGAGAGTCCCTGAGTTGTTTCTCCCTTGCAGCAGCACTTCAGTGCATAGAATGCTGACAGCATGTAAGGGATCATGATTGCAATTGTTGACAGATAGTAGCAGTTCTGGAATGCAGCGTCACTGAGCATTGCGATTACCAGGAATATCTCAACGATAATTGCACTTACTACGATTGAGTATGTAGGTGCGTCGTGCTTGTTTCTCTTGTTGAGAATACTTGGGAAGCAGCCCTGAGCTGCAGGTCCGAAGGCACTTTCTGTAGAAAGAATCACATATGTAAACAGAGCTCCGCCGATTGAGATGAATACTGCAACGTTTACGAGAACTCCGCCCCAAGGTCCAACGATTGAAGTCATTACTCCAGCCATTGACGGCCATGCCAGATTTGCCAGGTCGTCATGAGGCATAACGCCCATTGAAAGTGCTGAGATTACGAAGTACAGCAGGAACAGAGCGATGAATGAAATAACTGTTGCGTTTCCTGCAAGCTTCATGGTCTTAGCTCTTTCTGAAATAACAACTGCTCCTTCAATACCGATGAAGATCCATACAGTTGTGAAGATAGTTGCCTTCACCTGATCGAAGAGGGACATTCCCGAACCCATTCCTGTGAAGTTGTCAACGAAGATGCTCCAGTGGAATGATCTGGCGAATATTGCAGCGATAACCATGAATACAATCGGAATAACCTTGGCGACTACAACGAAAGCATTGATGATTGTAGCCTGTGAAACGCCTCTCATGAGCAGAAGCACGAAGAGCCACAGGATAACCGATGCGCAGATTACAGCAACAGGAGTTGCGCCGGATCCGAATGCAGGAATGTATGAGCCCAGGTTTCCGAAGAATGCAACGAAGAATGATACCAGAGCGAGAATAGCACTCATCCAGTATCCCCATGCTGAGTTAAATCCGATATATGAGCCGAAGCCTTCCTTGGCATAGCTGTAGATTCCCGAAGTGAGCTCAGGTTTTGCTATGGCAAGTCTGTAGTAACACATTGTGAGGGCAATCATTCCGATAAAAGTGATTCCCCATCCGATGAGAGTAGCGAGAGTATATGCGCCTGCAGCAGCAAAGTCTCCCGAAAGTGTGAATACACCGCTGGCGAGCATGCAACCTATTGCAAAGAACACCAGCGGAAATAGACTGAGTTTCTTTTCCATGATATTGTCCTTTCTTTATTGTTCTGTTACATAATTCACAATGTTTTTCTCGATTTGATTTTTTTCTGTGCCGGTATTGCTACGCCCAGAATCTCAGTGACAGACAGCTGAGTCCGCCGTCAATCTTTCTGAATTCTGAAGTGTCAACCGTGAGAGTCTTGTAGCCGGCATCCTGAACTGCCTTGAGAACTGCAGGGTAGCCTTCCGGAACGATTACTGTATCGTTTACCCAGATGCAGTTTGCAGCGTATGCTTCCTCTTCCGGAATCACAATCTTGTTGTACTTTTCGAATTCAGGCTTTTCGATGAATTCACCGGATACAAGCATGTTGTTGTTTTCGATGTAGTTTACACCGGTCTTAAGGTGAAGAACCTTTTCAAGCGGAACCTGGATGCATTCAAGGCCGTACTTGTTGAGGATTTCTGTAAGCTGTCTGATTCCCTCTGCATTTGTTCTTGCTGAGAGACCAACATAGAAAGTATCTCCAACCATCATTACGTCTCCGCCCTCAAGAGTTCCCGGATCCTTGATGTATTCAATCTTGTCTTCAGGGAAGAACTTCTTAACAGCGCCGATTATCTCGTTCTTTTCTCCGTTTCTTGAAGCTGCACCAGGGTTGGTGATGATTGCGCACTTGCGTGTGATCAGTGCAGGGTCTTCTACGAAGCATGAATCCGGATATCTTTCGTCTGCCTCGAGAACAGTAACTTCCACACCGCACTGCTTCAGTGCCTCAATGTATGTGTCATGCTGCTTGAGAGCCTTTTCGTAAATCGGCTGTCCCAGTTCAGGAGCAGAAGTAATTCCTTCACATATTGCCTTGCATGGTCTTCTTACGATAACGTTGTTGAATTTTGTCATGATGTAACCTCCTAAAATCATGTACGATTATATTATACTGTATACAAAGTGCGTCGCTCGTACGGTTACCATTATCCCTCTGTTTCGAAAAAAAGTCAATGGCTACCGGGGCATTTGTTATTTTTTTATCGAACAAAAAAGGTGCGACCCTGTAATTCAGTCGCACCTTTTGTTTGTGGATTCTTCCATTTTAACTTATATGTCTTAGGCATTCACCATATTCATCGGATATTACATGAGCCCGCAGATGAGATTGCTCAGTTCTGCCGGATTCTCCACCGGAAGTCCCGCTATCATCCTTGCCTGAGCGAAGAGAATCTCCGCATAATCCTTAAGCTTCTCGTCGTTGCCCTTGAGGTTCTTCAGTTTGTCTGCCAGCGGATGCTCTGCATTTATCTCAAGCACAACCTGAGCCTTCACCTTGTCTGTGGCAGGCATTGCGTTAAGGGTCTTCTCCATCTCTATTGAAAGTTCTCCCTCGCTTGTGAGGCAAACAGGGTAGTTCTTGAGCTTATTTGTGAATCTCACATCGAGAACGCGGTCTCCCAGCGCTTCCTTAATGGCTGCGAGAACATCTCCTGCATCTTCATTAATCTTCTTAAGCTCTTCCTTCTCCTCTTCGCTTCCCATATCGAAGTTGTCTGAAAGAATGTTTACGAAGCCCTTGCCTTCATATTCGGCAATAGCCATTACTGCAAATTCGTCCACAGCCTCTGTCATGTACAGAATCTCATAATCCTTGTCCTTGACAGCGTCCACCTGAGGCAGTGCATCAATCATGGCCACGGTTTCCCCGGTAGCATAGTATATTTTGTCCTGATCCGTTTTCATTCTCAGGACATATTCCTTAAGTGTAACCGGCTTTTGCTCCTGAGATGAATAGAAGAGAAGCAGATCCTGAAGCTTATCCTTGTTCATTCCGAAGTTGTCATATACTCCGAATTTCAGCTGCACTCCGAATTCCTCGAAGAACTTCTCATACTTCTCACGATCATCCTTCTGCATCTTCATAAGCTCGCTGCTGATTTTCTTTTCGATGTTCCTGGCTATGAGCTTAAGCTGTCTGTCGTGCTGCAGCAGCTCTCTGGAAATGTTCAGAGACAAATCCGAACTGTCCACAACGCCCCTTACGAAGCTGAAGTATTCCGGAATAAGGTCAGGGCATTTTTCCATTATCATGACGCCGTTTGCATAGAGCGCCAGGCCTCTCTCGTATTCCTTGGAATAGTAATTGTATGGAGCCTTACCCGGTACAAACAGCAGGGCGTCATAGGAAACCATTCCTTCTGCCTTTGCATGTACCACTGCTGCCGGGTCCGTATAATCGTAGAATTTTTCCTTGTAGTAATTGTTGTATTCCTCCGGTTCAATCTCGTTCTTGTTCTTTCTCCAGAGAGGTACCATGCTGTTGAGGGTTCTCTCTTCGATTACGGTTTCGTATTCTGCCGGAATCTGCTGGCCGTCCTCACCCTCAATGCCTGTTCCTTCCTTGAGCTTGCTGGTTTCGAAATTCATCTTGATCGGCCATCCGATGTAGTCGGAGTACTTCTTTACCAGACTTGAAAGCTGATACTGGTTCAGGAAGTCATCGTACTTTTCGTCCTCGGTATCTTCCTTTATATGGAGTATTACCTCGGTGCCCTCCCTGGCATCAGGATTTTCTGTAATTGTATATCCATCTGCACCCTCTGATGTCCATGTCCATCCTGTTTCTGCACCGGCAGGTCTCGTGTTGACGGTTACCTTGTCGCTGACCATAAATGCAGAGTAGAAGCCTACGCCGAACTGTCCGATTATGTCCACTTCATCGTTTTCTTCCATGTTTTTCTTGAAATCCAGAGAACCGCTCCTGGCTATTGTTCCAAGGTTTGATTCAAGCTCACCGTCGTCCATACCGATTCCGTTGTCGGTTATCTTGAGAGTTCTGCTGTCCTTGTCAGCTTCCAGCCATATAGCGAAGTCCTCACGTTTCACATTGACGTTCTCATCTCCCAGTGCTCTGTAGTACTGCTTATCAATTGCATCGCTGGCATTCGAAATCAATTCTCTCAGGAAGATTTCCTTGTGTGTATATATTGAATTAATCATCATGTCCAGCAGCTTCTTTGATTCTGCCTTAAATTTGCGTTTTGCCATTTGTAATGCCCCCTTGTATAATATTATTTCTTTCGCTGTATTTGTTAGCACTCTTTATCTTTGAGTGCTAACAAAATGATATCCCTTTTGCACATCAATGTCAAGGGCAAATTTCCTGATTTGATTACGCCATGGAAAAACACCATGGAAAATCAATCAAATTGCGTGTCTGGAAATATATGGTAGACAAATCATTTCCATAATTGTATAATAATAGCAGCTACTATTGCGATATGGTGGCCCGGGAAAAGGACGCCGGGAAAAGGGGGGGCGAGCCGACAGAAAGGGAGGATTAGAGGTAATGAAAAATGTTAAACACAACTACAAGGACAACACTTTTTGTGCGCTTTTCAGCGAGAAGAAGAACCTGATTGAGCTGTACAACGCACTCACAGGCAGCAGCTTCGATATGGATACACCTGTGGAAATTGTCACGTTGGATAACACTTTCTTTGGTGACCGTGAGAATGATCTGTCCTTTATCATTGACAACAGATGGATTATTCTGGCGGAGCAGCAGAGCACATTGTGCCCCAACATCCCGCTTAGGATGTTGGTTTATGTGGCTAGGCAATACGAGAGCCTTGTGTTTTCAAGGGAAATATACAGCCGCAAGCTGGTGAATATTCCAACGCCGGAGCTCTATGTATTCTACAACGGTCCACAGGATGCTCCGGTGGAGCAGGAGATGAAATTGTCTGACGCATTCATAGCTGATTGTGATAAAATAGCCTTGGAAGTGACAGTGAAGTTCATCAACGTGAATTATGAGAAGGGGGCAGAGATTCTAAATCGCTGCAAGGCCATGGAGGGCTACAGCCTTCTTATTCACATGATTCGGGAGGAAAGCGAAGCCACAGGTGAACTGAAAACTGCCATCGAAAACTGTATCAGAAAATGCGTGGAAGACGGCATTCTTGCTGACTTCCTGAAGGAACACGGGGGAGAAGTGATGAGTTTCTTGTTCGAAAAACTGACAAGGGAAGAATGCGAGGCAATTAGGGAAGCTGACGGATTTGAGGAGGGCTATGCCAAAGGCGAGGCCGCAGGATTTGAACGGGGGGAAGCTTCAGGAATAGTTCGGGGCGAACTTTCCGGCAGGCTTGAAGTGGCCGGCGCCATGAAGGCCAGGGGCATGACAATCAGCGAGATATGTGAGATTACAGGCCTTAAGCCTGAGCAGGTTAAAGAGCTTTAGATGCTGCAACAATTAAATAATCAGGCAGTATTATGAGAGTATGGCGAAAGCTATGCCCTCTTTTGTATTACCGGCCGTGTAATTTCTTAATCCGAATATTGTTTACATATGTTTCTGAAAAGAATATAATCAATTTAGCAAGGCGACCAATTATCTGTCATGAATTTGTAAATATCAAGGATAGGAGCGTATGTCATGAAACATAAGAAACGGAAATTATTAGCTATCATCACAGCAGTATTAATGTTATTTACCGTGTATATGGTACCGGCTGAGTCTGCATCTGCCGATGATGGAGAGTTTTCTTTTGATGCATCTACCGGGACCATTACAAAATATAATTCCGATGCAGCAGAAGTAACAATTCCTGCAGAAATTAACGGGGCGGCCGTTAAGGCTATCGGGAATAACGCATTTTATGATTGTAACGCTATAACAAGCGTAATAATCCCACAAGGCGTTACGTCAATTGGGAATAACGCATTTAGAGATTGTGACAATCTGGCAGATGTTTCAATCCCGAACAGCATTACGTCTATCGGATATATGGCATTTTATTCTTGCGATATAGCAACTGTGGAAATCCCACAATACGTTGAAACTATCGGTAACGAGGCCTTTGGCTGCTGCAGCAATCTGGTAAGCATAACTGTTGATGATGCTAATAACAGCTACTCCTCTGAAAACGGCGTTTTATATAACAAAGACAAAACTGTATTGGTCCAATATCCTATTGCAAAGGCCAGCCAGTCCTTTACAATTCCGAACACTGTTAAGATCATTGGTTATGGCGCATTTTATAAAAGCAGCAAGCTGAAAAGCATATGGCTGCCAAATAGCCTTGAGTCTATTGCGGATAGAGCGTTTGGGGTGTGCGATAGCCTGACTGGTATAACAATACCAAACGGCGTTACCACTATCGGTGATGAGGCCTTTACTTCCTGCAGCAAACTGTTAACCGTAGCAATCCCTGACAGCGTTACCTCTATTGGAGATAGCGCATTTAAGCCTTGTAAATCACTGGTGAGCATAACCGTGGGTGATGACAATGATAACTATACTTCTGACGATGGTGTATTATATGATAAAAAGCAGGAAGCATTACTTCTGTATCCTTCCGCCAATAACAGAGCCTCGTATGTAATTCCAAACGGTATTAAGACCATTGGAGATTACGCCTTTTTTTCCTGCAAGTCACTTACAAGTGTAACAATACCGGACGGGGTTACGTCCATTGGAAAAAACGCTTTTACTTCCTGTAAAGGTCTGACCAGCATATCAATACCGGACAGCGTTACCTCCATCGGGGATAACGCCCTTAGTAACTGCACAGCTCTGACCCGCATAACGGTGGGAGAGAATAACGAAGCGTTTTCCTCCAAAGACGGTGTATTGTTTAACAAAGACCAGACGGTACTGATTCTGTATCCCGGCAGCAATAACAGAAAGTCTTATACAATTCCAAATGGCGTCAAGGCAATAATGGAAGGAGCCTTTACTTCCTGCGAGTTTTTGACAGGTATACTGATTCCGGACAGCGTTACCTCCATCGATTCAGATTCATTTCCTTGGATGGAAACACTGACGCTATTTGCTAATAAGGGTTCTTATGCGGAACAGACCCTCAAACAATGGTATCCTTTCAAAGAAATCATCTCCGTTGCCCCTGGCAAGGTATCAGCCAACCTCAACAAATACCACGACACTCTGAAGGTTAGCTGGAGCAAGGTCGACGGTGCAGACGGATATTATGTATATTACAAGAAATCAACATGGAGCAAGCCTGTATTGCTTGGCACCACAACGGCGCTTTCATACAGCAAGTCCAAATTGGCAGATGGTGCGAAATATAGCTTCACAATATATCCGTACATGAATATCGGTGATCAGAAATACATGACTGAGAACAGCAAGTCATCAAGTTATGTTTATACACTGAAGAAGCTGAACAAACCGGGTGTCAAGAAATCATCCCGCTCATATGTCAGAGTTTCATGGAATAACATTGTAGGCGAAAGTGGATACCAGATAGCAAAATCCAAGTACAGCAACAAGAAATTCAAAATTGTTAAGCGGGTCAGCAAAAACTGCAAATCCGCAAAAATCAAGACGCCGCGTTACAAGAAGTATTACTACAAAGTAAGAGCTTACAAAACAGTAAACGGCAAGAGAATATACGGGCCTTGGTCAACCGCTAAATCATACAGGCTCATATAAACAAAAAACGAATACCAGTAGTGAAAGAGGATTGGCAAAACATGCCGATCCTCTAATAGTTTATCAGACCAATGGTCCAAGACAATGAACTAATTGCGAATTCCCGGTGCGTTGTTTCTGGCATAAATACAGCACCATATGAATGCCGCCAGTGCCGCCGCGATGCCGACAGGATATGCGAAAGCAGCCGGTTCCTCAATTTGTCCTGACTCAGCCCACTCCATTCAGCCAGAATAAGTCTGGCACTCCGAAATGCAGTGTCCCCTGATGTTATAGGACAGGCAACAACACCGATTATTGCCAGGATACCCCCAAGGGATCCCAGAACACCCTTTGAAATATCATACACCACTGCGGACTGACCGAAGTCCGTCAGAGCCTGGAGGAGGTCACCGCTGCCGTCATAAAAAGCTGTACCTGCAGCCGCCCACACCAGAGCAATCACTGCCTCTGCAATCATGGCGCCATAAATAATGCTTCTGCCCTGCTTTTCCGAGGTGATGCACTTGGCTACAAGCGGAGACTGGGTGGCATGGAATCCGGCAATAAGCACACCCAATGCTACAAAAAACGAAATCATAGCTGTTTATCTTCCCTTCTTCTATTGTTCTTCTTATCTGCACTTTTTGATTTTAATATCATGACCGGATAATGGCAACATTCTAACACCAAGTAATAAGAAACTGCTGCACAAAAAAACAGACCTGATGTTACAGAGGTCTGTTTTTATCTCAGAAGAACATCCAGAAGCTGATGTTTCCCTTCTATGCCCATTTTGTTGTAAATATTTGTAAGATGCTTCTTCACAGTCGGAAGGCTGATAAACATTTCTCTTCCTATCTCGATATTGTTCATCCCTTTCAGCGCACATTGCACTATCTCATATTCCCTGTCCGTTAGACTGAATCTGTCTTTTATGTCTTTTGTCATATTTGAGAGCATGGCATTAAGGCTGTATATTGTCGCAACAAATTTGTAATCAGTTCCCGTATCTTTAACACAAGCTACTTCTGTATAGAATTTATCATGACCTACGGTAATGTTGCTGTGCACCTTATTCT
>JBJESQ010000009.1:0-13020 GCA_051882875.1 Lentihominibacter sp. | reverse complement strand
GAACCTTCATTCCCCTGTAATCTCTAGGCTGCGTGTACTGAGGGTGCTCCAGAAGTCCCGAGTAAATCGATTCATCCAGCGCCGAGTTCTCATTGCCCAGAACGCCCGGAATCAGTCTGGCAACGCTGTCTATCAGAACCATTGCCGGCAGCTCCCCGCCGGTTAGAATGTAATCCCCGATTGAAATTTCCTCTGCGTTCCAGTAATCGAGTACACGCTGATCCATTCCCTCGTAATGACCGCACAGAATTACCAGGTCATCCAGCTGTGACAATTCTCTGATCTTTTCCTCATCAAGTACCCTGCCTCGCGGCGACATGTATATCACCCTGCGATTCCGGGCATTCACGTGTTCCATGGCACCGAATACCGGATCCGCCATCATAACCATTCCGCCGCCTCCCCCGAAGGGATAGTCGTCGACCCTGTTGTGCTTGCTGCTGCTGAAATCCCTTATGTCAGTCAGACGGATATCTATTATTCCTCTATCAACAGCTCTTCCTATCATGCTGTCCCTGGTAACAGGGCTGAACATCTCCGGAAAAAGTGTCAGAACTTCAATTTTCATGCATATGTCCTACAGATCCAGCATACCCTCAATCAGTCTTACTGTAATCTTCCTTTCATCAACATTAATATCAAGTACGAATTCGGGAACTCTCGGAATCAGAACATTCTTTCCCTCATCCGTTCTAAGCTCAAATATGTCCTGGGCGGAATTCTGGACAACATCCGTCATTATTCCAAGATGACTTCCATCCTCCAATACAACCTCCATCCCAATCAGATCTCTTATGTAGTATTCCCCTTCTCCAAGCTCCGGAAGGTCATCCTCAGTAACGAATATCTCTCTGTTCTTTGCACCTTCAGCGGCATTTCTGTCATTAATGCCTGCCAGCTTAAGTATTACCATATTCTTCTGAAGACGGACATTCTCCACTTCCATGAGCTCCTCATCAACGTACACCGCCTCTGTGGTTTCGTATATTTCAGGGCTGTCAGAATAGTTGTATACCTTCACTTCCCCTTTAAGTCCCACAGCATTTACAATTTTACCTATCAGTATTTTTTCCATATCCTAATATTCAGAAAGTGTGCCGAAAACCACTTGTCTCCGACACACTTTTTCATGTCATTATTGAACTATTTCAACGACAACCTTAGCGTTAGCCTTTGTTGCTGCCGCTTTAACGACAGTACGGATTGCCTTGGCTATTCTACCCTGTTTGCCAATAACTTTTCCCATGTCATCAGCAGCGACTTTTAGCTGAATCACTGTAGTGCCATTGGACTGTGTTTCCGAAACCTCAACAGCTTCAGGATGTTCAACCAGTGACTTTGCAATTGCACTAACTAATTCTAACATTTAATCACCGCTTTCTTAAAGGATGCCCTCTGCCTTGAAGAGTTTCTTAACTGTTTCTGTAGGCTGCGCTCCTGTTCCTAACCACTTCTTTGCTGCTTCTTCATCAATCTTGATTTCAGCAGGATCCTTCAGTGGATTGTAGTATCCGATCTCTTCGATGAATCTACCGTCTCTCTGAGTTCTTGAATCTGCAACAACTACTCTGTAGAAAGGCTTCTTGTGTGCACCCATTCTCTTTAATCTGATTTTTACCATTACTGTTTTCCTCCTATACTGTATTTTAACGTAAATGGTTTAACTTGATATCTATCTGCAAAGGCATCCCTGACATTTACCGGAATCCCTTAAACATTCTTCCCATCTTCGCAGCTCCCCTTGGATTCATCATCTGCTTCATCATCTTTCTCGATTCCTCATAGCGCTTGGTGAGCTGATTTATCTTCTGAACAGGCTGACCGCTTCCGGCGGCGATTCTCCTCCTTCTGCTGGCATTCAGCAGCTGTGGATTCTCTCTCTCCTCCCTGGTCATGGACTGTATTATCGCCTCAAAAGCAATAAAATCCTTCTCACTCTGCTCCATATTTACATTTTTGTTTCCGCTCATGCCGGGAAGCATATCCAGCATCTTGGATATTCCCCCCATGTTACGAATCTGTCCCATCTGCTCCAGGAAGTCCTCCAGGGTGAACTTGTTTTTCCTGATTCGTTCCTCAAGCCTTGCAGCCTTCTCATCGTCGTAATCTGCCTGGGCCTTTTCAATAAAAGAGAGCATATCTCCCATACCAAGGATTCTGCTGGCCATTCGCTCAGGATGGAACTCGTCAAGCTCATCCATTTTCTCGCCCATACCAACGAATTTAATCGGTCTGCCTGTTACCTTCTTCGTCGATAAAGCTGCACCGCCTCTGGAATCGCCGTCCATCTTTGTCATGATAATTCCGTCGATTCCCAGGGCATCATTGAAGCCCTCCGCCGCGTTCACGGCATCCTGACCCGTAAGGGCATCAACGACCAGGAGTATTTCATGAGGCCTGATGTCCTTCTTCAGAACCTTCAGTTCCTCCATGAGCTCTTCATCAATCTGAAGACGTCCGGCTGTATCCACGATGAGAACGTTGAAGCCCTTGAGCTCCGCTTCTCTCACAGCGGCCATGGCAATCTTTGATGGATCCCTGCTGTCCCTCATGGTGAACACAGGAACATCTACGCTGCTGCCCACAACCTCCAGCTGGTCAATGGCGGCAGGTCTGTAGATATCACAGGCGCACAGCATAGGCTTCTTGCCGTTTTTTTTCAGCCAGTTTGCCAGCTTGCCGCAGGTTGTTGTCTTACCTGTTCCCTGAAGTCCCACCATCATATACACGGTGAATCCCTTCGGTGAGTAGGTGAGCTTGCTGTTTGTACCGCCCATGAGCTCAATGAGCTCCTCGTTGACGATTTTAATAACCTGCTGGGCCGGGGTCAGGCTCTTCATTACCTCTTCCCCTAGAGCCTTTGCCTTAACCTCAGCCACAAATTCCTTAACAACCTTGAAGTTTACATCTGCCTCCAGAAGAGCCAGCTTGACTTCCCGCATTGCTGCGTTGATATCCGATTCAGTAAGGCTGCCTTTGCCCTTGAGTCCCTTGAAGACTCCCTGAAGTTTTTCTGATAATCCTTCAAATGCCATGGATTACTCCTCTAATCTATCTATAATATCTTTTATCTTCTTAAGATCCTCTGCAAGTCCGGCGCTGTCTGCTCTGGCGATAAGCATGTCAATTCGCTCATCTATCTCCTTTATAGCCTCACCGGCTGCAGTAAACTTTCTCACCAGACCCAGCTTCTCCTCATAACTCTCCAGGGACTTTTCTCCCTTCTGGAGAGCATCATGAACCCCCTGCCTTGAAATTCCGAATTCATCGGCTATCTCGGCAAGGCTCAGGTTCTCCTCGTGATACAGCTCCATAACCTCCCTCTGTCTCTTTGTCAGCAGAGCTCCGTAGAAGTCATACAGCAGACTTTGTCTGGTAATATCGTCGATTTTCATATCTTTGCTCTGACAAGTATGCAAACTTGACACCCTCAGCAGTATACAGCAAACAAAAAGAGCTGTCAAGTATTTTAGCTTGAAAGCTCCCCTTCCATCTTACTTCGAGCAAACCCTCACTCTACTTATCCTGTCTGCGGTCGTGAATATAAACGACCAGCATTGCAGCAGCAAGCACTCCCGCTATTATCAGTGTCGATAACATCCCTGTACCTCCTCTTCCTAATCAACAATGAGACACCATATCACCGGAACTATCAGCGCCGGCAGAAAGTTTATGGTTTTGCAGTCCTTAATATTAAGTATGCCCAGACCCGACATGGCAATGAGGAAGCCTCCCACAATGCTGAGCTCGCACATCATAGTATCCGTAATGACATTGCCCACAAGGAGTGTCAGCAGATATATGCCGCCCTGCCAGCAGAAGAGAATTCCCGCCGCTAGGCACATTCCAACGCCATAGGTGGATGCAAGCACCATGGATGTCACCAGATCAAGGGTGGCATTTGTGAACAGAAAAGTATGATCCTGATACAGCGCACTCTGAACCGGACCAAGAATCGATAGAGTGCCTATGCAGAAGATAAGGCAGCCTGTTACGATTCCCTGTCCCAGCTTGCCGTCACCCTTACGGGCTGTTATTCGGTCAACTCTTTCCTGAAGCTTTAAAGCAGTTCCCGCTGCTCCTCCCAGAGCCAGACTGACAATGAACAGAACGGGATACTCTGTATCCGGCATATTCTGCACAACGGAGTTGATTCCAAGCCCAAAGGCAGCCATGCCCATAGCGATAAACAGGGCGTCATTGACACGCTGACTCATCACTTTCTTGAAGAGTCCGCCAATAAGGCTTCCCATTATTATCGTTCCTACATTAACAAGTGTTCCTATCATTATTTCAATTCATTCTTTCTTATTGAGCTGATTCTTCTGAATGCAACGCATCCGGCGAAAACAAGTCCTATATATCCCAGAACCGTGTAGACGGTTCCCACAAGTCCCGAAAAAGGCAGCAATCCCAGTAAAAAGGCAGCTATGCATATGCCGGTGGCAAAGATTTTTCCCTGTGCTGTCCCCTGTCTTACAAACTTCTCGCTGACAGTCCACAGCATTGCGCTGCAGGAGGAGAATATTCCCATTATCAGAATAATGCTGAATACGGCTCCCAGAGGATAGGCAATAATCCGTGCCAGATACAGAGTAGGCACATCCAGCCTGCCGCATTCTCCGATGTTTGTGAGCATGGCGCTGTTCATAAGAAGAATTGATGCCATGAGAGCGAAGGTTCCGACAACGGCTCCGACTCTCGCCTCCCTTGGAGTGGCTCCTGTCATCCCCAAGGCGGAATAATACTTCGAGCCTCCGCACAGATTGTATGATATATACAGAAGCCCTGAGAGCCACCAGAAGGGAACCGGCTGTTTCGCCTCCATTACCTCCGTAAACTCGTTAACTCTCAGCAGTCCGTCAGCATCCCTGATTACCGTTACTATTCCCACAACAAGGGAAAAGAGGATAATTACCGGCCCTATAAGGGATACCACCTTGACGAATCGCTGGAATCCTGCGAAGTATGCCAGCAGAGCCATCACCGCCATAAGAAGGGCTCCCACATAGTGATTTATGCCGTAATACTCCTCAAGTGTGGCTCCGGAACCTGAAATCAGAATAATCATTCCTGCGAAAAGGGAAATTGGAAGAAACCAGGAGTACAGCCATCCCAGTTTCCTGCCGCAGAAATATACGAAGTGATTGTAATCGGAATTATCCCGGTTAGCCCGGGCAGCCTCAAGTATCATTGGGCCGATTATCAGAAATCCCGCCAGGTTTATCGCCAGCAGAATGAAGCTGTAATATCCGTAGCTGGTAAAAAACTGGAGAATTTCCTGGCCTGTGGCAAATCCCGAGCCCATAACCCAGGCAACATATGCACCGGCTATCCTGATTACATTTCTGTAGTCAATTCTCGATTCAGTCATCTACTGCTTTTGCACGTCTCCCTTCTCCTTTGCCGGAAGATTTGCTACAATTATTGCAGCAAACATTATTACGCAGCCGATTATTTCTCTCATGCTCATCATCTCCCCCAGGATAACCATTCCCGCTATCAGCGCGAACACTGATTCAAGACAGAGAATCATGGAAGCGATTGTAGGATCCGTATCTTTCTGTGCAACAACCTGAAGAGTGTATGCCACGCCGCAGGAAAGAACGCCTGAATACAGAATCGGCAGCCATGAAGCCAGCATTGTTGAAACCGAAGGAAGATCAAAGCCCAGTGCCGGATCCACCACCGGTGTGAATACAAGTGAAAGTATTCCTGCCACAAAGAACTGGATGCAGGACAGCTTAACGCCGTCTACCTTAGGTGAGAAATAGTCGATAACAAGAATGTGTATCGCGAAGCAGATGGCACAGAGGAAGATAATCACATCTCCCATGTTGACACTGCCGAAGCCGGTTGACGGTATGCAGAGCAGGTAGAGCCCCAGTGCCGCTGCTGCAACGCATCCCCACATTACAGGAGTTACTCTTTTTCTTACGAACAGACCCAGAAGAGGCACGATTACCACATAAAGTGCGGTAATAAATCCCGAGTGAGCCACAGAAGTGTGGTAGATTCCTATCTGCTGAACATTTCCTGCAACACACAGAGCCAGTCCGCAGCATATTCCACCTATTACCAGTGTCCTGTTTGCCGCCTTTTTTTCTTCTGCTGCAGGCTCCACATAGCTTCCATCAGCTATGGCTTTGTTCTTTTTAATACAATCCAGAATCAGGATTACCGGAATCAGTACAAGGGCTCCTATAACGGTTCTCGTTCCGTTATATGCCAGCGGCCCTATTAATTCCATGCCCTCTTTCTGTGCAACAAATGAGGTTCCCCAGATAATTGCTGTCAGCATCAGCATTGCATCGCCTTTTAATTGCTTAATCATCAAGTACTCCTTTGAATATTTTTTGTTATACCGCATAAAGCGTTCACACGCTTCAGTCATTATATCTTTTTTCCCGCAGGAATGAAACACCTATTATTTCGTTCTTTCTTCTTTATCTTTATCGCTGCCGGATAAGGCCTTAGTAACAGTGCCGGAAATTACTGCTGCCACGAATATGCAAGGTACAGCCTTCATCGGGAAGCACAGCAAAAGCAGACAAGTCGAAGCCAGAGGCTTTCTTAGCAGTACTCCCATGGTGCCTGCGGTAACCACTGCAGCGCCAAAGGCCGCATGGTCCACACTTCCCGGAAACACCAGGAGCGAGATTCCAAAGCCCAGACATACTGCTGCGAAAATCATAGGAAAGAAATGACCACCCTTCAATCCCATCTGAATGCAAATGTTCGTAAGCAGAACCTTGGCGAGACCTAGAGCCAGTATAATCACCGGCAGATACTCCTCGAAGCTCTCAATCAATATTCCTATCTGTTCCTCCCCCGAAAAAGCCAAAGAAGGTACAAGGGTAATACAGGCTCCCAGCAGAAGCCCCGCTGCAGTCTCCTTCACAACTGCAGGTATATGCCGTGATACAGCAGCAAAGAGAAGCTCGGTCTTTTCGAAACACCACCCCAGCGCCATACCCGCCAGCATGTATGGTATTCCCATTGCCAGATCCCCTGCCGTCAGACTTATATCCTCAAATCTCGGAAGTCCTCCCGAGGCTCTTCCGAATAATGTGTTCAGGAGCATTATTACCCCCAGAGCAGCGGTAATTGCAATAGCATATATCAGTATTCTGCTTGCCTTGCCGGAGCGGTCACTTCCGGAAAGAATGTTCTCGTCATCCTCTTCGGCCGCCGAAAAAAATCCGAAAAGCGGAGAATAAAAAAGGATCGACAGAGATACCGCCATTCCTATCCTGGAATAGAGGGAGGCGTTTCTGCCGGCATGCTTCAGGTTGTCATTTACCCAGCAGCCCAGAGCAACAACAGTTCCCACCATTCCCGCCTCAGGACCTACACTGCTTCCGAAAATCAGAGGCAGAATTGCGGCAATCATAACAACTGCAATCTTATCATATGGATATGTACCGGTCTTCTTCACAGTTCCCAGAACCTGCATCATGCTTTGGGGGTAATCACCGAACTTTCTTCTGAACAGTCCGATTATCAGTCCTCCCAGGGTGCAGGCCGCCGGAGGATACCATATCGGCATGGCTGTCTGTTTGTTAAAAGCCTCCGGAACAATGAACCATATCAGCTCTGTTCCAAGATATATTACCCTCAGGAAAACCCAAAGCACCAGCCCTGCTGCAGCACCGGCAAGGGTGCAGAAAAATATAAGTTTTGCTGTATTGGTAATTGCTATAATTTTCTTCATAGTTTTCAGATATATAAGCTGTCTAATGCCTTCTCCTGTTATTTCCTGCAGCCTCGTAGTATTCTTTCTTCTGCTGATACATTTCACTGTCAGCTGTTTTCACAAGCTCCGCTACAGATAATTCCCGATAATCCTTTGTCAGTGCACAGCCCACAGACAGGCTGAGACTCGGAGCGAGCTTTCCTGACCAACGGGCTGTTCTGTCCTTTAATTTAATAATAGAGCTCCGGACTTCCGCCTCCGGCATTTCTCCGAATACCACGAATTCATCTCCGCCTATTCTGAACACCCTGTTTTCTCCACCGAAGGCTTCCCTTATGCATCCGGCGGCTCCCTGTATGAGCTCATCCCCAGCGTCGTGCCCCAAGGAGTCATTCACATCCTTCAGGCCATTGATGTCAATCAGAACCACCGCCAGTTCATCCGGAATGCCTGCTTCATATTCCTTTAGGACCTCACTGTATGCATTCCGGCTGAAAACACCTGTCAACGGATCTAAGGATATTTTTTCCCGCTGGTCCGTAATCGTCTCATCCAGCTTCAGCTGTGAGAATTCGGAATAATGGATAAAGAGAAATCCCACACCGAAGGCAAGTCCCAGATATGCCACTCGATATTCGTTCCCCAGCAGCTCCTGAATGGCTATTCCTGAAAGAATCAGCACCATTGCGGAATACAATGAGAACCGGTTCTGCTTCCTGAAGGTTTTGCCGTAGACAGCCATCTTTATCGCAAGCAGGATAATGATACACAGGTACAAAATCATATATACCGGGTACAGAGATCCGTGAACATAGTAATTATGTTCATCAATTTCAATCATCCATCCCATAAAGGCTGACACAATCTGAAATGCGGCATTAAGTGCGAATATCCCTGTCAGCAGCCTGTTGTGCCTGCTGTTATCATCAAGGAGAGCAATGAGCACCCCTCCTGTCATAGGTGTGAAGGTATAGTCCACTGCCTTTACAAATGCGAGAACTCCTTCAGGTACGGCTTCGTTTCCGCCTATGTGAAGGCCCACACATTCCGCCGCCGCGGCAATCCCCACCATAATATTCGTCAGAATAAACAGCTGCTTCTTTCTTTTGGGAATACGATTGTTTTCCTGTATCAGAATGGACAGTACGGCCAGCGCCATCAATATAATAAATATCACAGAAGTGTAATAATTCATGACTTTCCCTCACTTGACAGGCAGCATTATGCACCCCGTTTTGCATCTATTATAGAATCAAATCATCCATTCGTAAACTCCCTATCAACAAAGATTAAATACCATAAGAGCATTACGAGAGACAATAGAAGTGTCGCATGATATGACGTGGCATCCGGCAGCATGAAGCTTATAGCCCTGCGTATAAGAGAAATAATCACAGGTGTTGTGAACTGTGCAAGATAAAGTGAAACAGATAATGCCGGAATAACAGTGGTTGCAGCTTTCTTTCCGGCCTTTGCTGAAGCTGATGACATAATGTACGGAATTCCTATTCCATTGGCCGCACCTATGGCAAATGAGCCTGCCAGAGTACCAGCCCTTCCCCCGGCAAACTGGAGCAGAATATATCCCAGAATCAGTAATGCCGGTGCCGTATACTTTGACAATCTGCCGGTCACTGACCTGATTCGCGGATACACAAGACCGCCTAAAAATCCGAATCCGTCCATTAAGGCCATTACAACAGGGATCCATTCCCGCGGAATTGCCCCTGAGTTATTTACTTCCAGTGCGAAATTCGTAGGATAATTATAAAATACAGTCATAAGCAAAAACATTGCAGCTATATAAGGAAAATACTTTTTGAAAGTCCCCTTCTCTTTAGTTTCTGCAGTTTTCTCTGCAATTTTCTCATCCGGCATCCACAGCACCACCGGAATAATGCTGAGTCCTCCCATCAGATACACCAGGAAGCTCATCCGCCAGCTTACCATCGCCAGGGCTCCTGCAATCAAAGTGGCTATTACTCCACCCATCATATTCATTGCAGAGGAGTACCCCATAAGAAGGTCCTGCTTGTCACGAGTGAAATAATAAGATATGAGCCCTGTAGACATCGGCATAATAATACCTACTCCGATTCCCAGAAACGCTCTGCAGACAAGCACCAGATAAATATTGCTGAACAGCCCGGCCCCGCAGCCAAAAACTATGTACATTACAAGACCTGCAATAGTCAGCTTGCGAACCGTGAACAATCTGCACAGCTTTTTAAAGAGAAGGTTTGTTGTCATTATGAAAAGTGCAGGCATGCTGATAATAAGCTGAACGGTGGTGAGAGACTCATCCCGGAAGTACTCCCGGATTACTCCCAGAGCAGGTGCCACAGCTGCTCCCGCCATTACCGTCAAAAGTGATAATGATAATATGGCAACCATCAGTCGCCACCTTCTGTGTTTTGTTAATTCCATTGTGTCTCCTTTCAAAATAAGAAAAGCGCAGGTCCAGTCTGGACTTACGCTTTCGCTACTCAACTATTTCCTGTATTAAATTCATAACCAACGGTATTATATCGGATTCAAAACGCAATTGTCAATGAGTCTTGTCTGCCCTATGTGCACTGCAATCGCAATAAGCACGTTGTTTCCAATAGTATCAACAGGCTCCATGCTGAGGCCGTCCACAGCTGACACATATTCAACCTTTGCAAGAGGTTCTTTCTCAATTTCCCTTCTTACGGCATCGGCAACAGCCTTCGGGGATTTCTCACCTGAAGCTGTCATTTCCCTGGCAATTTCAAGGGACCTGTAAAGCACTGCCGCTGCCTTTCTCTCCTCCGGTTTAAGGTGAATATTTCTGGATGATTTAGCAAGACCGTCCGCCTCCCTTACAATCGGGCAGCCTACAATCTCAATTCCGTAGCTGAGATCACGAGCCATGCGCTTAATAACAGCAAGCTGCTGGGCATCCTTCTGTCCGAAGTACGCTCTGTCCGGAAGCACTATGTTAAACAGCTTCCCCACAACAGTGCACACCCCTCTGAAATGATTAGGTCTCGATTTACCGCAAAGCTGCTTCGGCATATCGTTAAGTATCTGTATATATGTATCGGTTTTCCCGTTGCCGTCGGGGTACATCTCGTCAACAGAGGGATGAAATACCAGACTGCAGCCCTGCTTTTGCAGCAGTTCACAGTCTCTTTCGAAATCCCTTGGATAAGAGTCTAAATCCTCACCCGGTGCAAACTGGGTGGGGTTCACAAAAACAGATGCAACAACTCTGTCACATTCCTCCGCAGCCTTTCTTACGAGACTGCCGTGGCCTTCATGAAGATATCCCATTGTCGGTACAAGGCCCACGCTCAGCCCTTCTCTTCTCCACTGTCTAACCTGCTCCCGCACCTGACTTATAGTATTGGCAATTATCATACCGTTCTCCCTCAATATTATTTACCTGTAATCAGAACTCTCCCCTCAGTTCTTCGTAGAATTCGTCGCTGCAGTCGCTCTTGGCATAAGTGTGCTCCGCCGCCGGGAACACGCCCTCCTTCACCTCCCGGTTGTAATCTGCAAAAGCCGCCTTCATGGCTTCTCCAACCTCGCCGAAATGCTTTGTGAATTTTGGTTTGAGACTCATGCATATTCCCATAAGGTCCTGCCATACAAGAACCTGTCCGTCAGTCCCTGCGCCGGCACCGATTCCTATTGTCACCATATCCACCTTGGAAGTAACAAGAGCTGCAAGCTTAGGAGGCACGCACTCAAGAACACACATGAATGCTCCCGCCTCCTGTACGGCCAAAGCATCCTCAAGCACTCTGCGGGCATTGTTTTCACCCTTGCCCTGAACCTTGAAGCCTCCCAGGGCATTTACTGACTGAGGCGTCATTCCCACATGGCCGCACACAGGAATCCCTGAGTTTACGATTGCTCTAATCTGGTCAGTAACAGCTGCTCCACCCTCAAGCTTAACTGCATTTGCTCCGGTTTCCTTAATGAGTCTTCCGGCATTCATTACCGCCTGCTCCACAGAGGTCTGATAGCTCATAAAAGGCATGTCCATTATTACAAAGGCCTCCCTGGCGGCTCTGACAACGCTCCTTCCGTATACAATCATTTCCTCCATTGTTACGGGAAGAGTTGTCTCATAGCCCTGCATCATCATTCCCAGGCTGTCTCCCACAAGCACCGTATCGATACCTGCCTCCTCAACAAGACACATGGTAGAATAGTCATAACAGGTAACCTGCGAGACTTTTTCTCCGTTTTTCTTCATTTCCAGCAGAGATGATACTGTTCTCTTTGTCATCGTTTTATTCTCCTCTCTCTTGCAACGGGGCGGCATCAAGTACTGCCCTGATTTCCGAATAATCCCTGTCCGGGTTCTTAGCTTCTGCCATTTTTACCGCCGCCTTTGATGCAGCAGCATACAGCTTCAGGTCGTCAGACAATATGATGGAATCAATGTGCTTTCTGACGGTGGCCGCATCTCCTCTTTCCACCGGTCCTGTCAGAGCTTCCACCGGTCCCTGCCGCAGGATGTGTTCCATATTGCTTCTCATCAGAGGGGATAGTGCCCTCAGGGCCTCCTCTTCTTCAAAGCCGCAGTCTTCCAGCATCCTGACGCTTAAATCCGCCAGTGCGCAATACAGATTTGACGCTATCGCGCATGCCCCGTGATAGGCTGCCTTATTGCCTCCGTCAATCCTGCGCGTTCCTGCTGTACAGTCATTAAGAAACGACTCCCATGCTTTAAGCCCCTCAGAATCATCTCCCTCAAGGCAAAAAAAAGCATCCGGCATTTCCCTGAAGCCACATGATTTGTCGCTTACAGGAAACAACGGATGTATCGAATACCTTTGCGCGCCCCTCTCCTTCGCATCAGGGAAGGTCTCCTCTGATGAGAGAGCTCCGCTGCAATGGCAGATCTGCTTGCCTGCAATATCATACTGTTTTAATTTCTCATAGGTAGAACCGATAGCCTCATCAGGCACTGTCAGGAAAAGGACATCGCTGTCACAAACCAGCAACTCCAAATCTTCATAACACCTTGAGCCTGTAAATTCTGCTGCTTCCATGGCCGATTCTATGTGCCTGCTGTAATATCCGGTCACATGAACACCATTCTCCGCAAAAAATCTTCCGAGTGAAAAACCGAGCTTTCCCGCTCCAATAAAACCTGCTTTCATACCATCATCCTCCAATCCGATTTCGCAATGCCTGCAATATTCCAAGATGATGCTATCCTCCGCCCCGGAAAAAAAATGATATTGTAACGAATCCTGCCGGTACAGTTCCATTCTGAACTTCTGGATACTATCCGCATTATCTCGACAATTTTAACACCAACAAGCCTCTTAAGTCAACGC
>JBJESQ010000008.1:0-13487 GCA_051882875.1 Lentihominibacter sp. | reverse complement strand
CGTTCTGTTCATTCAGATAAACTGTTTGAACAGGGCGTTATTTAATTTGAGTGCCAAAAGTGGTCAAAAGCGCTGGAAGCTAAGGTAGTTAAGGAAAAAATAACAGTTGAAATATGCGAACAAATGTTCTATAATAAGAGTGAAAAACAAAGCAGCACCAGTGCAGTGTAGAATATCAGTAAGGGGGGCGGATGAAGTGCTCGTATTTCATGTTGATGCCAACAGTGCATATCTCAGCTGGACAGCTGCCGCGCTTCTTGAAAGGGGCTATGGGAAGGACATAAGAGCGATACCCTCGGCCATCGCAGGAGATCCCGAGAACAGGCATGGGATAATTCTCACCAAATCCATTCCGGCCAAAAGCTATGGGATCAAAACAGGTGAAAGCCTCTTTGAAGCCAGGCGGAAGTGTCCGGAGCTTGAAGTTTATCCTCCGGATTACGACCTCTATCTTTTGTGCAGCGAGGCAATGTACAAGGTGCTTTCGGAGTACACTCCGAAAATACAGAGATACAGCGTAGACGAATGCTTTTGCGATATGTCCCTGTCAAGGGAAGCCCGGGATAATCCCGTTAAAGTGGCGGTGGAGATTAAGGAACGAATAAAAAGAGAGCTTGGTTTTACCGTTAACATCGGAATCGGAAGAAACAAGCTTTGTGCCAAGATGGCGGGAGAACTAAAGAAGCCGGATATGGTTCACACCATGTGGCTTGAGGAAATACCAGAGAAGCTGTGGCCTCTTCCTGTAAGAGAACTCTTTATGGTGGGTCATGCCTCGGAGAAAAAGCTCCGCAATATCGGCATATGCACAATTGGAGAACTTGCAAAGGCAGAGAGGATTCTGCTTAAAAGCATTCTCAAGAGTCACGGACTGCTGATTCATGACTATGCCAACGGCATTGATGATTCCGAAGTGATAATAAATGACGATATCATACAGAAGGGTATAGGTAATGGGCTGACATACGCATATGATCTAGAAACTGAAGAAGACATCCACCGTGAGCTGCTGGCCCTTTGCGAGAGAGTGTCCGGACGGCTGAGAAGGCTGGGGAGGTATGCCGGAAGAATCAGTGTGTATCTCAGGAGCAGTACTCTGCACGGATACAGTCATCAGGTTAAGCTGTACGGGAAGATAAACTCAACCAGCGGGATTTTTAAGGTGGCGCGAGGTCTTGTTGACGAGATGTGGAGGAATGAACCTGTAAGAGCCATGAGCATATCCTTATCGGATCTTTCAGGCGGTGACAATCTGCAGCTTTCCCTGTTCGACGGCAGGGACAGAGAGAAGGAAGAAGCGCTGGACCGGGCTGTTGACGCGATCAGGGACAGGTACGGCACCCGAAGCATATTCAGGGGCGTATTCGCAAACGGCAGTGTAGATCCGGTACAGGGCGGTGTAAATGATGGAAACTATATTATGATGGGAGGCTACAGGCAGTGAAGATTGTGGCAAAGCCAATAAAGACAATGGTGGTATTTGAATACGAGGGCAGGATACCGATCCCCTATAAATTCAAGATTCAGAGGGATGACGGCTCGGAGCAGCTTATCAAAATCGACAGGAGAATAGACAGCTACAGACAGAAGATAGCCGGAATCGATGCAGTGATATATGAGTGCCAGAGTGTAATCGATGGAATCGAGAAGAGATACAAGCTCAAGTACATTCTGTCGGATTGCCGGTGGCAGTTATACGCAATATGAGCGAGATAATAATCCCCGGGGCGGTATGTGTCTCATGGAATTGTCGTAATTGCCATAAGGTTGCCAGCCATAAGGTTGCCATAAGACGACTTCAGGGAGTTTTTTCTCCCCCGGAAGAATGGTAAACTATAGGTACAAAAGATGAACAGTGTTATATGGTTTCGAAGGAGGCTACGAAAATGTCAGATGGATTCTTTGGTGATATGTTTGATTTTAACGGGGATGGCGAGCTTGGCTTCGTAGAAAGGGCAGCAGAGCTGGCGTTTGTGAGCGACTTGCTCACAGAAGCAGAGAAGGAAGAAAAGCTGGAGGAACTGGAGGCTGAAGGGTTGGATCCGGATGAGCTTGAAATGATGGATGAAGACGAACGCCGGGAGGCGATTGAAGACGCAGGGCTGGATCCGGATGATTTTGACTTCGACTAACAACCCTAACAGTATTTCACAAAAAGCCTGCAAAACGCCGATGGCAGGGAAAATAATTCACTATTATTGAATTAAGATGTCCTTGAAACTCTGTTTCTAACGCTATATATTTCAAATAAATGAATTATAGTGTCGAAACGGAGGAAAGAATGAAATACAACTTTGGAGCCGGACTGCGAAGAACTCTTAATGAAAAGGGCATAACCATGAGCTCTCTGGCCGAAAGAACCGGCATCAGCTATAACACCCTAAGGTTGACTCATCTGCAGTTGTGGGAATACCGGATGCGGTGCGAGGAGAGGTTGTGGCTGCATACATAGTGGCAAAAGACAAGAGCCTCACCGTTGGGGAACTTGTAGATCACTGCAGCAGTTCCGACCGCATCACAGCTCAGAAGAGCCCGAGGTTCTACAGATTTGTTGACGAACTGCCGATGACGGCTTCAGGCAAGCTTCAGCACTACCGCGTTAAGGAGATGGCCCTGGTGGATCAGAAAACCGGACAGCTGAAGCTGGCGATGAAATAGGAAGCAACAGGCAGCTGCATGCAGAGGATAAGGGGCATTTCGATGCCCCTTTTTCTTGCCATAAAATTTTAAGTGAAGTATAATTACTACGTATAGATTTTTTGGCGGAGGGAATGATTTGAAGAGCGGCATGACGATAAAATCGCGATATTTTATAGTATTGAGCGTCGGGATTATTTGTGCTGCTCTGATTTTTTTGTGCGTTCAGCCGGTCTGGGCCACAGAAGGGAAGATTGTCGAAACCGATGACAAGCCTTCAGTGATACCGGTAATATACGGTATTGTGTGCTTCGCTGCTTTTATCCTGGCAATATGCACATGCCTGATGCGAAAACGATATATCAAGCTTATTCTGTTATCTGTTTTCGTATTTATCTGCAACATGGGATACTTCGCAATGTCTGTTTCCAGAACTCTTGAGGGAGCGCTGATGGCAAACAGGCTGGCATATCTGGGATCCGTTTTCCTGATTCTGTTTATGCTTCTCATTATAATGGACATCTGCAGGGTCAGATACCCTAAGGTCGTTACGGTAATCCTTGTTATAATAAGCGCAGTGGTGTTTATCATAGCTGCCAGCGGCGGAATTACGGATATATATTACAGAGAAGTGAATCTGGTAATAATAGACGGCACCGCCAAGCTGGTTAAGGTCTATGGCTCTCTTCACAGTGCCTACTATGTCTATGTGTTCCTGTATTTCTTTGCCATGATAGGAGTGATTCTTTATGCAGTGCTGAAAAAGGAAGCAGGAGTAGGCAAGTATGCTGCTTTTTTCGCGGCTGCAGTTTTTGGTAACATAGGCATATGGTTCAGCGAGCAGTTCCTCAGCGAGCACTTCGAGTTTCTGTCCATATCCTACGTGGTTACTGAAATGCTGATGCTGTTCATGCACAGCATAATGACCGAAAATGATGATAAAGCCGCTATGGAACCCGCCGGAGCTTCCCGCACATTCGAAGACTCGCCTTGGATGAAAACTCTCACTGTTCGCGAACGGGAGGTTGCATTGCTTCTGCTTCAGGACAAGAGAAGAAAGGATATAGCCGATGAGCTGGGGATTACAGAGCATACCGTCAAGAAGCATACCGCCAACATTTTTTCGAAGCTGGAAGTTAACAGCAGGAAGGAACTCATCGGTAAGTTTCAAGAAAACTGACGGATATTAAACAGATCTGCGTTCCGGCATTTCGCAAATGTTATGACGCAGCTTCGTTTGTTGTAAAAATCAGCAATAATCCCAAAATGCTTCAAACCGGCCCTAAAATCAAGCTTATTTATCGCCTAAATTTTTCCAATTGTTGTAAATACTTTTATCGATTTCAAATTGCTTCAACATTTCTTCGATTTTGTTGAAGCAATTTTTTTAATACCTCAAATGCTTCAAATATCGGCAGGTAAACCCCGTGTCTAAGTGTTGAATGTTGAAGCAATTCTTTTAATACCTCAAATGCTTCAACATTCAGGCAGCCTGAGGGCACTCGCCGCTCTTACTTTGTTGTTTTGCTGTTACAACATTGCGGTACCCGAAAAATTACCCGTAATTCAGGCAAAGATAACCCCTGGGGCTAATTCAGAATCATCACCCGGAACAATATAATTGGAGCTGTAATAAACAGCCGTTATAAAACTTTATCTGATTAAAGGAATCCAAATTAAAGGGACATGACTAAAGGAGAACGAAGATGGGACTTATTAAAGCAGCAGCAGGAGCATTAGGCGGAACTCTGGCTGACCAGTGGAAGGATTACTTCTACTGTGACGGAATAGATGCCGATGTTCTGGTGGTAAAGGGTCAGAAGCGTGTATCGGGAAGATCCTCAAACAGCAAAGGCGAGAGCAACATTATATCCGACGGCTCGGGAATCGCCGTAGCTGACGGACAGTGCATGATGATTGTGGAGCAGGGCAAGGTGGTGGAGCTTTGCGCTGAGCCGGGGGTATTCACATATGACAGCAAGGCCACACCGTCAGTTTTCGCCGGAGATCTCAGGAAGAATATCAAGGGTGCCGCCAGGGACGCCTGGGATAGATTCAAGTTCGGCGGAGGAGCAGGAAGAGATCAGAGAATATACTATTTCAACACTAAAGAAATAGTAGGAAACAAGTACGGCACCGTTAATCCTGTGCCATTCAGAGTTGTGGATAAGAACATAGGCCTGGATGTGGACATAGCCATAAGGTGCAATGGGGAATACTCCTACAGGATTGTTAATCCTATGCTGTTCTATACCAATGTATGCGGAAATGTGGAGGACAGCTACGAGAGAGGAGAGATTGACAGTCAGCTGAAGGCTGAGCTGCTTACGGCGCTGCAGCCTGCCTTTGCCAGAATATCGGAGATGGGCATAAGATACAGCGCCATTCCGGGTCATGCTGCGGAGCTTGGGGAAGCACTGAACAATGAACTGTCCAACAAGTGGGCGGAGCTGAGAGGTCTGGAGGTGGTTTCCTTCGGAGTGAACACTGTGAAAGCCTCCGAGGAAGACGAGCAGATGATCAAGGATCTGCAGAAGGCTGCTGTAATGAAGGATCCGACCATGGCGGCGGCTGCACTGGTGAGCGCACAGGCAAGCGCCATGGAGGCAGCAGCATCCAATGAAGGGGGAGCTATGATGGGCTTCATGGGACTTGGCATGGCGAATCAGGCAGGAGGCGGAATGAATCCGCAGAATCTGTACGCAATGGGGCAGCAGGGTGATTCCCAGCAGCCTCAACAGCCGCAGCAGCCTCAACAGCCGCAGCAGCCTCAACAGCCGGCAGCGCCTGCACCTTCTCCTGACGCTTGGAAGTGTCAGTGCGGCAATATGGCCGAAGGAAAATTCTGTCCTGAATGCGGAAGTCCCAGACCTGCGGAGAAAACAGGATGGACCTGCAGCTGCGGAGCGCTGAACAAAGGCAAATTCTGCAGCGAGTGCGGAGCGGCCAGGCCTGCAGGGGCTAAGCTCTACAAGTGCGACAAATGCGGCTGGGAGCCGGAGGACCCTGAGAACCCGCCAAAGTTCTGCCCGGAATGTGGAGATATATTTGATGACAGGGATGTGAAATAGAGAGGAGGTCTTAGGATGAGGAAAGTACTTTTTACGTTGTTGACCTTGCTGGTTTGCTGCCTTTGCATGGTCGGATGCGGAGGTGGAGACGGCGGAGAAACCGAACCGGCAGCCGATACCGGTGAGAAAGCGGAAAGAATCGAAGCCACCTCAATCGTGGGAGTGTGGGAATGTGTTGACATGACCATGGAGGACAATGGTGTCACGATGAACAAGGAAGACCTTGAGGAGCTCTTCAGCAAGAAGATAAGCAAGATGGCTGCACTTAAGGCCTCGGAAGACGGGACGGGAGAGCTTTCCTTCATGGAAATCAGCGGGCCTATGACATGGACAGAATCCGAGGGTGTGTATACCATTACCATGGAGGATTCAGATGAGGATGCTTCAGCATTGACTGCGGAGCTTAAGGACGGAAACCTGGTTATGACAAGTGAGAGCAGCTACTCATCGGACGGAGCTGAAGTTAAGTCGGTAGTAACTATAACTTTTGAATGCAGGGGAGAAGAATAATGTCAGGATTGGAACAATTCAAGTGCCCGGCCTGTGGAGGCTCGGTGGAGTTCGACCCGGGCACACAGAAAATGAAGTGCCCGTACTGCGATTCGGAGTTTGATGTAGAGGCCTTAAAGGAGCTGAACTCCGATGAAAGCAGAGAACATGAAGACAATGTAAGCTGGGAGGCTGCAGGAGGTCAGTGGCAGGAGGGAGAAACTGACGGAATGCGTGTATACGTATGCGAATCCTGCGCCGGCGAAATAATCGGTGACGAGAACCTGGGCTCCACCACCTGCCCGTACTGCGGCAACAGGGTGGTTATGAAGGGACAGTTTTCCGGGGATCTCAAGCCCGATTATGTGATACCTTTCAAGTTTGATAAGAAGCAGGCCATGAAGAACTTCGAAAAGTTCGTGAACAAGAGAAAATACGTTCCACGGGCCTTCAAAAGCGAAAAGCACATAGAGGAAATAAAGGGGGTTTATGTTCCCTTCTGGCTCTTTGACGGTGACGCTGACGGTGAGATGAGTTTCAGCGCTGAGAAGAGAAAGAGCTGGACCGAGGGTAAATACGAATGTACGGAAACCGAATACTACAACGCAACCCGCAAGGGCAATGTAACCTTCAGGAACATTCCTGTTGACGGCTCCGAGAAGCTGGCGGATGATCTGATGGAATCCATTGAGCCGTTCCACTTTAAGGATGCGGTGAATTTCGAGACAGCCTACCTTGCCGGTTATCTTGCTGACAAGTACGATGTAGATGACAAGGCCAGTGAAGCGAGGGCAAATGAGAGGATTAAATACAGCGTTGAGGAGGCCCTGGGAAACACTGTCAAGGGCTACAGCAGTGTAAACGGCAGAAGCAGCAATATATCCATCAAAGGCGGCAAGGCGAAATACGCTCTCTATCCTGTGTGGCTGCTTAGCGCCACATATAAGGGAACGGCCTATACCTTTGCCATGAACGGCCAGACCGGTAAATTTGCCGGGGATCTGCCGGTGGACAGCCTTGGCCTGTGCAGGTATTACGGAGTTACTGCACTCATATGGACGGCGCTGCTTTATGGCGGCTGCATGCTGCTTAAGTTATTCTGGTAAGGAGGCGGTGAGATGAAAAGAAAGATATTTGCAGTTTTATTATCACTGGTCTTCTGCCTGATGATGGCGGTGCCGGTGGCAGCAGCTGATACAGATACAGCTGAAGGAGAAGGTCATCCTTTAAGGCTGGTGGATGATGCTGATTTGCTTACAGCAGATGAGGAAACGGCTCTTGCCGGTAAGCTGGATGATGTAAGCGAGAAGTGGCAGTGTGATGTTGCCATTGTTACCGTAGATACTCTGGGAGACAAGACGGCAACGGAATTTGCTGATGACTATTTTGACTATAACGGTTACGGAATGGGTGATAACGCCGACGGAGTAATGCTTGTGATAAGCATGGAAAACCGCGACTGGGCAATATCCACCCACGCCTTCGGCATAAAAGCCTTCACTGATGCGGGACAGGAATACATCATGAACAAGGTTCTCACACCTCTTGGGGATGGAAGCTATGCAGAGGCCTTTAACATCTTCGCGGATCAGTGTGATGATTTCCTTGATAAGGCAAGAGCGGGAGAACCTTACGATTCACACAATCTGCCGGGCAAAGCAGGCAAAATACTCTATGTTCTGCTGATTATCCCATGCCTGATTGCGGGATTGATTATAGCGCTGGTGTTGACCATAAGAGAGAAGAAGAGCCTCAAAAGTGTCATGAAAAGGGCAGGCGCCAGAGAGTATATAGGCGGAGTCAAGCTAACGGGCAAGAGCGATAAGTTTCTGTACAGAAATCTGGACAGGGTGCTCATTGAGGACGATGATGATGATTCAGGAAGCTCAACCCACACAAGCTCATCAGGAGAAACCCACGGCGGTTCCTCGGGTAAATTCTAGGATGCCAAAGGCAGACCGGCCCGGCATGATATACAAGTTGTATTTATTAAGCAGTTATAAATAGTTTTATGAAATGGAGGCAAAGGATGAGTAAGAATCTGAAAAAGCTGTTAATTGCAGTAATGGTGTTGGCAATGGCAATGACATTTGCGGCCTGCGGAGGCGGTTCGGGAGAAGAGGCGCCTGCAGAGGATCCGGCAGTATCAACAGAGAGCGGAGCTATCTCGGTAACACCGCTTGATATTCCGGATTACATCACTGAAGCAAAGGCAGGTGATGAAGAAATACTGATGGCCAGGGAAGGAGACGGAGCAGGCTCCGGTTCATATGTGCTTATTGACGGTTCAGTCAGAGAAGGTGAGGATATTACCTGGGAAATGAGATGTCCTTCCTGGAAGAACGGAGAGGAATACACTCTGGATATGATGCTGGCTGACTTCGAAGCCAAGGATACCTATGGAACAGAAGAGTACACTAAGGTTACTATAGGCGATTATGAGTATCTGGAACACGAAGCAAACTCCACATCCATGAATTACTATACAGTTAACAACAATCATCCTGTACTGGTTCAGGTGGTTGGTACCGATGAAATGGATGAGGAAGCTGTAATGAATGCAATCAAGTCAATCAAGTATAATTACTAAAATAACTGACCGTCGGGCGGATGCACTGCATTGTAAGTGCACCCGCCTATTTTCTTTGTGCTGAATGCACAGTAACAATCGTTAGTATAACAATCTTGCGCCCTTGTTGTATTTTTATGTGTATTGTATACTTTTTAAAACATGATTGATGTATAGTACGTTAATGTGCTAAAATCGATACATTATTATTTTTTTCTAATAAGTAGAGTTGGGAGGACTATAAATGAGGGCAAAAAGAATGCTGACTATGGACGGAAATACTGCCGCGGCACACGTATCTTATGCGTTTACGGATGTGGCGGCAATTTATCCTATTACACCGTCATCGCCTATGGCGGAGACTGTTGACGAATGGGCGGCATACGGCAAAAAAAACATATTCGGACAACCGGTTAAAATAGTGGAAATGCAGTCTGAGGGCGGTGCGGCAGGCGCTGTACACGGTTCCCTTCAGGCGGGAGCGCTTGCGACAACATATACATCATCACAGGGTCTGCTTCTTATGATACCAAACATGTACAAGATGGCAGGTGAACTTCTGCCCAGCGTTATTCATGTTGCGGCAAGAAGCATATCCACCCATGCGCTTTGCATATTCGGAGATCATTCTGACGTAATGGCATGCAGGCAGACGGGATATGCGATGCTCTGCTCAAGCTCTGTTCAGGAGGTTATGGACCTTGGCGGCATTGCTCATCTTTCGGCTATTAAGGGCAGGGTGCCGTTTCTTCATTTCTTTGACGGATTCAGAACATCACATGAAATTCAGAAGATAGATGTGTTCAATCATGATGACTTCAGGAAGCTGGTTGACTGGGATGCCCTGGCAGAATTCAGAGCCAGAGCCTTGAATCCGGAACATCCTGTAATACGGGGAACTGCCCAGAATCCTGACGTTTACTTCCAGGGAAGGGAAGCATCAAACAGGTATTACGATGAAGTGCCTGAAATCGTGAAGGATTACATGGATCAGATTAGCGAGCTTACCGGCAGAAGCTACAAGCCTTTTGATTATGTAGGTGCGCCGGATGCAGAGAATGTAATCGTGGCAATGGGATCTGTATGTGAAACCATAGAAGAGACCATGAACAAGATGATTGAAGACGGCCACAGAGTGGGACTTATCAAGGTAAGACTCTACAGACCGTTTGTTAAAAAGTATTTCCTGGATGTTCTGCCGAAGACAGTTGAAAGAATTGCTGTTCTAGACAGAACGAAGGAGCCGGGATCACTTGGAGAGCCTCTCTATCAGGATGTTAAGACTGCTCTTTACGGCATGAGAAACGCACCTGAGGTTTACGGCGGAAGATACGGCATCGGTTCCAAGGATACCACACCGGGAATGGTACACTCCGTATACGACAATCTGTATCATAAGAAACCAAAGAACAATTTCACAGTGGGTATTGAAGATGACGTTACAGGCAGCTCACTGCCGTATACTGAAGGAATTGCCAGAGAACCGAAGGGCACCATCAAGTGCAAGTTCTGGGGGCTGGGCTCCGACGGAACTGTAGGTGCCAACAAGACGGCTATCAAAATCATCGGAGACAAGACAGATCTCTACGCCCAGGGATACTTTGACTACGATTCAAAGAAATCAGGAGGTCTCACGGTATCCCACCTGAGATTCGGTGAACAGCCGATTCAGTCCACATATCTTATCAACAGAGCCGATTTCGTAGCCTGTCACAACCAGGCTTACATAAGACAGTACGACATGCTCAAGGAGCTTGATAAGGGCGGAACATTCCTGCTTAACTGCCTTTGGAAGGATATAGATGCAATAGATAAGGCTCTTCCTGCGAAGATGAAGAGAGATCTGGCAAAGAAAAAAATCAATTTCTATGTAATTGATGCATGGAACATTGCCGAGGAGATAGGACTTGGAAGCAGAATCAACATGATAATGCAGGCGGCCTTCTTCCAGCTTACGGGAGTAATTCCGATTGACAAAGCTGTCAAGTACCTGAAGGAGGGTATCGAGAAGACATACAAGCGCAAAGGCCAGGAAATCGTTGACATGAACTGCCGGGCAGTTGACGCAGGCATCAGATCAATCAAGAAAATAGAAATACCGCCTGAATGGGAAGACGCTGAGGATGAGAAGGAAAAGTATCATGAACTTCCGGAATTCATCGAAAATGTACAGATTCCTATGACCAGCAAGGCAGGAGACGATCTTCCGGTTAGCGCCTTCGCTGAGGCTGCAGACGGAACATTCCCGCCGGGAACTTCAGCGTATGAGAAGCGGGGTGTGGCAGTTTATCTGCCTGAATGGAAGAAGAATTCATGTCTTCAGTGCAATCAGTGCGCATTCGTTTGTCCTCATGCGGCAATCAGACCGATTCTTGCCACCGATGAGGAGCTTGAGAAGGCTCCGGAGGGCTTTGAGACCATCAAGGCAATGGGCAAGGATGTGGCAGGACTCAACTACAGAATGCAGGTTTCCGCAATGGACTGCATGGGCTGCGGCAACTGCGCCGATATCTGTCCTGCTAAGGAAAAGGCCCTGGTGATGAAGCCGTACAGAGATGTTGTACACGAAGCGCCAAACTGGGAATTCGGAATAAAGCTTCCTCGCAGAGAAGAGAAATATAACGGCGATACTGTCAAGGGAAGTCAGTTCAGAAAGCCGTATATTGAATTCTCGGGAGCATGCGCAGGCTGCGGAGAAACCCCATATATCAAGCTGGCAACTCAGCTCTTCGGCGATCGGATGATAATTGCCAATGCAACAGGCTGCTCATCAATCTGGGGTGCTTCAGCTCCATCGATGCCGTATTGTACGGACGAGAAGGGCAGAGGACCTGCATGGGCAAATTCCCTGTTTGAGGATAACGCGGAATTCGGCTACGGAATGCTCATGGCAGTAAAGCAGATGCGTGAGAAAATCGAAAGAAACATGAGGGCGCTGCTGGAGCTTGACGTGGACGAAAAGCTGAAGGAAGCTCTTGAGGAATGGCTGGAATACAAAGACGACAGGAAGGAAACCAGGGCAAAGAGCGAGAAGGTTGTTGAGGCGATAAATGCTGTGGATACCACAGACAGTGTTGTGAGAAGCCTTTGCGAGAGAATCCTGGAAGCGAAGGATTATCTGGTTAAGAAGTCTGTGTGGGCTCTTGGCGGTGACGGATGGGCCTATGATATAGGCTACGGCGGACTGGATCACATTCTGGCATCAGGTGAGAATATCAACATACTCGTATTCGATACAGAGGTATATTCCAATACCGGCGGTCAGGCCTCAAAGGCAACGCCGACGGCGGCGATAGCGAAGTTCGCAGCCTCCGGTAAGAGAATCAAGAAGAAGGATCTGGGTCTGATGGCTATGTCATACGGATATGTTTATGTGGCACAGGTTGGCATGGGAGCCGACAAGAATCAGCTGATGAAGGCTATGCTTGAAGCGGAGGCCTACGACGGACCTTCTCTGATAATCGCATATGCACCGTGCATCAACCACGGCATCAAGAAGGGAATGGGCAAATCCCAGGAGAACATAAAGGATGCCGTTGAAGCGGGTTACTGGCATCTCTACAGATACAATCCTGATCTCAAGAAGTCAGGAAAGAATCCGTTCATTCTCGACTCCGGTGAACCGACTGCATCCTTCAGGGATTTCATAATGGGACAGATAAGATACTCGTCACTTGCCAAGGAGTTCCCTTCAGTTGCCGAAAAGCTGTTTGAAATGACAGAAGAGGATGCCAGAGAAAAGTACGAGACCTACAAAAAAATGTCTGAAATGTAGATGGTACTGTAGGGGGGATACGGGTTGTAATGTATCACAAAATGCCCTGAAACCCAGTAATACCAATGAATATAATAAAATCAAAAAACATCCCCCGTGGCGGCTTGTATCCGGGGGATGTTCTGTTTATACTGTTGTCAACAATCAATATATAGCTTTAACAGAGTAAATAGGAGGTATTATATGGCATGTTTTCTGGTACCTGCAGCAGAGGCAATTGTTGCAACAGCAGCTACTAAGATAGCAGAATCAAAAAAAGAAGAAGTTTGTATTGAACATACTGAAGCAGAAGCTGAAATCAAGGAACCTGCAAAGGCAGAGAAGCCTCTGTTTGTTAAGCAGCTTTCATGGCTTTCATATATGCTTTGGGGAGGAGCAGCACTTCTTTGCTTCGAACATGTATGGCATGGTGAAGTTGTTCCTTGGGCTCCGTTCCTGACAGCAGCGGCAAATCCGGCTGATCGTGCGGAAATGCTTCACGAGATGGCTACAGCAGGTACATGTATGGCAGTACTTATTACTGCAGTATGGGTTGGTATGGTAATTGTGACTAATGTAATTGCCAAGAGAGAGCCAAAGGCACAGGTAGAAGCAAAGTAGGAGGCGCTTATGACATTACTGATTACAATTTTTGCAGCAGTCATTGCTACAGTAATATGGTACACAAATGAAAAGAGTCGCGATCTTAAGATCAGCGCCCTTTGCTTCATGTACTGGGGTGCAGCACTTATGTGGATGATAGATGCTGTATTTGAATATGTTGAGCAGGGTGCAGAATTCTTCGCACCTGCAGGAGCCGACATGATTAACGACGGATTCCTGGGATTCTCAGTACTTGCTCTGGGAATGATTATCTGGCTGGTTATTCTTCTTGTTTCAGACCCAAGAGGAACAGTGAAGGCAGTAATCAAAAAATAAAATTAGGGGACCATTTAATCTGAATAAA
>JBJESQ010000007.1:0-141676 GCA_051882875.1 Lentihominibacter sp. | reverse complement strand
ATGAAAAATATTTCTCACTACCCTTAAGTTAATGACATTGTGAAATTTCAACGTTTCTCGCGGCAGCTGAAAAAAGTTCGTGATTATTGGCGTCCCAGGGGCATGTATCACCGGCGCCGTGGGGAATGTATTGCCGGCGCCGCAAGGTTATTTGTTGACCATTACCTGTTAATAATCTAAAATAGTGGTTGAGCTAACTGGCTCGGGACGAGGTTCAAATCAGTATAGTATACTTGTAAGGAGAATTAAGAAAAAATGGCTTTTGGAAGAAAGAAGGAAGATGTGTTCTTTACCATGTTTAAGGATTTTGCCGATACCCTTGATAAAATGGGTTCTGATTTCGGCAGAATCATCAACAACTACAGCAATGTGGAGAGAGCGATTGCAGACTTGAAAATAACTGAAACGGAATGTGATGCGAAGTCTCACAAGATTCTGGAGATACTGAACGAGTCGTTCATTACTCCATTTGACAGAGAGGATATTTTCACAATCGCCAATCAGCTGGATGACCTTGCGGATTATATTGAGGATACGGCAAGCAAGTTCCAGATTTACGGCATTGATAACATGCTCAGCGATGCGGTGGAGATGGGAAATCTGATTGACGACTCCACGTCACAGATAAAATCACTGTTTGACAGTCTTCCGGACAACAAGAAAACAGATAATGCAGTGAAAGCCATTATTGAAATAAACAGGCTTGAGAATCTGGGGGATGCAGTCTTCAGAAGAGCTCTGGGAAAGCTTTTCAGAGATGTGACGGACCCGATAGAAGTGATTAAATGGAAGGACCTCTACGAAACAATGGAAGAAACGCTGGACGCATGCGAGCATCTGGCTGATACAGTAAGAGGAGTGGTGGTAAAAAATGCTTAGCACCATTCTTATCATGGTTATTGCCTTTGCCCTGGTGTTCGAATTTATCAATGGATTTCATGACACTGCAAATGCCATAGCCACAGCGGTTTATACGAAGGCTCTGACTCCGGGGCGCGCCATAGCGCTGGCTGCAGTTATGAATCTCATAGGGGCCATGGCAAGTGAGAAGGTTGCCGGGACAATTTCCAAAGGACTTGTGGACATTCAGCTTGAGCAGTACGTTATTCTGGCGGCACTGCTGGGGGCAATAATATGGAACCTGTTCACATGGTGGATGGGAATTCCCAGCAGTTCATCCCATGCCCTGATAGGAAGTCTGGTGGGGGCAGTAATCGTATACACCATGTCAACGGAACACATAATATGGAGCGGAGTAGTCACCAAGGTCATCATACCTCTGTTCACATCACCTCTGCTGGGACTTCTGATAGGATTCCTGGGAATGAAAGTCCTTTATAAGGCATTTGCGAAATGGTCCCAGAGTCATGTGAACAGGGTGTTCATCAAGCTGCAGGTAATTTCATCGGCAGTTGTGGCATTCAGCCATGGTAACAACGATGCCCAGAAAACCATGGGAATAATAACGCTGGCCCTTGTAACAGGAGGGCTGGTGGGAGCCGATGAAGGAGTCCCTATCTGGGTAAAGATTTCCTGCGCCGTTGTAATGGCTGCAGGAACCTCTGTCGGGGGCTGGAAAGTAATGAAGACAATGGGTGCCGGCGTAACAAAGATTAACCCGGCATCGGGATTCGTGGCACAGACATCATCTGCCATTGTAATTGAGCTGATGACATTTCTGGGGGCACCTGTCAGTACAACCCAGGTAATAACAACATCTATCATGGGAGTTGGCTCTGCCCGCAGGAAGTCTGCGGTTAAATGGGGAGTAGCGGGAAACATTTTCACAGCGTGGATAGTTACACTGCCGGTAACGATGGTACTTGGCGGTATAATGGAAAAAATAATTGGCTACATGATTTGACATTGAAAGGAGCAGATAACAGTGGATAAGAAAGCAATGTACAAATTAAGTTACGGGCTGTTCGTCCTTACGGCAAAAGACGGGGACAAGGATAACGGCTGCATCATCAACACAGCCATACAGGCCGCATCGGAACCGAATCAGCTCAGCATCTGTGTTAACAAGGCAAACTACACCCATGACATGATTATGGATACAGGAGAATTCAACGTGTCTGTAATAAGCAAGGCTGCCGCATTCGATCTGTTTAAACACTTCGGTTTCCAGACAGGAAGAGAATGTGATAAATTCGCAGATTTCGGAGCATGGGAAAGAAGCGAAAACGGACTGGCATTCATCACTGAGGGGACAAACGCTTACTTCTCTGTGAAGGTTACAAAGACAGAAGATCTGGGATCACATACAATGTTCGTCGGAGAATGCACCGACATGAAGGTGCTTAGTGAAGAAGGCTCGGCAACATATGAGTACTATATGGAAAATATCAAGCCGAAGCCTCAGAAAGCCGAAACGGCAGAATCAGGCAAGACTATTTGGAGATGTATTATTTGCGGATACGAGTATGAAGGAGAGGAACTTCCTGCAGACTTCATATGCCCTCTGTGCAAACACCCTGCATCGGACTTCGAGAAGGTGCAGGCATAGCCGGAGCATGAACTTGACATCCTGTGAAAGTCAATATATACTCCAATAGATAGACAAACTAACAATTAGAAAGCGAAACGCTAATAAGGGAGGAAAGAAAATGTTATTTGAAAAAATCCGTGCAACAGTTGCAGAACACCTTGATTGTGACGTAGAAGAAGTAAAGATGGAGTCAACTTTCGAATCACTGGGAATTGACTCTCTGGACGCAGTTGAACTGGTAATGGAACTGGAAGAAGCACTGGAGCTTCAGATGGATCTGGACAGAGATCTGGATACAATCGCTGATCTGGTGAAGTTCGTTGAAGAAAAGATGGGTGACAATGAATAAGGGAATAATTGCCGAAATGCTGGGTATTGAATATCCGGTATTTCAGGGCGGTATGGCATGGATTGCCGACGCAAAGCTTGCAGCAGCAGTTTCCGAGGCCGGCGGCCTTGGAATCATTGCTGCGGGCAATGCAGATGCAGATTATGTAAGGGAACAGATAAGAAAGGCCAAGGAGCTGACAGACAAGCCGTTTGGCGTAAACATCATGCTGCTTAGTCCATTTGCCGATGACGTTGCACAGGTGGTAGCCGATGAAAAGGTGAGCGTAGTAACCACCGGCGCCGGAAACCCTTCAAAATACATGAAGCTCTGGCTTGAGGCGGGAATCAAGGTAATACCTGTAGTTCCGTCGGTGGCCATGGCAAAGCTTGCGGAAAGATGCGGAGCAGCTGCAGTAATCGCAGAGGGCGGTGAAAGCGGCGGACACATAGGGGAACTGACCACAATGGCTCTGGTTCCTCAGGTTTGTGATGCAGTTAACATTCCTGTAGTTGCGGCAGGCGGAATTGCCGACGGCAGGGGAGTAGCTGCTGCTTTTGCATTGGGCGCAAAGGCTGTTCAAATCGGTACAAGATTCCTTGTTGCTGATGAATGCGGCATCCATGAAAACTACAAGGATAAGATTATTAAAGCGGGAGATACGGCGACTGCAGTAACAGGCAGAAGACTGGGTCACCCCGTTAGAAGCATAAGAAATCAGTTTACCAGACAGTATGCCAAGATAGAGTACACGGACATTTCCGACGAGGAACTGGATAAGTACGCCGCAGGAAAACTCCGTATGGCAGTACAGGACGGTGATGAAAAGAACGGCTGCTTCCTGTCAGGTCAGATTGCCGGAATGGTAACAAAGAAGGAAACCTGCAGCGAGATTATCAGCAGCCTCATTTCAGGAGCTGAAGAAATAATCGGAGGATTGGAAAAATGGGTAAAATAGCTTTTGTATTTGCAGGTCAGGGTGCACAGAAACCGGGAATGGGTAAGGACATTGCTGAATACAGCAGTGCCGCAGCCCGGGTTTTTGAGCTGGCTGATCAGGTCAGAGAGGGAACGTCGAAGCAGTGTTTTGAAGCGGAGCAGGAGGTTCTGTCCCGTACAGAGAACACACAGCCTTGTATTTACACCGTTAATCTGGCCATAGCAGAGGCACTTAAAGAAAAGGGCATAACGGCCGACATGGTTGCAGGATACTCCCTGGGAGAGCTTTCGGCTCTGGCTTATGCGGGATCCTTCTCCTATGAAAAGGGCCTTGCCATTGTGCAGAAGAGAGGACGTCTCATGCAGGAGGCAAGCGAGAAGTGCGACACAGGAATGGCTGCGATTCTCAAGCTGTCCGACGAGAAAGTGGAAGAGCTCTGCAGCAAATACGAAAACGTTTTCCCGGTTAACTTTAACTGCAAGGGTCAGATAACAGTAGCAGGAGACAGGGAAGAGCTTGCTGCCTTTGCGCCTGAGGCAAAGGAGGCCGGAGGACTGGTGAGAATTCTTGAGGTAAGCGGAGGCTTCCACTCACCGTTCATGAAGGAGGCTGCCGACAAGTTTGAAGAAACGATTGCCGGAGAAGCCTTCAAGGCACCTGAAATTCCTGTATACTCAAACAGAACATCCCGGCCTTATGCAGAAGAGGAACAGGAAATAAAGAATCTTCTGGTGGAACAGATTTCAAATCCTATAAGATGGAAGACTCTGATAGAGAACATGATTGAACAGGGAGTTGACACCTTTGTTGAGGTTGGGCCGGGAACGGCACTCACGAAGATGATAACAAGGATATCAAAGAACGTTACAATGCTGAATGTGTGCGACGTTGAAACCCTGGAACAGGTAGTGGAAAGGATTAAAAACAATGGCTAAGACAGCAGTAATTACAGGCGGAGCAAGTGGTATCGGCAAGCAGACTGCCATCAGACTGGCTCAGCTAGCAGAAAACATCGTTGTTGTTGACAGAAATATTGATGGCGCCGCAGAGCTCATCGAGAACCTTCAGAAGGCAGGAAACGGTGCAAAGGCAATAAGCCTGGATGTAACAGACTTCGAGGCTGTTAAGAAGGCAGCAGCCGAAATCAAGAAGGAATTCGGCTCAATTGATATTCTTGTAAACTGTGCAGGAATCAGGAAGGACGGTCTTCTGGCAATGATGAAGGAAGAGGCCTTTGACCAGGTTATCGATGTTAATCTGAAGGGCACCTTCAACATGGTAAGACACTGTGCCCCTATAATGATGAAGCAGAAGTCCGGAAGCATTATCAACATCGCCTCAGTTGCAGGCACAATGGGTAATGCCGGACAGACAAATTACAGTGCATCAAAGGCCGGTGTAATCGGAATAACCAAGTCAGTTGCCAGAGAACTGGTTTCGAGAGGAGTAAGATGCAACGCGGTTGCTCCGGGATTTGTGGGCACAGAGATGACAGCTGAGTTTGCAGACAACGAAGAGGTAATAGCATCAATTCCAATGAAAAGAATGGGAAAACCTGAAGAGGTGGCAGAGCTCATCGCATTCCTTGCGTCAGACAGCTCATCATACATCACCGGTCAGGTTATCAACATTGACGGCGGCATGGACATATAGCCTAGCAGAAAGGAAAAATTCATGGAAAGAAAAGTAGTTGTAACAGGAATGGGTGTGGTGTCCCCTGTTGGAAGCGACATGAATACATTCTGGAGCAATCTGACTTCAGGCGTTTGCGGAATCGGACACATTACCAGATTTGACACCAGCGATTTCGCAGTAAAGATCGGTGCAGAGGTACAGGGCTTCGATCCCCTCGATTATATGGAAAAGGGAGAGATAAGAAAGTCCGACCACAACGTGCAGATGGCCGTAGGTGCCGCAGTACAGGCTGTTAAGGACAGCGGTATCGAAGGAAACTTTGAACCGGAGAGAGCCGGCGTGTACTTCGGATCAGGAATCGGCGGAATAGAAACCTTCGAAAACAACTTTGAAAAATATCTGGAGAAAGGACCGAGATTCTTTTCTCCGTACTTTATTCCAATGATGATACCAAACATGGCTGCAGGAACCATTGCAATCAGATACGGAATGCAGAGCTCTGCACTTCCTGCCGTATCCGCATGCGCATCGGGAACAAATGCCATCGGAGAGGCTCTGAGAATGATCAGACACGGATATGCAGACGTAATGATAAGCGGCGGTACAGAGGCAGCCGTAACACGTTCAAGCCTTGGCGGATTTGTTAAGATGCAGGCTCTGAACATGACAGATGATCCTATGAGAGCCAGTCTTCCGTTCAATCTGAACAGAGGCGGATTCGTTATGGGTGAAGGCGCAGGAGCTCTGGTTCTCGAAAGTGAAGAACATGCAAAGGCAAGAGGTGCCAGGATTTACGCTGAGCTTTCAGGCTACGGCTCAACCTGCGATGCATATCACATGACAGCACCGGATCCTGAAGCAAAGGCAGGAGCAGCAGCAATCAGAAATGCCTGGATTGAAAGCGGCAGCCCTGATCCGTCAGAGATATATGTTAACGCCCATGGTACAGGAACACCATTAAACGACAAGTCTGAAACACTGGCTCTTAAGAAGGTGTTCGGAGACGGTGCATACGATCTGGCAATCAGCTCCACAAAGTCCATGACAGGACACATGCTTGGCGGTACGGGAGCTGTTGAAGCGGTGGCTTCAATAAAGGCTATATGTGAGGGAATCATTCCGCCTACAATCGGTCTTGATGTGCCGGATCCGGAATGTGACCTCAACTACACACCGAACGAAGCAGTTAAGAAAGATATCACCTGTGCTCTGTCAACCTCATTGGGATTTGGCGGACACAATGCATGTATAGGATTCAGAAAATGGACAGAAACGAAATAATGAAAATACTCCCCCACAGGGATAATATGCTTCTTGTAGACGAAGCATATGTGGAATACGACGAAAAAGAGGAATGCAATGTTTCTCACGGCAAGTACCATGTTACCGGAGACGAGTTTTTCCTGAAGGGTCATTTCCCGGGCAATCCTGTTGTTCCGGGAGTCATACTCTGCGAGATGCTGGCCCAGTCCTGCTGCGTTCTTCTGGCGGACGATGTCAGCGAAGGAACAGGCACAATGTTCTCGGGACTTAAGGAAGTGAAGTTCAAGACTCCTGTCAAGCCGGGGGACACCTTCGAGTCAAAGTGTCAGATAATCAGAAAGATGGGCGCATTCTGCTTCGCCAAGGGCGAGGGCTATGTAGACGGAAAGAAGGCTGTTTCAGCCGAGTTTTCCTTTGTGCTCATAAAGAATGACGGGGAGTAATATCATGAAAAAACTGGTTATAACCGGAATGGGAGCAGTTACTCCCATCGGTATCGGCGTGGAGGAGTACTGGCAGAATCTCCTTGCCGGCAAGACAGGAATAGATTTTATCGACGATCCGGAATTTGAAGAGGTTCCAATCAGGTTTGCGGGACAGGTTAAAAACTTCAACCCGAAAGATTACATGCCGGGAAAGCTGGCAGGTCAGCTTGACAGATTCATGCAGCTTGCCTATGTGGCTGCAGGGGAGGCAATATCCCACTGCGGCGGACTGGGTGATCCATACAGAACGGGAATCACAGTGGGAACGGCACTGAACGGATTCGGAACCATTACGGAAACCGAGAAGACCTACGTTGAAGCTAAGATAAAAAAGGTGGGACCGAGATTTCTGCCGAAGGCTCTGGGAAATGTCTGCGCATCACAGCTGGCAATTGCCCATGACATTCACGGACCAAGCATGACACTGAACACAGCCTGCGCATCAGGGGGCGATGCCATAACTCTGGCAGCAACCCTTATTCAGGCGGGAATGGCGGATGTAATGGTTGCCGTAGGCGCAGAGTCGGCTCTCAAGCCGCTGCTGTTCCAGTCACTGGCCTCAGCCCAGGCTCTGTCACCTAACAACGATGATCCTCAGCATGCCTGCAGACCATTTGATGTGGACAGAGATGGTTTCGTTTCCGGTGAGGGAGCAGGAGCTATCGTAATTGAAACCGAGGAGCACGCAAAGGCAAGAGGGGCCAAGGTGCACGCTTACCTTGCAGGCTGGGGAAACAATACAGATGCTTATCATCCTGTAACACCAAGACCGGATGGCGAAGGTGAGATTCTGTGCATGAAACAGGCAATAGAAATTGCCGGTATCCGTCCGGAAGAGATTGGATACATCAATGCTCACGGAACAGCAACAATCAAGGGTGATATATGCGAAACCGAAGCGGTAAAGAATGTATTCGGTGAAGATACTCAGGTTCTTGTTAATTCAACGAAGGCCGCAACAGGTCACATGATGGGAGCAGGAGGCATTACGGAGGTAATCACCTGCATCAAAGCCATGAATGAGGGCATCGTGCCGGGAACCCTTAACCTTGACAACAAGGATCCTCAGTGTGATCTCAACTACGTTGCTGTGAATACGGAGGCGGCAGATCTCAAGTATGCCATGTCCAATGCCTTCGGATTCGGCGGACAGAATTCAAGCATAATAGTCGGAAAGGCAGAATAAAATGAACGATAAGAATATGTTCAGAGAAGTATTTGAACATGACTTCACATACATCGAAGGTTTCAGAAGGGTTGTGAGACGCCTTCCTGACAAGGAAGCAATGGTTGATCCTGCCTTCGAAAGGTCCTGGACATACAGTGAGCTGGATCGGGATGCGAACAGGCTGGCAAATGCTCTGACTGCAGAGGGAGTGGGAATCGACGATGTTGTATTCTTTCAGCTTCCCAATTGCCCGGAGTTCGTGTTCTCATACCTGGCACCTCAGAAAATCGGGGCGGTAACAAGCCCTGCCAATCCCGGATTCGCACCGGGTGAAACTGTGGTGTGCCTGAATTCCAGTAAGCCAAAGGCGTACATCTATGACGAGAAGATAAAGGAAACGGCATTAAAGGCTCTTGAAAGTGCCGAGAGAAGGCCTGAAATCATTATCATGGTGGGAGAGGGAGATGCTCCTGAAGGTCATGTCAGATATGATGACTTCGTTAAGAATCAGCCGGACACCGAGCCGGAAACAGACTACGTGCCTCACATGTATGATGAGATTATGAGATTGTACACCTCCGGCACAACGGGGAAGCCTAAGGGAGTTCCCCTTTACAATGCCAACGAGGTGCTTTCGGCTCACGATGTAATGATGCATTTCCCAATGAACGCCACCGATGTTTCCATGAACACAACTTCCTGGTTTCACAGAGGCGGCATACATTCAGGAGGACCTGCACCTACGTTCTTTGCCGGGGGCAAGGTGGTAATCATGCGAAACTTCCAGCCCCTGCTGGCACTGAAGTATGTTCAGAAGTACGGTGTGACATTCATGATAGGTGCTCCGTCAATAATGAAAATGCTGGTCAGACAGCAGGAAAGGTACGGGGCAGACCTTTCATCTCTCAAGGGAATAGTCACCATGGGTGCGCCCTTTGAGAGGGCGGACTGCATCAAGGTTCAGGAGGTTCTTACACCGAACATCTTTAACGGTTACGGAACAACGGAAACCTTCTGGAACACATTCCTCAGACCTTACGAGCTGCCTGAAATGGCAGGGACAGCAGGCAGAGCATGTACTGACGATGATGTTAGAGTAGTGAAGGTTTATGAGGACAGAAGTGCAGATCCGGAGGATATGGCGGCAATGGATGAAACAGAGGTGGGTGAGGTAATAATCCGCACGCCTAAGTCATCCTACTGTTACTATGATAACCCTGAAGAGGAGGCCAGAAAGTTCAAAAACGGCTGGATGTACACTGGCGATCTGGCAACCTGGGACAGGCAGCAGTTTATTACCATTGCAGGCCGCAAGGATGACATGATAATTTCCAGCGGGGAGAACATCTACCCTGCAATAGTTGAAGAGGCCCTGAATCTTCATCCGAAGGTACACCAGTCAGCTGTAACGGGAGTGCCTGACAATGTGAGAGGTGAAGCTGTTGTGGCCTATATCGTTCCCGAGGACGACAGCCTTACAGTTTCAGAAATGGTTGAATTCTGCATTGAATCGGATTTGTTGTCGGTATACAAGCGACCGAGATATTACAGGTTTGTAAAGGAAATTCCAATGACAGCTACAGGAAAGCTCCAGCATTATCTGGTTAGAGAGATGGCCCTTTCCGATATGGAAATGGGACTTCTCAAGCTGGCCATGAAAACAGAAAAATAGATAAAACAAAACGACCATCACGGAATGGTCGTTTTTTTATGAACATTATTTCAATCAGTGTTTTAGCAGTATACCAGAACAAGTCCCACAAGGCAGCCGATAAGGGCCATGGCGCCGGGGGCTTTGCTTTTCCACATGAGAAAGCTCTCGGGGAAGAGCTCGCAGAACACCACATAGAGCATGGCGCCGCTGGCAAATGAAAGCGATACGCAGAGCCATACCGGACTTATGAGACCGAGACAGTATCCTATTATGGCGCCCAGAACCGTTGGCACACCCGTGGCGGCAGTTGCCAGTACGGCCTTCAGCTTGTTCATGCCTCCGGATATCAGCGGAACGGAAACAGCCATGCCTTCAGGAATGTTATGCAGTCCGATTACGATTGCGATGATGAAGCCTGAGCTTCCCATTATGGTTTCCGCGTTTAAGGAGTCTCCTGCATATGATGCGCCGATAACCATACCCTCAGGCATATTGTGAAGGGCTATGGCACATGCCATAACAAGACCTGCAATGAAGAGATCCTTGTTGCCGGTGATGTTGTCGTTTCTGTGTTTATTGTAATGATCCGCATGAATCAGTTCATCCAGATCGTCGTGGGTCTGGGGATGAAATTCATCAACGTGTTCAACTTCGTGATTGGTGGATTTGTCAATCCACAGATTGAGTATGTACACCACAACAAAGCCGAGAAGAATGCCGGAAACAACGAGCCATACCGGCATGCTGCCTGAAGACCCCTCCGGATTAAAGGCATCAGGAATAAGATCAAAGCAGACAACCGCCATCATCACTCCGCCGGCAAAGGCAAGAAGAAGGCTGATGCCTCTAGTGGAGTCTCTGCGCAGAACCGCCCCGACATATCCTCCGAGGCCTGTTCCGCCTATTCCCGCTACTGCCGTTATTACAATTACCCAGCACAAAATGTTCATTAAATGTACCACCTCAATAATAACCTACTGCTTAATTATAGTTAGCTGCATCTAACCAGTCAACCATTATTTTACCCGTGACTCATTCTTCAAGGTGTTATATAATGATAAGAACTGGACATGCCCTCGGGCGGTCTTAAAACAACAGAAAGGGGAAATACATGAAAGAGCATTTTTATCTTACAGATGATCTGGCAATAATCAACTTTGACATGGCATGTCCCACCACCAAGTCGGGGCTTCTGAAAACAGAGGAGTTCAGGGAGCTGACTCTCAGGTATCTGGACTATCTCAAGGGAAGATATCCGGAGCTTTACAGCTGGGCACTGGCAGGAAAGGAGCCAAGGGAAGCGGTAAAGGAACTCTGCAGAGTCTGCAGAACGGCTCTGGTGCTGGACATTGAGGAAATAGACAACCCATATCTTCAGGACAGGGAAAGCTTTCTTGATTTTGTGGAGAAATACTTTGATTTCTGGAAGAATCACCAGAGATACTCGGTAACAACAAACAGGCTGGGAAATCTGGAGTCTACTGCCTTTGTAAATCAGGACTCGGAATTTAACCATCTTGTTCGTGACACCTTCCGTACTCTGGAACAGACCCTGAAGGGATCGAAGAACAGAGTATACCGTCAGCAGCCTTCGGGAACAAACGGGGCAATAGCCTGCTACAGAAGGGAGGAAACCAATCTCAGCGAGCGCTACAGCTTCCTTGACGGAATCATGTTCATCGATTCCATAATGCTGAGAACACCCATGATTCTTCACCCTAAGTCAAACAAGAGAGAGGGCATGTTCATTGAGACCGAAAAGAATCCGGCCTACACCTTCAGCGGTAATCCGGAGGAATATTTCTGTTATCCCGCCAAGGTTGGCAGCCTGATGATATTCATCTGCTTCCACAGGGATTTCATGGCCAACGGCATTTCCTGTGCCAACCTCTTCGAACTTGCAGGAGCAGAGGAAACGGCGGGCAAACCTGACGGCATAGTGCTCTTCGGAAATCCCGATGGAGAAAACAGCTGCACCTTCTATCATGACAGGGATGAAGACATCTGGGTAGGCAGCGTTTCAAGCAGCAGTAAGGTTGAGTACTTCGGATACATGAAGAAGATGGTTCTCACCATTCATAACGCAATAATGATTCAGAGGGGCTGGCTGCCTATTCACGGAGCCTTTATTGACATAACTCTTAATGAAGGCAAGAAGAAGGGCATATGCCTCATGGGAGATTCCGGGGCCGGCAAATCCGAAACAATAGAAGCTCTCAAGAAGATAGGGGAGGGCAGAATCAAGAAGATGGAAATCGTGTTTGACGACATGGGCACCTTCCATACGGAGGATGGAATTCCTTATGCCCAGGGCACGGAGACGGGAGCCTTTGTACGGCTGGACGACCTTGATCCGGGAGCTCCTTACAGAGATATGAACAGATCGATTTTCTTCAATCCGGATCAGGCCAACTCCAGAGTAATCACACCAGCCGCCCGGTACGATGAAATCATTAAAAACCACAGAATAGATCTTTTCGCCTATGCCAACAACTACGATGACGGTATGGGAATGAGAAAATTTGAAAAAATGGAGGATGCAGCGGCAACCTTTATTTCGGGACGAAGAATGGCCAAGGGAACAACCCAGGAGACGGGCCTTTCGGAAACCTTTTTTGCCAATCCCTTCGGACCTATGCAGATGCAGGATAAGTGCCTGCCTGTAATCAGGGAAATGTTTGATTGTCTGAATGACACGGGAACATACATCGGAGAGGTGTACACCCACCTGGGTATAAATCCTGAGGGGGAGGACATAATGAAGGCGGCTGAAGCTCTGATAGAGTTCATAGAAAAAGAATGAAATAGAATCAAAGAAGCTGTATCAAATGAAAGGTAAGGAGGCTAAAATGGCAGAATTCAGAAAAATGAGAAGAGGCGGGCAGGAGATGTCACGACAGAGAACCATTGAAGTGTTCACTAAGGCCACATCGGGAGTTTTGGCGGTGCTTGGAGATGATGATTACCCTTATGCTGTTCCTCTGAGCTTTGTTTACAGTGACGACAAAATATATTTTCACTGTGCGAAAGAGGGTCACAAACTTGATGCCATGAGAAAATGGGACAAGGTAAGCTTCTGCGTCATAGATCAGGATCAGGTTGTGGGGGAGGAATTCACAACATACTTCCGCAGCGCCATCGCCTTCGGCAGAGTCAGGGAGCTTGAGCATTTCGGCGAGGAATTCCTGGAGGCCCACAAGAGGCTGTCACTGAAGTACTGGCCTGAGGCAACCCGGGAAAAAATCGACGAGGATCTGAAGAAGGAAGGAATGCCTATGCTGGTATTCGCAATCGATATTGAGCATATGACAGGAAAGGAAGCAAAAGAACTTGTCAGGAAATAAAGCATATGCAAAAGCAATAATTGCCGTGAACAGAATTCTGACCACGGCAATTTACATATTCTATCCGGCCATGATTGGATATCTGGCAATTTCAACACCTGTGTACAGGTGGATTGAAATTCTGCCGTATATAGCAGTGCCGGGAATATCATTCATTCTGGTCAGCGTTTTCCGGAGCCGCTTTAACGCCCCCAGACCATATGAAATGCTGGGGGCTAAGGAGCCCATAATAAAAAAAGACAGCCCGGGAAAATCCTTTCCGAGCCGTCACATATTTTCGATTTTTATTATAGCCGTTACTGCCTTTGTGCTTTGGCCGCCTGTGGGAACGGCAATAGCCATGGCAGGGGTGCTGCTTGCATTCTGCCGCGTGCTTGGGGGAGTTCATTTCCCTCGGGATGTTGCGGCAGGTGCAATAACAGGCATTGTACTGGGAACTGCCGGCTACTGGGTTATCGTGCCCATGCTCATGGGCAGACCATTCTAATCTAACGGAGCAGCGCATCCTGTGAATTAGCAGGTTGGCTTATCGCTCAACCCTGTTGACGATTCTGTTATCAAGCCATGCGGCCAGATTGTCAGCCAGAGTATCGATGACCAGCTGGCGCATTTCCTTAGGTGCCCAGGCCATGTGAGGTGTCAGGATGCAGTTGTCCAGACCTATGAGAGGACAATCATCTTCAGGGGGCTCTGTTGTAAGTACATCAGTTGCGGCACCTGCAATAAAGCCCGCCTTGAGGGCATCCGCCAGAGCTCTCTCGTCCACGAGGCCGCCTCTGGCAGTGTTTATGAGAACAGCTCCCGGTTTCATGTTTACCAGGAACTGGGTATTTACCATCTTCGCATTATCTTCTGTGAGCGGACAGTGCAGTGATACGTAATCGGATTTCATTGCAGCTTCGGGATCCCGGCTGTAGATGTTCACTGTCATGCCGAAGGCCTTTGCAAGTTCCGCAACCTTTTTGCCTATTTCACCGTAGCCTATTATGCCGATGCTTTTGCCTGCCAGAAGAGTAACGGGTTTTTTCCAGTAGCAGAAGTAATTGCTGCTCGCCCATTCACCCTCCTGAACGGAACGGTTGTGAAGCCCCACGTTGTTTGTCATTTCCAGGATTAGAGCCATGGTGTGCTGAGCCACAGCATCGGTTGCATAGGATGGTACATTTGTTACAGCTATTCCCAGATCTGCCGCCGCCTTTACATCCACGTTATTGTAGCCTGTAGCGGTTAGACCTATGTATTTGAGATTAGGAGCATTAGCCATAATCTCCCGGGTGATCTGGCATTTGCTTGTCATCAGTACATCGCAGAGTCCGATTCTGGAGGCAACCCTTTCGGGAGGTGTTTTGTCAAAGACTGTGAATTTGTCCGACATCAGCTCCAGCCGCTTCCAGCTCAAATCTCCGGGATTGATGGTATATCCGTCAAGTAATACAATTTCCATAAATATTCCTCCATTACCGCTTTTTATGATACAATATGATATCATGAAAACAATTGTAGCGGCAACAAAGAACAAACACAAGATTGTGGAAATAGAAGCAATCCTTAAGGACTTCGGCATGCATATCATCACCAGAGATGAAGCAGGGGTGCCGGAGGATTTTGAAGTTGAAGAGAACGGAACAACCTTTGAGGAAAACTCTTATCTCAAGGCGAGTCAAATAATGAAAATCTGCGGGGAGATTACAATAGCAGACGACTCGGGACTGGTTGTGGACTGCATTCAGGGGGCACCGGGGGTATATTCGGCCCGCTTCGCTGCCTTCCCGGGCATATGGCCGGAGGAGGGGGATCCGGGTTATGACAGCGACGACGGTGAGAATAACCGTAAGCTTCAACAGCTTATCAGGACTGTTCCCTATGAAGAGAGAACAGCAAGGTTTGTTTCTGTAATTACAATGGTATTTCCCGACGGCAGCTCAATAGTTGCCAGAGGAGAGGTGGAGGGACACCTTCTGACGGAGGAGAGGGGAAGCTGCGGATTCGGCTACGACCCCATGTTCGTCCCCGATGGGTATGACAGCACCTTCGGAGAGCTGAGCGGAGAGATTAAAAACAAAATCAGCCACAGGGCAAAGGCTCTGGCGGCATTGAGGAAGAAACTTGACGAAATTGGTTAACAGACTGAAGAGAATGTTCATAGTGGGGTTCAGACAGATTCAGGACCCGTATTACCATGGCTTCGCGGCGCAGATTTCATTTTATATGATGCTGTCTGTAGTGCCGATATTTCTGTTGCTCGTACAGCTTCTGGGTCTGTTTGACATAAGCACAGAGACCGCCCTGGGAATCATTGAACAATATACCGGAACCCGCATGTCCGGTCTGATAAACAGTCTTTTTGAGTTCAACTACATCGGCTTCGGTAACGTGGTGTTTCTGGTTATTGCCCTGTGGGCGGGGTCCAGAGCATCATTTGCCATTTCCAGGATAACCAACTATACTCTCACTGAGGGAGAAAGTACAGGGAAGAACTTTTTTATAGAGAGAGCCAGAGCGATAATAACCATGTTTCTCACCATGGTCTCCCTGGTAATAGCGATGATTATTCTCTGCTACGGCAAGGTGATTCTTATAGGTGTATTCAGAATCTTCAATGTGGATGATACCTCCGCACTGGACAGCTTCTGGCTGTGGCTCAGGTGGCCTTTGGGTTTTGTACTGTATTTCTTTATAATCGGATACAACTTCTACATTCTTCCTACTGTGAGAAGGCCCTTCAGAACGGTAATACCGGGAGCGCTGTTTGCATCTGTGGGGATGATGCTGGTGAGTTGGGTGTATTCATTCTACACCAGTACACTGGTAAACTACGATATCATGTACGGCGCACTGTCATCGGTGGTGGCCATCATGATTTGGTTCCTGCTTCTGTCCTGGGTAATAATACTGGGTGTAATGTGCAATAAGGTGTTTGAGGATACGAATCAGCCCTTCAGCAAGAAGAATCCGCCGGATCACCTGAAGATGAGTCAGGAGGAGCAAAGAAAATACGAGGCGATGCAGAGGCATCAGAGCAAGTTTGACATGGATCCTAAGGATGTTAATTTCAAAACCATCAAGAAGATTCTCACAGAAGGAGCAAAGTCGGGGGATCCCGGGGCGAAAAAAACAGGAAAGCCCATAAACAGGCAGTAAAGGAACAACACAGAAGCAATTTATGATATAATGTCATAGCTTAAATACAAATATGAAAGGAAACGGATCGGAATGAAGGAAATAAAGATTGGTCTTCTGGGACTGGGCAATATCGGAACAGGAACGTATAAGGCCCTGGAGATGAACAGAGAAAAGATCGAGAAGCTTGTGGGGGGCAAGGTAAGCATCACAAAGATTCTCGAGAAGGATATTGACAGAGAAAGGGATATCGATGTATCAAGGGAACAGTTTGTTGACAGCATCGAAGCAATAACACAGGATCCGGATATTGATATAGTAATTGAGCTTCTGGGAGGAGTTGAGCCGGCTTCAACGTTTATTGAAAAGGCCCTTCTGGCAGGTAAACACGTTGTTACAGCCAACAAGGCGGCTGTAGCGGCAAGCTGGGAAAGACTCCATGCTGCAGCGGCCAAAACCGGGGTGCAGTTCAGATTTGAGGCCAGTGTAGGCGGCGGAATCCCTGTGCTCACACCTCTCGCAGGATGTGCGGCTGTAAATCAGTACACGGAGGTTCTGGGTATTGTGAACGGTACGACAAATTACATCCTTTACAAGATGACGGAAGAAAACATGAGCTATGAGGATGCCCTTAAGGATGCTCAGATAAAGGGCTTTGCTGAAGCAGACCCAACGGCTGATGTGGAGGGTATTGATGCGGCAAACAAGCTCTCGATTCTAATGGCCCTCATGTTCGATAAATACGTTCCGCCTGCAGAGATTCCACGTACGGGAATAACGGGGGTTACAAGGGAAAAGATTGAGGAGGCCAGGGCCAATGATTGTGTCATCAAGCTTATTGCCCATGCGACCCTCAGAGAAGACGGGGAACTTGAATATGAGGTTCGCCCTACGTTCATCAAGAACTACCACCCGCTGGCCGGAGTTCTTGAGGAATTCAATGCTGTTTATGTCAAGGGAAATCTTGTGGGCAAGCTTATGTTCTACGGTCCGGGAGCAGGCCCGCTTCCGACAGGCAGCGCAGTACTAGGTGATGTTACAGAAATTGCAAAGGCAATATAGCAGAAGAGGAGAAGACTATGGCAACATTATTTGAACAGTGGCAGGACCTTATCGAAAACCAGACACAGGATACCTTTAATGAATTCTGGGAGGAATACAGCGGAGCAGAGACTAAAATCTACAGCGACATTCTCGATCATCCTGATGAAAAGATGACAGGAAAGCTGGGGGAACTGGCTGCAAAGTACGAGGTTCGTCCCGTAATCTTCATGGGCTTCCTTGACGGAATAAACGAAAGCATCGAAACAAAGCAGGAGCTTGAAGGATTTGACGAGGATTCGGAAATCGATATTAAGATTGTGCCTGAAACCCTGTTCTACAACATGCTTAAGGCAGACGCTGATTATCTATACGGGCTTGAACAGTGGATGGACATTCTGGGAGAAGATAAAATCAGAGAAATCGTTAAAGAATACAAGGCATCAAAGACAGTAAGAAGAGCAGCGCCGAAAATCGGAAGAAACGATCCGTGTCCTTGCGGTTCAGGCAAGAAATACAAGCATTGCTGCGGCAGGAACTAACTTATGAGTCTTCACATTGTGCTTGTTGAACCTGAAATCCCGCCGAATACCGGAAACATTGCCAGAAGCTGTGCCGCCACCGGAACGGTGCTGCACCTGGTGAAGCCCCTGGGCTTTTCCATTGACGACAAATCCCTTAAGAGGGCGGGGCTTGATTACTGGCCCTATGTGACACTGGAGGTTCACGAAAGCCTTCGGGAGTTCATGGATAAGTACGGAGATCGCAGAATGTTTCTTGCCACCACCAAGGGAAGCCGGGAATACAGCAGCGCTGCCTTTGCTGACGGAGACATGATTCTCTTCGGTAGGGAGACGGCCGGGCTGCCCCGGGAATTTATCAGGCAGCAGGAGGAAATCAATCCGGGGTGCTCTATCAGAATTCCAATGAGCGAGGACACAAGGCTGAGATCCCTTAACCTTTCGAATTCAGTTGCCATCGTGCTGTTTGAAGCTTTGCGGCAGATGAATTTTCCGAATCTCAAATAGGAGCAGATAATGAGACAGGAACGACTTGAAAAAATTGAAGAATACGTATCAAGCAATGGTTTTGTGACCATGGAGCAGATTCGTGATGAGTTTCAGATTGCAATGCCTACTGTGCGCAAGGATATAAGCGAGCTTGCAAGCCAGGGACTCATAGAGAAGGTATACGGAGGCGCGAAGGCAATAGCCAAAACCGGCGGACATCTCCACAAGTTCAAAAATCGTGAGGCGCTTCATGTGGTTGAGAAGAATACCATTGCAGCAAAGGCTGCGGGACTCATTGATGACGGAGATGTTATATACATTGATTCAGGCACCACTGTTGCCAGCATTTTCAATTATATAGGCGATAAGCACGTGACTGTAATAACATCAAATCTGGCGGCTATAAATTCAATTGCCGGAACGGAGCACGTGGATCTCTACATCATAGGCGGCAAATTCAACAAGGATACCATGTCCGTTGATAACGCCAGCGCCTGCGAGCTTATTGGCGGATACAACATTGACAAGGCTTTTATGGCGGCGACAGGATACAGCATTGAGGGAGGAATCGCACAGGATTCGCCCACAGAATGCGAAATCAAGAGATTTGCACTGGAGCGAGCCACCGAAAGCTACCTGCTTATTGACAGCAGCAAGATAGGAAAGAAGGCTCTCATCAGATACGCGGAGCCCGATTCCATCAGGACAATTGTCACAGACGGTGCTTATGATAAAGAATACAAAAAGTACTTCAAGGAAAAAGGAATAAATATTATATAAAGTTTATACAAAACTATTGACATTGTATGGATTTCATATATAATATAACCAGATTCCAATTTTATTTAATAATATAAACTTACACACCAAACAGCCCGGCTATCTCAGCGATAGCTGGGTTTGTTTCTTTACTTACTGTTGTGTTTGCCAGGAAATAAATATATAATTATTGTGGTTGGGTGACGTCAAGAAGTTAAAATATATCATTAAATAGATCAAAGGAGAAACTTTATGGAAAGACGAATAGGTACAGTATCAAGAGGTCTGAGAGCTCCTATTATCAAGGAGGGAGACGATCTCAGGAAGATTGTTGTTGACACAGTCATGGCGTGCCATGAGGGCGGAGACTTCACAATAAGAGACAGGGACGTTCTGGCGGTTACGGAATCCATTCTTGCCAGAGCTCAGAAGAATTTCGTAACAATCGACCAGATGGCTCAGGACATAAAGAACAAGGTTGGAAATGGGACAATCGGAGTTGTGTTTCCTATCACATCCAGAAACAGATTCGCCATCTGCCTGCAGGCAATTGCACAGGCAGCAAAGAAGGTGGTTGTAATGCTCAGCTATCCAAGCGATGAGGTGGGAAATCACCTTGTGGACATTGAGAAGGTTGAAGAAGCAGGACTGAATCCTTTCGCAGATCTGCTGACGCTGGAAGAGTTCGAAAAGCACTTCGGCCCGGCGACTCATCCTTTCACCAACATGAACTATCCTGAATACTACACCCAGCTTATAAACGACGAGGGAGCTGAAGCGGAAATCATCTTCTGCAACAATCCGAGAAGAATTCTGGAATACACAGACAATGTTATCTGCGCAGACATTCACACTCGTTTCAGAACAAAGAAAGCTGTTAAGGAAGCAGGAGGCAAGAGAGTAATCGGTCTCGACGATATCATGACAGAACCTGTTGACGGCTCCGGCTACAATCCTCAGTACGGAGTTCTGGGATGCAACAGATCAACAGACAGAATGGTTAAACTGTTTCCGATAAACTGTCAGGAATTTGTTGAAGGCGTTCAGGCAGATCTTAAGGAAAAGACGGGAAAGACCGTTGAAGTAATGATTTACGGTGACGGTGCATTCAAAGATCCTGTCGGAAAGATCTGGGAGCTTGCCGATCCTGTAGTATCGCCGGGATACACCGCAGGTCTTGAGGGACAGCCTCACGAACTGAAGCTTAAGTATCTGGCAGATAACGAGTTCGCTGACCTTAAGGGAGCTGAGCTCCAGGCAGCAATCGAAAAGAAGATAAGAGAAAAGGAAGCAGGAATAGAGGGACAGATGGGAACAACTCCCCGTCAGCTGACGGATCTTCTGGGTTCATTCTGTGACCTGACATCAGGTTCAGGAGATAAGGGAACACCTTTCATCTACATCCAGGGATATTTCGACGTTTACACAGACAAGTAGAAACTGCAAAGGCAGGTATGCAATGAAATCCAAGAGCTGCTGCACCGGGACGGTGCAGCAGCTTTGTTAATTGTGGAAAAAAGAGAGAATAGAGAATAAAGAGAGAATAAAGCGGCTCCAATTGCCGCTTCCGGTCAGATGTTGAAGCAATCAGATAATATGAAATAATGCTTCAACAGACCCCTAAAACAGGGCTGATTTGTCGCCTAAATTTTTCCATTTTTTGAAGCAATCTATATCTATTATTATTTGCTTCAACATTTTTGCTATTTTGTTGAAGCAATTATTGCTTATGGCAAAAAACTTCAAATTTGACCTCAAAATGAGCCTGAATATCGGCATAAAACTCGGGCATGTTGAAGCAAAATCCTTCCATATACAAATGCTTCAACAATCACATCTTGCGCATCTGTTTATTGGTTATCTTGCATCGGTTTCTCTAGCAAAGCTCATCCGAATAATCACGAAAATTCGTGATTATTATGCGGCGCATCGGCCCAATTAAAAAGGCTGCTGCGCCGGTTTGGCGCAGCAGCCTTCTTTGATTGGTTAGCATTTCTAATTGTCCGTTATCATCTGGAAAAATTCCACAAATGTAATATCATATCCGAATGCATTCTGCATAACGTATGCAGCAAGACCGGCTGTTGAAAGTATCAGCAGAAAAATGAATAATATTGTACCTATGACTTTTCCCATATGCTTTACCTCTTAACGGAAATTAGATAATCCATGAGATTACGAACAGGAGTACTGCAGCGATTGCGAAGCAGTATGCACCGATTCTCCATCTCTTGTACTGTGAATCCAGCTTAGCCTTTTCTTCAGCTGTAGGATCTGTAGTTGCCAGAGCCAGAGCTTCAACGTCCAGAGCTTCCTGTGGAATAGGTCTCTTGCGAACGAATATTACGAAGTAGAGGATAGCCAGGATATCCCAGATGATGTTGTACCAGATGGCAACAGGGTCGTATGCCAGAATCAGCAGGATGCCGAAGGTAACAATACTGAACCATGCGCCGAATGTACCTGCAGGACACTTCCAAGGTCTGTGCAGATCCGGTTCCTTCTTACGGAGCATCAGGAATGAGATGTAACCGATGATGTAACTCTGAATCTGGTTGTAGGCGCACATCATAGCTACGATTTTGATGGATCCGGAGAGGATGAAGAATACACCCAGAACTCCGCAGAGAACAACTGCTCTGTGAGGGCTCTTGTACTTAGGGTGAACCTTACCGAAGTATTTAGGGAAGTTTCCGTCCTCAGACATGATGTAGATGTAACGTGCCGGACCTGCGATACAAGGGTTCATTGTTGAGAAGTCACCGCCAAGGGTGATACCCAGACAGAGAATAACCAGAGGCAGGCCGACAATTCCCGCATATTCCATAGCTGATGCATAAGGAGCTGCAGCTTCGTACAGTCCAGGAATGCTTTCTGCAGGAGTCAGTGCGCACAGGAACCACTGGAACAAGAGGTTAACTGCCAGTACGCAAAACGGTGAAATCAGCAGAGCTCTTGGAATAGTCAGCTGAGGGAACTTAACCTCGGAACCCATACCAACGATTGTCTCAAATCCGAAGAAGCACCAGAGCACCAGCAGTACAGCCTGTGCGAATGCGTTAACGCCGTGAGGAATTCCCACGCCGGCAACCATTTCGGTTACGCCTGAGAAATCTGCCTTTGAAATAACAGTTGCGAACCATACCAGTGAGCATGCCCAGAAGAAGAACATGAAGAAGTTCTGAGTCTTTCCGTTCATTTCAACGCCTCTGTATGAAATAACAGTGAACAGAATAAACAGTCCGATTGCAGGCAGTGCTTTCCACATGAATACTGAAATGTCGCAGTTTCCGGCAAAGAGATCGATGACTGAGTAGTCATTGTCATCAACAGGAATGTTGCATCCCAGAGCATTCAGCAGTCTTACGAAGTAGTTTGAGAATGCCATTGACTCAGATGCACCGATACCAATCTGTGCCAGAGTGTAGTTCCAGCTTTCGAATACCGCAACTGGATAGTTGATTGCTCTCTTGGCAAATGAATATGTACCACCAGCCAGAGGAAGAGCAGCGCCCATTTCACCATACATTGCGCATGGGAAGAGGACGAGTACGAATGAAATCAGTGATGCGACGATTACTGTAGCACCCATAAGTCCGACAATCTGCGAACCTACGGTGAACAGACCTACACCGATTACAGCGCCGGCTGTAATGGTGACGCATTCTGACAAGCCCAGAGATCTGTTAAGGGATTGGGCTTTTGCATTGTTTTCCATGATAGGCCTCCTAAATAGAATAACAATAACACGATAACGATTATTTATATATGAAGTACATCACATAACGAAGTCAGTCTGCCGGCTTATCCTCCGGCTTATCCGCTGCAGGCTCCCCGGATGCCGTATCCCTGAGGGCTTTCTTCACTCTCCTCTCCCTGAAATACTGAAATCCGAAGACCAGGGTTGCAATGTTGAAGGTGAGCCACATTCTGATGCAGAACACCACAAGTCCCTCCTGGGAGGGGTCTCCCACAATAAGAGGTCTCACCGCCAGAACAGTGGAGGCAATGAAACAGGCAACAGGCAGAATAAGCCCGAGATACCTGTTGCTGCTCTCACTGAGCTTTTTTTGAATGCTTATTATCAGATACATGGCAACAAGTGCCGACGGCAGAATTATAACCATTCTGTCAACGCTCATGCCCTGCAGAACCTGCATATTGATTCATCCTTTCGAATTATTTGAGCATCGTCAAAACAATATTGAGAACTATGCTACAACGATATACAACAATTCATATAAAAATAATATAAATTATTGTATAAATATTAACACATTACGTTTAACAGTATACTCAAAACTGCCGAAACTCATATAGTAAAAATCGGTAGTTGACCCTGGAAATATACAGGTTTATGCTAAAAATGTGCAAACAGAACAGTTCCGATAATTACTAATAATAATCAGAATCAATGTCTTATATGATAAGCTCCAGTCAGAGACTGGCATCCATGAAAAATTCAATAGAGAACAGGCAGCCTGAGTATGAGGTGGATGGTTTTGAAATCGAACACTTCAATGTAGGATTCGGACACCCGCTTTACACCTACGCCTCGGATATAGTCAGATTTGTATGTGTTGCAGAGGATGGAGGCATCATCCCGGTTATGCCCATGTGCGGGGTTACTATCGCTCTGATGCGCCACGATGATGAGCACAGAAGCTTTGTGTGCGGGGCAAACTGCGAACTGAGAAAGATTGAGGTGGAACAGGGAGATGTGGTTACTCTCATCATTTTCACTCCCTGTGTTGCCAATTCGCTCCTTAACAGGCCGGTGGGTGAGGTGACGGGCAAAACCTTTACAGCGGCGGAAGTATTAAACGGGAGCAAACAGATTGATTCCTGTCTGAGGCAGAGTATGAAGCCCGTTGAGAAGATAAAGCTTATATCGACCATATTGAGAACCCATATCCTGCAAAGGCAGGGAAACGGTCTGGCGGAGTACTGTGTCAGAAGAATCTATGAAACAAAGGGCTCAATAAAGATAGAGGAGCTTGCACGGGAGGCGGGAGTCACATCCAGGTACATAGGTAAGATATTCGAAAATCATGTTGGCCTTTCGGCAAAGTACTGCGCGGGCATTGTAAAGCTAAAGGAGACGGTAAAAAAAATACAGGAAAGGCCGGATGAACGCCTTACCGATATAGCAGCTGAATGCGGTTATTTTGATCATACCCATATGAACAAAGCCTTCAGAAAAATGCTCTTTTGCTCCTCCGGAGGAATAAGGGAGGGTATGTTCAATAACATAGATTACACAAAAGTTGCAAGTTATATTCCCAGGTTCAGATAATCAGCCGGGAAAGCGGCAATGAAGGCTGAAAAGAAGGTTGGAAGAAAGATGAGAAAGAAAAAGTATTACCTTGGTCTTGACCAGGGAACCACAGGAACCACAGCCATTCTCTTTGATGAGGAATGGAATCAGGTATCCAGAGGCTACAGAGAACACTCCCAGTATTATCCCCATCCGGGCTGGGTTGAGCACGACCCGAAGGAAATCTGGCAGATGATTCTGGAATCAATTAAAGAAGCCCTGGAACTGGCCGGTGCAGAGGCGAGAGAAATCAGATGTATCGGAATTGATAACCAGGGCGAAACCTGCATGCTCTGGAACAAAGTTACAGGGGAACCTCTGTACAACGCCATCGTATGGCAGGACAGAAGAATGTCCCGTTATGCAGATGAGCTTACGGAAAAACACGGACAGATGATAAGGGAAAAGACCGGTCTCATGGCCGACTCTTACTTCAGCGGTCTGAAAATCAAGTGGATAATTGACAACGTTCCCGAGGTGAAGGAGCTGATTGAAAGAAAAGAGGTTCTGGCGGGAACACTGGACTCATGGATTATATGGAAGCTTACCCACGGCAGAGTCTGCGTGACAGACTATTCAACTGCATCGAGAACGATGATGCTCAATATCAGCACAGGCAAATGGGACAAGGATATTCTTGAGCTTCTGGGCATTCCTGAACAGATTCTGCCTGAAATCTGCGACAGCGCCATGGAATTCGGCAGGACTGACCCTCTGGACTTCTTCGGAGCCGCCATTCCGATTTCAGGTTCTGTAGTCGACCAGCAGGCTGCACTCTTCGGACAGGCATGCTACAGCAAGGGAGCAATCAAGTGCACCTACGGAACAGGCTGCTTCATGCTTATGAATACCGGAGATAAACCTGTATTCTCAAAGAACGGCCTTCTCACGACGGTTGCCTGGGGACTTGACAGGAAGATGACCTTCGCGCTGGACGGCGGAATTTACATTACAGGAGCTGCGGTTCAGTGGCTCAGGGACGGCATCAGGATAATCGACAAGGCAAGTCAGACTGAGGAAATGGCAATGGCTGCGGGAAATAACGGAGGCGTGTATTTCGTGCCTGCCTTCACAGGTCTTGCCGCACCTCACTGGGACTCATATGCCCGAGGAACCATTGTGGGAATAACCGGCGGCACAACCAGGGAACATATCGTCAGAGCAACGCTGGAATCAATAGCATACCAGGTTAAGGACAACCTTGATGTAATGAATATGGATTCCGGAGTACCTATTTCCATACTCAGAGCCGACGGCGGCGCTGCAGCGAACAGGTTTCTCATGCAGTTCCAGTCTGACATTCTGGGAATCACAGTGGATGTTCCTGTAATCAAGGACACCACGGCTCTTGGAGCCGCACAGCTTGCCGCCTTCGGAGCAGGTGAGTACAAATCCTTCAAGGAGCTTGAGGGAGTGTGGAAGCTGGAAAGCAGGTATGAGCCAAAAATGAGCGAGGATGAGAGAGAAAGCCTCCTCTACAACTGGCACAAGGCAGTGGAAAGAGCCAAGCACTGGTCAGAGGACTAGCATGCAGCGTCGGACTGCCTTTGCATGAAATAATTGTTCAGTTAAATAAATATTTCAAATATATTCAAAACAGAAAGGATAAGAAAATGACTGCACCAAAATTATTCAGCCCGGGACCTATTATGGTAAAGGAAAACGTTAGAGCTGCGCTGGCACACTATGACATCTGTCACAGGAGTCCTGAATTCGAAGAACTGTTCGCAAGGGCAACAGCTAAAATCAACAGGCTTTTCAAGGCTGACGACTCCTATAGATCCGTAATCATTTCCGGTTCGGGAACATCTGCAAATGAAACTGTTCTTTCCTCAATATTTAACGAAGGGGAGAAGGTTCTGCTTATAAGAAACGGTGAGTTCGGCGGAAGACTTCTCGAGATCATTCAGAAGTACGACATTCCTCTGGTTGACTGTGAATTCGCCTGGGCACAGTACCCTGAAATGGATGAGGTTGAGAAGCTGCTTAAAGAAAACCCTGATATCAAGGTTATCGCCATGGTATACCACGAAACATCAACCGGAATGATTAACCCGGTAAAGGCAGTGGGGGAACTGGCCGGGAAGTATGGCAAGTGGCTCTATGTTGACTGCGTTTCTGCAGCGGCGGGAGAGCTCATCGATGTTAAAGAAATGAACATTACCTTTGCAACTTCAGTAGGAGGCAAGTGCCTGGGAGCATATCCCGGTTCAGCTTACATCTGCGGAAGAAGAGAGGCCTTCGAAACCCTCACACCTGAGATGGGAAAGAATGTATACCTGAATCTGGCAAAGCACTACCAGAAGGCAGAGGCCTGCAATCAGACTCCTAACACTCCTAACGTGAACCTGTTCTGGGCTCTGGATGTGGCGCTGGACAATGCTCTGGCTGACGGAGGAGTTGAGGCGAGAGTTGCAAGATACAAGGAGTGCGCAGGCATCCTGAGAGAGGGACTGAAGAAGCTGGGACTCAGGTTCCTCCTGGAAGATGAGGAAAAAATGGCATCAACTGTTACATCGGTATTCCTGCCGGAGGGAAGGGATTTGAAGCAGTTCATTGCTGATATGGAAGCTGAAGGTTATACAATATATGCAGGCAAGGGCGAATATGAAGCCATGGGAATGTTCCAGGTTGCGAACATGGGAGAAATTTATCCTGAAGACTGCAGAGAATTTCTGAAGGTTATCGAAAAGGTGCTTGCAAAGAATATATAAACTTAATATAAACTTAATATATAAATGTTGACGCCCGCTTGTTTTGGCTTTATAATGAAAGCATAAAAACAGTGGGCGTTTAAAGTATTGAGAACAGGAGAGTGTACCATGATTAAAGTAGCAATTAACGGATTCGGTCGGATAGGCAGGCTGTCATTCAGGAAGATATTCAACAATCCGGAATTTGATGTTGCGGCAATAAACGACCTTACCAGCAATGAGATGCTGGCATATCTTCTCAAATACGATACTGTACAGGGAGGCTTCAAGGGTCATGATGTTACCAGCGATGAAAAGTCAATAACAGTTGACGGCAAGAGAATTGAGGTTTACAGTGAACCGGATGCTTCAAAGCTTCCGTGGAAGGAGCTGGGAATTGATGTGGTTCTTGAATGTACGGGGTTTTACTGCTCAAAGGAGAAATCCCAGGCGCATATTGATGCCGGTGCCGGGAAGGTTCTGATTTCCGCTCCGGCAGGAAATGATTTACCTACGATTGTTTATGGCGTTAACCACAACACGCTTACGAAGGATGACAACATTGTTTCAGGTGCATCATGCACAACAAACTGCCTGGCACCTATGGCAAAGGCACTGAATGATTACAGAGAGCTCAGAACGGGATTCATGACGACGATTCATGCATATACAGGCGATCAGATGATTCTGGACGGACCTCATAGGAAGGGTGACTTCAGAAGAGCCAGAGCCGGAGCTGAGAATATTGTTCCGAATTCAACAGGAGCAGCGAAGGCAATAGGCCTGGTAATTCCGGAGCTTGCAGGAAAGCTCATTGGCTCAGCCCAGAGAGTTCCTGTTCCGTCAGGCTCAATCACAATCCTTGATGCAACGCTTAAGGATACGACGGATACTGTTTCGGTTGAAGGAATCAATGAAGCCATGAAAAAGGCTTCAGATGAATCCTTCGGATACACCGAGGAGCAGCTGGTTTCAAGTGACATAATTGGTATGTCCTACGGTTCGCTCTTTGACGCCACACAGACCCTGGCTCAGCAGTGCGGCACACATATCTTCGAGGTTAGAATAGTTGCCTGGTATGACAATGAGATGAGCTACGTAAGCCAGCTTATCAGAACACTTAGACACATGGGTACACTGGTATAAAAACGACACAATAATTCTCAAAATTTCATATTGTCTCTATAAACAGCATACAACATACTGGAAGGGCGCTGCAGCTCCTGAGGGGCTTGCAGCGCCCTATTATTACAAATTATTCCGGAAATGAGAGTTTCGTAATGTTTGGACTGTCTTTGCAAATATGTTATACTTTTATTAAGTGTTGAGAGGGACGGATATGAAGCTTGGATATGAACTGACAATTGAACAATCACAGAAACTGGTAATGACGCCTGAGCTGATTCAGGCAATTCAGATTCTCCAGTTTAACTCCCAGGAGCTTGATACATATGTGGAGGAGCAGATTCTGACAAATCCTGTGCTGGAGCACAGGGAGCATGATGCCTCAGAGGAGGGAGACGGCGAAAACAGCAGGAAGGACTCCTCAGACAGGGAAACATCTGAAGGGGAGGACTTTGCAGAAGCTCAGGCTGCAGATGCGGGACTGGACTGGAAGGAATACATCCGCAACAGCAACTACGGAGGTGTAGAGAGCGGCGGCAGGCGGGAGGACAGCGATGCCGGCGGCGCCCAGAGCTTCGAGCGCTATGCGGTAAACGAGGTTACCCTTCCGGAGCATCTTATGTTTCAGTATCAGCTTGCATCCATGAGCAAGGGCTGCAGGAGAGTGGGAAGATACATTATCGAGTCTCTGGATGAAAATGGATACATGACATCAACGGTGGAAGAGATAGCACGGGCTACAGGAGTATCGGAGGCCAAGGTGGATGAGGCCCTTGATATCATTCATGGTTTCGAGCCGGCAGGTGTGGGGGCAAGGGATCTCAAGGAGTGCCTTCTCATTCAGATGAAGGCCAGAAATCAGCTCACGGAAACAATCAGGATAATGATAGAGGAGCACCTGGAAGATCTGGCCAACAACAGACTGCAGGCAGTGGCGAAGGACATGGGAATATCCGTTCAGCAGGTGCAGAGTGCGGCGGATGTTATAAGAGGTCTTGAACCGAAACCGGGCAGGCAGTTCGCTTCAGAAGTCAGAACCAGATATGTGATACCGGATGTCTATGTGGATGAGGTGGACGGAGAATTTGTAGTTACCCTGAACGAGGGAAACGTACCGCATCTTACAGTGAGTTCCTACTACAGGAGTCTGCTCCACAAGACAGATACTGACAGGCAGCTTGCGGATTATCTCTCCGACAGAGTAAACGCTGCAAACTGGCTGATTAAGAGCATCGAACAGCGAAAACAGACCATATTCAATGTGGTAACATCAGTGGTCAAATTCCAGCGGGAATTCTTCGAAAAGGGCAGCAAACACCTTAAGGTGCTCACCCTGAGGGATATAGCCGACGATGTAGGCATCCATGAGTCAACGGTTTCCAGGTCAATAAGCGGCAAGTATCTCCAGTGCAGGAGGGGAGTGTTTGAAATAAAGTACTTTTTCTCAGCCGGAGTAGCAGGAGGAAACGGCGAGGGAATATCTTCAAACAGCGTCAAGGAGTTTATTCGCGAGCTGGTTGAAGGGGAGAATCCGAACAAGCCTCTCAGCGATCAGAAGATCGTCAATCTTCTGGAGGAAAAAGGCTTCGCCATATCCCGAAGAACCGTGGCAAAGTACAGGGATGAGATGGGAATACTGTCCTCAGCCAAGAGAAAGAGATTTTAATAGCATGACTTCATAAAAAGGGCGGCTTTGTATTTGCTGCTCTTTTTATATAAACCTTGTATAAACTGCTTTGAAACGGTTGCAAAAGACGAAAAATAAGGACGTTAATAGGGGAATTTTGGGGGCACATGGAGTAGATAATTGGAATATGGCATGCTATAATATCCACTGGAGGTTAGCGGGAATCGCGAACCTCGTGTGTAAGAAAACTAGTAATGGATTTTGAATAACCGGAGGTATTTAAATGGCTATTAAAGTTGGAATCAGTGGATTTGGGCGTATCTCGAGATTGGCAATTCGTTCAGCAATGGACATGCCCGATATTGAAATTGCCGGAATAAACTACAGAAGTGCTGATGAGCTGGGTCTTGACTACATGCTTTACATGCTCAAGTACGATTCAACATTCGGACGTTTCCCGAGGGATCTGGACGTATATGAAGACGGTCTGATAATCGACGGCAGGAAGGTTCCCGTATACAGCGAAGCGGATCCGGCTGCAGGCCCATGGGCCAAGTGCGGAGCAGAATACATTGTTGAAGGAACCGGTGCATACAATACAGCCGAGAAGGCACAGCCTCATCTTCAGGGGGGAGCCAGGAAGGTTATAATAACGGCACCGGCAAAGGACGATTCGCCTACATTTGTAGTTGGCGTAAACGAGAAGGAATACAGAGCAGATATGGATGTTGTTTCAAACGCTTCATGTACAACAAACTGTCTGGCACCTCTCTGTAAGGTTCTGGAGGATGAGTTCGGAATCGACCAGGGTCTAATGGCAACAATCCATGCGGCAACCTCGAAGCAGACCGTTGTTGACAAGAAGAACAAGAAGGACTGGAGAATCGGCAGATCCGTATTCAACAACATCATACCTACATCAACAGGAGCTGCAAAGGCAGTAGCAAAGGTTATTCCTTCACTGAAGGGCAGAATGACCGGTCTGGCATACAGAGTTCCGACTGCAGACGTGTCTGTAGTTGACCTGAACGTATTCCTGAAGACTCCTACAACAATGGAAGAACTGAATGCTGCAATGAAGAAGCATTCAGAGGGAGATCTCAAGGGAATCCTCAGGTATGTTGACGATCAGTGTGTGACTCTGGACTTTGTGGGAGAAACCTGCACGTCAATCTATGATGCTACAATGGGTATCTCGCTGAATGAGAAGTTCTTCAAGCTTATAGCTTACTATGACAACGAATACGGCTATGCCACAAAGGTTCTTGAGCTTATCAGACATATGTATTCAGTAGATAATAAATAAGGAGCGTCAAAATGAAAAAGACAGTTAGAGACGTTGAACTTAAAGGGAAAAAGGTTCTCTGCAGATGTGATTTCAATGTTCCTATGAAGGATGGGAAAATCACGGATGATTTCAGAATCGTTTCATCTCTGCCAACGGTTAAGTATCTGATTGAGCAGGGTGCCAGAGTGATTCTCATGTCACATATGGGAAAACCCAAGGGAGGGCCGAAACCGGAGCTTTCACTTGGTCCCGTAGCACTGAGGCTTGCTGAGCTTCTGGGACAGGAAGTCAAGTTCATCTCATGCCCAACTGTAATATCAGACAGTGTCAGAGAAATGGCTGAAGGCCTGTCGGATGGAGAAGTGATGCTTCTGGAAAACACAAGATACAGAGCAGAGGAGACAAAAAGCGAAGAACCTTTCACAGGAGAACTGGCAGCTCTGGGAGAACTCTTCGTCAACGACGCCTTCGGAACTGCCCACAGAGATCACAGCTCTACTGCGGGAATAGCAAGATATCTGCCGACGGTTTCAGGCTTCCTCATCGAGAAGGAAGTGAAGTTTCTCGGCGATGCGCTGGACAAGGCCGAAAGACCCTTCGTGGCAATCATGGGGGGAGCCAAGGTGGGAGACAAGATTCCTGTAATCGAAAACCTCATGAAGAAGATAGACGCCATAATCATCGGCGGCGGCATGACGTATACATTCTTGAAGGCGAAGGGATATGAAATAGGCAAATCAATTCTTGATGCCGACAGCATTGAACTTTCGGGAGAACTTCTCAGGAAGGCAGAGGCTGCGGGAGTGAGAATTCTGCTTCCTGTCGATACCGTTTGCACAGACGATTTCAATGATAACAATGTGATTGAGGTTCATGATGCGGACGAGATTCCTGCTGACCTTATGGGCATGGATATCGGTCCGAAGACAATAGCCCTTTACGAAGAGGAAATTGCAAAGGCGAATACAATCGTATGGAACGGTCCTATGGGTGTGTTTGAGAATCCGAAATTTGAAGCGGGTACAAAGGCAGTGGCCCAGGCTCTTGCCGGCAGCAATGCCGTGACAGTAATCGGCGGCGGAGATTCCGCAGCAGCTGTTGAACAGTTCGGACTCAAGGACAAGATGACTCACGTTTCAACAGGGGGCGGCGCCTCAATGGAATTCCTTGAAGGAAAGGTGCTCCCGGGAATAGCATGCATTGAAGAAAAATAAAGCCAACAATATACGAAGGGGGATACTAGTATGAGGATACCGCTGATAGCAGGTAATTGGAAAATGTTCAAGACAAAGGCCGAGGCTGTTGCTTTTGCAGAGGAATTCAAGGCTCTCTACGGTGGAACAGATGTGCAGGCTGCAATCTGCGCACCCTTCACTGATCTTGAGGCTCTTGTTGAATGCTTCAGGGGGACGGGCATCGGTGTAGGCGCTCAGAACGTTCATTATGAGGATGAGGGGGCCTTCACTGGGGAGATATCCGTGAAGATGCTGGAGGAGATCGGTGTTGATTTCTGCATAACAGGCCATTCGGAAAGGCGCCGGTATTTTGCTGAAACTGATGAGACTGTTAACCTCAAGATAAAGAAACTTCTTGAGGGATCAATCAGACCAATAATGTGCGTGGGTGAGAGTCTTGAGCAGAGAGATTCAGGAGAGCTCTTTGATTTTGTGAAGAGCCAGCTTGAAGGCGGACTTGCAGGTATCAGCCCTGAGGGTATGAGGAGGATAGTTGTTGCGTATGAGCCAATATGGGCCATCGGTACAGGAAGGACTGCCGCCCCTGAGCAGGCTGAGGAAATGTGCGCGTTTATCAGACAGACGCTGATAGACATGTACGGCGAAGAGGTTGCGGATGAGGTTATTATTCAGTACGGCGGAAGCGTCAAGCCTGCAAACGCAACGGAAATAATGAACCAGGATGAAATCGACGGAGCTCTGGTTGGAGGAGCGTCCCTTAGGGCGACGGATTTCATGCAGATAATAGATTTTTAAGCAGCGCAGGCCTTTGCGCGGAAACAGGGAGGAAGAATATGGCTTACATTGAAGATTTAGTTGCAAGAGAGGTCCTTGACTCGAGAGGCAATCCTACAGTTGAGGTGGAGGTTCTGCTGGATGACGGAACTGAGGGAAGAGCAATCGTCCCGTCAGGAGCATCAACGGGAGTTCACGAGGCTGTGGAACTGAGAGACGGAGACAAGGGAAGATACCTTGGCAAGGGAACTCTTACGGCAGTTAAAAACGTAAATGAAATTATTGCTGACGAGATTGTGGGTATGGATCCCTTTGATCAGCCTGGACTGGACAAGCTCCTGATTGAGCTTGACGGAACACCGAATAAGGGCAAGCTGGGTGCCAATGCGATTCTGGGAGTGTCTCTGGCAGTGGCAAGAGCAGCAGCTGAGTCAATCGGACTGCCGCTGTTCCAGTATCTTGGCGGTGTCAATGCCAAGGTTCTGCCGGTTCCTATGATGAATATTCTCAATGGCGGATCCCATGCGGACAATACCGTTGACATTCAGGAATTCATGATTATGCCTGTTGGAGCAGGATGCTTCAGAGAGGCTCTGAGAATGGGTGCGGAAACCTTCCACAACCTCAAGAAGATTCTCAAGGACAGAGGTCTTAACACCAATGTTGGAGACGAGGGTGGATATGCTCCGGATCTGAAGACAAATGAGGAAGCAATTCAGGTTATCATCGAAGCAATCAAGCAGGCCGGATACGAGCCGGGCAAGGATATCTGCATCGCTCTGGACTGTGCTGCAAGCGAGTTCTACGATGAAGAAAAGAATGTTTACGACTGGAAGGGTGAAGGCAGAGTAATGACCGCTGCTGAGCTCTGCGCATTCTATGAAGATATCTGCAGCAAGTATCCTGTACTGTCAATCGAAGACGGTATGGCTGAGGATGACTGGGACGGATGGAAGCTGCTGGTTGAGAAAATCGGTGACAGAGTTCAGCTGGTTGGAGACGACCTGTTTGTAACCAACACTGAAAGACTCAAGAGAGGAATCGAGGAAAAGGCAGCAAACTCAATTCTTATCAAGGTTAACCAGATAGGAAGCCTTACCGAGACTCTGGATGCCATCGAGATGGCGAAGAAGGCAGGCTTCACTGCAGTTGTTTCACACAGATCCGGTGAAACTGAGGATACAACAATTGCAGATCTCGTTGTGGGAGTAAACGCCGGACTCATCAAGACCGGTTCTGCATCCAGAACAGACAGAATCTGCAAATACAATCAGCTTCTGAGAATAGAGGAAATGCTGGGTGATGCTGCACAGTACGCAGGCATGGACGCTTTCTACAACCTGAAGTAGAAATCTGCAGGAATCTGAAACGAATAAAAGTTGAGCTCCGGAGGGGGTCCTTTCCGGAGCCCGATTATTGTTATTTGTTTGTTATATGTACATAATGCTGTTGCTTTTGCATTTTCACTGTGTTAAACTGTTTTAGTTAGAATTTAAGGAGGAAAGAACATGACTTTAGCTCTTAAAATAGTGCTTCTGATAGCCAGTATTATTCTGATAATCAGCATACTGTTACAGTCCAGCAACAGCGCAGGTTTATCAGGTTCAATCGGTGGTGGAGCAGAGCAGCTTTTCGGGAAAAAGAGAAGCTCAGGCTATGATGCGATTCTAAGCAAAATAGCAACTGTTACTGCCATTCTGTTTATTGTGATATCAATTGTTCTTGTGGCAGTTGAATAAATTTTTTACATCGTTAGTTTATATTATGTATCAATTTTATTCGCATAACAGTTCTTTGCTAATAGGTGTCCGGAAGGCGCCTATTAAAAATTTGTTGGAATTTACAATAGTAAAGTGCTGAAGTGCGAGAGGGAGGTATTACTAAAATGAAAGGCATAGCTATTATTGCGGTTGCTGCGGCAGTCGTAGGATTAGTTGTTGCAGTTATCCTGGCAGCTTGGATTAAGAAATCCGGCCAGGGTTCCGACAGGATGAAGGAGATTTCCGGATTCATCAGAGAAGGAGCTTTCGCGTTTCTGAAAAGAGAGTACAAGATTATGGCTATCGTAATCATCGTTCTCGCTTTGGCAATCGGGTTCGGTCTGCAGAGTGTAACTACTGCCATCCTGTACGTGTTCGGAGCAGTACTGTCAGTTCTGGCAGGATTCTTCGGAATGAATGTTGCTACATGGGGTAACGTGAGAACTGCAAACGCTGCCCATGAAAGCGGCATGAACAAGGCTCTTAAGATCGCCTTCAGATCAGGAGCTGTTATGGGCCTGGCTGTAGCAGGTCTGGGACTCTTTGGAATCGGTATCGTAGTAGTATGTCTCGATCTGGCAACTGTTGTTCAGTGCATCACAGGATTCGGATTCGGTGCTTCATCAATGGCACTGTTCGGACGTGTAGGCGGCGGTATCTATACTAAGGCTGCTGACGTAGGCGCTGACCTTGTTGGTAAGGTTGAAGCAGGTATCCCTGAAGACGACCCTCGTAACCCTGCAGTTATCGCTGATAACGTAGGTGACAACGTAGGTGACGTTGCAGGTATGGGATCCGACCTTTATGAATCATACTGCGGATCAATTATTTCAGCTATTACTCTGGCTGCAGTAGCAGCAACTGCATCCGGCGGACTCTTCAGCGAAGCTGAAGCAGCACTCTTCCCGCTTATTATGGCAGCAGTTGGTATCCTGGCATCAATCGTCGGCATCCTGCTGGTTAGAGGCAAGGAAGGTTCAAACCCAGCAAATGCACTTAATGCAGGAACATATATTGCAAGCGGAGTTGTGGTTATCGTTTCAATCATCCTGTCAAATGTAATGCTGGGAAGCTATGCTTTCTCAATTCCAATCATTGCAGGCCTGATTGTTGGCGTTGCCATTGGTAAAATCACAGAAATCTACACTTCAGGTGATTATAAATCAGTAAAGAAGATTGCTGAACAGTCACAGACAGGTGCAGCAACAACTATTATTTCGGGTCTTGGTGTTGGTATGATGTCAACAGTATGGCCGATTATCTGCATTGCAGTTGGTATATTCGCTGCATACTTCTCAACAGAAACTGTTGGCTCAGGAATGGGAATGTACGGAATTGCTCTGGCAGCAGTTGGAATGCTTTCAACTACAGGAATGACAGTAGCAGTTGATGCATACGGTCCTGTATCCGACAATGCCGGCGGTATTGCTGAAATGGCAGAACTGCCTGAATCAGTTAGAGAAATCACTGACAAGCTCGACTCAGTTGGTAACACAACAGCAGCTATCGGTAAGGGCTTTGCTATCGGTTCAGCAGCACTGACTGCTCTGGCGCTGTTTGCTTCATACTCAGCAGTTACAGGTCTGTCAGCCATTTCACTCCTTAACCCAATCGTAATCATCGGACTGTTTATCGGAGCTATGCTTCCGTTCATGTTCTCGGCTTTCACAATGAATTCAGTTGGCAGAGCCGCTAACCAGATGATTGAAGAAGTAAGACGTCAGTTCAGAGCAGACAAGGGAATCCTTGAGGGAACCTCCAAGCCTGACTATGCACACTGCGTTGACATTTCAACTCAGGCTGCACTGAAGGAAATGATTGTTCCGGGTATCATGGCAATCGTCGCTCCTCTGGCAGTTGGCATCATTCTTGGACCTGAAGCTCTCGGCGGAATGCTGGCCGGCGCTCTGGCAGCAGGCGTACTCCTGGCACTGATGATGGCAAATGCCGGCGGTGCATGGGACAATGCCAAGAAGTACATTGAAGAGGGACATTACGGCGGCAAGGGCTCAGAAACTCACGCTGCAGGCGTTATCGGCGACACAGTCGGCGACCCGTTCAAGGATACATCCGGTCCTTCAATCAACATCCTTATCAAGCTCATGACTATCGTATCAGTAGTATTCGCACCGCTGTTCGTAGCAATCGGAGGCCTGCTGGGATAATAGAATAGAATTAACAACATAATAAAAATGAGCTGCTGTGCCGGTTACCTTGGCACAGCAGCTCATTTTTTATTTACAATAATACAACAAGCTGGTCTTATATTGTTTAGTGATTGCGGCTCCAGAATGATTTGCTGAACAGAATCATTATTGTGAACAGCTCGAGTCTTCCCATTATCATAAGACAGCTGAGATAAAGCTTCAGAACAGGATGGAACATGGAGAAGTTTCCTGCCGCTGCCGCATCCCCGAAGGCGGCGCCGGTGTTGCTCAGCATAGCCAGGGCGGCGGTAATGGTTGTTTCCATCGAAAAGCCCTGGAAGGAAAGAATAAATACGGACACAAGCAGTACAAGGCAGTATGTCAGTATGAAGGCTGTAATTGCAGATACAATAGGTGCCGATACAGCATTTTTTCCAAATTTCACAGCAACAACAGAACGTGGATGAATTCTCTTCATTGAACCTCTGAATATGAGCTTAAGCATAACGAGTATTCGGATTACCTTTATGGAGCCTGAAGTTGACGAAGAGCACCCGCCGATAAACATCAGAGCTATCAGGGTAATCTGACATACAACAGGCCAGACAAGATACTGGGACCGCATATATCCCGCGGTTGTGGCCATACTTATAACTTCGAAACCGGCATCCCTTAAAGCAGGCCCCGGATCCTGACCGTTAACAAGAACAAGCCCCGTTGTGCATATAATAATCGCTGAAAGAATTATAATAAGGAAGGCGCGGAGCTCCACATCCTTCACAAGATATATTCCCTTCCCGGTGGCAAGGTAGTGATAGAGAACATAGTTCACCGATGAGAGAATGCAGAAAGCTGAAATAACAACCTCAATATATATGCTGTCATAAAATGCAATTCCCTCAGGATGTGCCGTGAGGCCGCCGGTACTGACGCTGCCCAGAGTTGTGATTATGGCATCAAATACAGGCATCTTCCCCGAAAGGGAAAGAAGAAGGAACTCCGCAACGGTGAAAGCCAGATATGTGATGTAGAGCACCTTTGCAGAATCACTCATTCTTACGGCTGTCTTCTGAAAGGCCGGGCCCGGAGCCTCGGCTCTCACGATGAACTGACCGTTAATTCCGAGGGCAGGCAGAATGGATATCGCAAAGACAAGAATTCCCATTCCACCCAGCCAGTTTGTAATGGCCTTCCACAGAAGAAGCGGATTCGACATGTTCTCATAACCAACAGAGGAACATCCTGTTGTGGTGAAGCCCGAAGTTGATTCAAAAACCGCATCAAAGCCGCTGTCGGTAAAAGCGCTGAAATAGTAAGGAATGGAACCTGCCAGAATCGCAACTGCCCAGCAGGAGGCCACAACAATATAGCCCTCCCTTAGCCTGAAACGGGCACGGTCCGATTTAAGCATAAGAGTGAGAACCAGGCCTAGAGAAACAGACAGAATGGTTCCTATCCTGAAACCGGTAACGCAGGAACTGTAGCCGGCAACCTCCGAATATATCCATGGAATGGACATGGCGATGCCGACTATCAGAATTATTATGCCAAGCAATCGTACTATGGCTTTGTAGTTAAGATTAACATTTATCATAATATTTCACTATCTGTCAGGATGCCAGAACTGCGGCGTAAGGAATATGAACAGCGTATAGAGTTCAAGTCTTCCCGCAATCATAAGTAAAGACAGAATCAGCTTTGAAAAATCTGTCATAAATGCGAAATTATCTGACGGTCCCACAGCGCCGAAGCCGGGACCGATATTGCCGAGGCATGTGATTACTGAAGTGAGACATGTGGTTAAATCCGCATTTCCGAAGGAAACAAGGAAGGTCCCAGCAAAAAGCAGCAGAATGTACAGAAACATGTGGCTGGCAATCAGAGAAACTGAATCGGAGGTAAGGGTTTTGCCGCTTACCTTGGGATATCTGACGGCGTTAGGATGAAGCCGGGTCTGAAATCCCCGGGCAACCAGTTTGAGAACCACAATTATTCTTATTACCTTAATTCCCCCTGCGGTGGAAGAAGAACAGCCTCCGATGAACATAAGCATGAGAATCATAACCTGACAAACCTGAGGCCATTTCTCGCAGTCACAGGTGGCGTATCCTGTAGTTGTCAGTATTGAAGCCGTTTGAAAAGCCACATCCGTGGCAGTATCACCTGCAGCACCTCCTTCTCCGGAAATCATCAGAAAACCGAAAATAAAAGTGAAGGCAATCAGCAGAATCAGGATGTAGTACTTGAATTCACTGTCTTTGCGGAACACCGATATTCCATTCTTTATCGAAAGGAAAAACAGATTGAAGTTTACTCCGCATATTATCATGAATATGGTGATAACAACCTTGATGTATGTACTGTCGAAATAGCCGATGCTGGCGTTGTAATTTGAGAAGCCTCCTGTACCCACAGTGCCGAAGGTATGAATCAGAGCATCGTACAGATTCATGCCGCCCAGTAAAAGAAGAACAGCCTCCGCAACAGTAAGTATGGAATATATGGTCAGCAGGGTCTTGGCGGTATCCGTCATTTTCGGAGTAACCTTATCCAGCATAGGCCCCGGAGTTTCCGAAACCTCCAGATTCTGACCGCTGATGCCAAGAGAAGGCATAACGGCAATTGCAAAGAGCAGAATGCCGATTCCTCCTATCCAGTGAGTGAAGGAACGCCAGAAAAGAATGCCCTTAGGGAGACTCTCGATATCCGAAAGAATAGACGCCCCGGTGGTGGAAAAACCCGAGCATGATTCGAAGAAAGCATCTACAGGCGACGGAATCGCTCCGGAAATAAAGAAAGGAACGGCTCCAATAATGGCAGCGATGAACCAGTATGCTGTAACAATGAAAAAACCGTCACGCACTTTTAAATCATGAAGACGGTATTTTGTCAGCTTGGCAAGAAAGATGCCCAGAATAACGGTAATAAAAACAGTAATGGCAAAAGCCTCCGCCACGGCCGTTTCTCCGTAAATCAGGGAAACAACGATGGAGGGTATCATGGCAATGCTTATGATTGTCATTACTATTCCCACTATTCTCAATATAGAACCGAAATTCAAATTCATTTTATCTCTTCAAGAAGGAAAACCTGCCGTTATCCTTAAGGAGCTTCTCGGTAACCTTAAGGTCACTGATAAGACTTATTATGATAACACGGTCATCCTCGCGTATTATTGTATCTCCTGTAGGTATTATAAGCTTGTTGCCCCTGTGTATTGCAGCAACAAGGAAAGTGTCCGGGAGCTCCAGATTTTTAAGGGGCTCGTCGATGATTTTCATATGGGAGGTTGCAATAACCTCAACGATTTCGGCCTGACCCTGAATCAGCTGTGATGAAACAACTGTCCTTGAACTCTGTACATATCTGATAATGTCATTTGCAGTGATGTCAAGGGGATTAAGCGCCATATCTATGCCCATTGCCGAAATGATTTCAACATAGCTCGTTCTGCTGACCTTGGCTATTACGTCCTCAACCTTGTGCTGCTTGGCAGTAAGGGCAAGAAGGAGGTTATCCTCATCGAAGCCGGTTGCGGTAACAACCGCATCCATGCCGTCCAGATTTTCCTCCTCAAGAAGATCCAGATCAGTCGCGTCTCCATGGAGAATCATCACATCATCAAGATGGGTGGAGAGGTAGTGGCAGCGATCCTTGCTCTTCTCTATTATCTTCACCGCAGCACCGAACTCAGAAAGCATTCTGGCAAGGTAAAAACCGGTTTTACCTCCGCCGATTATCATTACCTTCTGAAGATCCGTGTACTTGCCTTTCTCATGAACCTTCTCCGCAAGTTTCTGTATAGGCTCTTTTTCGCCGATTACATAGACGATATCTTCCTCCTGGATAGTTGTATCGCCATGGGGGATTATAACCTTACCGTAGCGGGAGATGGCAACAACCAGCATGTTAGGCAGATAAGAGGAAATTTCCCTCATTGAAATGCCTACGAGTTCCGGCCTTTTGGAAACATAGAACTCAAGCAGGGAGGCGTCTCCGCTTGTGAAAATACCGTTGCTGAGGGTGTATTTTTCAGCAAGGTATTTATATATTTCAACAGTGATTCCCAGGTCGGGATTGACAATGTAATCAATGTTCATGAGATCCTTGATGAAACTAATCTGCTGCATGTGTTCCGGATCCCTGACACGGGCGATCACCTTGCTGCACCCGAGTTTTTTCGCAAAGGCAGCAATTACTATATTGGCTTCATCGTCGCCTGTGGTTGTTATGAGAAAGTCATAGGACGATATGTCAATACTCTTGAGAACCTTGACTTCCTTGGCATTGGCGTTAACGGTCATCACGTCCAGAATAGAGTTGATCTTCTCCGTCCACGCCTCGTTAGTATCTATTATAGTAACTGAATGGTCACCGCCCAGAAGAGCCTCGGCAACCTTCATTCCCAGTTTTCCTGCGCCAACAATAGCAACTTTCATAACAATATTGCTCCTTATCGCATTACTCTTAAAACACATCATATTATACAACTATTTATAGGGAATTCAAGTTGATAACAGCGATTTTAGCGTGGTAGAATAAATGAGTTACGAAAGGAAAGCAAACTAGTGGAAATAAAGAGATTTACAGGCGGTATCCTGGAGGCTAACTGCTATGTGATTTCCTCTCGGGGGAAGGACTGCTATATCATAGATCCTGGCTACAATCCGGGCAGAATCATTAAATACGTCAAAGAAAACAATTTGAATCCGAAGGGAATAATTCTGACCCATCACCACAACGACCATTCCGGAGGGGCGGAAAAACTGCACAAAGAGCTTGAATGTCCTGTTATCATTCACAGGCTGGATGCAGATATGCTGAAACGGTCGGCGGATGCCTTTGCGGAGGATGGGGACACAATCCTGCTGGGTGATGATAAGCTTACAATCCTTCATACTCCGGGACACACCAGGGGAGGAATCTGCATAATGTCCTCAAAGAGCAGAGTCTGCTTCACGGGAGATACTATATTCAATGTCGATCTGGGCAGAACGGATCTTGAAGATGGCTCAGAGGCCGAAATGCGCCGGAGCGTACTGGATGTCTGCAGCAAGTGGGACAACGATATCACAATTTACCCGGGACACGGAGATCCGGCAAATATGAAAACGGTGAGAAAGATCAACAGAGAGTTTCTGGATATTGTAAACGGTAATTGACTTGGAGAAATCATATGGCAATAAAACTTATAGCACTTGACCTTGACGGCACCACCCTTGACAAGAGGGGCAAGCTGACGACGGAAAACAGGAGGGCACTTCAGGAGGCGGCAGACCGAGGAGTGAAAATAGTAATAGCAACAGGAAGACCCTTCTGTGCCCTTCCCGAAGAAATAACAGAATTTGAACCGGTAAGATACGTTCTCACATCAAACGGTGCCAGGATATTCGATCTGAGGGATAAGAAATCAATATACGAGAACTGCCTTCACCCCCACTCCGTTGAAGCGGCAGTAAAACTCCTTGAACCCACGAAGTACGTTCTGGAGACATTCGTTAACGGAAGTGCCTACATTGAAGGCTGGTATTACAGGCAGGTTGAACGAACCGGAGAGAGCTTCAGATCTGTGGAATACATTCTGAAAACCCGACACCCGCAGGACGACTTTTATCAGTTCATGCTGGATAACAAAACAGGAATCGAAAATATAAATGTAAACTTTGAAGATATCAGCGAGAAGCCTGAAATGAAGGTTAAGCTTGAGGCTCTGCCGGATGTGACAATCACAAGTTCATTTGATCATAATCTGGAAATAGGCGGTGCAACCACCAGCAAGGCAGAGGCGCTGAAACAGATGTGCAGGATAATGAACATTGAAATGTCTGAGATGATGGCTGCCGGTGACAGCCCCAACGATATGGCCATGCTTAAGGTTGCGGGTCTGGCTGTGGCAGTGGGAAATGCCAAGCCTGAGGTAAAGGCGATTGCTGACTATATAGCGCCGGACCATGACAGGGACGGGGTTGCGGCTGCGGTGAACAAATTTGTGCTGCAGGACGACATTGAATCCTAACAGCTGCAGCCAACCGCGTCCGGCAAACTCCTGCTGATTAACCTTGCCTGGGCTGATGTTGAAAAAATCAGGGAAAATGCAGGATTGCTTCAAGCACAGCTTCTGAAGACCCAGTTTTCACGCCCATATATTACCAATTGTTGTAATTATAATTAAGAAAAATAAATTGCTTCAACATTTTTGCGATTTTGTTGAAGCAATTTTTTTAAAACATGAAATGCTTCAAACAGACCTCGAAAAGGGCCTGTATTTTGGGCTAAAAACATAGGGATGTTGAAGCAGTTAGGGAAAAAATGAAATAACTTCAACATGGCGGCCGCCTTTGCAAGAAAAAAATGGAAATTATGGTTGACATTACCAAATACTGGATATAGAATAACCCTGTCATGACAGACTTGATACCGGGCCTGTGAAGAGCAGGTGAAGAGCATTGTTAATGCTATGGGAAACCTGCGGGAAAAGGGAGGAGAAGTGAATGGATAATAGGGTGTTTGGAAGGATTGGAGAAAATGCTGCTGCAGATGTGCTGCGAGCCAAGGGCTACAGAATCCTCAGGCAGAATTACAGATGCAGCTTCGGGGAAATTGACATTATTGCCGAGAAGGATGGGGACGTAAGCTTTGTGGAGGTAAAAACAAGGCAGAATTTCAGCTACGGCAGGCCATGTGAGGCAGTTGACAGGAAAAAGCTTCAGCATATGCACAGAGCGGCACATTGCTATTTGGAGGACATGAAGAGAAGAGGATATTTCCCCAGAAGATATGATTTTCAGATAATAGAGGTTGTAGTGCAGCAGATGGAGGCTGTGTTTTAGTGAAGGGGGATAGGTTACATGTTAACAAAGATAATGACGGCATCCCTGTCCGGAGTTGAGGGATATCCTGTAACGGTGGAAACGGATATTCACAGGGGAATGCCGGGCTTCTATATTGTGGGGCTTGCGGATACCACCATTAAGGAAGCCTCCAGACGCATAAGACCTGCAGTGGCAAACTGCGGATATGTTTTTCCCAACGAGCGGGTGACGGTGAATCTTGTTCCGGCCGCAAGACCTAAGGAGGGCAGTCACTTTGATCTCCCTATTGCCCTTGGAATTATTCTGATGGGACGAAATGTTGAGGAGTTTGAGGAGACAGCGTATCTGGGAGAGGTGTCTCTGGACGGCACCATAAACCCCGTAAGGGGAGTGCTTCCCCTGGTGATTGCCTTGAGAAATGCCGGAATCAGGAACATCGTTGTACCTCTGGACAACGCCAGAGAGGCAGCCATACTTAAGGATGTTAACATTATGCCTGTGAGCAATCTTATCGAGGCAGCGGAATATGCAGCCGGACAGAGAAGACTGGAAGTTTACAGGCATGAAAACATTCCTGAAAGAGAAACCGGGAGCACCCTTGATTTCGCACAGGTCATTGGACAGGAAAGCGTCAAGAGGGGGATTGTGATAGGAGCCGGTGGAAATCACGGTATGCTTATGATGGGCAGTCCCGGCTGCGGCAAAACCATGATGGCAAGACGAATTCCCGGAATTTTGCCGGAGCTGTCATATGAAGAAAAGCTGGAAATAACGGGAATATACAGTGTTGCCGGACTCCTTTCCGGGGAATGTCCCATTGTTCAGCAGCGACCCTTTAGAAGTCCTCATCATACAATTACGAAGGCGGGTCTAATCGGAGGAGGAGCCAGAGTCAGACCGGGTGAGATATCACTTGCCCATAGAGGGGTGCTCTTTCTTGACGAGCTTGGGGAATTTGACGGAACTGTAATCGATGCCATGAGACAGCCCGTGGAGGATGGAATAATAAGGATAAACCGGAACCTGGAGGAGGTTGTGTTTCCTGCCCGGGTGATGGTTGTAATTGCCGCCAATCCGTGCAAATGCGGGAATCTGTGGGATGACAGAAAGCTTTGCACCTGCACCCCGAGGCAGCTGGAGAGTCACAGGAGAAAGCTGATGGGACCATTTGCAGACAGAATTGACATGCACATCAAAGTGAATCCCGTGGACAGGGGGCGCCTGGGTGAGGCAGCGGCTTCGGGAAAATGGGAAGGTTCCGCCTCAATGAAAGAAAAGGTGCAGGCTGTAAGGCTTTTGCAGGAGGAAAGATACAGACACTGCAATTATGGCTGCAACGGACAGCTTGACGAAAAGGGGATGAAAAAATACTGCGTTCTTGACAGAGCGGGTCAGACTCTCATGACGGAAGCATATGATAGGCTTGGTTTGAGCATGAGGGGTTACAGCAAGCTGCTGAGAATTGCCAGAACCATTGCGGACCTGGAGGGAAGCGAGACTATCAGAGAGGAACATGCGGCAGAGGCGCTCATGTACAGAATCGATCTTTGAAACGAAAATATCAGGGGGTATTATATAATGAAAGAAACAAATGAAATGGGCATCATCAGACTTGGTGAGCCGGCATATCCGGCTTTGCTGGAGGAGATAAAGAATCCGCCAAAGCAGCTGTTTTATGTGGGTAATCCTGAAATTCTGCAAAGGCGGTGCGTGGCGGTTGTGGGTTCCAGAACCACCACTGCCTACGGAAGAAACATGAGTACGGCAATCGGCATGAGGCTCGCCCGGCAGGGAATAACTGTGGTAAGCGGCATGGCTCTGGGGATTGATTCCTGCGCCCATGAGGGAGCGCTGTCGGCAGCAGGCTGTACTGCGGCTGTGCTTGGCTGCGGGGTGGACATATGCTACCCCAGGGAAAACGGTGCCTTGAAAAAGGAAATCGAAAGAACGGGCATCGTTCTGTCGGAGTACGAGCCCGGGACACCTGCCGAGAGATACAATTTTCCTAACAGAAACAGGATAATAAGCGGATTGTGCGAGATGACGATTGTTGTTCAGGCACGGAACAGAAGCGGCGCACTCATCACTGCTGAGCTGGCAATGGAGCAGGGAAGGGAGGTTATGGCTCTGCCCGGCAACATAGACAGCCAGTACAATCTGGGAAACAACAAGCTCATAAGTGAAGGGGCCACGCCGGTTATCAGTCTTGATGATATATTTGAACCGCTCGGGCTGAGACAGTTGAATGAATCAAGGGCAATGGAGGAACTCAGCGATACGGAATACGCCCTGTTTAGTCTGCTGAAGGAACGGGGGGAAATGACAATTGACGAGATTTGTCTGCATATGTGCCAGAAGCCTGCTTACGTAAATCCGATTCTATCAGTGATGGAAATGAAAGGATTTGTTTTTTCTGATTTGGGAAAATTTTTCCTTGCAAATACATGACTATGGAAATATAATCGACTATTGAAAAAAGTTTTTGGGGTTAAATTCCCGAAAAGGGACTACAGGAAAGGGAGAAAAATGGCAGCAGCAAAAAAAACACTTGTAATAGTTGAGTCGCCTTCAAAGGCGAAAACCATCGGAAAATTTTTAGGCAGCAGATACAAGGTGGTTGCTTCGGTTGGTCACGTTAGAGACCTTCCAAAGAGCAAGCTGGGTATTGTTTTGCCTGAAGATCTGGAAAACTGCGAAAACACGAAATATGCGGATGCAGAGGCATTTGACCCGCAGTATATCAATATAAGAGGCAAGGGTGACCTGATTAAGGAACTTAAGAAAGAAGCCAGGAATGCGTCAAAAATCTATCTTGCAACCGACCCGGACCGCGAGGGAGAGGCGATATCCTGGCATTTGGCGTTTTTGCTGGGAATTCCTGCAGATTCGCCCTGCAGGATAGTTTTTAATGAAATAACCTCCAAGGCTGTGAAAGAGGCAGTGAAGAATCCAAGACCAATTGACCTTAATCTGGTGGATGCCCAGCAGGCCAGAAGGGTGCTTGACAGGCTGGTTGGATATCAGATAAGCCCCCTGCTCTGGAGGAAAGTATCCAGGGGACTTTCGGCGGGAAGAGTTCAGTCCGCAGCGCTGAAGATAATCTGCGACCGGGAGAAGGAAATCGAAGCCTTTGTTCCGGAGGAATACTGGACTATTGAAGCTGAATTCAACAAGGGAAAGAAGTTCACGGGAAAGCTGACCACGTTCCGTGACGGGAAAATTGAAATACACAATGAAGGTGAGGCCGGTAAGATTATGGCCGATCTGGAAAAGGGAGAATACGTTGTCAGAAGTTCAGAGGAAAAGGACAGAATGCGAAAGCCTCAGCCGCCTTTTACCACAAGCAGCATGCAGCAGGATGCTGCAAACAAGCTGAATTTCTCAACGAAAAAAACAATGATGGTTGCCCAGCAGCTCTATGAAGGTATTGAAATAAAGGGAATGGGAACGGTTGGTCTTGTTTCCTACATAAGAACCGATTCCGTCAGAATATCCGATGAAGCCAAGGGGGCAGCAGCAGGATATATAAATGAGAATTTCGGCAGTGAGTATTACGGAGGCACAGTTTTCTCCAATAAAAAGAAGGATGTTCAGGATGCCCACGAGGCAATCAGACCATCCCATGTTGAGCTGACACCTGAAGATATCAGGGATATGGTGACAAAGGATCAGTACAATCTCTATAAGCTTATCTGGAATAGATTTGTTGCAAGTCAGATGGCGCCGGCGCGTCTCAAGGCCGTCAATGCGGTAATTGTGAACGGTGATTACGGTTTCAGGTCAACGGGATCGAAGGTGGTATTTGATGGTTTCCTGAAGGTTATGCCCGCATCAAAGAACGGAGAAGAGGATCGTCTGCTGCCGGAGCTTAAGCCGGGAGAGACACTTGTGCCTGCAGATGTCCGCAGCGATCAGAATTTCACACAGGCGCCTCCTAGATTTACCGAGGCGTCGCTGGTGAAGGATCTGGAAGAAAAGGAGATTGGACGTCCTTCAACCTATGCGCCGATTGTGGCGACCCTTGCAGAAAGAAAATACATCAGAAAAGAAAAGAAGAATCTTGTTCCTACCCAGCTGGGGTTCACAGTTACGGAGATGATGAGCCGGTATTTCCATGAGATTGTGGATGTGGGATTTACCGCCAGCATGGAAGAGGGCCTTGATGACATTGAAACCAAGGGCGTTCGCTGGAAGAACATCATCGAAGACTACTACGGTATTCTTAAAAAGGAACTGGAAGTGGCCAATGAGGAGATACCTGCCTACGAACCGGAGGTGGAACTCACCGGAGAAAAATGTCCTCTATGCGGCAAAGATCTGGCTGTGAAACACGGCAGATACGGCGCGTTCATAGCCTGCGTAGGCTATCCGGAATGCAAGTACACCAGACCTATTGTTCAGACCATAGATGTGAAGTGCCCGAAATGCGGCGGAGACATTGTGGTAAAGAGGGGAGGCAAGGGCAAGGTGTTTTACGGATGCTCCAACTATCCTGAATGCAGGCAGGCCTACTGGGATAAGCCAACAGGAAGACTGTGCCCGAAATGCGGAAGCATGCTGGTGGAAAAAAAGGGCAAGGGCTTCGAAGTCGCCTGCTCAAATAAAGAATGCAAATACCGCGAATAGGGTATATAATAATATTTATTCAAAAAAACATGTACAGATTTTGTACACCACCTAAGGAGGGATTTAAATGGGACAGTTTCATGCAACTACAATTTGTGCAGTAAAACGAGGCGATCAGGTATGTATTGGCGGTGACGGCCAGGTGACAATGGGAGAAACCGCAATAATGAAAAACGGCGCCAAGAAAGTGAAAAAAATCTACAAGAACACGGTGCTGTCGGGTTTTGCGGGTTCTGTGGCGGATGCATTCTCCCTGACGGAGAAGTTTGAGAGCAAGCTGGATGAGCACGGCGGAAACCTCAAGAAAGCAGCAGTTGCCCTGGCAAACCTGTGGAGAATGGATAAGGCGTCAAGAAATCTTGAGGCGCTGATGATTGTGGCGGACAAGGAGGATCTGCTGGTGATTTCAGGAACAGGAGAGGTTATTGTTCCCGATCAGCCGTTTGTGGCGATAGGTTCCGGTGGAAACTTTGCGTATTCGGCTGCAAATGCCCTTTACAACAATACTGATTTAAGTGCAGAAGAAATTGTGAGAAAGTCACTTGAAATTGCATCTTCAATTTGTGTATATACCAATGACCACATTTCAGTGGAGAAGCTATAAGGGAGGGGTAACGAGATGGCAAACAAACTTTATCAGATGACACCGAAGGAGATAGTTGCAGAACTTGACAAGTATATCATCGGTCAGGACGAGGCAAAGAAATCAGTTGCTATTGCACTGAGAAACAGATACAGAAGAAGCCTTCTTTCAGAAGAAATGAGAGAGGAAATCACACCGAAGAACATTCTCATGATGGGTCCCACCGGATGCGGAAAAACCGAAATCGCCAGGAGACTTGCCAAGCTGATGGATGCCCCTTTCGTTAAGGTTGAAGCCACGAAATTCACAGAAGTTGGATATGTGGGAAGAGATGTTGACTCAATGATCAGAGATCTGGCAGAGGCATCGATTAGAATTACCAAACAGCAAATGCTGGAGGAGAAGTATTCGATTGCAGACGAGATTGTGGAAGAGAGAATCATAGAGGCAATAATTCCGGGTAAAAAGGGAAAGGCTGCTGCAGCCCAGAGCAGAGGCCCTTTTGATTTCATTCTGGGCAATACCGGATACACGACACAGAAGGAGCAGTATGAGAAGCAGCAGTCACAGCAGGCGGCTGAGGAGGATGCCGGAGAGGATACGGGACTGGCTAGGGAACAGGTGCGTCAGCAGCTGAGGGACGGCCTTCTGGAGGAACAGTATATCGAGATTCAGGTTACGGAGGCTCCTAAGCAGAACAGTCTTGATGTAGGCGACGGAGGAATGATTCAGATTGGAAACATCTTTGGCGACATGGCTCCTAAAAAGAAAAAGACAAAGAAGGTTAAGGTTAAGGATGCCAGAAAGATTCTCAGGGAAGATGAAGCCCAGAATCTTATTGACATGGATCAGGTCGAAGAGGATGCAATGAGAAATGCCGAGCAGAACGGTATAATATTCATTGACGAAATCGATAAGATTGCTTCAGGCCAGGGGTACAGAAGCGGAGCCGATGTGTCGAGGGAAGGTGTACAGCGAGACATTCTGCCGATTGTTGAAGGAAGCGTTGTTAACACTAAACACGGACCGCTTAAGACAGACCATATTCTGTTTATCGGAGCGGGTGCTTTTCACACTGCCAAGCCGACAGATCTCATCCCCGAGCTTCAGGGAAGATTCCCGATAAGAGTTGAACTGGAGAACCTTGATAAGGATACTTTTGTCAAGATACTCACAGTGCCGGAAAATGCACTGCTGAAGCAGCACAAGGCTCTGCTGGAGACCGAGGGGATTGAAATTGAGTTTACCGAGGGAGCAATCGATGAAATAGCTGAAATGGCATTCCTCATGAATGAACAGACAGAAAACATCGGAGCCAGAAGACTTCATACCATTCTTGAAAAACTCCTGGAAGACATTTCCTTCAACATTGCCGATATGGAAGAGGAAAAAATCACCATTGACCGGGAGTATGTAAAGGAAAAATTCGAAGAGAAAATACATCCGGACGATCTGGACAGATATATCCTGTAGAAAAAGATTTGAATTTTTTGTTTTAAAGTCACAAATTGTGCCTCAGATAAAAAATTTTTAGAAAAATCAAAACAATTAGTTGTTTCACCGAAAAAATCAGTCTATAATATACACGGAGCGTTAATGACATTTAAGAGGTGACAACGATGAGTGACATTTTGACAAAAGTAAGAAAACTTAACTGGCTGCTTCAGGAAAGCCCTACCGGAGCTTTTTCATATAATGAAATGTGTGAGATTCTCAGCAACCTGATGGATGCCAATGTTTATGTCTGCAATACCAAGGGCAGGGTAATTGGCGTGTCCCTGAAAATCAAGCAGGACAGATCCACAATTATCGATGCCGAGACCGGTGTTGAGGCATTTCCCAGCGAGTATAACGAAGGGCTCATGGATGTAAAGGAAACCTCTGCTAATATGGCGGGGGACGAGGCTCTCAAGATATTCAAATATGACTATGACACTTCAGACAAGCTTCATACTGTCATACCTATTGTGGGAGGCGGAAACAGATGGGGCACTCTTATTATGACAAGATACGAGCCGAAGTTCACTGACGAGGATCTTGTTCTGGGAGAATACGGAGCCACAATTGTAGGTCTTGAAATACAGAGGGTTAAAACCGTGGAAGAGGAAGAAGAAGCGCGACAGATTGCAATGGTTCAGATGGCAATCGGCACACTGTCGTACTCGGAGGCCGAGGCTGTACAGCGCATTTTCGCGGAACTGGATGGTGATGAGGGACTGCTGGTTGCCAGCAAAATTGCCGATAAATCCGGAATTACCAGGTCTGTTATTGTTAATGCTCTGAGAAAGCTCGAGAGCGCGGCTGTAATAGAATCAAGATCCCTTGGAATGAAGGGAACAAGGATTAAGGTTCTTAACCCGAACCTCAAATCGGAGCTTGCCAAGATGAGTATGTAACAGAATAAAGGCCTGGGAAGGGCTGTCTGTTTACAGGAAATACTGAAAGGGGAGGCTGCATTAAGTAATTAAGGCGGCGGCCCCTTTTTTGATGTATGTATGATATAATTCTATTATGCTTAGATTCAACGAAAACAACGAAATACTGAGAGATGACGAGTACAACGCGATAATAGTCGGTCTTGAATGGAAGGGCGATATAAGTCGTTCCATGGACGAGCTTGAGGGACTTTGCGCGGCTGATGGGATACAGGTTGCAGGCAGAGTTGAGCAGAGTCTGGAGAGACCCAATACGGCAACCTGCATCGGAAAGGGCAAGGTGGAGGAACTTGCTGAGATGACAGCAAACATGGAGGTTGACACGGTTGTATTTAACGATGAGCTTACCGGAGTTCAGATAAGAAACCTGGAGGAGGCTCTGGGTGTTCGGGTGATAGACAGAACGATTCTTATTCTTGACATTTTTGCCGACAGAGCCACCTCCCGGGAGGGTAAACTTCAGGTGGAACTTGCCCAGCTTCAGTATAGAATGCCAAGATTGACAGGCTTCGGTAAAGCGCTTTCAAGACTTGGCGGCGGAATAGGAACAAGAGGTCCGGGGGAAAAGAAGCTTGAAACCGACAGGCGCCATATAGAGAGGAGAATTGATGACATTAAGGACGAGCTGGCACGAATTGCGGCGAACCGGCAGACCCAGAAAAAGGCAAGAGACAAGTCCGGAATGCCGGTGGTGGCTCTGGCGGGATATACCAACTCCGGTAAATCCGCAATAATGAACAGGCTGATTGAGATGTTTGAGGAGGAAACCCGGGGAGAACAGTTAAAAACCGTCAAATCACGGGATATGCTTTTCGCTACTCTCGACACGGCTCACAGGAGGATTAGCCTGGGGACTGGAATGGAATTCATTCTTATAGATACTGTTGGTTTCGTAAGCGGTCTTCCTCACAATCTTGTGGAGGCCTTCAAATCCACACTTGAGGAGGTCAGGGATGCGGATCTGCTGCTTCACGTGGTGGACAGTTCAAACAAGGGAAAGGGGATTGAAGAGGACAGAGATTTTCAGATTGATGTCACAAACAGCGTTTTGAAACAGCTGGGAGCCGGCAGCACGGAAACCATTATGGTATACAACAAGATGGATATAGCCGCCGACAAACCAATGGATACCGGAGGAAACAGGGCGGTGTACACCTCTGCCAGGACAGGCAGCGGCATGGATGAACTGGTGGAGGAAATCAGAAAAACTCTCTTCGGAGGTATGGTTAAGGGTGCGTTGCTGATTCCTTATGACAAGGGCAGCATAGTGTCGTATCTCTGTGACAACGCGCAGATTGATTCAATGGATTACAGACAGGATGGGACCCTGCTGGCCGGAAACTTCAAGGCCGAGGACTTCAGCCGGTACGAGGACTACAGCTACAGCCGCAGGTGATAGGGAGCTGCATAGACAGATGGAACTGTATAGAACGATAAGAGAAGAAGCCTGTGAAACACAGATAATTGAAAAATCAAAGTTCATTGCCCATGCCAAACCGGTTGAAACCCGGGAAGAGGCTGATGCGTTTATCGGAGAGATAAAGTCTCGATATAAGGATGCGACACACAATGTTCCGGCAATGGTTCTGGGAGAAAAGTGTCAGATTCAGTGGGCAAGCGATGACGGTGAACCCCAGGGCACCTCCGGGGCGCCAATGGTTCAGATGCTTGTGGGTGAGGGACTGACAAATCTTGTGGTTGTTGTTACACGGTATTTCGGCGGTATCAAGCTGGGAACAGGAGGCCTGGTGCGGGCGTACACATCAAGCGCTAAACTGGCAGTTGAAGCGGCAGGAATATGCAGTGTGCAGCAGGTCTGCAGACTGGATGTCACCGTTGAATACACACACCTTTCAAGATTCCGGCAGATGGCCTCTGACGTGATTTCGAAGGGCGCTGACGGTTTTGTAATCAGAAACATCAATTATGGCGAAAAAGTTCAGCTGGAGCTCATCACCCCGGAAGAAAACTGTGAGAAGCTCATCGGCATGATAGCAAACCTGACTGCGGGTACTGCGATTATCGGAGAGCCGGAAACAGCACTGGAGAAGGTGTAGAACCGGGCGATAACAGCGTTCGGATAGCGTGATAATCGATTTGAGAACAACTCCTGAAAAAAGAAAAAAATTATTTAAAAAAACCCTTGACAGAGTGAAGGTGTTACTGTATTATTTGTAAGTGCGTCGGGCAAATCCGAAGTACGGGAGTTTAGCTCAGCTGGGAGAGCACCTGCCTTACAAGCAGGGGGTCACAGGTTCGAGCCCTGTAACTCCCACCAAACATCATATGCTGGCGTGGCTCAACGGTAGAGCAGCTGATTTGTAATCAGCAGGTTGGGGGTTCGATTCCCTCCGCCAGCTCCAAAAGGGATTTAATCCCTTCAAAAATTGCCTTGGACATTTCGAAATTATGTGGTATAATGTTCACTGCGCGAGCGATATCGAGGGATTCCCGAGTGGCCAAAGGGGGCGGACTGTAAATCCGTTAGCTGAGCTTTCGATGGTTCGAATCCATCTCCCTCGACCAATTAAATATGCGGAAGTGGCTCAGGGGTAGAGCATCGCCTTGCCAAGGCGAGGGTCGCGAGTTCGAATCTCGTCTTCCGCTCCATTTTTACAAATCCGGCGCTCAGAGGAGCGCCGTAATATGCGGATGTAGTTTAGTGGTAAAACCACAGCCTTCCAAGCTGTTGTTGTGAGTTCGATTCTCATCATCCGCTCCAAATTCGCGGGCTCATAGCTCAGCTGGATAGAGCAACGGCCTTCTAAGCCGTGTGTCCGGGGTTCGAATCCCTGTGGGCTCGCCAATTTTTATGAAATAATTACAATTTACATATAGGTAAACGATGGGGTATAGCCAAGCGGTAAGGCAACGGACTTTGACTCCGTCATTCGTAGGTTCGAGTCCTGCTACCCCAGCCATTATGACCCATTAGCTCAGTCGGCAGAGCACTTGACTTTTAATCAAGGTGTCCGGAGTTCGAATCTCCGATGGGTCACCAGATTACTTTACAGGTTGGGGTATCGTGGAAGGTCGTCCCTGCAAATTCATAAGCACAAGGAGAGGTGTCCGAGCGGTTTATGGTGCTGGTCTTGAAAACCAGTGAGGGTCAAACCTCCGTGGGTTCGAATCCCACCCTCTCCGCCATATTAGCTATGTACGGAGAAGTACTCAAGAGGCTAAAGAGGACGGTTTGCTAAATCGTTAGGGTTCGCAAGGGCCGCATGGGTTCGAATCCCATCTTCTCCGCCACATATACTTAGGGGTATAGCTCAGCTGGTAGAGCAGCGGTCTCCAAAACCGCGTGCCGTGGGTTCGATTCCTACTGCCCCTGCCAAAACATTCATTTACGCAGAGGCGTTAGTTAAATATCGGGGTGTAGCGCAGTTTGGTAGCGCAACTGGTTTGGGACCAGTGGGCCGCGGGTTCAAATCCTGCCACCCCGACCATACTTTAATATGTGGGCCATTAGCTCAGTTGGTTAGAGCGTCCGGCTCATAACCGGCAGGTCCTGGGTTCGAGTCCCCGATGGCCCACCACAAAAACTAAATAAGTTAGAAATGTGTATGCCCAGATAGCTCAGTTGGTAGAGCAGGGGACTGAAAATCCCCGTGTCCTTGGTTCGATTCCGAGTCTGGGCACCATTTTTTTATCCGAAGGCTTATCTGACGCCTTCGTTTTTTTATAAATGTAACGATTCCGAATATCAGGAGGCAGCGGAAATGACGGAAACATCCCGTGAAACAAAGGGAACACCAATTATATACGATACTTCAGACGGGCAGGAACTGAGAATAAACATGATAAGCCCATGGCTGAAAAAACACTTCGCCAATGAGAATGAATCGAATACCGGAGACGGCAGAACCCTGAAAATAGTGAAGCTGTCCCTTGATGGCGGGTTCACCTGCCCGAATAGAGACGGCAGCAAGGGAACAGGAGGCTGCTGTTTTTGCTCGGAAAGCGGCTCGGGAGATATGGCAAGCGGCACAGCGGAGGGTATCAGGACAGCGATGCAAAGGCAGATAAGCCTTTTGTCAGACAAGTGGCCTGAAGAAAGATACAGGCTGAAATACATTGCATATTTTCAGAGTCATACGAACACCTACGGCCCGGTTGAAAAACTTAGAGATCTGTTTGAGGCCGCTCTGGAGCTGCCTGAAGTAGCGGGGCTGGCCATTGCAACAAGAAGTGACTGCATTTCCCGGGATGTCCTTGAGCTTCTGGATGAACTTAACAGAAAAACCTTCCTATGGGTGGAGCTGGGGCTTCAGACCATCCACGATGAAACCTCAAAGGCAATGAATCTCTGCCATGGTTTTTCTGATTACCGTAAGGCTGTTTGTGAGTTGACTGAGCGGAATATACGAATAGTAACCCACCTGATTCTTGGTCTTCCCGGAGAAAGCCGGGAGATGATGCTGCAGTCTGTTGCCGAAGCCTGCAGAACACCGGAGAATCTTTTCGGGCTGAAGCTTCACATGCTTAATGTCGTAAGGGGCTCGGGAATGGAAAAACAGTATCCTGATTACGTTCCATTTGAAACCATGGATGAGTATATAGACCTGCTGATCGAGGCACTGGAAATCATACCTCCGGAGGTTACCCTTCACAGAATATCCGGGGATGCTCCAAGGAATACGCTTATCTCGCCGGAATGGAGCTATCGGAAGCGGACGATACTGAATAAAATTCACAAAGAGATGAGGCAAAGAAATACCTGGCAGGGTCGGTTATGGAGCATTGACTGAAAAGCTTATGAAAGAAACCATGGAATTGTACCTGTAAGTCATTTAGTGTATAATGAATTGTTAAATGTGTGCAGTTTCATCGGGGAAGCAGCGGGAACGGATTAACGGGCAGAGAAGCATGCTCAAAGAAGGATAACGGGGGCGTGAAATGAAAGATAAGAACAGCGCGGCAGGAGCAGCCTTTAACTGCGCAGTCGCAGACAATTCAGGAGTAATCACAGGAAATTCAGCAGAAAAGAAAGTTGAGAAACCTTCGCTGCTTCTGCACAGCTGCTGCGGGCCATGCAGTTCAAGCGTAATAGAACGGCTGGCGGGAGAATTCAACATTATTGTTTTTTTTTATAATCCATGTATTACCGACGAAGAAGAATACAAACGGAGAAGGAATACGCAGATACAGCTCATAGAGAGCTTCAACCGGGATCGTATAGATTTTGCAAACATATCTTTTATGGAGGGAGCCTATGAGCCGGGGGCATTTCTTGAAATGACCAGGGGGCATGAGGCAGATTCGGAGGGAGGAGCCAGATGCGGGCTGTGCTTCAGACAGAGACTTGAGAAAACAGCTCAGACTGCGGGATTCGCAGGATGTGATTATTTCGGGACTACTCTTACGGTAAGTCCCCATAAGAATTACGAAATAATATCGGGAATCGGCAGAGAACTGGCCTTGAAATACGGACTATCGTTTCTCGACAGGGATTTCAAGAAGCAGGATGGATTCAAACGATCAATAGAGCTTTCTAAGAAATACGAGCTCTACAGACAGAACTACTGTGGATGCGGCTTCAGCCGAAGGTAGAGGAAACCGCCAGAACAGACTGATTGAGAGGGAATCGGGTGAAATTCGTAAATGTTGTAATCGACAACAAAAGCAACAGCACGGACATCATGTACACATATGTCTGTGAAGATGATGATGTGAAAACAGGCAGCAAGGTTCATGTGCCCTTTGCCAGAGGTTCGAAACTCAGAGAGGGATACGTCACATCAATAATTGATGATATCACCGAAATTGAGGAAGAGGTTAGAAAAAAACTGAAAAAAGTGGAACGGATTGACGAAGAGATTTCTCTCACGGATGAGATGATTCGAACTGCAATGTGGATGAAGGGAAGATATCTCTGCAGATACATTGATGCTATCAAATGCTTCACCCCTGCGGGAAACAGAGCCAAGAGGAGAGAAATCAGAAATTCAATCAAGGATAGGGAGCCGGACAGACTGCCTGTGGAGACCCTTACAGAGGAGCAGCAAAGTGCAGTTTCCAGGATTGGTGATGCCGTCACGCGGGGAGTTCACGGCAGATATCTCATCCACGGTGTAACAGGAAGCGGCAAAACGGAGGTGTATATCAGGACGGCTAAACAGGCGGTGGAAATGGGACGGGGAGTAATAATCCTCGTTCCTGAGATATCACTTACGGGTCAGATAACAGAAAGATTTCTGGCGGCTTTTGGAAGAAATTCTGTGGCGATTCTCCACTCAAGGCTGTCTTCAGGTGAAAGATATGACCAGTGGAAACGCATAAGAAGCGGGGAAGTCAGAATAGTTATAGGCGCCAGATCTGCGGCCTTTGCACCTGTAGAGAATCTGGGACTGGTGGTGGTGGATGAGGAGCATGAGGCAACATACAAATCTGATTTCACACCGAAGTACGACACCATTGAAGTGGCTCTTAAGAGGCTGCAGGATAAGGACAACAACGGTGTACTGGTTCTGGGAAGCGCCACACCTTCAGTTGTCACCTACAATAGAGCCGAGGATGGAATATTTGAACTGATAAAGCTCACCAGAAGATATAATGATACGGCTTTGCCACGGGGAGAAATAGTGGACATGCGCCGGGAACTGAAGGAGGGCAACAGCACCGTGATAAGCCGCAGGCTGGCCGGGGAAATGGACAGGCAGCTTGAGGCGGGCAGACAGGTTATGCTGATGATGAACAGGCGCGGCTACTCCACCTTCGTGTCCTGCAGAGAGTGCGGATACGTGGCCAAATGTCCAAACTGCGGATTATCACTTGTCTACCACAAAAACGGCATGATGGTATGTCACTACTGCGGATATGAGGAAAAGGCAGCAACGGCCTGCCCTGAGTGCGGAAGTACCTTCGTGAAGTATTTCGGCAGCGGAACAGAAAAAATAGAAGAAACGGTTGAAAAAATCTTCCCGGGAAGACAGGTGGACAGAGTTGATCTTGATTCCATAAAGAAAAAAGGGGAGCTGAACAGAAAGCTGAAACGTTTCGAAAGAGGAGAAACCGATATTTTAATCGGAACTCAGCTAATAGCCAAGGGTCTTGATTTCAAGAACGTGGGACTTGTGGGGATAGTATCGGCAGATGTGTCTCTGAACATTCCGGATTACAGATCTCCTGAAAGAGCTTTTCAGCTTATTACTCAGGCGGCGGGAAGAGCAGGCAGGGGAAGTGAGCCGGGGAAGGTGATAATACAGACCTACAGTCCTCAGCACTATGCGGTCACAATGGCTGCGGCAGGAGATTACGAGGCTTTTTACCGGGCGGAGAACAGCTTCAGAAAATACATGATGTATCCTCCGTACAGTGACATCTTTCAGATACTGTTCACATCCTCGTCAGAGGAGGCTGCCCGGGAGGGCGCATCACTGTGGCACCGGCGGCTTATGGAGCTTTTGCCTGAGGAGGACAGGGAAAACGTCTTCAATCCCCAGCAGGCGTACATGAGCAGGATAAGGGATACATACAGATACTCTCTGATAATCAAGTGTCCCAGAGGCAGCCGGCAGAGATATGCGGGAATGATAAACATCCTGCAGGAAGAGGAAACATCCAGAACAAGAAAGAAAAAACCGGATTATATTGCTGTAGTGGATATAAATCCATACAGCTTCACATAGTATTATCAGTCATATAGGAGCTTCAGATAGGAGGAGTTATGGCATTAAGAAACATTGTAACAGAAGGTGACCCGATACTGAGAAAGCAGTGCAAGCCTGTTGGGGAGGTAACGGAAAGAATTCAGATGATTCTCGACGATATGGTTGAAACCATGCGTGACGCTGATGGTGTGGGTCTTGCGGCACCACAGGTGGGAATAATGAGAAGAATGTTCGTTGCCGAGCCTGAACCGGAAAGAGTTTACTGCTTTGTGGACCCGGAAATATTAACCCTTGAGGGGGAACAGGAAAGCCTGGAGGGCTGCCTCTCGGTTCCGGGAATGACAGGAACGGTTATGAGACCCGAAAGAATCAGAATCAGAGGACTTGACAGGTACGGCAAAATGCAGGAATACGATTTCGAGGGAATGGATGCAATTGTAATGTGTCACGAGTTCGATCATCTGGAGGGAATCCTGTACATCGACAAGGCAATTGAAATGCACGACATGAACGAGTAAAAAATAGCGTGAGGAGAATAAAACAATGAAACTTGTGTACATGGGAACGCCTGACTTCGCAGTGCCTGCACTGGAGGCGCTGGCCGGTGCGGGACACACAATTCAATATGCGGTAACCCAGCCTGACACAGTGAGAGACAGGGGGAAAAAAGTAAAATTCCCTCCGGTTAAGGAGAAAGCCCTGGAGCTGGGAATTCCCGTTCTGCAGCCTGAAAAAATCAGAAAGAACGAAGAATTCCTGAGCCTAATTGAAGAGGCTGCTCCTGATGCCGTGATTGTTGCAGCCTACGGGAAGCTTCTTCCTGAAAGGCTGCTGAAGACTCCGCGGCTGGGATGCCTTAACATACACGGCTCCCTTCTGCCGCGGTTCAGAGGCGCGGCGCCGATACAGGCCGCAATAATCGAAGGCGACAGGGAGACAGGAATAACCATTATGCACATGGAGAAGGGACTGGACACCGGAGATATGATTGCAAAGGCAGCAACTCCGATAGACCGCAAAACGGGACAGCAGCTCCACGACGAGCTGGCCCGGATGGGTGCGAAGCTTATTGTAAGCACCCTTGAGGATATCGAAGCCGGCAGAGCGGAGCGCCGGAGACAGGATGATGAGCAGTCGACATATGCCCCTATGATAGCCAAGGAAGACGGTCATATTGATTTCAAAGAGACTCCTGACAGAATCGAGAGAAAGATCCGTGCCTTTGATCCATGGCCGGGAAGCTTCGCCCGGCTTGGAGACAGGACATTTAAGTTCTGGGAGGCAGAGGTTATTGACCGGGAACCCGGGGCAGAACCAGGAACGGTTCTTGCGGCAGGAGATATGGGACTGGACATTGCTGCAGCAGGAGGAATTCTGCGGGTTCTGCAGCTTCAGGCTCCCGGAAAGAAGAGAACCCGGGCGGCGGATTATCTGAGGGGCAATTCCATTGAAATAGGCTCCGTTTTAAGATAAAATACAGTTTGAGGTGATTTAATGTATTACTATGGCTTTGATCCAACGATAATAATTCTGATTCCGGCAATCATTTTCACAGTGTATGCCCAGGCTAAGGTCAAAAGAGCTTATGCCACCTATTCCAGAGTTCCGGTAAGAAGCGGGATAACGGGACAGCAGGCTGCGAGGATGATTCTGGACAGAAACGGAATGGGACATGTTCCCATTGAAACCATTTCGGGACAGCTTACTGACAATTACGATCCAACGGGGGATGTAATGCATCTGTCACAGGAAATATGCTACGGCAATTCGATTGCTTCTGTTGCGGTGGCAGCCCATGAATCAGGCCATGCCATCCAGGATGGAACAAACTACGGATTTCTTAAGTTCAGAATAGCCATGGTGCCGGTTGTAAATCTTGTATCCGGTGCATCATGGCCTCTTATCATTATTGGGATTGTCATGATTGCCGCAGGGAAGGCAATGGGAAGCCTGGTAATGGATATCGGGATTATCATGTTTCTGGTTGTTGTGCTTTTTCATACAGTTACGCTGCCTGTGGAATTTAACGCAAGCAGACGCGCACTGGCACAGCTGTCGGAACTTGGAATAGTGGACGAAACCGAAATGAAAGGTGCCAGGAAGGTTCTGTCGGCAGCAGCAATGACATACGTTGCTGCTCTGGCCGTGTCTGTCCTGAACCTGATAAGAATTCTAGCTATTAGGGGGAGCAACGACTGATGGATATTAACAGGAAAACAGCTTATCTGACTTTGCTGGACGTGGAATCCAGAAGAGCCTACTCAAACCTTGCACTGAATCACAAGATTACAATGAACAGACCAAATTCTCCGGCCTTTGTGAGAGAACTGGTTTACGGGGTCCTGGAACGGAAGCTGACCTTGGATTACTTCATCGATCAGATTCTGGATGAGGGCATAGAGAGTCTCAAGAACCCGGAGCTGACAATCATGAGAATGGGCGTGTATCAGCTGACACACATGAATTCCGTTCCCGAATACGCTGCGGTGAGCACAAGCGTGGATCTTGCCAAGAAATACTGCAAAGGCAGGGCAGGCCTTGTTAATAAGGTTCTGCGGGAATATCAGAACAGAAAGATTCAGATGCACCTTCCTCCGAGGGATGAAGACGAGATCAGATATCTTTCGCTGAAGTATTCATATGCGCCGTGGATTATTGAAACATGGCTTAAGTACTACAGCGTTGCCTTCGTGGAGAAACTTCTGGAGGCGGGAAACAGCAAGCCGCCGCTCACTATGAGAATAAACTGGCTCAAGGTGAGAAAGCAGGATCTCATAGGCGCACTGGAGGAAAGGGGATATCAGGTTCAGGAAGGAGAGCTGTGCCAGAATGCCATTAAGGTCAAGGGAAGTGATGTTCTTGAATCAGAACTGTTCAAGCATGGACTCTTCACACCTCAGGATGAAAGCTCCATGCTTGTTTCCGAGAAAATCGGCGTCAAACAGGGAGATCTGGTGATGGATGTCTGCGCGGCACCGGGGGGTAAGACAACAGCAATTGCCGAGAGAATGAACAATACGGGCAAAGTTATTGCCTCGGATATATATCGCAGGAAACTCGATCTTGTGGATAAGGAAGCCAGGAGACTGGGAATAACAAACATTGAGACAAGATCCTGGGATGCCACCAGGGTGGATTCCACAATGGTTCGCAAGGCGGACAGGGTACTGGTGGATGCGCCTTGTTCGGGATTGGGAGTGGTGAGAAGAAAACCGGAGATAAAATACAAGGAAAAGGATAACGACATGGAACTGCTGCCGAAGAAGCAGCTGGCAATTCTCTCCGCATCCTCATCCTATGTGAAACCGGGCGGAACGCTGATTTACAGCACCTGCACAATAAATCCGGAGGAGAATGAGAAAGTTGTAGAGGCCTTCCTGAAAAAGAACAGGGACTTCAAGAAGGAAGAGCGGCTTCTGCTTCTGCCTAACGTAAATGATACAGACGGATTCTTCATATGCGTAATGAAGAGAGATAACCTGCTTGAATAGCCGGAATGAAAGGAGTATTAAAACCAATGCTTCAGATAGGTTTTAAATGTAACAGAGGTGTTGTAAGAAAAAATAACGAAGATGCCTGCTTTGTCATCCCGAATCAGGATGTTTACATAGTAGCGGACGGTGTTGGCGGAAACAACTCCGGGGAGATTGCCAGCAGCACGGCTGTTGAATCTCTGGCGGCTTTTGTTAAGGCCAACGATCTTGGAATGTGCGGCAGCCCCGATGAAATCTTCGGGTTCTTTACCGAGGCACTGGACATTGCCAACAGAAGAGTTTTTGAAATGGGCAGAGAGGATTCCGCATGCAGAGGAATGGCGTCAACAGTTGTCATGAGCTACATCAGCGACGGGTCCGCATACCTGGCAAATGTGGGAGACAGCAGAGCATATCTGTTCAGAAACGGAAGACTCAAGAGAATAACAAAGGATCACACATATGTTAACGAGCTGATTGACCAGGGTGTAATCACTGAGAAGGAAGCAGAAAGTCACAGTCAGAAAAATGTCATAACAAAAGCCATAGGCGCAGAACCTGAGGTGGAACCTGATTTCTACAAGGTTGGGCTGGCCCGGGGAGACATTATGCTTCTCTGTACCGACGGACTATATGGGGAAGTGGGAGAAGACAGAATGGCTGACATGCTGAGAATGGCTGTCTCCAAGGATGTCAAGATGAACGACCTTTGCGGGGCTTTTGTTGACGAAGCAATCCTGGCAGGGGGCAGAGACAATATAACAGTGATTTGCATCAGAATTTGATTGCTTATAGGAGGAAGAAATGAGCAAGGTACTTGCAAACAGATACGAACTTCTGGGGAGAGTCGGCGAGGGCGGAATGTCTGTAGTGTACAAGGCAAAGGACAGGCTGCTTAACAGGTTCGTGGCGGTAAAAATTCTCAAGCCCGAATTTATCGGTGATCAGAAATTCATAGACAGCTTCAGAAGAGAGTCCCAGAATGCGGCAAGCATGAGCCATCCCAACATCGTAAACATCTACGATGTTGGACGGGAGGGCAACATACACTACATTGTTATGGAGCTCATTGAGGGAAAGGCGCTCAGCGACTATATAAAGGATCAGGGACCTATGGCATATCCTAAGGTGATTGCCCTGTCAAAACAGATAGCAGCAGCTCTCGCCTTTGCACATAAGAATCACATTATACACAGGGACGTGAAGCCTCACAACGTTATGATTACGCCAAACGGTACGGCTAAAATCACGGACTTCGGAATCGCAAAGGCAGTAAACGCTGCCACTATAGTTGACAATACGGACGGAATAGTGGGCTCGGTTCACTACTTCTCGCCTGAGCAGGCAAGGGGCGGATACGTGGACGAGAAATCGGATATATACTCCCTTGGCATTGTAATGTATGAAATGCTTACGGGACAGGTGCCATTTGACGGGGACAATCCGGTTAACATAGCTCTGCAGCACATAAACAGCGAAATGGTTCCGCCTTCACAGCTGGTGGATGGTGTACCTCCTTCACTGGAGCATATAATCATGAAGTGCTGTGACAAGTATCCTGTTAACAGATACGCCTCGGCTGAGGATCTTATTGAGGCTCTGAACAATCTGGATTTTGTCAGCAGTGTAGTGGGTGACTCCGTTCTTATGGGAGGGGGCGCAGCCGCCGGACGAGACAAGGCAAAAAGACAGGAGACTCAGGGAAGAGGACCTCTCGCGGAAACGGACTACGATGACGGGGAAGACCCGGCAGAGGATTACAGAGAAGGCTCCCGAAAGGGCAAGGCCTTCAGTAAGAAAAAGAAAAAGAGAATGATAATAATCGGTGCAGCCGCAGCTGCAGTGGTTCTGATATTTGTTCTGATTCTGGCACTCACCGGAGGCGAGGAAATAGAAGCGCCTGATTTCTCGGGACTTACATATGAGCAGGCGGAGCAGATGGCTGAGGAGTACGATGTCAAGATAAAGCTTGGGGATGAGGTGATCAGTGAAACGGTTGACAAGGGAATAATCGTGTCCCAGGATCCTGAAGCGGGGGAGACCATTAAAACCGGCAGCACCATAACCGTTAATGTCAGCAAGGGACTGGGGGACGGAAGCGTTCCTAACGTGGTTGGCATGATGGAGGATGACTTATCGGAATTTCTTAAGGGCACAGGCTTCGAGCTGGGAGCAGTAACTCAGCAGGCAAGCGAAAAACCTGAGGGAACCGTTCTCAAGCAGACACCTGAGGCAGGTGAAGAGGTTGAGAAGGGAACAAAGATTGATGTTGTGGTCAGCGACGGTTCAAAGGCCCAGGGCACAGTTCCGTCACTTCTGGGTTATTCGGTTTCGGAGGCTCAGAGCCTGCTGGCAAATGAAGGCCTTAAGCTGGGCAACGTAAGCTCTGAGTACAGCAGTTCCTACGGCGATGGAGAGATTATCTATCAGCAGTACAAGGCGGGAACAAAGCTTACGAAGAATTCAACAGTAAGCGTAACAATCAGCAAGGGCAAGAAACCTGAAACCACAACCGCTCCGATTACACAGGATTCGGATGACAACGACCCTGAAGACTGATAGGGGCGGACATACCTGAAACAGACATGACAGAGATATTGAGAGGAACAATAATAAAGGGAATCGCCGGATTTTATTATGTGAAATCCGGCGATACCGTATACAGATGCAAAGCCAGGGGAATCTTCAAGGAACGGGGTATCAAGCCTGCAGTGGGAGATTCTGTGGAGATGGAGGTAATTCCCGACAACGATGACAGTCTGATTACGGAAATACTGCCAAGAAAGAACAGCTTCATAAGACCCTTTGTAGCCAATGTGGACTGCTTCGCGATTGTGGCTGCAGCGGCGAAGCCGAAGCCCGTTCTCCAGACAATAGACAGGTTTGCCGTGATGGCGGAGAGGGCCGGGGCAGAAATCATCATCTGCATCAGCAAGTGCGATCTCAAGGGAAATCAGGAACTTTTGAAGGAAATATATTCACCACTGTATCCGGTTGCAAGTATCAGCCGGGACAGCGATGAGGGTATTGAGAAGCTTAAGGGACTGATAGCCGGCAAATCCGTGGCTCTGGCAGGGGCTTCAGGAGTGGGAAAATCAACAATCATCAACAGGCTCATTCCAGGCGCCATGATGGAAACCGGAGATATAAGCAGGAAGTCCCAGAGGGGAAAACACACCACAAGACACAGCCAGCTCTTTGAAGTGGAGGGAATGAAGGACACATTGGTATTTGACACTCCCGGATTCACATCCTTTGACATTCTGGAGGCTGAGGAGGAGGAACTGCAGTTCTGTTATCCTGAGATAGGCAGACTTGCCGGCAAATGCAGGTACGATAACTGCAGACATCTGGCGGAGCCGGGATGTGCAGTAAAGGAAGCTCTGAAAAGAGGCAAAATAAACAGACACAGATATGAATCATACAGAGTTCAGATGGAGGAATTAAGAAAATGAGAAAGCTTGCACCATCAATTCTATCTGCTGACTTCGGAAGGCTGGCAGAGGAGGTTGCACAGATTGAAAGGGGAGGAGCGGATCTGGTTCACGTGGACGTTATGGACGGACATTTCGTACCAAACATATCCTTTGGGGCACCTGTTATGAAATGCCTCATAGGCAAGACAGGACTGCCCTTTGATGTTCACCTCATGATAGAGAATCCCGATGCATATCTGGAGGATTTCGCGACACCGCAGACAGAATACATCACAGTTCATCAGGAGGCGTGCACCCACCTGAACAGAACTGTACAGCATATCAGATCTCTGGGAATCAAGGCGGGGGTATCAATTAATCCCGCAACATCCCTTTCGATGCTGGACTATATTCTGGAGGATGTTGATATGGTTCTCCTTATGTCGGTGAACCCCGGCTTCGGTGGACAGAAATTCATTCCATCAGTTCTTGAGAAGGCCCGGAAGCTGAGGGCTTTTAAGAAGGAACGGGGACTTGATTTTGAAATTGAAATTGACGGCGGCGCCACAACGGACAATGTTCGGGAGATAATTGATGCCGGCGTTGAAATAGTTGTTGCAGGTTCAGCAGTTTTCAAGGCGCCGGACATAGCCGCCCGCACAGCTGAATTCAAAGAGATTATGAAATAGGAGGGCATCGGTTTTGAGAATCATACTGGACGGAATGGGCGGAGACAACGCTCCTGAGGAAATAGTAAAGGGTGCGGTTCAGGCAGCCGCCGAAATCGATCACGAGATAATAATTGTAGGCAAACCTGAGGCCATAAGCAGGGAACTGAAGAAAAACAAGTATTCCGGAAACAGAATTCTGATTGAACCGGCGGAGGAGATTATCACTATGGAGGACAGTCCGGTGAAGGCAATCAGAAGGAAGAAGGACTCATCACTGGTGGTGGGGCTTTCCATGGTTCGAGACGGCAGGGGAGATATGTTCGTTTCCGCCGGCAATACAGGCGCTCTCATTGTTGGAGCCAGACTTATTCTGGGAAGAATCCGGGGAATCGACAGGCCTGCTCTGGCAAGTATATATCCGAACATTAACGGAGGAGAGCCGGGACTTCTGGTTGATGCCGGTGCCAGCTCTGAATCAAAGGCTAAAAACCTGCTGGAGTATGCCCTTATGGGAAGCATATTTGTGGACAAGGTGTGGGGAAGAGAAAACCCTGAGGTAGGTCTTGTTAATCTGGGAACGGAGGAAGGCAAGGGTACAAGCGTGACAAAGGATGCCTTCCAGATGCTTAAGGACTCACACCTGAATTTCATAGGTAATGTAGAAGGAAGAGATGTTCCCAAGGGTGCCTGCGATGTAATCGTCTGCGATGGATTTACGGGAAATGTTATCCTGAAGCTTACCGAAGGAGTTGCCATGAGCGTGTTCAAGAGGGTGAAACAGACTCTGAAATCCGGAATAAAGAGCATGATAGGCGGCGCTCTGGTGAAATCGAATCTGATGGCTCTCAAGGATGAATTTGACTACGAGGAATACGGCGGAGCACCGGTGCTCGGTGTTACCATGCCTGTAATCAAGATGCACGGCTCCTCAACTTCCAAGGCGGTTGCCAGCGCAATCAAGAGGGGGATTCCTTATGCAGAGGAGAACGTGGTTGAAATAATAAAAGAAGAAATGCTGAAGGTTGAAGAGTATATAGAGATTGAGGAAGAATAATCTCATGACAGACATTGAGAAAAAAATTGGATATGAGTTCAGGGACAGAAGCCTTCTGGAAACGGCTCTGACCCACAGCTCCTATTCGAAGGAAAAGGGGCAGGATCAAGGACATAACGAGAGACTTGAATACCTGGGGGATGCTTTTCTCGACGCAATTATAGGAGAAGCCCTGTTTAGAATGTTTCCCGAAAGCGAAGAGGGATTTCTTTCAAAGGCAAGGGCGTCACTGGTCTGCGAGAAATCACTGGTGGACAGAGCCAGGGAAATAGAACTGGGTGAAAAGCTCCGCCTGGGATACGGAGAAGAAAAAACAGGAGGCAGAAACAGGGATTCAATTCTGGCTGATGCCATGGAGGCAGTAATAGGTGCAGTATACATGGACGGAGGCTTCGAAGAAACGAAGAGACTGGTTTTGCGCATGTTCCGGGGAGCTCTGGAGGATGCGGAGAAGGGTCATTTCCTGATTACCGACTACAAGACTGCTCTGCAGGAGAAACTTCAGGCCCGGGGTATCAGCATCAACCGGATACATTATACGGATGCGGGACAGTCCGGACCGGATCATGACAAGGTTTTCAGAGTGAGACTTGAAGTCTGCGGCAAAACACTGTCCGAGGGAACGGGCAAAAGCAAGAAACAGGCCCAGCAGAATGCGGCAAGGGTCGCACTGATGAGGAAAGAAGATGCTATTTAAGAAGATTGAAATGCACGGGTTCAAATCATTTGCCGAGCCCATAACAATTGAATTCAATGAGGGTCTGACGGGTATTGTGGGACCTAACGGAAGCGGTAAGAGCAACATCTCTGACGCCATCAGATGGGTTTTGGGAGAGCAGAGTCCCAAGATGCTCAGAGGCGGCAAGATGGAGGAAGTTATCTTCAATGGTACCGACACCAGAAAGTCCCGGGGAATGGCAGAGGTTACCCTGGTAATCGATAATAGCGATGAGAGTCTGCCCATTGATTATAAGGAAGTGGCAATCACCAGACGCATGTATCGTTCGGGGGAAAGCGAATACCATATAAACGGCAATCAGTGCAGATTGAGGGATATCAGAGAGCTGATAATGGACACCGGCATCGGAGTGGATGGATACTCCATTATAGGCCAGGGGAAGATAGCAGATATAATAAGCAACAAAACTGAATCAAGGCGGGAAATTTTTGAGGAGGCGGCGGGTATCGTTGCCTATAGAACGAAAAAGTCCGAAGCCGAGAGAAAGCTGGCTTCAACAACCCAGAACATGGCCAGAGTTGAGGACATTATCGGAGAGATCGAGAGCAGAATAGACGGGCTTAGGGAAGACAGCATCAAGGCCGGGGAGTATCTGGAGCTGAAGGAAAAGAACAAGAAGCTTGAGATCAACATCATTCTGAAAAACATTGAAAGCCTTGAGAACAAGCAGTCGTACGCCCGGGAGGATCTTGAAAGCATAACGGCAAGTCTGGACAGTCTTAAGGCTGAGAAGCAGGCGATGGACGAGGCAATAGGCGAGGCGGGCATCAGAAGCGAAGCTCTTGAGGCGGTTTCCGTTGAGGCCAGGGAAAAGCTTATAGCGGCCATTGACCAGCTTAACAGAGCTGTGAACAAGGGTGAGGTTGACAGGGAGAGACTGTCAGCAATTGAGAGCAACACCGAAAGAATCAATCGGGAAATAACACAGCTTCAGGAGAAGAAGGAAAGGGAACTTGAGAATGCAGAGTCATTCATGAAGCAGAAGGCTGAACTGGATGAACGGGCAAGAGAGGCGGATATTAAGCTTCAGGAAAAGGCGGAAGAGTATAACGAGCTGGCAGGAATAATGAACCGGCTTGCAGAGGAGGCGGACAACTGCAGGAACAGCATTTTCAGGATATCCGCAGAGATAACCGCCGGCAGGTCTGAAATCAGCAGCATGGAGATGCTTAGTGAAACTCTTCGAAAAAGGCAGGATATACTCAAAAGGGAGAGAGATGCCGGAGAAGACAGCAACAGAGAGACTCTGGACAGTCTCAATGCGGCACGAGGAGAGAGAAACAGGCTGGCAGAGGAAATGGAAGCGAACAGGGAAGAGGCTCTCAAGCTGAAGCGGGCCATTGAGGACAGTCGCAGGGAAGAAAATGAACTGGCGATACAGCTGGAGGAAGTGAAGCTGTCCCTTGGCAGAATGACTGCCAGAAAGAAAACAATAGAGGAACTGGAAAACAATTACGAGGGCTACAGCCATGCGGTTAAGCACGTAATGAAATCAGGACTGCCCGGTATTCACGGTGTTGTTGCAGAACTGATAAGGGTTCCGGAGGGCTATGAAACAGCAATGGAAACAGCTCTGGGAAATTCCCTGCAGAACATCGTATGTGAAGACGAGGACAGCGCCAGAAGGGCTATCTCTTCCCTGAAGGAAAACAGAGCAGGAAGGATGACCTTCCTGCCCCTTACATCAATTAAGGGAAGGCAGAAGCCGGATGCAGGAATAAAACAAGAAAGAGGCGTACTGGGCTTCGGTCCCGAATGCATCAGTTACGACTCCGGCTACGACAGCATCATAAGCTATCTTCTGGGTAGAGTTGTGCTGGTAGACAGCATGGAGTCGGCAATAAGAATTTCCCGTAAATACAGAGGGATTCTGGTGGTTACCCTTGATGGAGAGATAATAAATGAACGCGGAGCCATCACAGGAGGAAAATTCAAAAACAAAAGCGGCAATATTCTGGACAGAAGAGCTGAAATAAACCAGCTGGGAAGAGAGATAGAAACTCTGAACAGGAAGAAGAACGAGTCCATTGAAAGAATAGAGACGGCGCGGGAGAAAACGGGAGAATTGACAGAAAAATCAGCAGAGCTTGAGGAGTCAATCAGGGCCGGAGAACACGCCATCCTAATGAAGGAAAACGAGATAAGCATGGCTGAGAACGCCCTGGCTGATTTGAAAAACAGCGGGGACAAGGTCAACAGGGAGCTTGAAAACATAAGCCGCGAGCAGGATAATTCCCGCAGAATGATTGGGGAAATACGCAAATCCATAGCCGAGAAAGAGGCTGCAATAAAAGAGGCTGAGAGCCTTTGCGATGAGAAACTTTCGCTTCATGAGGCACGAAAGGAAAGCTTCGACAGACTCAGCGAGGAGATTACGGCTGCAAGAATTACCGTGACAGCTGCCAGAGAGCAGAAATCCCACGCGGAGGAAATGTCAGAGCGGATTAACAGAGAACTCTCTGATATTGAAGGGGACATTGCCCGCCGCATTCAGCAGCTTGAAAGCATGGAAGCCGAGAGGCAGGAGCTCACTGAGGGCAGTACGGGAATTGACGGAATAATAAGCCGCCAGGAGGCTGTCAAGGCAGAAGCTGAGCAGCGGATGGAAGAGGTGTCCTCAGAAAAGGCATCCCTTGCCGGGGAAATATCTGAAATGAACGCTGCCCGTGAGGAACTGAATCGAAAAATTCAAGTTCTGCAGGATCAGAAATACGATCTTGATGTGCGCCGGGCCAAGAATGAAACTCAGCTGGAGTCCTTTAAGGAGAAACTCTGGGAGGACTTCGAGGTGTCTTATATCCAGGCAATGGAATTCAAGGCGGAGGATTTCGCTCTTTCAAGGGCTGTTAAGGAAAACAGACAGATCAGGAACCGCATCAGAGAGCTTGGTGAAGTCAATGTGGGAGCCATTGAGGAATACGAGGTTGTAAAGGAAAGGTATGAGTTTCTCACAGGTGAACGGGAGGATGTTCAGAAGGCCATGGATGACCTGAACAGAATAATCTCCGAAATGGACAGGACAATAAAAGCCCGGTTCAGAGAGAGCTTTGACAGAATTGTGATAAACTTTGAGAAACAGTTCAAGGAGCTTTTCGGAGGAGGTCATGCGGAGCTGCGTCTGTCGGATGAAAGCAATCCCCTGGAATCAAATATTGATATAGTAGCCCAGCCTCCGGGGAAAAAACTGCAGAACATAAATCTTCTTTCCGGCGGTGAAAAAACTCTGACGGCAATTGCCCTGATGTTTGCGGTGCTTCAGGCGAAGCCAACACCGTTCTGCATTCTGGATGAGGTTGAGGCGGCTCTTGACGACGCCAACATTGACAAATTCATTCACTGCCTAAGGAAATTCGACAATGTGCAGTTCACACTTGTTACCCATCAGAAGGCTACAATGGAGCATGCGGATGTGCTGTACGGAGTAACCATGCCGGAGAAGGGAATCTCCAAGGTTCTTTCACTGTCCCTTGAGGACGATCTCAGTCCATACAACGGCTGAGTGAAAACTGCCGGTGATGTCTGCAGGCAATGGATGATAAATCATAGATGAATAATTTGCAGGAGTAGAAATGTTTGAGAAGAAAAAAGGCTTTTTCGGGCGAATGGCCGAGAGAATAACCGATGCTATTATGATGAATCCCTCAATCGACGAGGAGTTTTTCGAGGAGCTTGAGGAAATACTGATTACATCGGATATCGGCATGGAAACAACCATGAAAATAGTTGAAACCCTCAGGGAAGAGGTGAAATCCAACAACCTGACAAAGCCGGAAGTAATAAAAATTCGACTTGGCAAAATAATAGCTGATACCATAAATAAGGGCGAGGCTCAGAAGCTGTCTGAGGAAAGCCCTCTGGTTATTCTGATGATAGGAATAAACGGCGGCGGCAAGACAACCTCAATCGGCAAGATTGCCCATAAACTCAAGGGTGAGGGCCGCAAGGTCATGCTGGCGGCGGCGGATACCTTCAGAGCAGCGGCGGGAGAGCAGCTGGCAATCTGGGGCGATAGAGTGGGAGTTAACGTTGTGCGTCACGGCGAAGGGGCAGACCCTTCTGCGGTGATATACGATGCTATCCAGTCCGCCAAGGCAAAGGGCATGGATGTGCTCATATGCGACACTGCCGGAAGGCTTCAGAACAAGAAGAATCTTATGGATGAGCTTAACAAGATGAACAAGGTTATTTCCAGAGAGTGGCCGGAGGCTGCCAGAGAGAACCTTCTTGTACTTGATGCCACAACGGGAAAAAATGCGGTGTCACAGGTTGAGGAGTTCGGTGAGGTGGCAGAGATAACGGGAATCGTTCTCACCAAACTTGACGGAACAGCCAAGGGGGGCATTGTGATTACAATTGCCGACGAGTTTGACATGCCGGTCAAATTCGTGGGACTTGGAGAGGGGATTGATGACCTCAAGGAGTTTGATCCCATGGATTTCGCAAATGGAATATTCGCTGAGTAAAGCTGATAACAGCTGAGTAATGGAGCAGGAAGACATATGAGTTTACCTCTTGTGGCCGTAGTGGGCCGCCCCAATGTGGGCAAATCGACATTTTTCAATAAGGTAGTGGGAAGACGTGTGTCAATAGTTGAGGATACACCGGGGGTTACCCGTGACAGAATATACGCCGAGGCTGAGTGGCTGGGCGTTCATTTCGCCCTCATTGACACAGGGGGAATAGAACCTGACAGCAAGGATATTATTCTGTCCCAGATGAGGGAGCAGGCGGAGATGGCGATGGACACCTCCGATGTTATCCTGTTTATGGTCGACGGCAAGGAAGGCCTCACCTCCGCCGATAGAGAGGTTGGGGAAATGCTTATGAAGACAGGCAAGAAGGTTGTGCTGGCGGTAAACAAGATGGACAAGCCGGAGCTGCCTGTGGACTTTTATGATTTTTATGAGCTGGGTCTGGGGGAACCCATTCCCATTTCCTCTGCTAACATGCTGAATCTGGGGGATCTGCTGGACGAGATAATAGGCAGCTTTCCCGAGGGAGCGGGAACAGAGGAGGATGATTCTATAAAAATTGCCATGATAGGCAAGCCGAATGTGGGCAAGTCATCTCTTATTAACCGCCTGCTGGGGGAGAATCGCGTAATCGTATCTCCAATAGCAGGAACAACAAGGGATTCCATAGATACGCCCTTTGTTCACGAGGGCGAGAAGTACATACTGATTGATACTGCAGGAATAAGGCGCAAAAGCAAGGTAAACGAGGACATAGAAAAGTTCAGCGTAATCCGTGCTGTTGCCGCAATAGAACGCTGTGATGTATGCATGCTCATGATTGATGCCACAGAGGGCGTGACCGAGCAGGACAAGAAAATCGCAGGAATCGCCCATGAGGCCGGCAAGGGAATAATCGTGGTTGTAAACAAGTGGGACCTGGTGGAAAAGGAAACAAACACCATGCGGGATTTCAAGGCTGACATTGCCCGGGAGCTGGGATTCATGTCCTATGCCCCAAGCATTTTCATTTCAGCTCTGACGGGACAGAGGACAGGCCAGGTGATAGAGATGGCTAAATATGTTGCCGAAAACAGGGCAATGAGAGTGCCTACAGGCAAGCTGAACACCATAATCACCGATGCAACCATGATGAAGCAGCCGCCTTCGGACAAGGGAAAGAGACTTAAGATATACTATGTTACTCAGGTTGGAGTGAAACCGCCTCTATTCTCTTTCAAAATCAACTCGAGACCGCTTATGCATTTCTCCTATTCAAGATATCTTGAGAACCAGATAAGGGAAGCCTTCGGTTTTGAGGGGACATCGCTGAAATTTGTGTTTAGAGAAAAAGGAGAAAAGGAGGAGGAATTCTAATGGGAATAATCGGAGGTGCTTACGGCCCTGCAGCAATATTTCTGGAATCGGGAATACTGAAGGATGTCCAGCTGAGCCCGGGACCGTTTATAGCATTGCTGGCGGCACTGTGCCTGGCAGCGTATTTTATCGGGAACATTTCGCCTTCAACAATTCTAGCCAGGAGGCAGGGACTTAACATAAAAGAAGAGGGCAGCGGTAATGCCGGAACCACCAATGCTCTGAGAGTAATGGGAAATAAAGCCGGAGCCATTACCATGGTTGTGGATATTCTGAAGGGTTCAGCAGCTGCGCTTCTGGGGGGACTGTTTATGGGCGAATTCGGAATGGCCTGCTGCGGTCTCATGGTGGTTCTGGGTCATATATGGCCTGTAATATACAGATTCAAAGGCGGTAAAGGCGTGGCCACTGTATTCGGTGCAATACTGGCAATAGATCCCCTTATGGCACTGTTTTGCCTGATAGTTGTAGCGATTTTTGTTTTTGCCACAAAGCGTATGTCAGTGGGTTCAATTGCAGGGGGGATTTTCCTGCCTGTGATTTCGCTGGTAATGGAACCCTTGTTTTTCCCGGAGGCCCTTGTTATTGCCGTGATTGTAGTAGTGAAGCACAGGGCAAACATTGTAAGACTGATTCACGGTGAGGAACCGGTAATGAGCATATTTAACAAGAATAAGGAAACTGATTCACAGAGAGATTAACATCAGTATGGAGGGAGTTATGAAAACAGTAGGTGTTATTGGAGCAGGAAGCTGGGGTACAGCTCTGGCAACAGTAATTGCAGATAAAGGAAACAGAATTAACATTTACGATGTGGATGAGAATCATCTGAAATCCATGGAAAAATACAGAGAAAACGTGGACTACCTTCCGGGAGTTCAGCTCAGTGACAACATTCGCATCGTTTACTCAAATGAGGAGGCCTGCAGCGGCGCAGATGTGGTGCTTTTTTCCGCTCCGGCGCAGCACTTCAGAAGCGCACTTTCGGCAGCACTGAAATATCTCCCTGAGGATGCGTATTTCATTAACGTTGCCAAGGGCATAGAAAAAGGTACCCACAAGAGAATGTCAGAAATAGCAGCGGATGTGTTTGAGGAAATGGGTACTCCGGAGAAGATGGACAGATACGTGGTGCTCTCAGGACCTTCCCACGCGGAGGAGGTTGGCCGGAGGCAGCCGACAACAGTTGCCACAGCCTCAAGGAATCTCAAGGCGGCAGAGGAAATACAGGATCTCTTCATGACCGACAGATTCAGAGTTTACACGACTGACGATGTGGTAGGGGTTGAGCTTGGTGGAGCCCTGAAGAACATAATCGCCCTGGGCGCCGGAATATCAGATGGAATGGGCTTCGGAGACAACGCCAAGGCGGCTCTTATGACAAGAGGCCTTGCGGAGATTACGAGACTGGGAATAAAGCTGGGTGCAAAGCCTGAAACCTTCGCCGGACTTACGGGAACGGGAGATCTTATCGTAACCTGCACCAGCATGCATTCGCGAAACCGCCGCTGCGGAATCATGATTGGAGAGGGAATGTCTCCTGAGGAAGCAGTGAAGAAGGTTGGAATGGTTGTTGAGGGAATGTTCACAGCTGAAGCTGCCTATGAGCTGGCTAAAATAGCCCAGGTGGAAATGCCTATCACTGATGCTATATACAACGTAACCAAGGGCAATATTAGAGCAGCGGATGCTGTGGAGGCTCTTATGGGCAGACAGCGCCGACCGGAAAAGGACTGAGTTAACAATAAAGGATTGATAAATCAATAATGAACAGCAGAAGCTACAAGATAATAACCTTCGGATGTCAGATGAACGAGCACGATTCGGAAGTGATTTCGGGGATGCTCTCACAGCGGGGATACACTGAAGCGACAGGTGAAGACATAGGAAACACCGATATAGTGATTATTAACACCTGCAGCATAAGAGAAAATGCCGACAAGCGCTTTTTTGGCACTTTGGGACAGCTGAAAAAAATCAAGCTCTCCAATCCGAACTTCACAGTATGCGTATGCGGCTGTATGATGCAGCAGGAACACATTACAAAAAAACTAAGACAGAGCTACCCCTGGGTCGATGTGATTTTCGGAACCCACAACATTCACGAGTTTCCGGATATGCTTGAGGAAATGTTCCAAAGGCGGAGCAGCGGTGAGGAGTGGACTGTTAATCAGATCAGATCCTCAAGGGATTTCAGAGTGGACCGGGTTTACGAGGACAGCGACAGGATAGTCGAGGGACTTCCGGCCAAGAGACTTTACGGTCACAAGAGCTTTGTAAACATCATGTACGGATGCAACAATTTCTGTACGTACTGCATTGTTCCCTACACGAGGGGGCGTGAGAAGAGCAGAAGACCGGAGGATATACTTGCTGAGGTGGAAGCTCTCGTCAAGGATGGAGTGAAGGAGGTAACTCTTCTGGGACAGAATGTGAATTCCTACAGGGGGGTGTCAGCGGATTCAGGCAGTGAATGGGACTTCTCGGATCTGATATATGCTCTGAATGAGGTGAAGGAGCTTGAGAGAATAAGATTCATGACATCCCACCCAAAGGATCTCTCTGATAAGCTCATTGCTGCCTTTGCGGAATGTGATAAACTCTGCAATTACATTCATCTGCCTGTACAGGCGGGCAGCAGCAGCATCCTCAGGAGGATGAACAGGAAATATACACGGGAGCAGTACCTTGAGCTTGTGAGAAAACTCCGGGAGGTCGTGCCGGGAATTGCCATAAGCACCGATATTATTGTCGGCTTTCCCGGAGAGACTGAGGAGGATTTCAGAGAGACCCTGTCTCTGGCGGAGGAGGTTCAGTATGATTCTGCATTCACCTTCCTGTATTCCCCGCGAAAGGGTACTCCTGCAGCGGAGTATGAGAATCAGATTCCCGAGGATGTGAAACACGAAAGGTTCAACCGGCTGGTGGATGTTATGAACCGGGGCAGCAAGGTCAGAAATGCCGCCTTTGTTGGAAGGGTATGCAGAGTTCTGGTGGATGGACCCGATAAGAAGGCCAGCGGAATTCTCAACGGCAGAACCCAGGAGTTCAAGCTTGTTGATTTTGAGGGACCGGAGGAGCTTATCGGCAGGATGGTTGATGTGGAGATTACAGCCTCCAATACATTCAGCCTGCAGGGAAGAATAGTGTCTGAAGAGGGATGACACCCCGGGTGAAGTAAATTGGCTGTGAAGGAAAAGAGTGATGACTGACAGAATTGAAGATACGACATTAGTTAATACAAATACAAAGAAAACAAGAAGGGCAGCGATTATCGTTGTCCTTTTAACTGCTTTCACCATGTCCCTTACGGGAAGCGCAATGAACCTTTCGATACCTATGATTGGCGAAGAGTTTGATATCAATGCTTCTACGGTAGGATGGATGGTTACGGGATACATGCTGACCATTGCGGCGCTGAGCGTTCCCTTTGGCAGACTTTCAGACCTCACCTGCCGCAAGACAGTGCTTGTCACAGGGGGATGCATCTTTATCGGAGGCTGTGTAATGTCTGTATTTGCCTTTGCATTTCCTGTGCTGCTGGCATCCAGAATAGTTCAGGGCATAGGCGGGGCCATGGTACTGTCCTGCAATGTGCCTATTCTTATCAGCACATATCCGCCTGCCATGAGGGGAAAGGCTCTCGGACTGGCGGTGGGTGGAGTATATGCAGGGCTTTCCCTGGGACCGGTGATAGGCGGAGTGCTTACCCATAACCTCGGATGGCGATGGATTTTTGTTTTTGCGGGAATTCTTACTGTTGCTGCGGTGGTCACCGCCATACCCGGCATTCCGCGGGAGAAGTCTCAGCACAGAGATGGCGCGAGAATGGATTACAGAGGAAGCTCCCTCTTTGTTGTCTTTATTGTAATGTTCATGCTGGGCCTTTCGAAGATAGAAGCGGGCCCGATTCCGGTTATGACTGCGCTTGCAGGACTTGTTATGGGAGCAGTTTTCGTTGTCTATGCCTCAAAAGCCCCGGAACCTATTCTGAATGTGCATCTCTTCAGGGAAAACATAGGATATGCTCTTTCCAATGTGTCTGCCATGCTGAATTATGCGGCAACATTTGCCATAGGTTATCTCACATCGATCTACCTTCAGGTGGTAATGGGGTATTCATCCCAGACCGCGGGGCTCATACTGATTGCCCAGCCTGTTGTCATGGCAGTTCTTACTCCGACGATGGGCAGGCTCTCAGACAGGTATTCGCCCTTCAGGCTTTCCTCGGGAGGAATGGCCTTTTGCGGTGCGGGAACGCTGATGTTTGTTTTCGTGAGTGCAGAAACATCTCTTCCGTATATAATAGCGGCGCTGATGATAACGGGTTTAGGCATGGCACTATTCTCATCGCCTAACACCAATGCAATTCTTTCCTGCGTTGAGAAGAAGGACTACGGAGCTGCGAATTCCGTAGTAAACACCATGCGCTCAATTGGACAGACACTCAGCATGGTTATTGTTACAGTGATTGTAACCATAATGCTCCCGGGAATGCAGCTTGAGGCGGCAGGAAAAGAAAATCTGGTATCTGTCATGAATGCTTCCTTCATCGTATTCGCGGCAATGTGCTTCGCAGGGGTATTCCTGTCCCTGAAGCGGAAGAAGGGATAGATGGCCAGAGCTCAGTGCGTGTTGCACTTTCGGGAAAAAAATGCAATAATCTACATCAACAAGGACAACATAGGAAACGAATGCAGCAAGGATAACTAAGCCAATCAATAAAAAGACTGCAGCGATGACACCGAAGAAAGAGAGATAGATTGTCAGTGATATAACTTAGGCCTGCGGGTGAAGATATGAATATTAAACAGATAGCGAAGGCCGCCGGCGTTTCCGTGGCAACAGTATCAAGAGTGCTGAATCATCCGGAAAGCGTGGCAGAGGCAACCAGAGAGAGAATACTTAAGACAATTGAAGAAGAAGAGTACACCCCGAACTGGTTTGCTCAGGGACTCAATTTCAACAGAACAAAAACCATCGGGCTGCTTATTCCCTACAACCTGAACAGTACATATATGGAGGTTGCAAATGGTGTGGAGGAGGTTGCCCGGCAGAAGGGATACATAACCTTTATCTGCAGCATGGAGAAGGATCCCCAGATGGAAAAGGAATACATAGATCAGCTGATAATGAGAAAAGTTGACGGGCTTATCCTGCTTTTTTCAAGTATGGATGAAGAGTATGCTCAATGGATTGAAACGAAGAGAGTCCCGGCAGTTCTCATAGGAGAATGCAAAACCAGGGACAACTGGGATTCGGTGAACGTGGACTGCAGAGCCGGTGCGGCGGAAATGACGGCCCATCTGGTGGAGTGCGGACACGAGAACATCGCAATGCTGGTGGGAAGCGATCCGGAACCGGAAATGGATTCGATGCTGCAGGGATACAAGAACATACTGAAGGCAAACGGCAGAAGGGTAGACGAGAAACTGGTAATGAATGTGGGAAACAGCATTGAAGGCGGTTACATCGGAATGAAAAAAATGATAGGAAACCTGCCGAATCGACCGGACGCGGTATTTGCTGCAAGCGATGAGATAGCTTACGGAGCAATTGACGCTATTAAAGAAATGGGTCTCAGAGTGCCTGAGGATATTGCCGTGGCGGGTTTCGGAAACGATCGCATGTCGGCTCTCATGGAACCAAAGGTCACAACTGTGGAGCTTCCCTACAGAAAGATGGGAATATACGGAGCGAGAGTTCTCTTTGATCTTATCGAAGAAAAGCACGGTAACAGGAGTGATGATATAAAAGCCGAAAAAAGGCCGCCGAGAAAAATCGAGCTTCAGACCAAGCTTAGGGTGAGAAAATCCTGCGGCCACCAGGGACGAATAGGAGAGATGTTCTGATGCATCGAATAGTACTGATACATAAGGAGAAATGAAGCAAATGTTACAAACAGATTTCCTGGGAATGAAATTGCCGAATCCGATAATAATTGCAGCCGGTCCATGGAACAGAGACGGATACGGCCTGAAGGAGTCACTTCAGGCGGGAGCCGGTGCAGTTGTAACCGAGAGCATAGTCAGCGATACCACGCTGGATGTTCGCCCATACATATCATGTGACGGCAGAGGAGCCCAGAATATCAGGCTGTACAGCGATATTCAGATAGAGGGATGGGAAAGGGAGCTGGCCATAGCCAAATCAGGAGGCGGCATAGTAATAGCCAGCATTTCCGCCCAGACACCATCGGAGCTGGCATACCTTGCAAGCAAGCTGGAACGGTTCGGAGCCGATGCGATAGAACTGAGCGTATCAAATCCTGCGGCAGAGTCCCTGGAGGTGGTGGCATCCCACGCCGATACCATATTTGATATGACAAAGGAAGTGGTATCCACTGTCAGGATTCCTGTGCTGGTGAAGCTGTCCCAGAACACCACCAACATATCAAAGGTGGCTTTGGCAGCAAAGGCAGCAGGTGCTGCAGGAGTAACGGCCATAAATACGGTAAGGGGAATCCTGGGGGTAGATCTTGAAACTGCAACCCCTTCCCTAAGTACCTACGGAGGCATTTCCGGAGAATACATCAGACCTCTGGGCCTGGCTTCAGTTGCAGCCATTGCCCAGACAGCGGATATTCCCATCTGCGGCGTAGGAGGAATAAGAACTGCAGAGAATGCAGTTGAATACATGATGCTGGGGGCATCTGCTGTTCAACTGGGTACGGCGGTGATGCTGGAGGGCAAGGAAAGAATACGCAAGATTGTACAAGAATTAGAAGTTTGGGGGCAAAATCATAATCTGAATAACATATCTGACATAAAAGGAAAAGCTCTTAAAAATCTGAAATCCTTCGACGAAATGAAATTTGAACCCCAGGTAAGCCGCGTAAACGGCACTCCCTGCGGGGAAAACTGCGAACTTTGCATGTCCGCATGCATGTACCGGGCCATAAGGAAAGAAAAAGGAACAATCAAAGTAAACAGGTCCAAATGTACAGGCTGTGGCCTTTGCACATTCATTTGTCCAGCAAAAAAGTTAAAATTAGCATTTTAATTTTCTAAAAACTCTTGTATTTTTCTGAAAGTAGAATATAATAAACTCAGGTATGAAACTGGTTTCATCGGTTTTGTGGCCGCATGGGACGCAGAAGAATAATAATTTCATCAGAAAAAGGAGGGTGAAAATTATGTATAAGTGTAGTTTAGAAAGAATGTCAGACAAGATTAAGACTTTCTCAAAATTCGGCGATGCCGGACATGGCGGTATCACAAGATATTCACTGTCGGAAGCTGCTCACCAGGCAAGAGACGAGTTTGTTAAGAGAATGACAGCTATCGGCGCTAAGATTGAATACGATGACTGCGCATGTCTGTATGCTACAATCGAAGGCTCTGATCCCAACGCCAAGAGAATCGTAATGGGTTCACACTGCGACTCAGTTAAGAACGGCGGAAACTATGACGGTATCGAAGGTGTTATGACAGGAATGGAAGTTCTGGAAACAATCGTTGCTGAGAACATTCCGCATAAGCATCCGATTACAGCTATGATCTGGACTAACGAAGAAGGATCACTTTATCCGCCTGCAATGATGGTATCAGGAATCATATGCTATGACTATCTGCCTGATTATCTGAAACCAAACTTCATGTATGACAACATGATGGCATCGAAGCCAATGGACGATTCTCCATATGCCAATTTCGGCGAAGCTCTGGCTGCATCAAAGTACAAAGGCGACAAGGCTAACAGAATAAGCCCGGACAAGTACTGTGCAATGTTCGAAACACACCTTGAACAGGGACCTATCCTTGAGGACAACGGAAACGAAATCGGTGCAGTACAGCTGGTAATGGGTATGTTCAACTACAGAGTAAGATTCCACGGATTCACAGCTCATGCAGGTACATTCCCAATGGCTAAGAGACACGATGCACTCCATGCTGCAGCAGACTTCCTCTGCAAGCTCCATGAAAGATATGACGCACTGAACAAGGAAATCCTTGAAAGCGGCGAGAGTGAATATGAATTCGTATTCACAACAGGTGAAATTTATGTACATCCTTGTATCCACACCTGCATTCCTGATGAAGCAGAATTCTCACTGGATGTAAGACACCCTGACCAGAAGATTCTGGACAAGTGTATGGCTATCCTCCAGGAAATGGCAGGAGAAATCTATCAGCAGTGCACATGCGATGTAGAAGAACAGTGGAAGAGAGACCCTGTTCCATTCGACTCAAGACTTATCGGCTTCGTAGAAGAATCAATGGATGAAATGGGAGCTAAGTGGCAGAAGATTCTGTCAGGCGCCGGCCATGACGCTCAGTTCTGCGCTTACATGATTCCGACAACAATGATCTTCTCAAGAACTAAGGACGGACTGTCACACTGCGAACCTGAACACGTATCGGATGAAGACTGCACAGCAGCTGCAACTGCTACTCTGAACGCTGTTCTGAAGTGCGACGCTTCCCCTGAATTCTAATAGGGACTACATTAAACAGACGCCGTAATAGGACTGACGGAAGGGCTTTCCTTCCGCCAGTTTGCTATCTAAATAAGGAGGAGAGAACATTGAGTAAGATTATGAAAGGTAAATACACTACAGAAGCTGTAGCTGGATTTACTCACAGAACTGCACTGGAAGAAGCAGCAAGATGTCTGCTCTGCCACGATGCACCGTGCAGCAAGGGCTGCCCTGCAGGAACCGATCCTGCCAAGTTCATCAGATCAATCAGATTCAGAAACGTTAAGGGTGCTGCTGAAACAATCAGAGAAAACAATATCCTGGGCGGATCATGTGCAAGAGTATGCCCATATGACAACCTCTGTGAAGAGGCGTGCTCAAGATGCGGAATCGACAGACCGATCGAAATCGGCAAGCTCCAGAGATATGCCATCGAGCAGGAAAAGCTCTTCGGCATGAAGACTCTTGAGGCAGGCGAAAAGAAGCCGGGCAAGGTTGCATGTGTCGGTGCAGGACCTGCATCTCTGGCATGCGCAGCAGAACTGGCAAAGGCAGGCTATAAGGTAACAATTTTCGAAAGAGAAGCAAAGGCCGGCGGAATGCTGACATACGGAATTATTCCGTCAAGACTTCCTCAGTCTGTTGTAGACTGGGACATCAAGCAGGTTAAGAACCTGGGCGTAAAGTTCGTGTTCAATAAGGAAGTATCAGCTGAAGATCTGGAAGAGTTCGATGCTGTATTCGTTGGAACAGGGCTCTGGGATGCGAAGCTGCCTAAGCTGGAAGGTGCTGAACTCAAGGGCGTTTACTCAGCAGTTGAATACCTGAAGGAAGCAAGGTCAAATACTAAGAACTTCAATCCGGGAGAAAGAGTAATCGTAGTCGGCGGCGGAGACGTGGCAATAGACTGTGCTGTAACAGCTAAGCTCCTGGGAGCAAAGGATGTAAGAATTCTTTACAGAAGAACCATCGAAGAAGCTCCTGCAAACATTAACGAATTCCACTATGCACTGTCACTGGGAATCGGAGTCACCACAGGTCTGTATCCTGTAGCAGCAAAGGGAACCAAGACAGTAATGAAGAGTGTTGAAGCAGTTGGTTTCTATGACAAGGAAGCGAAGGCTGAATTCAGCGCCGACGCACTGGTATTTGCAACAGGCCAGTCAGCAGAGGATCAGAGCGCCGTTGCTCCGGTTGACGTAACCGAAAAGGGAACAATCAAGGTTAAGAAGGGCGGCAAAGCCGGCGGCAAGTACTTCGCAGCAGGAGACATCGTAAACGGTGGAAAGACTGTTGTTGAAGCAGTTGCAGAAGGTAAGGAAGCAGCAGCTTCGATGATTGCTTACCTTGAAAAGAAAGGAGTGAAGTAAGATGGCAGTTAAGAAAGATTTATCAATAAAATATCTGGGTGTTGATTGCTTGAATCCGTTCTTCCTTTCATCATCACCGGTAGGCGGAAACTATGACATGGTAGCTAAGTGCTACGAGACAGGCTGGGGCGGATGCTTCTTCAAGACAATCGGAATATTTGTAGCAGATGAATGCTCACCAAGATTTGACCAGACAAACAAGGAAGGTCTCCCGTGGCTGGGCTTCAAGAATATGGAACAGATTTCCGACAAGCCGACAGAGCAGAACTTTGAATACATTTACAGACTTTGCAGAGACTATCCTGAACACATCACAGTTGCATCCATCATGGGATCAACAGAAGAGGAATGGAAGAAGCTGGCAAAGATGGCAGATGAAGCCGGTGCGAAGATTATAGAAGGTAACTTCTCATGTCCGCAGATGACTTCACACGACATGGGATCAGACGTTGGTACAAACAATGAGCTGGTTGAATCATACTCAAGAGCAGTATCCGAAACAGTTCCTCACATTCCGTTTGTAGCCAAGATGACTCCGAACTGCAAGAACATGGAAGAGCACGCAAGAGCTGCCATCAAGGGCGGAGCTGCGGCTGTTTCAGCAATCAATACAATCAAGTCAGTAACAAACATTGACTTCGAAAACAATACAGGTATGCCTGTAGTAAACGGCAAGTCCTCAATCTCCGGTTACTCCGGCGCTGCAGTTAAGCCAATAGCTCTCAGATTCTGCACACAGGTTCAGCAGGATGCTGAGCTTCGCAAGATGGTTGAAGCAGGCAAGTGGAATTTCGGATACGGTCACGAGCTGTCAGGTATCGGTGGAATTGAAACCTGGAGAGATGTTGCTGAATTCCTGGCTGTAGGCTGCAGAAACATTCAGGTTACTACAGCTATTATGCAGTACGGATACAGAATCGTAGAAGACATGGCATCAGGACTTATGCACTTCATGGAGGAAAAGGGATACGACAAGCTGGACGATTTCATCGGCTGTGCTCTGCCGAATATTATTCCTGCTGAAGAACTGGATAGAAGCTTCAAGCTCTTCCCTAGATTTGATGAGAAGAAGTGTATCGGATGCGGTCGCTGCTACGTTTCATGTTACGACGCAGCTCATCAGGCAATTGACTGGGATGAGAAGAAGAGAAAGCCGATTCTCAACGAAGACAATTGCGTAGGATGTCACCTGTGTCTGAACGTATGCCCTGTTCAGGAATGTATCGTTCCTGGCGAACTGAAGGCAAAGCCGAATCACGAAATGTCAAAGGACATCAAGATTAAGCAGCACTACGAATAAGAATAAAATACAGTGTTAAGCCGGTCGACTGCGACCGGCTTTGCTTTTTTTGGGGACAAACAGAACGATTTATGTTTTTTCATGATATAATTTGTGAAACGTAATCAGATAATTGTGAAACATAATTTAGAATTCGAGAGGTATGGCATGACAAGACGTGAACTGGAAATAACCGATATTGAAGAAATCAAGGGAATACTGGACAGGGCTCAGGTACTCCATCTGGGACTTGTGGATGATGGCTTCCCTTATATCGTCCCAATGAACTACGGATATGAAATGGAGGATGGGAAACTGACAGTTTATCTCCACAGCGGCATGAAGGGACACAAGATAGAAGTAATGCGGAACAATCCCCATTGCTGCTTCGAGCTGGAGTGCGATCTGATACCCTTTGACGGACCGAAGCCCTGCATGAACGGGATGTCATATTCCTCATTGATGGGAAGAGGAAGGACTGAAATCATTGAAGGCTTCGAAGAGCGCAGGAGAGCAATGAATATTCTGATGAAAACCCAGAGGGGACAGGAATACGATTTTTCAGAGAAAATGCTCTCGGCAGTTCACATGATAAAAATTGAAGTAACGGAATACACAGCCAAAAGGAGACCTCTCCCTCTTGAAAGGTAGGTACGGGAATGATTGCAAAGGCAGGGGCAGCAATGAACGCAGTTGACATAATAACAAAGAAGAAAGACGGAAAAATACTGTCACCGAAGGAACTGGAATATATGGTAATGGGCTATACCGGGGGTGAGATTCCCGACTACCAGATGTCAGCTCTTCTGATGGCAATAGTTCTTAATGGCATGACACGGGAAGAAACCGTGCGACTTACAGAAATCATGAGGGACTCGGGGGAGGTGATGGATCTCTCGGGAATAAAGGGCATCAAGGTGGACAAGCACTCCACAGGAGGTGTGGGAGACAAAACCACACTGATAGCCGCCCCAATAGCTGCGGCGGCAGGGGTTCCCATAGCTAAAATGAGCGGAAGAGGGCTTGGCTTCACCGGAGGAACGGTGGACAAGATGGAATCCATTCCGGGATTCAGAACATCCATGACACGGGAGGACTTTATCAATTCCGTAAACACCAGAGGAATAGCGGTCATCGGACAGACAGGCCGGATTGCCCCTGCCGACAAGAAAATCTACGCCCTTCGGGATGTTACAGGCACTACCCAGAGTCTTGCCCTTATCACATCCAGCATAATGAGCAAGAAACTTGCGGCGGGTTCCGATGCAATTCTCCTGGATGTCAAGTGCGGCCGGGGAGCCTTCATGAAAAGTGAAGAGGATGCCCGTCAGCTGGCGGAATGGATGGTGGAAATAGGAAATGCCGCCGGAAAGAAAACCATGGCAGTAATATCCGACATGAATCAGCCTCTGGGAAGAGCAGTGGGCAATGCTCTGGAGGTAATTGAGGTAATGGATGTGCTCAAGGGAAGAGGTCCGGCAGACATAAGAGAGCTTTCCCTTACCCTGGCGGGAGCAATGATAATGCTGGGAGGCTTTGCGAACACCATTGAAGAGGGTCATGCAAAGGCAGCCGGCCTGGTTGAAGAGGGCAAAGCCCTTGAAAAATTCCGGGAGTTCGTAGCCGGACAGGGAGGAAATCCCCACATAACAGAAGATTATATGCTGCTGGGAAGAGGGAAACATACACTGGAGATTAAGGCAGATAGAACCGGAATGGTGACAGCGCTGGACGCCATGGCGATTGGCCTGGCTTCACAGCATATAGGAGCCGGCAGAGCCAGAAAAGATGACACAATTGATATGACTGCCGGGATAATACTGAACAAAAAAACCGGCGACAAGGTAAACAAGGGTGATGTGCTCTGCACCCTTGCGGGAAATGATTCCTCTAAAATTGAAGCCGGAGCAGCGGAGGCAATGAGAGCCTATGAACTGGGTTCCGATGCTCCGGAGAAGGGTACATTGATAAAACAGATAATTGAATGATATTTCATTTATGGTATTTTGCTGCTATTCGGGAAACGGTGGACTGATTTACCTCCAGAACCTCCGCTGCCTTGCGAGTGGTTTTGTACACCCCCATGGCGCGCTTAACAAGGTGCTCCTCCAGAAGATGCTTCGCTTCCTTGAGGGGCATGATGTCGCTGCAGTAAACCTTTTCGGTGTCCTCCTCACTCTTTGTTGAACCGTGAATTACGTCGTGGACAACATCACCTCGTATTACAGGGCCGTCAGTCATGATGTATGCGCTTTCAATGGTCTGATCCAGCTCAATGAGATTGCCCGGCCAGGTATGGGAGGCGAGGATGCCCAGGGCGTCCTTGCTTATGATTTTCTTCGTTCCGTACTTGCTGTTGCATTTCGAAATGTACTGATTTGCCAGATAAGGTATGTCGCTGGTTCTGCTCCTGAGGGGAGGAATTCTTACCGGAACAGTGTCAAGCCTGTAATAGAGAGGCTTGAGGAACATGCCCGTCTCACTGAGCTCCTTAAGATCCATTCCTGTGAGAGCAATGATTCTGGCGGAGGATTTCACATCTGTGGAGCCTTCGGCTCGCTTGAATTTTCCCGTATCTATGTACTCAAAGAGCTTGGCCTGAATGTTCCGGGGCATATAGCCGATATTGTTCAGAACCAGAGTACCCTCATCGGCGAAATCCAGCTTCCCACGGGTAATCTTGCGGGAGTTGCCGTCATCGGATTCCTTCTCGCACCCAAAGATCTCCTTCTCCAGAAAGTCGGGATCTGCGCTGGTGCAGTTCACGGTGATGAAGGGCTTGTCGCTTCTATTGCCGGAGAAGTGAATATGACGGGCTGCGGTGCTTTTGCCTGTACCTGATTCTCCGTATATGAGAATAGGAATATCCAGGGAGGAAATCCTCTCAAGGGAAGCCTTGGTCATAACACTGGCAGGATCAATTGTTTCATAATTGCTCTTTTCTGACAGCTCTTTCTTCAAGCTGTATATTTCCTGCTGCTGCTTGTCCAGCGTTTCAAGGAGAGAGTTTACCGCATCAATATCCTGGGAGGAGGTGATAACCATGGAAATGTTTCCGTTATCATCAAAGATAGGAACACCTGTGGCGATAATGCGCTTGCCGTTTTTGAGGTACTGCAGAACGCTTACAGGCTTTTTTTCTTTGAGCACCTTAAGGGTGCTGCTTTCGGAGAAATAGCCCTCATTCATAAGCTCCCGGACATTTCTGCCGACTATGTTGTCAATATCCAGCTCGTTGATTTCAATTGATGCCGGGTTTACGAAGAGAACATTTCCGTCACCATCAGTGATAAAAATCTCTTCGCCAAGATTCTCAACTATCGTTTTGTAGACATCGAATTCCTTTGTGATATCAGCCATTGATTCATCCTCCTGACATATTATAACCTGTTCTGGAGAAACACTCCAGTGGTATGCGAAAAAACATCAAAATAACTGCTTTTTTGCATCAATATTATTGGGAGCGTCAAAATACGCTAACAAATATGTCTGAAAAAGGCGTATTATTTTGTCATCAGATAATATGAAACATTTAGGAGGGCTTCAGAATGAACTGGAGAGAAATATACGAAAGCAGAAAGTGCACTGCCGATGAAGCGGTAAAGCTTATCAAGTCAAATGACAATGTAATTCTGGGACACTGCATCTGTGAGCCTACAGGGCTTGTGGACGCCATGGTGGCAAACTACGAAAATTATGAGAATGTAACCGTTGCCCACATGGTATCTCTGGGCAAGGGAGAATACACAAAGCCTGAGCTGAAGGAACACTTCAGGTGGGAGGGCTTCTTCTGCGGCGGCGGAACGCGAAAGGCGGTTGAGGAAGGTCACGGAGACATTATTCCGGTATACTTCCAGGATGTTCCGAGATGGATAAGAAACGGACTTCTTGAATACGATGTGTGCATGGTAATGGTTTCTCCTCCGAATGAAGCCGGATACTGCAGCATGGGAGTTGAATCCGGATATACATATCAGGCAGTTAAGTCAGCCAGGATTGTACTGGCACAGGTTAACAAAAACATGCCAAGGACATTTGGTGACACATTCTTTCATGTAAGCGAAATCGACAGATTTGTGGAAATGGACATGCCGCTGGTGGAATCAAAGCCGCCGGTTATCGGCGAAGCTGAGAAGGCAATCGGCAAGTACTGCGCATCTCTCATCGAAGACGGAGCAACACTGCAGCTGGGCATAGGAGCCATTCCTGATGCAGTTCTTTCGGAGCTCAAAGACAAGAAACATCTGGGAATTCACTCAGAAATGATAGCAGACGGAGTTGTTGATCTTGTTGAAGCGGGAGTTATCGACTGTACAGAGAAAACCCTTCACAACGGCAAGATGATAGTAACCTTCCTGATGGGAACAAAGAAGCTGTATGATTTCGCAGATAACAATCCTATGCTGGAGCTTAAGCCGGTGGACTATGTAAATGACCCTGCCGTTATCGCCAAGAACAACAAGATGGTTTCCATTAACTCTGCATTGCAGGTTGACTTCATGGGACAGGTTGTTGCCTGCTCAATCGGAACGAGACAGTTCTCCGGTGTTGGCGGACAGGTTGACTTCGTAAGAGGAGCTGCCATGGCAGAGGACGGCAAGGGAGTATCAATCATCGCAATGCCGTCTGTAACCGTGAAAAAAGACGGAACAGTAATTTCAAAGATTAAGCCGTATATCGATCACGGCGCGGCTGTAACAACAAACAGATATGATGTAGACTATATCGTTACCGAGTACGGCATCGCCCGTATGAAGGGAAAGAATCTCAAGGAGAGAGCCAGAGCTCTTATCGACATCGCTCATCCTGATGTGAGAACAGAACTCAAGGAAGAATTCGAAAAGAGATTCAATGTTGCCTGGTAATAATCGGCCAAAACAAATATAATTATTTCCATATGTATTTCACATGAAAAATGATAGAGGGCAGCAGTGACTCTATCATTTTTCTTAGAACATATTTATTTCATATAATGTGTTCTGCCTTGCCGATTCTGTGGTAGAATATACAATGTACAGGAATCGTGAAAGGGGGACAAACATGAAAATTCAGTTTTGCGGAGCCACAACGGGAGTGACAGGATCGTGCCATCTGATTACGACTGAGAATCACAAACTGCTGCTTGACTGCGGCCAGTATCAGGGAGGGAAGGCACAGGAGGAGATGAATTATGAGGAATTCCCCTTTGATCCTTCAGAGATAGAGTATCTTATTCTGAGCCACGCTCACATTGACCATTGCGGCAGGATTCCTCTCCTTGTGAAGAGGGGATTCAGAGGAAGCATATACTGCACCGACGCCACAGGGGATCTTCTGGATATAATGCTCAAGGACAGCGGTCACATCCACGAGCAGGAAGCTGAATGGCAAAACAGGAAAAACGTAAGGGCAGGCAGGCCTGAGGTTGAACCCCTCTACACCGAGAAGGATGCAGAGGAATCTCTCAAGTACGTGAAGCCGGTTCTGTACGATCAGCTCATCGAGCTTAACGATGAGATGAGAATCGTATTCAACGATGCGGGACACATTCTGGGCAGCGGCGAGGTTGAACTCTGGGTAGAGGAGAAGGGAAATGTTTCCAAGATTGTGTTCACAGGCGATCTGGGAGTAATGGAACGACCAATTCTAAGGGATCCCACAATCATCAAGAAGGCTGACTACGTGATAATGGAGAGCACCTACGGAAACAGACTCCATCCGGAGAATTCCCTTGATGTAAACAATCTTATAGACATTATCTGTAAAACTGCGGCAAGAGGCGGCAACACCATTATTCCGTCCTTTGCAGTGGGAAGAACACAGGAACTCATATTCGAACTAAACAAGATATACGACAATCCTCAGGATTCCCGTTACAGGAAGCTTGAGGCGGTGAAGGTGTATGTGGACAGTCCTATGGCTGCCGCGGCAACGGAAATTTTCAAAAACAATGCACAGGTATTTGACGAAGAAACAAAGGATTACATAAGCAAAGGCGACAATCCTCTGGAATTCTCAAACCTGAAATTCACCCAGTCAACAGAGGAATCTCAGTGGCTTAATGTAGACAGGGAGCCGAAGGTAATTATATCAGCCAGCGGCATGTGCGAAGCCGGAAGAATCAGACATCACCTGAAACACAACCTGTGGGATGCCAGAAACAGTGTCATATTTGTAGGATATCAGGCTGAGGGAACTCTGGGAAGAGCCCTGATTGAGGGTGCAGAGGAAATAACTCTGTTTGGCGAGAAGATTCAGGTTAAGGCCGAAATACACAATCTTGAAGGTTTCTCCGGACATGCGGACATGAACGGCCTGCTTACCTGGCTGAAGGGATTTAAGGAAGCACCGAAGCAGATTTTCCTGGTACATGGCGAGCCGGATGTGAAGCTGGATTTTGCCGGAACCGTCAGGGAGCAGCTGGGGTATGAGCCGATTCCGGTTAATTCTAATTCGGAGTATGAGCTTGAGACGGGAGGCAGCGGGATTGTTAACATGCGCGAGGCCATGGCCGAGGCTGTTGACGAGAAGGCAATAAACGGAGCACGGGACAATCTGTATAATGTGAGAAGACGCCTGGAAGACATACTGTACAATACGAATCTTCGCGTGGATAGCAGCAGCGATCCCGAAAAGCTGGCCAGAATCAACAACCTCATTCTGGAGCTTGAGAAATCTGCAATCAATCTCGGAGCGGTAATTTCCGAAAGAGATGAAGATGAAGGATTGAACCTTACAGAGGAGCAGGTTGCTCAGATGAGGGCCAGACGAGAGGAGGAGAAAAGCCGCCATCGGGCCGAAAAACTGCAGCGCGATAAAAATTCAGCAAAATAATAGCGATTACTGGACAGGAATGTTTTAATTTATTAAAATCTCTATGAGAAAACCGTCGTATATGTGCTAAAATGAATGTAATGTATATACAATTCGCACAATGATATAAAAAGCCATAAAAGGCTGAATATATAACTATGTTATAAACTATTATAAGTTTCAAGGAGGAAAAATCATGTCAGAATTAAGAACAGCATTACCTAAGATCGTGACTCCACTGCCAGGTCCTAAAGCGCAGGCACTGATCGAAAGAAGAGCAAAGGCAACACCTAAGGCAATCGGAACTGCTTACAAGGCAGTAATCGAAAGAGGCGAAGGTGCAATGTTTGAAGACGTTGATGGAAACATCTTCCTCGACTGGATTGCAGGCGTTGGCGTACTTAACATTGGATACTCACACCCTGAACTTATCGAAGCAGTTAAGGAACAGGCTGACAAGTATTTCCACTCAATGTTCAACATCACTACTCATGAACCGTACGTTAAGCTGGCAGAAGAGTTCTGCAAGATCGCTCCTGTAAAGGGTGACGAAAAGCAGGCATTCTTCGTATGCTCAGGTTCAGAAGCAGACGAAAACGCTGTAAAGGTTGCCAGAAACTACACAGGAAGACCTAATATCATCGTATTCACAGGCGCATTCCACGGAAGAACATCACTGACTATGACAATGACAGCTAAGAAGTCATATGCAGAAGGAATGGGACCTTTCCCTGACGGCGTATACAGAGTAGAATTCCCTAACCTCTACAGAGCACCGGGCGGAATGGACAAGGACGCAGCAATCAAGTACTACATCCAGAAGCTGGAAGAAGCATTCATCGAAGTAACTCCTGCAGATCAGTGCGCAGCAATCGTATTCGAGCCTGTACAGGGCGAAGGCGGATTCATTCCTGCACCAATCGAATGGGTTAAGGCAGTAAGAGCAATCTGCGACAAGTACGGCATCATGATGGTATGTGACGAAGTACAGTGCGGATGGGCACGTTCAGGCAAGATGTTCGCATCAGAATACTTCGCAGAAGCAGGAGCAGCTCCTGACATCATGACAACTGCCAAGTCAATCGCAGGCGGAATTCCGCTTTCAGCAGTAGTAGCTCGTAAGGAAGTTATGGACAAGGTTAACCCTGGTACAATCGGCGGAACTTACGGCGCAAACGCTCTGGCTGCAGTATCAGCTCTGAAGGTTATCGAAGTAATGCAGAGAGACAACTATCCTGCAAAGGCTATGCACATTGCAGAGAAGATCGGCGAAGGCTTCAAGGAAATCCAGAAGAAGCACCCTTGCATCGGCGACATCAGAGGAACAGGCGCAATGATGGGTATCGAAATCGTTAAGGATCCTGCAACTAAGGAACCGGATGCAGCTCTCACAAGCGCAATCATTCAGAATGCAATGAACAAGGGACTGATGCTGGAAGCAGCAGGAACATTCAACAACGTTATCAGAATCCTGGCTCCACTGGTAGTAACTGACGAGCAGATTGAAGCAGGTCTGGCTATCGTTGCATCAGCATTCGACGAAGAAGACAAATAAGTCCAAGGACTTTTTTAGGGGAATAGTAAATATTGGAATCAACAAATATTAGAAAATGCTTGATTTCCTAAGAAAACTAAGCTAAAATCATATTGTGGTTATCCCCTGATAACCTCATTAATCTCTAATCCCAATACCCCTTTTAACAAACAGGACCTTCGGGTCCTGTTTGTTTTTTTGGAATCCTGGTCAGCCCCGTGGTATAATGGTTTATCATTGAATCAAAATAGGAAGAATAAAATACGAGGTGAAACAGTATGAAAATAAAGCAGTACGTTATGGCCTACAGGGCTGACCATGAAATGATTAAGGAGCTGATGCCAAAGGGCTTCGAATCCACAAGGCCTGTTCTGAGAATCAATGTAGAATGCTATGATGGAGATGATGACTGGGGATATGTTGAACTGAATACACCGGTTTCGTTAAAGGGCAGAAAGGGCTGGCTGAACATTGCGGCCTGGCTGGAGAAACCGGAGTACATGCATCTTGAATTCACACCGAATGGAAAGGTGGGCGGATGCCCCTATGAAACCGAGGAAGAGGGCTGCTTCTACTGGGACTACGAAACAGGAAAATACGGTTTCCTTGAGGCGGAGAAAATCAGCGAAAGTAAGGAATACTGTCAATGCACTCTGTCCTGGGATTTGCCGCCTGCAAATGCATTTTATGATGATGACGAGAGAATAAGAAGATTCTTAAGGCTTCCGGTGGAGGAAATTCTGGGAGCGTATACGGTGGAGTTTAACCGACAGGTTCAGGAGGATATGCCGGAATAATAATATGAAACACATAATTGAGAAGTGGGAAGGGAGAGTCACCGGCAGTGCCCTCTGGAATTTCTATTTCAGGGACATTGATGTAGGAGTGCTGGACATTGAAACCACAGGGCTTAACCCGTCATTGAACAAGTTCATACTGGGCGGCCTCTTCGATGTGAAAGCAGGCAGACTCCACCAGGTTCTTGCAGAGAGCAGAACAGAGGAAAAGGCGACTCTGGCTGCATTCCTGGAGCTTACCGAAAAAATGGACGTTATAGTCACATATAACGGTCGCCATTTTGATGTTCCATTCCTGGAAACGAGAAGAAAAAGACTAATGCCGGAGGTATTCACCCCGGGGGATTCAGGATGCAGTCTGCCGTACAATCTGGATATCTATCAGATTCTCAAGGGGTATTCCCAGCTTCGAAGAATTCTTCCTAATCTCAAACAGAAAACTGTAGAGAGCTATATGGGTCTGTGGGAAACCAGGGCAGATGAGATATCCGGCAGTGAAAGCGCAGAAATCTATAACCATTACGAAAATACCGGCAGCCGCGAGGACGAGGAGAAAATTCTTCTTCACAACAATGATGATGTCCGGCAGCTCACAAGGCTTACAGAGGCGGTAACCAAAAGCGATTTCCACAGGGCAATGAACTGTCTGGGTTTCCCGGTGAAGGCGGGAGGGCATCTGCTGGAGATTGCAAAGGCAGGACCCACAGGAGATACATTTCGTGTTTCAGGAAGGCAGCTGAGAAATCCGGTGAACTATATAGCTTTCCGGCTGGGAAGCACACCCGCCGAAATAAGATTTCAGCAGGAAGAGTTTCTGATTGAAGTGCCGTTGCTTAAGCATCATGGCCTTGGGATAGTGGATCTGGAGCAGCTAGAAATCGGGGTGCAGGGAACCCTGGATAGGTATCCTCTCTGCAGGGAGGGGTTTCTGGTGGTTCGGGAAGGCACGGAGCTGAAATACAGAGAGATAAATGATTTGGCAATTACTTTAATTAAGGCATTTTGTGACAGAGAGGTGTAGCATGAGAATTGGATTTATCGGAACAGGCAACATGGGTGGCGCCATCCTGAGGGGTTTCGCGATGTCGAAGGCGTCAGAGGGCTGCCGTCTTCTGATTCACAACAGAACGGATGAGCGAAGCAGACGGATGGCACAGGAAATCCCCGAGGTGGAAATCTTCCATGACAACCCACGGCTGGCTGAAGAATCGGACATAATAATAATTGGTGTGAAACCGAATGGAGTCAGGGAAGTGCTGAAAGAAATCGCTCCGGCCGGAGATGGAATACTGGTGTCTATGGCAGCAGGAGTAAGCATCGCCTCAATGGAAGAGGCAATGGGAGAGCGGGGTGAATCTGCCAGGATTATAAGAATAATGCCGAATACACCTGCTCTTGTGGGAGAGGCCATGATTTCCATGAGCCGGAACAGCCGGGTTACCGATGAGGATTTCGAAAGGGCAAAGGCAATCTTTACTGCTGTAGGTAAATGCGAGGAGGTTCCCGAGAGTATGATTGACTGTGTCATCGGTGTCAGCGGATCCAGCCCGGCCTATACATACATGTATATCGATGCATTGATACAGGGCGCCGTGGATAACGGGATGGAGCCCGAAAAAGCAAGGGTATTTGCGGCCCAGTCGGTGCTTGGCGCCGCCAGAATGGTACTGGAGAGCTCTGAAAGCCTGAAACAGCTCAGGATAAACGTGTGCTCCCCGGGAGGAACTACAATTGAAGCGGTTAACAGGCTCTTCGCAAACGGATTCATGGAGAATGTCCGGGAGGGCCTTCAGGCAGCGGTGGACAGATCGAAGGAAATGACAGCAGAGAAGGAGAAAAAATGATTTTTGAAGAAAAAAAGATAAGCTCCGAGCGAATATACGAGGGAGCAATCCTCAATGTTCGAAGGGATAAGGTTACCGCTGTTAAGGGTGAAGCCTACAGGGAAATTGTAGAACACAATGGTGCAGTGGGAATGGTGGCTCTCACCGAAAATGGCGGAATAATAATGGAAAAACAATACAGATATGCCTGCCGTCGTGTTGTTCTGGAAATACCGGCAGGCAAGATAGACGACGGTGAGACGGATCCTGTTGCAGCCGCCCGCAGGGAGCTGGAGGAGGAAACGGGATACAGAGCGGAGGAGGTTATTCATCTGGGGGACTGCAATCCCAGCTGTGCTTATTCTGAGGAGGTCATTCACCTCTATCTCATGAGGGGACTTGTACCGGGGCAGCAGCACCTTGATGAGGACGAGGCTCTGGAGGTTATCGAGATGCCATTTGAAGAGGTGTATGAAATGGCGGTAAATGGAGAGCTTACAGATGCCAAAACCCTGGCGGCACTGCTTATGGCCCGGAAATATTGTGATATGGAGTTTTGATGCACATATAAGGTATGGGAGACAGAATCATGCATATTGAGAGATTTACCGAATATCTTGCCAAAGAGAAAAGAATGGCGAAGAATTCGCTGGATGCCTACAGAAGGGACGTTAAGGAATTCTCAGAATTTGAGGCCGCAAGAGGAATCGACGATCTTACCGAAAGCTCAAGTACCGAGGTTGTGGCGTTTTTGCACAATCTCAGGCATGAGGGGAAGTCAGGGGCCACAATTAACAGGAAGCTGGCATCGGTGAGGGCTTTTTACAACTACCTGTCAATGGAGAAATTCACAGACAGCAACCCCACAGCAGGTATCAGGACACCTCGAATTGAGAAGAAGGAAATCGAGTTTATTACCATTGAGGAGATGGATCGGCTGCTTGAAGCGCCTGACGACAGCAACAAGGGCAGACGGGACAGGGCGATACTGGAGGTTCTGTATGCCACAGGAATCAAAGTCAGCGAGCTGATTGAGGCGAATGTTGATGACATCAACTTCAGAATGGGATTCATCACCTGCGCAGGAGATTCAAGCAAGGCAAGAATTGTTCCAATGGGAAGGCCTGCCAGAGCAGCTCTTGAGGAGTACGTTTACGAAGTAAGAGACAAGATGCTCAAGGACAACAAAAATGAAAAAGCGCTTTTTCTGAACTACTCCGGCAGGAGAATCACCCGTCAGGGCCTGTGGAAGATAATAAAGGAGTACGGCGAGAAGGCAGGAATCAGCCTGAGGCTCACCCCTAACACCATAAGAAATTCATTTGCCGTGCATATGCTCCAGAACGGTGCAGATCTGAAATCCCTTCAGGAGCTTATGGGACACGAGGATATAACAGCAACCCAGCTTTATCTGGCAGCAACAAAGAACAGAATAAAGGATGTGTATGACAGTACACACCCTAGAGCGAAATAGACATTGACAGGATGTCGGGTATATTCGGAGGAGGTTAATGAAAAAAGTCCTTGCAATGGGTATATACATGCTATATAATAATTGAGCGTGCGCTGGCATGTGAAATTTTGAAGTATAACGGGTGGTCCTCTGGTGCGGTAAGAATTTGGCACCACGAACATGCCGAAGGGAAGGAGGAAGAGCAATGGACGTATTAAGCTCAGTAACAAATGAATATATGAAATCTGACATCCCTGCATTTAACGTTGGAGATACCGTGAAGGTACACGTTAAAATTAAAGAAGGTAACAGAGAAAGAATTCAGATATTCGAAGGCTTCGTTCTTAAGAGACAGAACGGCGGAATCGGTGAAACATTCACAGTAAGAAGAATCGCTTCAGGTGTTGGTGTTGAGAAGACATTCCCGATTCATTCACCGCTGGTTGAGAAGATTGAAGTTGTCAGACGCGGTAAGGTTAGAAGAGCAAGACTTCACTACATGCGTGAGAGAACAGGCAAGTCAGCTAAGATTAAGGCTAAGGCAGACAAATAAGCTAACGAAAAGGAATCTCAAAGAGGTTCCTTTTTTTATTCCGGGAAGCCGGGAAGAAAATGTGATATAATGCATCAAGGAAGGAGACGAAGATGGCAGGAAATATCAACTGGTATCCCGGTCACATGAAGAAAACACGGGAACTGATACAGGAAAATCTTAAAATTGTAGATGCAGTTGTGGAGGTCATCGACGCCAGAATTCCGGTGTCAAGCCGCAATCCCGTAATAGATGAGCTGGTAAAGGGTAAACCAAGAATCATCGCTCTTAACAAGAGTGACCTAGGGGACAGAGAAGCTAACCGGGAATGGATTGAGGCATTTTCGAAGGCAGGTGACACCGTTGGTGCTATACCCATGAACTCCATGAGTGGCGAGGGAACCGGTGAGCTTTTGCGGGCGCTGGAGGGTTTGGACAAACAGCGCAGCGGAAATGCCGCAATGAAGCCATTCCGGCTAATGATTGTGGGAGTACCGAATGTGGGTAAATCATCCCTGATAAACAGAATGACAGGGCACAAAAGCGCCAAAACCGGTGACAGGCCCGGAGTGACCAGGGGAAAGCAGTGGCTGAAGCTTTCAAACGGTATGCAGCTTCTTGATACACCCGGAATTCTCTGGCCGAAGTTCGAGGATCCCAGGGCCGGTCTTAACCTGGCTTTCTGCGGCTCAATCAAGGACGAGATACTGGACATTCCCACACTGGGAATGGAACTGGTGGCAGTACTGTCAGAAAGATATCCGGAACTGCTTGTGCAGCGGTACAAGCTGGATGGTCTTTGCATGGAGGGAGAGGAGTCTCCGGAAACAGGCTGGCCGATGGAAACCATTCAGGATCTGGCTTTAGGAAATCTGTGCAGGATGGCGCTTAAGAGGGGATGCATCCTGCCGGGAAAGAGAATAGATTACGAGCGGATAGGCAGGCTGGTGCTTGATGAATTCAGATCCGCCAAAATTGGAAGAATTACTCTGGAATGGCCGGAGCGGCGGGAGCAAAAACAATGACAAAGGAAGAGAGAATAAAGAGACAGCTTGCCAGGCTTGAGGAGATGAAAAAGCATGAGGCTGAACTCCACGCCCGGGGATACAGATACATTGCCGGTGTGGATGAGGTAGGAAGAGGCCCGCTGGCGGGACCGGTGGTGGCTGCAGCGGTGGTTCTGCCTGAGGGCTTCAATGTGCTTGGAGTGGATGATTCCAAGAAGCTTTCCGAAAAGAAAAGGGAGGAGCTATATGATGCGATACTTGAGGGCTGCCTTGCCTACGGAATCGGCATGGCGGATCACAGTGTGATAGATGAAATCAATATTCTTCAGGCCACAAAGGAGGCTATGAGGGAGGCCATTGCCCGATGCGAAGAGATGCTGGGCAGACTTGACTATGTAATATTTGATGCGGTGACAATCGAGGAGCTGGGGCTGCCTCAGGAGGCAGTGGTAAAGGGTGATTCCAAGGTACTGGCCGTAGCTGCGGCATCCATTATAGCCAAGGTTACAAGGGATCGGATGATGGTGGAATACTCGAAGGAATATCCCGGCTATTCCTTTGAAACAAACAAGGGCTACGGCACTGCCGCCCACTACCTGGGCATAAGGGAGCAGGGCGTCTGTCCGATACACAGAAAGACTTTTTTAAAGACTGTTCACTAGTGGCATTGACTGTGACAGGCTTCATGTCGGATACAATATAACGGAGGATCAAACAGGATGGCGGAAATACTGAAGGGGGCGCCGGTCGCCAAGGCGCTGACAGAGGCAAACAGGGAAAGAGCAGAGAAACTTAAGACGGCGGGAGTTGAGCCTGCCCTGGCAATAATAAGGCTTGGGGAAAACCCTAGTGACCTTTCCTATGAAAGAGGCGCAATTAAAAGAGCTGAGAAAACAGGTATTCGTGTTGTGCAGCATGTAATGCCTGAAACTGCAACCCAGGAGGAGCTTCTGGCGGAGATAGATGGAATAAACAGGGACGACAGCGTCCACGGAGTTCTTATGTTCAGACCGCTTCCGAAACACATTGACGAGAAGGTGGTGTGCGAGGCTCTGAACCCGGCTAAGGACATGGACGGAATAACGAGCGGCTCCATGGCAGGTGTATTCATGGAGAACGGGATGGGTTATCCTCCATGCACTGCCAGCGCCGTAATGGAAATATTTGATTATTACGGGATAGAACTGAAGGGAAAGAAGGTAACGGTCTTCGGCAGAAGTCTGGTAATAGGCAAGCCTGTTGCGATGATGAGTCTGGGGCGCCATGCCACTGTCACAGTGTGCCACAGCCGAACATCAAAGGAGGACTTCGCCAAGGCGGGACAGGAGGCGGATATTGTCATTGCGGCTCTGGGCAGAGCCAGGATGGTCGGATCGGATAAGCTGGGCAGGAACCAGGTGATTATAGATGTGGGCATTAACGTTGATGAGGAGGGCAGCCTCTGCGGAGACGTGGATTTTGACAGAGCAGAGCCTCTCGCAAAGGCAATAACACCTGTTCCGGCAGGTGTGGGCAGCGTAACCACTGCAGTGCTCATGAAGCATGTAATTCTGGCAGCAGAAAGGACAGTGGCAGGATGACCATAAGGCAGAAGCTGATTGCGTTATTTGTTGCGATTGTTTTCCTGCTGGGAACGGCATATGTGCCGGAGACTGCTTTTGCAGGAATTGAGGAGGAGATAGAGCCGGCGGAATCCCTCGGAACGGAAGGCGCATCTCCGGACAGGGAGGAGGAGCAGGAGGATATTCTGCTGACTCCCATAAAAGGGCAGAAGCAGGATGACCTGCTGAGGCCAATTGGAGGAAACACGCCTGCTGAGGATGATCTGGTGCAGGATGCATCCGGGGATCAGGTGGCTGCAGCCCTGGGAGATGAGGGCAATGAACTTCCGGCAGCATATACCGAGAATCTGGGGAAAGCGAAGATTCGGGATCAGGGGCTCACATCTCTGTGCTGGGCGTTTTCTGCTGCAACAATTGCGGAACTGAACCGGGGAAAGAGTGCGGGAGACTACACATCGTACTCCCCTGCCCATTTCGGATATTTCTTCTATAACAGAATGAATGATCCCCTGGGAAATACAGCGGGGGATAAGAATACAATTGCATATTCCGGCGAAACCTATGCAAGCCTGGGAGGAAGCATAGTGTACGGATTTCAGGCAATGGCAAACTGGACGGGCATGGCAGGGGAGTCTGCATATCCCTACAGCAGCTATGTCTCAGGCAGCAGCGCCAAGGCCATTGGGACTGCCTTTGCATATGACAATCAGGTGATTGTGGAAAGCGCCGAGATGCTATACGACCAGACGGAAATCAAGCAGGCCGTGCTTGATAACGGCGGTGTTGAGATAGGATACTGCGCAGGAGGAAGCAGCAGTGAATACTATCATGTTGAAGAGGGCGGTGATTATGAAGGAATCATAACCCATTACAGGAGCGAAGGTACGGCAAACCATGCGGTAACTATAATCGGATGGGATGATAACATTCCGAAGGAGTGCTTCGGGGATGCCGCAACAGCGGAGCAGGGAACTCCTGAGGTAAACGGAGGCTGGCTTGTGCAGAACAGCTGGGGTGAAGCGAATAGAGCGTATTTTTACATTTCATACGGTGAATCAGTTGTGAGTCCATACACATTCCGGTTTCGTTCTTCTGATACCTATGATTACAATTTTCAGTATGACGGAAACGCAGTAAATGCTAAAAGAGGCATGAGCGCAGGAGACAGGGCGGCGAACATCTACACCGTTCCTTCAGGGCGAGGACAGCAGAGCCTTGAGGCCGTCGGCTTCACCACCTGGGATAATGGCAGGGACCGGGATAACGAGAAGTTCACTGTCAAGATATACAAGAATCTCAAGGATAAGTCCCGTCCGGACAGCGGGACGCTTGTAGGCACCTACGAGTTCACGGCACCGAATCCGGGGTACCATACATTTGAGCTTGGGGAGAAAATTCTCCTGCAGGAGGGAAGCACATTTTCTGTTGTGGTTATTCCCAGACAGTACAGCTGGCTGGGGGTTGAGCGGGCTGCCAACGGAGGCTGGGTTTCCTTCAGCTGCAGCCTGGGAAAGAACCAGAGCATGTCATCTCCGGCGGGAAGCAGCGGATGGAACGATGCCTATTATACCGGATATGGAGAATGTTTCAGAATAAAGGCTTTCACAAACAGCACCGATAATATCGGTTTTTATCCGAAACAGCTTCAGTCTACCTTCACATATAACGGCAGGAATCAGACACCAAAGATAACTGTGGCGAAGCTGAACCTTGTTCCTATGACAGAGGGAAGAGATTACAAGGTGAATTATCCGTCATCAAGCAAATATGTTGGGACATATGAAACCTCCGTTGCGGGTCTTGGCGATTACTCCGGAGTGAAGAAGCTGAAGTTCAGGATTCTTCCTCAGAAGACAGGCATCACGAAGCTCTATAGAGGCAGCAGGAAATTCACCGCCAAATGGTCAAAGCGGACAGCACAGGTTTCAGGTTATCAGCTTTCGTATGCCACAAAGTCAAACTTCAGCAATGGCAAGACAGTAACCATTACAAGGAATTACACCACGAAGCGGACTGTTAAGAAGCTTAAGAGGCGGACCAGATACTATGTCAGGGTGAGAACCTACAAGACTGTGAAGGGAACACGTTACTACTCATCCTGGAGCAGCGTGAAATCTGTAAAGACCAGATAATGAATTTTTTGTGAATGACAATTTCAGTGAATAGAAATCACGAATAGAAAGCAGAAGAGGACCGGCAAGTGCCGGTCCTCTTGCCGTATTGCGCAGCGTCGCTGACAGTCAAGGGGTATCCGATCTGTTTATTGTTGTCTTGCGCCGGTTTTCGCCGATTTTTTAGCAAAGCTCTTTCGAATAATCACGAAAAAATGTAAAAAAATGGTTGACAATGGTAATAAATGGTAATAGAATGACGGTACAGGTTACTGGAAATATATACCAACAATAGTAAAAAAAGGAGAATTGAAATGTTAGAGAAGAAGAGCACAAAGAAAGTGACAAAAAAAGCGATAATTGCATGTGCAGCAGCGGCAATCATGATGGTGGGTGGAGTGTCAGCCTATTTCACAGCAACGGACACTGCGACTAATACCTGGACAATCGGAAATGTGGCCATTGATCTGCAGGAACCTGAATACGATGCAAGCGACAAGGAGAATATTGTACCTGATCAGGTTCTGGCGAAGGATCCTATGGTGGAGAACACCGGAACAAATGATGCCTTTGTATTTATGAAGGTTTCCATTCCGAATGCGTCGGTAAAAATCGCAGAGGCGGACGGAACAGTGTCCGGCCCGTCACTTCAGGAATTGTTTGATTACAGTATCAACAGCGAATGGGTGCAGATAAGCAAGCAGGAGGGAACTGACAGCAACACATATGTGTACGCATATGCTGCAAATGGTAAATGTGTCCCACTGGCAGCGGATGCTGCAACTCCTGTTCTGTTCAAGAATGGGGAAATTAAATTCAGAAACGTTGTGGAGGGGCAGCTGGGAAACGATGTGACAATTCCTGTGATCGCATACGGAATCCAGACTGAAAACCTTGGAAGCAGCGGAAGTACAGCTCCTGCAGATGTATGGGCAGTTCTTTCAGGACAGATTTCAAAATAAAAGGAGCTTTCGGATATGAAGAGACGTATAGCGGGAGTATTGACTGCCGGACTTCTGCTTGCGGCAACGGCTGTTTTTGCGACGGACGCTCTGCCCTTTACCGGGGAGCAGGTATTCAGAAACGAGGTTGAAACCTCAGGTGTCGATGTCAGAATCGAGCAGTATCGGGAAACCCGGGAGGGCATTACAAAGGCTGAAGGGACAGTGCCTGTGATACCGGGAGAGACGGTGAGCTGCATGCCTAAGGTTACGAATCTGAAGGAAGACAGCTATGTAAGGGTAAAGTTTGAATTCAGCGGCGAGTACGGAGAGAAAACAGCTGCAGGGGACAGCTGTATCAAGGAATTGAATCCCGGCTGGGTTCGCAGGGGAGACTATTATTACTTCACAGGGATAATGAGTAAGGCGGAAGAAGAATATGTTTTCCGCAGCATGGTGATTCCCGATGAGATATCCCGGCCGGGAGAACAGCTTAAGCTTTGCGGAACCGTGGATGGAATTCAGGCTGTAAACTTCACCCCTGATTTTGACAGCAACCATCCCTGGGGATCCGTGGAAATACAGCAGGTACGCAATGAGAATAGCGACACTGCAGCCGTGAGAACAGCAAGGAGCGTGAGCAGCCCCGATTTCACATATGCCAGAGAAGGAATATTTGAGTGTTCCACAGAGGACCTTTTCTCAAACTTTGGCCGGTTCAGGCCGGGGGATTCATGCAGTGAAACTCTGACCATGAAGAATGATTCACAGGTTAAGATGGGAGTGTATTTCAGAACGGAGAATTTCGACAGCGAGCTGCTTAGAGAGATGGAGCTGTCAATAAGCCTAGGCGGAAATCACGTATATAGCGGGAATCTTGCCTCGCCTGAGCTTGAGTCATTTATGAAAATAGGAACGATAGCCAGTGGGAAGGCAGGAGAGCTGAAGTTTGAAATCAGAATGCCGGAGTCAGCAGATAACCGATATTCCCTGCTGAAGGAAAACGTAACCTGGATAATTGCAGTCAGGGAAGGGGAAAAAACTGCAGACGAAGACAATACTTCAGGAAATTCAGGTGTGAAAACGGGGGATACTTTGATGCCGGTAATAATTGCAGCATTGACGGCAGCGGCTGCATTGGCGATTTCGGCAGCAGTAATCACCTCAGGAAGAAGGAAGAAGAATGGCAGTTAAGGCAGCTAGGCGTATAATTCGCATAATAACCAATACGGCAGGGGTACTGGCAATTCTGGTGCTCCTGACGGGAGCAGGACTGATGCTTGCAGATATCCGGCCGGCAATAGTGGTAAGCGGTTCTATGGAGCCTGTAATTCACACGGGAAGCATGGTCTTTATTGATACAGCCGAAAGGAATATAGGTGAAAGAGATATTATTGCATTTGATGCCGGGGGAACAACAGTGACCCACAGGGTAGTTGGAATTCGGGAGGATGGATTTGTTACAAAGGGGGATGCAAACGAAAGCAGCGATCCGGGAATCGTGGGGAAGTCAAAGGTTGAGGGCAAGGTGGTAATGTGGATACCCAATATCGGATATGCCGCCGCAGCCCTCCGAGCTCCGGCTGGGATAATACTGCTGATTTCTTCAGGCATTGTGCTTTTGCTTATGAATTATGCACTGGGCAAGGAGACGGGAACAGATGGAAAAAACAAAAATACAGCTGGTTCTGACAGGGCTGCTGCTTAATCTGACCTGCTTCATAGGCGTGTTTTTTGTGGGTGCATATCTTACCGACACGAAACAGGCGGACAATGTTTATTCGGTTGGAAACAATGAAATCGAAATAGTGGAGGTATACCGGGAGGTGGATGAAATAAAGCCCGGAATGCTTGTAAACAAGGATGTGGCTGTGAAAAACACAGGAAAGAACGACTGCCGTGTCAGGGTGCTGGTGCTGTATTCCGATTGCGAAGCCGAAGGTTATACGACAATAGACTACAATCTGAAGGACTGGCAGCCGGGAGACGGTGGCTACTATTACTATTCATCGGTGCTGCCTGCAGGCGCAACCACTGAGAGTCTTTTCACAGAAGTTAAGGTGTCTGACGATGCAGATGCCGAGAGTATAAAGGGGTTTGAGATATATGTTTACGCGGAAAGTATCAATGTGGAAGCGGGCGATTTTGCTGGCGGCGGCACTAATGACGGCGCTTGGAGCCTTTGCATGGGTGATGACGGAGAAGTCATCAGCAGCGGTTGATCCTTCACTGCTGACCTCTCTTCAGGAGTATCCCGGGGTGAAAAAATTTGATTATTCGGCCGAACCTGTACGGGAGAATGTATCTCCGGATGTAATGGTGAATCCCGAGTATGCCATCACCTTCAACAAAACGGAACCGGATGAATATTTCGGAGCTTCAACTGTAACAACAACAAACAGCGTAACAGGTGAAACGGTTACCGGATTAAGGCCTTCCCAGGGATGTGTTAAAGGAGAATGCGGGTGTATTTACAGAAACATGTTCCGGTACAGGGGAATGGACATAGATGTCAGAACAACTTACATGGACTGGAACATACAGGCCTCCAGAACATGCTTTATTGCAGGGGGATTTGCAAGCTACAGATGGAGAAACATGTGGCGTGTTGAGATGAAGCACGAGTTTTTCAAGGCAGGGACAGAAACTCCTGTACAGGTCAAGGGATTCTTAACCTACAATGATCTGGACAATTCCCAGGGAATGTGTTTTGCAGATTCCGAGGCTGATGATATATGGGTGAATTCGGGAGGAACCCGGATAGGGTACAAGAGTTTCAGCAAAGGGCAGGAGGTGCGGCAGAACGACAGCATTTCATGGACGGCTTCATATGATATGGTTTGCATACAGGCCATGACAAACGAGGATATCCCTTCTAATGTTAATGACCCGGATTATTCTCCGGAGCTTGCGGCGGAAACAGACTTTTCCCTTACCTTCAGCACGGATGTGCTTCACACCTCTCTGATAGATGATGACACAAGCGGATTAAATATTCTTCAGGTTTCCTCAGTGAAGAAGATACCATCGGCATTTCCGGGAGACAGCTCAACATGTGTGTCAAAAACAGTTTCTGACGATAACAGCTCTGAGGCAGCTTCAAATAAGGTTAGAAGCTGGGAAGACTGGATATACAGGATCAGGGTTAATGTGCCTCCTGAAACTGAAGCGGGGAACAGATACGATTACTTTGCAATCACAGATGACATTTATGAAGGTTCGAAAATCGAAGAGACGAAAATACTGTGTGACGGCAGCGATGCCGGAGACAGGTTCAGGATAGCGGTGAACGGCAACAGGGTGACAGCTGCGGCAGTGGATACGGATACCGGTGAATTCTACGGGCATGAGTACTGTCTTGAGATAAGGGTATCCATGAAGTATTCCAGGGATGAAGCCCTGGGGGCAGGTTTGCTGGGGACAAACTATGACCTTACGGTTAAGAACATAGCTGCTGCTGAATATGAAGACGGAAATGGCAAAACCGACGCAGCCTCCAATGAAACAGAGACTGAGGTTCTCTACGAGAAGGCTGCAGATATAATCATAACCAAGAAAGTAAAGGCGAAGGATTTGTATCCTGACCACGGCAGGGCGGTATTTCTCTTTAACGTCTCCGGAGAGACAATTACCGGTGAAAAGAAAGAGTATAACCTTCAGATTGCAATCGATGGCGGTACAGAGGAGGACATCAGCTCGGGAGGCAGCGAATATGTGACCGGAACAGCAACTGTCAAGGGAGTGCCCGAGGGAATCTATACCTGCAGTGAGTACGATGTTCTGAGGTTTGAACCGGAGAGCATTACCGGCATTTCCCAAGGGGAAAGGAAAGGAGATACGGTTGTGTTCACCATCGACAGCAACGAAAACTGCCGGGCGACCTTCACCAACAGAAAGAAGTTCTGGGGGGATTATTCCCACACAGGCTTAGCAGTCAACAGAATAGGACTGAAATAAAAAGGAACTTCCCGCAAGTTCCTTTTTTAGTATTACATAAACCGGCTATGTGCTATAATGTACTGGTGAAAAAACGCAAAAAACAAATATTGGGAGGTAGAGATTTGAGACGAAACAATATTGATATTACTTTTATCATTCTGGTTCTCCTGCTGGCAGGGAATTCAATACGAAGCGGAGCATTCAGTGATCCCCGTGAGTGGATTCTGGACAAGATACTGCTGCTTCCGGCGATAGTCATAGGTCTTTCAATGCATGAGTTTGCCCATGCCGCAGTGGCATACAGGCTGGGGGACAACACACCGAAGCTTCAGGGAAGGGTGACCATAAACCCCCTGGCCCATATAGACTGGGTAGGACTTGTGGCATTGATTTTCTGTGGATTCGGCTGGGGGCAGCCGGTGCAGATTAATCCATATAACTTCAGGAAGAGACGCAGAGACGAGCTGCTTGTGGCGGTGGCAGGAGTTGCCATGAATCTTCTGGTTGCGGCTTTGTTTACAGCTGCTGCCAAGCTGGTGCTTATGGCAGCAGGCCCTGCCTGGCTGTCGGGGACAACTCTGGGAAGCGGCATATGGGAGATACTTATCTACATTGTTCAGATAAACATAGTTCTGATGATTTTCAACCTTCTCCCGGTTCCGCCTCTTGACGGATTCAACATTATTGCCAACATATTCGGATTCGCTCAGACGGAAACATACTGGAGAATATACAGATACGGCAACTGGATTCTGGTGGCAATCATTATTTTCGGAGTAACAGGATATGTGATATCACCGTGTGTACAGTTTTTCATGAATGTTTTCTGGCTGATAATGCTTTAAGACAGCTGATTATATAATACAAGACAGTTTAATTATGGGAAGAACAGACTATTTAGACAGACTAAACGACAAACAGGCAGAAGCGGCAATGCATACAGAAGGACCGCTTCTTATTCTTGCAGGGGCAGGAAGCGGCAAAACAAGCACAATGACCTGCCGTATCGCATATCTTATAAGGGAACTGGGGGTGCATCCATACAACATTCTGGCAGTTACCTTCACAAACAAGGCGGCTAAGGAAATGAGAGACAGAGTGGCTGCACTCATCGGAGAAGGTGTGGACATGTGGATTCTCACATTTCATTCAGCATGCCTGAGAATACTGAGATACCATGCTGAGTCAATCGGCTTCGGCAGGGACTTTGCGGTATATGATCCTACGGACCAGAAGGCAGTTGTTAAAAACATCTGCAAGGAACTTAACATTGACACGAAGAAGTTCGCACCTTCATATTTCATGGGGGTTATTTCAAAGTGCAAGGAGATCAGAGTCAAGCCCGGAGATTTCTTCAGAGAATACGGATACGGCTACAAGGAGGAGATGATCCAGAAGGTTTATGAACGATACGAGGAGACTCTGAAAAAGAACAACGCAATGGACTTTGATGACCTCCTGCTGAAAACCGTCGAGCTTTTCGAAAAGGATGAAGAAGTACTGGAGAAATACAGGAACAGATTCAGGTACATCATGGTGGACGAGTATCAGGATACCAACATGATTCAGTATGCCTTTGTGAAAATGCTTGCTGAAGCAAGGGACCGGGATGGGAATCCCCGAAGAAACATATGCGTGGTTGGGGACGATGACCAGTGCATTTACCAGTGGCGAGGAGCCGATATCAGAAACATTCTGGAATTTGAGAAGGACTTTCCCGGCGCAAAGACAATAAAGCTTGAGCAGAATTACAGGTCAACGGCAAACATTCTGGCGGCTGCTCACTCTGTAATTGCCAGGAACAGAGGAAGGAAGTCAAAGAAGCTCTGGACCGATGCCGAAGAGGGAAACAAAATAGTATATCAGAGGCTGGATGATGAAAGAGATGAGGCGGGATATATCGCAAGCGAGATAAACAGAATAGGCGGAAGCTACAATGATTTCGCTGTTCTGTACAGAACAAATGCCCAGTCAAGGACCTTCGAAGAAGCCCTGTCAAGAAGAGGAATACCTTACAGGGTGCTGGGGGGTCTGAGATACTATGACAGGAAAGAAATAAAAGACATGATGAGCTACATGCGCCTTGTGCAGAACAGGGCAGATGACCTGTCTCTGGTTAGAATAATAAACGAGCCGAAGCGTGGAATCGGCGGCAAAACCCTGGAGAAGCTTCAGCAGCAGTCCAAGGCCGCAGGAAAAAGCCTGTTTGATACACTCAATGATGAGGAAGCAGTGGCGTCCTTAAACGCCAGGGCCTTGGAGGGTGTGAGAACTCTGACAAGACTGATAGAATCCTGCAGCATGGAGAAAAACAACATGAAAATATCAGATCTCTATGATCTCCTGCTGACAGGTTCAGGCTATATGAAGGCTCTTGAGGATCAGAACACCCTTGAGGCGGAAAGCAGGCTGGAAAACCTTATGGAATTCAAATCGGTAATATACGATTACGAGAAGGACGATCCAAACCTGACCCTTGAGGATTTCATGGAGAGGATAGCACTTCTGTCTGATATCGATAACCATCAGCCTGATGAGAATGCAGTGGTGCTTATGACCCTGCACAGTGCCAAGGGACTTGAATTCCCGTATGTTTTCATGCCGGGTATGGAGGACGGGCTGTTCCCGGGATGGAGAGCTTTTGACAGGGAAGACGGTCTCGAAGAGGAACGGCGCCTTTGTTATGTGGGAATCACCAGAGCCAAGAAAAGGCTGTGGATGACCAGTGCAGAAACAAGAACCCTCTACGGCAAGACAGACTACACGAGAGAGTCCCAGTTCCTGAGAGAAATTGACAGGAAGCTTATTGAAGGCGACGGCGTGGTGGAAAAGAAAGATAAATCCCAGGCCGCCTTCAGAGACGGAGCTGCTTCATCCACGGCGTTCAAACCCTTTGATCAGCTTAAATATGCCAGACAGGAAACAAAAAAGAAGGCAGCGGCAATGCAGAGGGCGGCAGGAGAAAGCTTCAGCCCGGGAGACCGGGTATTACATGATAAATTCGGTGAAGGAACGGTGCTTGAAGCGACAGACAAAACAGTGCGTGTGGAATTTGCGGATGAAACGAGAAAACTTGCTCTCGGTTTCGCACCAATTAAGAAGATATGAAAGAAAGAATGGAAGAGCTTGTAAAGCTGCTGAACGAGGCATCGAAGGCCTATTATCAGCAGGATAAGGAAATAATGTCCAACCTGGAGTACGATCGTCTTTATGATGAGCTCCTCCGACTGGAGAAGGAAAGCGGAATTGTGCTGGCATCAAGTCCAACGGTTAAGGTAGGTTATGAGGTGGCAGACTATCTGCCGAAGGAAAGACATCCGGCGCCAATGCTCTCCCTTGACAAGACAAAGGAGGTGAGCCGGCTGGAGTCCTGGCTGGGCAGCAGAGAGGGCCTTCTCTCCTGGAAGCTTGACGGACTCACTGTAGTGCTCACATATGAGCAGGGAACACTGGCGAAGGCGGTGACCCGGGGTGACGGGATAACAGGAGAGGTAATCACAGCCAACGCCAGAACCTTCCGGAACATCCCCCTGTCAATACCGGAGAAGGGCAGGGTAGTGGTTAGAGGAGAGGCTGTAATAAGCTATCGCGATTTCGAAGAAATCAACACTGACGGAACCTACAAGAATCCCCGGAATCTCTGCAGCGGATCGGTTCGGCAGCTGAACAGCGAAATAACAGCCCGGCGGCAGGTGCGCTTTTATGGATTTTCCCTGGCGGAGGGTCCCCGGGCTGAATTCAGACATGAGCAGCTGGAGTGGATGCAGTCACAGGGGTTTGAGACAGTTGAAACAGTAAGGGTAACAGATAAGACCATTGCAAAGGCAATAGAGGACTTTGCAGGAAAAATAGAAAATTTTGAAATCCCTTCAGACGGGCTGGTGCTGGTGTTCGACGATATAGAATACGGACGGTCTCTGGGAATGACAGCCAAGTATCCGAGGGACTCCATAGCCTTCAAGTGGGCTGATGAACTGGCAGAAACAGAACTTCGGGAGGTGCTGTGGAATGCATCCAGGACGGGGCTGATAAACCCCATTGCACTCTTCAGTCCCGTTGAGCTTGAGGGAACCACTGTAAGCCGTGCATCAGTTCACAACGTTAGTATCCTTGAGGAGCTGGAGCTTGCTGTGGGGGACACCATCAGTGTCTACAAGGCAAACATGATTATACCGCAGATAGCAGAGAATCTCTCAAAGGGCAGGGATGAAGAAGGCGGGCGACACCCTGTAACACCCCCTGACAGATGTCCGGTGTGCGGAGGAGAAACGGAAGTCCGCAGCGAAAACGGCATTAAAACCCTGCACTGCCCGAATCCGGAATGTCCTGCTAAAATGGTAAAATCCTTCACTCACTTTGTAAGCAGAAATGCCATGAACATAGACGGACTTTCGGAGGCGACTCTGGAGAAACTGATTGACGAGGCTCTAATAGTGAACTTTGCGGATATTTTCAGACTGGAGAAACACAGGGACAGAGCAGTTACAATGGAGGGCTTTGGCGAGAAATCCTTCGACAACCTTCTGGAGGCGGCTCGTAAGGCAAGCCATACGACACCTCAAAGGCTTCTGTACGCCCTGGGGATTCCGAATATAGGCGTGGCAAACGCCAGGATGATTGCCGCAGCCTGCAGGAATAAATGGCAGGATATTCAGAGCCTGACTCTTGAGCAGCTGACTGCCATCGACGGTATAGGTGAAGTTATGGCCAGAGATTTTGTGGGTTACTTTGAAAATCCGGAAAATGCGAACAAGGTGGAACAGCTCCTGGAGGTACTTCACCTTGATGAGACCTTTGAGGAATCTGCGGGAACTCTTCAGGGAAAGACCTTTGTAATAACCGGAAGTCTGAACCATTTTGAAAACAGAGACGCCTGCAAGGCGGAAATAGAAAGGCTGGGAGGCAAAACATCCGGTTCTGTAAGCTCCAGAACCAGTTATCTCATAAATAACGATATTGCTTCAAACTCATCAAAGAACAAGAAGGCAAAAGAGCTTAACATACCGATAATTACTGAAGAACAATTTCTGGAGATGATAGAATGATACTTGAAACAGGCAAACTGGACAGCGAACTGCTTAAGAAAATCGTATTTGAGAAGATAACCTATAGAGACAATCAGGTGAAAATAAGACCGGGGATCGGAGAGGATTGTGCAGTAATGGATTTCGGTGAGTATGACTGCATCATGTCAACGGACCCCATTTCTTCGGCCGTCAGCGACATAGGAAAGCTGGCAATTCACATCACCTGCAACGACATAGCTTCAAACGGAGTTCAGCCCCTGGGAATAATGCTGGCATGCATGCTTCCTGAGGGAACCACAGATGAGGATATCGAGCACATCATGGGGCAGGCAGCTGAAACCGCGGCAGCTCTTAAGGTGGAAATAGTTGGTGGTCACACGGAGATTACCCCGGCGGTGAAACAGCCGGTAATAGTGTCAACTGCCATAGGAAAGTGCCCTGCCGGGGGCTCTCAGACAGGGGGGAACATGACTCCCGGGGACTACATCATGGTAACCAAGTCCGTAGGCCTTGAGGGAACGGGAATAATCGCGTGCGATTATGAGAACCGGTTAAGAGAAGCGGGGTTTGAGGACGGCGAGATAGAAAGGTCAAAAGCCCTACTGAATTCTGTCAGCGTTGTGGCTGAAGGTGTTGCGGCAGGCAGGGTGGGAACCCACGGCATGCATGACATCACAGAGGGAGGAATTCTGGGTGCAGTCTGGGAAATGTGTCAGATTTCCCATGTGGGGGCAGAGGTCTGGGAAGACAGCATTCCTGTTCTGCCGGAGACAGAAAAAATCTGCGCCCACTTCGATATCAATCCACTGAGATTGATATCCAGCGGTTCCATGGTAATAATCGTTCCGAAGGAAAAGAAGGAGGAGATGGATGCGGCAATGGCGGATGCCGGTGTATCCGCTTCCGTGATAGGTATTATCCGGGAAGAAAGTGAGGACATCTGTCTCGTTTCCCGTACCGAAACCTGCGGAGCAGAGGGGAAGGGACGAATTAAACGAAAGATAGATCCTCCGTATGCCGACGAACTGTACAAGGTTGTGGGAAAGGAATAATTCTGAAAGGAACAATACATGTCGAACGGTTTAATGAATCTGGCCCTGCTGCCGGGAGTGATAATAATCATTTACATATTCAGAAAGGACAAGGTTGAACACGAACCAGTCGGTCTTGTGGTAAAGCTCATTGCCTTTGGAGCTTTATCATGTATTCCGGCGGTTATTCTTGAAAACCTTGTTACGATGTTCGGACCGGGATATCCCGAAGGAAGCGTTGCATATGCATTCTTTGAAGCATTTTGCGTGGCAGCCCTGTGCGAAGAACTATGCAAGTATGGCCTTCTGAGGCTTGGGTCATGGAAAAGCAGACACTTTGACTTCAGATTTGACGCGATAGTGTACGGCGTTTCCGTTGCTGTAGGCTTCGCCCTCCTTGAAAATGTTCTTTATGTTATGGAGGGAGGGCTTCAGGTTGCACTGGTGAGGGCAGTCCTGTCGGTGCCTCTCCACGCATTCTGCGGAGTATTCATGGGAATATTCTACGGAGCTGCCAAGAAATACAGCATCACCGGACAGAGAACAAAGGCCGGGGCGGCCGGCTGGGGAGGACTGATTGTCCCAATTATGATTCACGGCATATACGATACTCTGGCATTTCTGGGAACACTCTATGCTGAGATACTGCTGCTGGCATTTGTGGTTTTCATGTACATAATTGCCATCAGATATGTCAATAAATATGCCAGGGAGGACTGGAAAGCGGGATTTTATACTGCTCCTCTGTCAGATATGCCCCTTGACGGTGAAAATCAAAGATAATATAATTGGAGGGCAACATTAAGATTGCCCTTTGATGATTCCGTATGCATGGTTTGGGTCCTGCGCAATAGGATGCCGTGAACCTTGTCAGGTCCGGAAGGAAGCAGCAATAAGCGGAAGTTTCTATGTGCCGCAGATTCGCCTTCTCCAACGCCTGCGGGATCATCAAAGGGCAGTATGTTTATTTGGGAGGACAGATATGTATCAGGCTCTTTACAGGGCGTATCGCCCGGAAACCTTTCAGGAGGTTCTGGGGCAGGAGCACATAGTAAAAATACTGAAGAATCAGATTGAGACCGAAAGCACCAGCCATGCCTATCTTTTCTGCGGAACAAGAGGAACAGGCAAAACCACAACTGCCAGGCTTCTTGCCAAGGGGCTTAACTGTCTCTCCTCTGAGGGAAGACCCTGCGGAACATGTGCAAACTGCCGTGCCATAAGGGACGGAAGCTTTATGGATGTAATCGAGATAGATGCCGCATCAAACAACGGAGTGGACAATATCAGAGAGCTTCGTGAGAGCGTGAACTATCCCCCGGCGACAGGGAGAAAAAAAGTATATATCATAGATGAGGTTCACATGCTGTCTGCGGGAGCCTTCAATGCTCTGCTTAAGACACTGGAGGAACCTCCCGAATATGTGACATTCATTCTTGCCACAACGGAGGTTCACAAGCTTCCTGCCACGATTTTATCCAGATGCATGAGACTGGATTTCAAGCGGGTACCTGAGAACACCCTGATTTCAGGCATGGCGGGAATATGCGAGAAGATTGGAATAGATGTTACAGAGGATGCCCTCAGAATAATTGCCGCCAATGCGGACGGTTCGGTCAGGGATGGGTTGAGCATACTGGATCAGTGCATTTCCGGAGGGGAAAAGTCAATCGATGCCCGGGATGTGCTGGAGTTTCTGGGAGCTTCGGGAGAAGAGGATTTCCTGGAGCTTACAGAGCTGGTGAGGAAGAAGAAGACGTCTGATGCGATTTTATTTCTTGCCGGAGTTCTTTCAGACGGCAAGGATGTAAGGCAGTTCATGAAGGACTGGATCAACCACTTCAGAAATCTGCTTATGGTGAAGTTCATGAGGGATCCGGGGGCAGTCGTGAACATGTCCGAAGAAAACATCGAGAGAATTCGGCGCCAGAGCAGTGTGATGGAGCTCGAGGACATTAACAGGGGTATCATTGAACTTTCACGGACTTTGAATGAGGCACGCTGGTCCACCCAGCCAAGAATACTTCTGGAGCTGTCAATTGTTAAGATGTGCCTTGGTGCGGGACAGATCAGGGAACTCTCGGAGTTTGGCTTGAGAAGGCCTTCCGGAGAGAATTCAGCCGTGAAGGATATGCCGGGCCCTGAGCCGGAAACCGGGCGGAAACAGAACCCCCGGGAGGTGATTTCGGTGGAGGAGGATGCAGCTCATCTGCCTGAAGAGGAGGAAGTCCTTCTGCCGGAAGAGAAAACAGCCAGCCTGCCGGAGATTGATGATGACCCGGAGGAAATCTGGGAAAGGGTATTCAGGGACGGATTACAGGTGCTGAGCAGCTTCGGCATTGTGGGAAACGGCACCACTCTGGAGGAAATTGACGAAAAGGACTTCACCCTGTCGGTAACGGGGGATGTGGTGAAGAATTACGCCGAAAATAACAGGAAACTCATTGAGGATCTCATGGAGAAGCATACCGGCAAACGCCGTGTAATGAGAATTTCCGGGCCGAGAAGACAGGAGCCGGACCTGGAGGAAGTTGCAGAAAGCATATCAAGTGTTATAGGAATTCATGTGGACATAGAATAACTACAGGAGGAAAATATGGGAAAAGGAATGAAGGCCGGTAAAAGGCCTAAGCAGCCGAAGATGGGCAACGCAGCTCAGATGGCGCAGATGCAGGCAATGCAGAGAGAAATGGACAAGGTTCAGGCTCAGATAGAAGAGATGGAAACGGAAGCGTCTGCAGGCGGCGGAGCTGTTGCAGTTAAGGTATCCGGCAAGAAAGAAATCACGGATATCATGATTCAGCCGGATGTGGTTGATCCTGATGACGTTGAAATGCTTCAGGATCTTATAATGGCAGCGGCAAATGAAGCGCTGCGTCAGATGGAAGATATTTCACAGCAGGAAATGAGCAAGTTCACCCAGGGACTTGGAATTCCGGGACTCTAATGAATTACTACGCGAAACCTCTTAACAAGTTAATTAATGAACTGAGCAGACTGCCGGGAATCGGAGGGAAAACTGCCCAGCGTCTTGCACTGCACATTCTTTCCGTAGATGACAGGGATGCCTTTGCGCTGGCAGACGCCATAAGGGATGCCAAGGAGAAGATGACCTTCTGCAGTATTTGCGGAAATCTTACGGACAGGGACCCCTGCTCAATATGTGAGGATAAGGGCAGGGATGCAAGCACATTATGCGTTGTGGAAAGTCCGAAGGATGTTATCGCCATGGAAAAAATCCGGGAGTATCACGGTTACTACCATGTGCTCCATGGAGTAATCTCTCCGATGGATGACAAGGGACCGGAGGACATCAATCTCAAAAGCCTCATAACACGGCTTCAGAACCCCAGTATCAAGGAGCTGATAATTGCAACAAATCCAACAATAGAGGGGGAAGCAACGGCTGTATACATCGCCCGTCTGGTGAAGCCGAGCGGAATTAAAGTGTCCAGAATTGCTCACGGAATACCCGTGGGAGGAGATCTGGAATACGCAGATGAGGTTACTCTTCTCAAGGCAATTGAAGGCAGGAGAGAACTCTAAAAACTAAATAATACTAGTTTGTATAAAAAGAGAGGACAGATTTGCTGTCCTTCTTTTTGTGCAATAGTAATGCAATTTGCTTTATTGCAACGAAAAAAACGGGTGTTATAATGGAGATGTATTTGTAAGTTTTTATCGTTTTTATTTGTTTAGGAGGGAATATTATGAGTCAGCAGCAAGCAGTTGCAGCAGCTGAGAAACCTGTCCTCGCGAAGGCGAACATCAAGGTTTCAACAGTTGTTTTCATGATTTTCTGCCTGGTAGCAGCAGGATGTTACGGAATCGAAGAAATGATTCCTGAGTGCGGTCCCGGACTTACTATCATCATGCTGTGCGTGCTCCCGTTTGTATGGGGACTTCCTTTCGGAATGGTAGCTTCAGAGCTGGGTTCCGTAAGACCTCAGGAAGGCGGATACTACAAATGGGTACAGGAAGCTCTGGGCGAGTTCTGGGGATTCCAGGCAGGCTGGTGGAGAACCATTTCCATCTACATCGACAATACCTCATATGTAATACTGGCAGGCGGCTATGCAGCCACAGTATGGGATATGGGAATTGGCGGTGAGTTCGCTCTGAAGTTTGCCATGATTGCAATCTTCACACTGATTAACATCCGTGGCGTTAAGGAAGTAGGTTCCGTCAGCACAATTCTTTCACTTCTGGTTATGGCTGCCTTTGCATTTGTAGCAATATGCGGTTTCATTAACTGGGGTGGCGATGCAGAAACTGCATCAACTATTTCATTCAGAATAACACCTGAGCCTGCAGAGGGCATTTCAGACTGGTTCTTCTACATTGCCGGCGGTATCTCCATCGGAATGTGGATGTATTCCGGATACGAATCCATGTCAACTCTGGCAGGAGAGGTTGCAAATCCTCAGGTTATTCCTAAGGGAACTCTGGTTACGATTCCTATTATTATGGCAACATACATTCTGCCTACAGTGGCCGGTCTCGGTTCGCTGGGACAGTGGGATATCTGGGGAACAACTTCAGACTGCGTTGGATATGCGGATGTTCCTGCCCACTTCTTCAGCCCTGTATGGGGAATCGTGTTTGTAATAGTTGCCATACTGGCACAGTGTTCAATATACAACACATACATTACATCCGGTTCCAGAGGTTTCTTTGCCCTGGCTGATGACAACCTTACTGCCAAGGTGATGGTTAAAACGAGTGAACGCGGAGTTCCGTATGTTTCAGTATTATCGGTTGGTATTTTCAACCTGATATTCTGCATGTTCCCGTTCGGATTCATCATAGTACTGGACGTGGCACTGCTGCTGGCATCATACATAATGGTATACATTTCATGCGTTCTGCTTAGACACAGAATTCCGAAGGAAGACTACCTCTGGAGAATTCCGGGAGGCAACGGATTCCTGAAGCTGGTTTGCATAGTACCTTGCTGCGTGGCAATATTCGCATTCTTCGTTAACGGATCTGACTACTACGTAGGCGGTATGGTCGGTATTCTGACAGGCCCTATCATGTACCTGATCTGGAGAAGAAAGTACGGCGGACTGTCAACCAAGAATCCTGAGGCATTCCCTATGAATCCGAAGACAAAGCTGGCAATCGGCGACACCAGAAGAATTGCATTCCTGCTGCTGGTTGTAACAGTAATGAATATTGTTGCCCTTATCTTCGAGCCTTGGTATGAGGACTGGTTCGGTGCAGACTGCTGGGGATCCGGAGACTACTTTGACGGTATTCTGGAGGCAGCATCAGCCGGTGAAGAGGCCGCAAGATATGCCGCAATAGTAGGAACAATCAAAGTGATTCTCTGGGTAATGACAATAGTATGTGCGGCAGCATGCGCTATTGTATATGCAGTTTCCAGAAAGGTTGAACCATCTCCTGCTGAATGCAAGGCATCCTTGAAGAAGAGCTGTGACTATATCAGCGAAAAGTTCAACAAGGAACTGGAGGAATCAAGAGAGCTGCAGGCAAAACTTGAAGCCGAAGGAGCGCCGACGGCGAAGATTGAACTATAGCCGCAGCTGACAAACTTGTTAAATCATAGTGTCACTGACATGAATGAGACCGGGGCGGCAAAGTCCCGGTCTCTGTTAAAAAACAAACCGGGAACAGCTGATACGCGAATAGAATTGAGAGTTACTGGGGGGACAATCAGATGCAGTTTTTAACACCGGGGGAGAAATCCAATATCAAGGGCAGACCCTACAGGCTGGCGATTATTCTGGCAATCGTTCTTTTTATTGTGGTTGCACCTGAAGTTCAGGAGGGGAACTACATGGATCCAACAATCAGGGACGGGCAGGTGCTGCTGGGAAACAAATTCGCACATTTTTCGGCTAAACGAAAGGCTCCGGAAAGAGACACCCTTGTTATTCTCGACAAGGACATTTCCCTTGAAGCGGGAGCGGAGGACAATATAGTCACCAGAGTTATTGCCGTTCCCGGAGATACAGTTGAGGTTAAAGACGGCAAGGTACTGGTTAACGATAAGGAGTACGTCACCCGAAACGACATATCGGGAGCTAAGGGAACCTTCAGCAAAACGACCCTGAAGGGCAATCAGATTTTCGTACTCTGTGACAATCGCTCTGCATCTGAATTCAGTAAATATGACAGTCGAAATCCTGAGCTGGGCACCGTAGACATGCGAAAAATACGGGGAACAGTGGTGGTGAAAATATGGCCGCCGAATGCATTTTCATTCATGGGAAGTAGATAGAAAAAACTGAATATTTCGCAAGTTAAGGTCCGCGGCGGAAGACGCGGACTGTTCTTATTTTTTTTGCTGATTATCTTGCGAAAAAGTAAATAATTTTGCAATGTATGCCCTTTCGAACTTGATTATTACCCGCAGTAGTAGTTATAATGATTTGAAAAGTTATTTTTCAAAGAATAAGTTACATTTTATTATTAGGAGGATTAAATGGGCACAATTCTTTTTCTAATCTTTTTCCCGATGATAATTGCCTTTATTCTTTTAGTAGTGAAAGCAGACAAGGGTAGAGACGTAATCGTCATTGCCTCAGCAGCAATCATTGCAGCAATGTCGATTGTCGTAGCCATCCAGTTCTCAGCCGGAGGCGGAGAATTCTTCTCCTTCGACGGAGAAATTGTGAACTACATCATGATGGTTATAGAAGCACTGTTATGCATCTATATTATCATCACTGCATGCAGGCACAAGAAGTGGCTCGCTGCCATCTTTGCTATCATTCAGACACCACTGGTAATGTGGTTTGAACTTACTAAAGGACATGATATTGAAGTCCACAGCAACATGTATGTTGACAGACTTTCAATCATCATGATTCTTATCATAGGCATCATCGGAAGCTTAATCACAGTGTATGCATTAGGCTACATGAAAGACTTCCAGCATCACGAACCTAAGGATGCGAAGGACAGAAGACCTTGGTTCTTCTTCGTAATGTTCCTGTTCCTGGGAGCAATGGTGGGACTGGTATCATCCAACAACCTTATCTGGATGTATTTCTTCTGGGAAATCACCAGCTTGTCATCATTCTGGCTCATCGGCTACACAAAGACCGAAGAAGCTACAAACAACGCGTTCAGAGCGCTGATTATGAACCTTCTGGGCGGACTTGGATTCGCTGTGGGTATCGTTATCCTCGGAATGCTGTTCGGAACAGTGGAAATGAGCACAATGCTTACTTACGGTGCTGTTTACGGTGATATCATCGCAATCCCTGCCGCATTCTTCGCATTCGCAGGAATCACAAAGGCAGCTCAGATGCCGTTCAACAGCTGGCTGCTGGGCGCAATGGTTGCACCTACACCTACATCAGCATTACTCCACTCATCAACAATGGTTAAGGCCGGCGTATTCATGATTATCAAGCTGGCTCCTGTTCTCGGAATGAGCAACTACACAGGAATCATGGTAATGATGGTGGGCGGACTTACATTCCTCTTCGCATCATGTGCGGCAATTTCACAGGTAAATGCCAAGAGAGTACTTGCTTACTCAACAATTGCCAACCTGGGTCTGATCGTTGCCTGCGGCGGCGTTGGAACACCGGGAGCTGTATGGGCAGGAATCATGCTTATCATATTCCATGCTATCACGAAGTCACTCCTGTTCCTGTGCGTAGGTACAGCAGAGCACCACATCGGAAGCAGAATGATCGAGGATATGGACGGTCTGTTCAACAAGATGCCGAGACTTGCAATGTGCATGATTATCGGTATCGCAGGAATGTTCCTGGCACCTTTCGGAATGCTCATCTCCAAGTGGGGATGTATGGTATCCTTCGTTGATTCAGGAAACATCCTGCTGGTAGCATTCATCTGCTTCGGCAGTGCTGTAACAGCATTCTACTGGCTCAAGTGGATGGGTAAGCTCACTGCAGTTGTTGCAGGCGAAGAAAGCATCGAAAATGACGTACACAAAACAGAAATCTTCGTACACATCACCCTGGTTGTACTGGTTATTCTGGTTTGTCTCATATTCCCGCTTCTTTCAACATACATGCTGGTTCCTTATCTTGAGGCAACATTCGGCGGACTGGCAGGCGGAATCATGTCATCCGGCAACATGATGATTATGGTTATCATGGTGGCAGTAATAGTTCTTCTGGCTCTCTTCTTCTTCGGAAAGTCAAAGAAGCCAAAAGTACCTATCTACCTTTCAGGTGTTAACACAGGTGATGACAGAACTTACTACGGCTCAATGCAGAAGGAAGTTCAGTTCTCACTGAGAAACTGGCATATGGAGAAATACTTCGGTGAGCACAAGATGAACCTCATAGGCGGCGTTCTCTGTGTTGTATCACTGGTAGCCGGAATCGGAATTATGGTTGCCACATTAGTTAGTATGATGGGAGGTGTTGCATAATGTTCGTTAAGGCAATAATCTCAGTAATAGCCTTCCTCGTATTTGCACCGTTTGTAGGTGGAATTCTGGCAGGTCTTGACAGAAAGCTCTCAGCTAAAATGCAGAGAAGAGTAGGACCTCCGGTATTACAGCCTTTCTACGATGTAGCAAAGCTTTTCCAGAAGGAAAAAATGACACCAACTGCGTTCCAGGACTTCTACGTACTGGTATTCGTAGTATTCATTATCGCATCAGGTGTGATATTCTTCATGGGCGGAGATCTGCTCCTGGTAATATTCACTCTGACGATTGGTGCAGCATTTCTTATCATTGCAGCTTACTCCTCAAACTCACCTTATGCTGAAGCAGGTGCAGAGAGAGAACTGCTGGCAATGATGGCATATGAACCTATGGTTCTTCTGACAGTTATCGGATTCTATCTCTATTCAGGCAGCTTCAAGGTAAGCGACATTATGGCAGGAGAATCAATGCCGTTCCTGCCAATGATCGGCATTTTCGTTGGATGGCTGTTCATTCTGACAATGAAGTTCAGAAAGTCACCGTTTGACCTGTCAATGTCACATCACGCTCACCAGGAACTGGTAAGAGGTATGACAACAGAATTTGTTGGCAGAACAATGGGTTGGATTGAGATATCACACTGGTATGAAAACGTATTCCTTCTTGGATTCGTATTCCTCTTCTTCGCAAATGGAACATGGTACGGATGGATTATCGGTATCGTAGTTGCAATCGCTGCATACTTCCTGGAAGTGCTGATTGACAACTGTTTCGCAAGAATGAAGTGGCAGTTCGCATTCAAGTCGGCATGGATTGTTGCCGTAGTACTCGGCGTTATCAATCTGTTCGTTCTCTACTTATGTTTCTAAGGAGGTGAAAGAATGTCAGCATATGTAACAAAATCTCCTTGGGTCGTTCATTACGACGGATCAAGCTGTAACGGTTGCGATATCGAAGTACTGGCTTGTCTTATGCCGATGTACGACGTTGAAAGATTCGGTATCATCAACTGCGGTAACCCGAAGCATGCAGACGTGTTCCTGGTAACCGGTTCTGTAAACGAACAGAACAAAGACGTAATCAAGCAGATATATGACCAGATGCCTGAACCGAAGGTTGTAGTAGCGGTAGGTATCTGCGCATGCTCAGGCGGCGTATTCAAGGATTGCTATAACGTACTGGGCGGTGTTGATCAGGTTATTCCTGTTGACGCATACGTTCCGGGCTGTGCAGCAAGACCTGAAGCTATTATCGACGCAGTAGTAAAGGGACTGGACGTTCTCCAGGCAAAGAGAGATGCTATGGTAGGTGCTGTTGAAGCGCCTGCAGCAGCACCGGCGCCTGCAGCACCGGCAGCACCTGAAACAGCAGCTAAAACTGAAATTCCGGCTGTTCCACCTATTTTCACAATGGCTGAAATCAAGGTGAACACACTGGATCATCTCAAGAAATAAGGAGGAAAGAACATGGGAAAAACTGCACAGCAGAATTTTGAAGCCGTTGAACTTTCAAACCTGATTTCGAGAGTTGGCGACTTAAAGGCAGACGGATACAGATTAGTTCAGATTTGTGGTGTTAACCTTGACGATGACAATTATGAGATTCTCTATTCATTCGACAAGAACCACGAACTGCTCAGTCTGAGACTGGACATAGCAATAGGTACAGAAGTTGAAAGTATCACAGGCATTTACTGGCCGGCTTTCATCTACGAAAACGAGATTCACGACTTATTCGGTGTTCAGTTCAATCACAGCGCATTAGATTATCAGGGAACGTTCTTCAGAATTGCTGAGGAAACTCCTTGGAAACCAAAGAAGTAAAGGAGGCCAGAGTAATGGGTAAAAGAACAATAATGCCTTTTGGACCACAGCACCCGGTGCTTCCTGAACCTATTCATCTTGACCTGGTTCTCGAGGATGAAACAGTTGTTGATGTTATTCCATCAATCGGCTACATCCACAGGGGTCTGGAAAAGCTGTGTGAAACAAAAGACTACAACCAGATGGTATATGTAATAGAACGTATCTGCGGTATCTGCAGCTTCGGACACGGTTGGGGCGCATGTGCTTCAATGGAAGGAGCAATGGGTGTAACAATCCCTGAAAGAGCAGAATATCTGAGAACAATATTACATGAGCTGTCAAGAGTACACTCACATCTTCTGTGGCTGGGACTCATGGCAGACGCTTTCGGTTTCGAATCACTCTTCAACCACTGCTGGAGAGTAAGAGAATCCGTTCTCGACCTGTTCGAGAAGAACACAGGCGGCAGAGTTATATTCTCAATCTGCAAGCCTGGCGGAATGAGAAAAGATATCAGCAATGAGAACCTTAAGGAAATGGTAGACGTTCTGAATGGTCTGAAGGCTGAAATCAAGACAATAACTGACGTATTTGTTGAGGATGCATCAGTAAAGAACAGAATGACAGGTGTTGGTGTCCTGACTAAGGAAGAGGCAATTGAGCTCTGCGCGGTAGGTCCTACAGTAAGAGGATCAGGCGTTGTTCAGGATATCAGACTTACAGGAAATCACGGAGTATATCATCTCCTGGACTTCGAACCGGTTGTTGAGGAAGCAGGCGACTGCATGGCAAGAACAAAGGTAAGAATCAGAGAGGTATTCCAGGCAATCGAACTGATTGAAAAAGCAGTATCACAGATTCCTGACGGTCCTGTTGACTGCAAGGTTCCTAAGACTGTTGACGGCGAATTCGCAATTCGTCTTGAGCAGCCAAGAGGAGAAGGTTTCTACTATGCTAAGGGAGCCGGTACAAAGTTCCTGAAGAGAATGAGAGTAAGAACACCGACCAACATCAACATTCCTGCACTAGTTAAAGCTCTTAAAGGCGCCGATTTGGCAGATGTACCTATCCTGGTACTGACAATCGACCCTTGTATCAGCTGTACAGAAAGGTAGGTGTGACCAGTGGGAGTTCTGATTAAAATTATTGTAATAGTTGTGGCATTACTGCTGAGCTCAGTAATCACCGCAAGACTTGGATTCTTCAAGTTCGCCGGTACCATTATCGGCAGCATTTTCAAGAAACCGGCCACTCTCATGTATCCGGTTAAGCCTAGAGAATGGCAGGAAAGAACAAGAGGCGCAGTAGGAATCGACGGAGACAACTGTATCGGTTGCGGAATCTGTGCCAAGGTTTGTCCGACTGCAGCAATCGCAGTTGACAAGAAGGAAGGCAAGTGGACAATTGAGAGAATGCAGTGTGTACAGTGCAGCGCTTGCGTTGACAACTGCCCTAAGAAGTGCCTCACAATGGAAAATCAGTACACTATTCCTGATGTAGTAAAGGTAGTGGACACATATGATATTCCTGCAAAGGCAGCAAAGGCAGCAGGCGGCGCAGCTGACGCAGACGGCGACCTCACCTGTGCAGACACTTGCGTATTCTGTGGACTTTGTGTTAAGGCATGCCCTGCTGATGCAATCAAGGTTGACAGAAAAGCTAAATCATGGGAAGTTGATACTGATGCATGTGTTAAGTGCGGTGCCTGCATTGACAAGTGCCCTAAGAAGAGCCTGTCATTCGGCGGCACAGCTGCAGCTGCTGCAGCAGACGAGGATGGCGATTTGACATGCTCCGACACTTGCGTATTCTGCGGACTCTGTGCAAAGGTATGCCCTGCTGACGCTCTGGAAGTTGACAGAAAGGCAAAGTCCTGGAAGGTTGACACTGATGCATGTGTTAAATGCGGTGCCTGCATTGACAAGTGCCCTAAGAAGAGCCTGTCATTTGGCGGCGCAGCAGCTCCTGCAGCTCCGGCAAAAAAGAGCATTGCAGCAGTTGACGAAGAAAAATGCATTCACTGTGTAGCGTGTGAAAACGAATGTGCAGCTGAAGCTATTAAAGTCGACACAGATAAGTGGGAACTGGACGAGGAAAAGTGCATCGGATGTGAAGCATGCGTTGGTGTATGCCCTACCGAGGCAATCTCCATGAAGGAAGCTTAAAAACTCCAAATAATAAAATTAGAAACAGAGTCGGATTCCCCGGCTCTGTTTTATTGTAATGTGATTGTAACGTGATAGCACGTTGCTCTATAGCGTGCAGGGGGAAGGAAAAAATAAAGGTTAATCACCGTTTCGGTATTGACGTTGACAGTGGTGTAGGCTATAATTATTGAGCGACTTTATGAATAAATGAAAAGGCGTTACTTTTAATGTTGCGATGTGCAGCATGAAAATTGACATAATGAATTATGGAGGATAATTGAAATGAGAGTAAAGGTTACCCTGGCATGCACAGAATGCAAGCAGAGAAACTACAACACAATGAAGGACAAGAAGAACACTCCGGACAAACTGGAACTGAACAAGTACTGTCCGTTCTGCAAGAAGCATACTCTGCACAAGGAAACTAAGTAGGAAACGGGAGACGCAAGATGGCAAAGTCCAAGAAGAGAAAGAACTCGGATTACAAGACTTCTATCCTGACTGAAGAAACAGGTACTTCTAAAAAGGAAAAGAAGGATAGTACCAGATGGGCCAAGGCACAGGAAAAGGCGAAGGAAAGACAGAGAAAAAAGAATCAGCCGGCCGCCAAGAAGGAAAAGGGCGGAGTGAGAGCTTACTTCAAAGGCGTTAAGCTTGAAATGAAGAAGGTGGTATGGCCTACAAGGTCAGAGCTGGGATCCTTCACTGTTGTTGTGCTCGCAACATGTGCCGCTTTCGCATTGCTGTTCTGGGGCATCGATTCAGGCGTTCTGGCAGCAATCAGAGCAATTTGTTTCTAAAGAATACATTATAATGGGAGCTGAATTCTATGTGTGAAGAAAAAGAAACAAAAGCACTTAATCTGGATGAGCTGGAGGGCCTTAGAGGAGACGGAGAGGCCAAGTGGTATGTTGTACACACTTATTCCGGACATGAGAATAAGGTTAAGGTTAATATCGAGAAACTCGTAGAGAGCAGAGGAATGCAGAACCTGGTGCTCGATGTTATAGTGCCTACAGAGGAGCGCGTGGAAATAAGAAACGGCCAGAGGAAGCTCAAAACAAAAAAGATGTTCCCGGGCTACGTTCTTGTGAAGATGATTGTAACCAATGAGTCCTGGTATCTGGTTAGAAACACCCAGGGCGTTACAGGTTTTGTGGGCCATGGCTCAGACCCTGTTCCGCTTACCCTTGAGGAAGTCAGAAGAATGGGCATAGAGAAGGTATATATCGACCTTGATATCAATGTTGGCGACACCATTAAGGTTATTAACGGACCATTCGAAAACTTCATGGGTACTGTTGAGGAGGTAAACCCGGAGAAGCAGACTCTCAGAGCTAAGGTGTCAATGTTCGGAAGAGACACACCTGTTGAACTTGACTTTGCACAGGTTGATAAACTCGATTAATTATTCAGGTTGGTATTCGAAACCGCTTTATCGGTTTTGCATATAAAAATAGAAGGAAAGGAGGATACAACGTGGCTAAGAAGATTGAAGGTTATATCAAGCTTCAGATTCCGGCAGGAAATGCTAATCCGGCACCACCGGTAGGACCGGCACTTGGTCAGCACGGCGTTAACATCATGGACTTCTGCAAGCAGTTCAACGCTAAGACTCAGGATCAGCCGGGAATGATTATTCCGGTAGTAATTACTGTATACGCAGACCACAGTTTTTCATTCATTACAAAAACTCCACCTGCAGCAGTACTGCTTAAGAAGGCTGCCGGCCTTGAAACAGCATCAGGCGAGCCTAACAAGACAAAGGTTGCTACACTGACATATGCTCAGGCTGAGGAAATCGCAAAGACTAAGATGGCGGATCTTAACGCGGCAAGCCTGGAGGCAGCAACTGAGATGATCAGAGGAACTGCTAAGAGCATGGGAATCGTTATTGAAGACTAAGACCGTGGAAGACAGAGAACCGCAGACCTGCTGCGGGGAGTCGTTTGTACCACAGAAAGGAATTAAGAAATGCCTAAAAGAGGTAAACAGTACAAGGCAGCTTTAGAGCTTTTTGACAAGCATGAGCTGTACGAGGTAGAACAGGCAATGGATATCGTTGTCAAGACAGCCGGAGCCAAGTTCGACGAGACAATTGAAGCCCATTTCAGAATGGGTCTTGACGGAAGACATGCGGATCAGCAGATTAGAGGCGCAATCGTTCTTCCACACGGAACAGGCAAAACCAAGAAGGTCCTGGTATTTGCTAAGGGACCGAAGGCAACTGAAGCTGAAGAAGCCGGTGCTGATTATGTAGGTGCTGAAGAAATGGCAGCAAAGATCCAGAAGGAAGGCTGGTTCGATTTCGACGCAGTTATCGCTACACCTGACATGATGGGCGTAGTTGGTCGTCTTGGTAAGCTTCTGGGTCCTAAGGGCCTCATGCCTAACCCTAAGTCAGGTACTGTAACAATGGACGTTGCCAAGGCAATTGCTGAGACAAAGGCAGGCAAGGTTGAATACAGACTTGACAAGACAAATATTGTCCACTGTCCTATTGGCAAGGCGTCATTCGGACCTGAGAAACTGCAGGAAAACTTTGAAGCTCTTACAGCAGCGATTATCAAGGCTAAGCCGGCAGCAGCAAAGGGTCAGTACATCAAGAGCGCCACAGTTGCAGCAACAATGGGACCTGGAGTTAAACTCAATCCTCAGAAGATTGGTTAATCAGAACGGAATTTGAATACAAACAAACCGTAGACAGTGAGGGCGCGCAGCGCTTAAAAGGACACCTCACCGAGGTACAATGTAAATATACATGCCTCGCTGCGTTACATAATGAAGCGAGGCTTTTTACGGCGTACACAAAATCTATGAAAGGAGAAAGGCGCTAAATGGCAGAAATGAAAAAAGCTTACATTGAGAAGCAGGCAATAATAGACGAAATCAAAGACAAGTTTGAAAGAGCTGAATCAGCTGTTGTTATTGACTACATGGGTATTACTGTAGCTCAGGCTGATGCAATGAGAAAAAAGCTTCGTGAAGCTAATGTTGATTACACTGTTTACAAGAACACTCTTGTGAAGAGAGCAATCGACGGAACTGATTTCGCACCTATGGCAGAAGCTCTTGAGGGACCGAGCGCATTTGCATTCAGCTATGATGATGCAACTGCACCTGCAAGAGTTCTGAACGAGGCCATAAAGGAATTCAAGAAGATGGAGTTCAAGGGTGGTTTTGTTGAAGGCGAATACTATGACAAGGAAGCAATCGTTCAGATTGCGTCAATTCCGTCAAGGGAAGTTCTCATCTCAAAGTTCATGGGCAGCATTCAGTCACCTATTTCAAGCTTTGCAAGAGTTGTTTCGCAGATTGCGGAATCAAAGGCAGAGTAATTCATCATTAATGAAAATAAATTAAAAGGAGAGAATAAAATGAACAAAGATCAGATTATTGAAGCAATAAAAGAAATGTCAGTACTGGAACTGAACGAGCTGGTTAAGGCTTGCGAAGAGGAATTCGGCGTATCAGCAGCAGCAGGCGTTGCAGTTGTAGCAGCAGCAGACGCAGCAGGCGGAGCAGAAGAACAGTCAGAATTCACAGTAGTTCTTAAGGAAGTTGGTCCTGAAAAGATTAAGGTTATCAAGGCTGTAAGAGAAATCACAGGTCTGGGACTGAAGGAAGCTAAGGAAGTAGTTGACGGAGCTCCTTCAAACGTTAAGGAAGGTTGCGAAAAGGGCGAAGCTGAAGCACTGAAGGCTCAGCTGGAAGAAGTAGGCGCAGTAATCGAACTGAAATAGTTGAAAATACGCGAAAAAGCCGGTCAAAAAGTGACCGGCTTTTTATTGGAAGAGCATCATGAAACCGACCAGGAGGTAGATTGTCAGATGGATGTAAGAGAATGTTACAGAATGCTGGCAGCCGATTATGATGAAGTACGGGCAAGACTCATTAACGAGGAACGGATAGAGAAGTATCTGTACATCTTTTTAACAGGAGATTACCTTGAAGTCATCGAAAGGAGCTTAGCTGAGGAAAACTGGAGTGAAGCGTTCAGAGCTGTCCACAGCCTGAAAGGTGTAAGTCTAACCCTGGGATTTCGGAAACTGCACGCTTCAAGCGATGCTCTCTGCGATAAGCTTCGGGGCTGCATCAGACCGGAGGGGGAAATAACCGGCATACTGCAGGAGCTGAAAACTGAATACGATAGGATAAAGAATATCATATTTTATCAAAAAAGCTTGACACCTTGACAACTTAGTGCTATATTATTAAATTGCCCTGCAACTGTAGTTTGTTAAGTATATAAGGAGTGATGATAATGCCAAATCCTATCAAATTAGGTAGAAAAGAACGAATGACCTTTTCAAAAATCAATGAAGTGGCAGAAATGCCGAATCTGATCCAGATACAGACAGATTCCTACAAGTGGTTTGTTGAAGAAGGTCTTCGTGAGGTTTTTGAGGACGTTTCACCAATCAAGGAATACTCGGACAATCTCGTTCTCGAATTCATTGACTATTCTCTTTCGGATCCTCCGAAGTACGGACAGGAAGAGTGCAAAGAGCGTGATGTTACTTACGCTGCTCCGCTTAAAGTAAAGGTTCGCCTTATCAACAAGGAGAACGGTGAAATCAAGGAAGTAAAGGACCAGGAAGTGTTTATGGGAGACTTCCCTCTCATGACAGAAAAGGGTACCTTCATATACAACGGTGCCGAAAGAGTTGTAGTAACGCAGCTCGTTCGTTCACCGGGACCATATTACGAAAAGGAAATTGACAAGTCAGGTAAGCTCCTGTTTTCAACACAGGTTATTCCTAACAGAGGCGCCTGGCTGGAATACGAAACAGATTCCAATGAAATAATCTCAGTAAGAGTTGACAGAACCCGTAAACAGCCTGTTACTACCCTTCTGAGAGCACTTGGCATGGGAACAGACGAGGAAATCATCGAAACCTTCGGACCGGAACCAAGACTTCTCAAGACGATTGAGAAGGATACCACCAAAAACTACGAGGATGGTCTCAAGGAAATATACAAGAAGCTGAGACCGGGAGAACCACCTACAGTTGAGAGTGCAAACCAGCTGTTCACTTCAATGTTTTTTGATCCTAAGAGATACGATCTTGCCAAGGTGGGAAGATACAAGTATAACAAAAAGCTGGGACTGTACAACAGACTTGTAGGAAATATCGTTGCAGAGGACGTAATCGACCCTAACACAGGTGAAATAATCGCCGAGGAGGGACAGAAGGTTGACAAGGATATGGCCAGACAGATTGAAAACTCTGGAATTCAGTATGTCATGGTACAGAGCAATATTAACGAGAAGGAATCAACCAAGGTAATAGGAAACCAGTTTGTAGATATCGATCAGTACATTGAATTCGATCTTTCAGACATCAAGATAGCCGATAAGGTGTACTATCCTGTTCTTATGGAGATTCTCGAGGAAAACTCAGATGCAGGGGAAGAGGAACTGAAGGAAGCTCTCAGACTGAGAAAGAACGATCTCTCACCTAAGCACATTCTGGTGGCAGACGTTGTGGCTTCAGTTTCATATCTGCTTAATCTGAACTACGGAATCGGTAACACTGATGACATTGACCATCTGGGCAACAGGAGACTCAGAACAGTTGGCGAGCTTCTCCAGAACCAGATTAGAATAGGTCTTTCCAGAATGGAAAGAACAATTAAGGAAAGAATGAATACCCAGGATATAGCTGAGGTTACACCTCAGTCTCTGATGAATATCAGACCTGTAACCGCAGCGGTTAAGGAATTCTTCGGAAGTTCACAGCTTTCACAGTTCATGGACCAGACAAACCCTCTGGCTGAACTGACCCACAAGAGAAGACTTTCAGCTCTGGGTCCGGGAGGACTTTCAAGAGAAAGAGCCGGATTCGAGGTTAGAGACGTACACCACTCCCATTACGGCAGAATGTGTCCTATTGAGACTCCTGAAGGACCGAACATCGGTCTTATCGGATCACTGACAACTTATGGTGTAATAAATCAGTATGGTTTCATTGAAACTCCGTACAGAGTAGTAAACAAGGAAACCGGTGTTGTAACGGATGAAATACATTACCTCTCTGCAGACGACGAAGAGGATAAGATTGTTGCTCAGGCCAACGAGCCGCTGGATTCACAGGGTCGCTTCGCGAACCTGAAGGTTGCTGCAAGAGGCAAAGGCGGCGATATAGACCTGGTTCCGAGGGAAGTTGTTGACTACATGGACGTATCTCCTAAGCAGGTAGTATCCGTGGCAACAGCCATGATTCCGTTCCTGGAAAACGACGATGCCAACCGTGCGCTCATGGGTTCCAACATGCAGCGTCAGGCGGTTCCTCTCATGGTAACCGAAGCACCTGTTGTAGGAACCGGTATGGAATACAAGGCTGCGAGAGATTCGGGAGTAGCTCAGCTTGCGGGCCATTCCGGAACAGTAACATATGTTGATGCAGACAGGATTGTAATAACAAGAGACGACGGCGAGGGCAAGGAGGAACACAAGCTTCTCAAGTTCAAGAGATCAAACCAGGGAACCTGCATTAACCAGAGACCTATCGTGTTCAAAGGAGAACACGTTGATGCAGGGGAGGTCATTGCAGACGGACCTTCAACATCAAACGGTGAAGTGGCCCTGGGCAAGAACCTTCTCATCGGTTTCATGACGTGGGAAGGCTATAACTACGAGGACGCAATAATCCTCAATGAAAGACTGATTATGGAAGACGTTCTCACGTCAATCCATATTGAAAAATACGAATCAGAAGCCAGAGACACCAAGCTGGGACCTGAGGAAATCACGAGAGACATCCCTAATGTGGGAGACGACGCACTTAAGGATCTGGACGAGGACGGTATCGTAAGAATCGGTGCTGAGGTAAACTCGGGAGATATTCTTGTGGGTAAGGTTACACCTAAGGGAGAGACGGAGCTTACCGCCGAAGAGAGACTCCTGAGGGCAATCTTCGGAGAGAAGGCAAGAGAGGTTAGAGACACTTCCCTTAAGGTTCCTCACGGAGAGACCGGAATAGTCGTTGATGTTAAGATCTTCTCAAGGGATAACGGCGATGAGCTCCCACCGGGAGTAAACAAGCTGGTTAGAGTTTACATCGCAACAAAGAGAAAGATTCAGGTGGGCGACAAGATGGCAGGAAGACACGGTAATAAGGGTGTTATTTCCAGAATTCTGCCGGAAGAAGATATGCCGTTCCTTGAAAACGGACAGCCGCTCCAGGTAATGCTGAACCCTCTGGGCGTACCTTCCCGAATGAATGTTGGACAGGTTCTGGAGGTTCATCTGGGACTGGCTGCCAAGAGCAAGGACTGGTATATTGCAACCCCTGTATTTGACGGTGCCACAGAGAAGGATATCATAGAGCTGCTTAAGGATTCGGGATACAGCGAGACGGGAAAGCTGAGACTCAGAGACGGAAGAACCGGAGAGTACTTTGACAATCCGGTTACTGTGGGATACATGTACATGCTGAAGCTCCACCATCTGGTTGATGACAAGATTCACGCACGTTCAACAGGTCCGTACTCACTGGTTACTCAGCAGCCTCTTGGAGGTAAGGCCCAGTTCGGCGGACAGCGTTTCGGAGAAATGGAAGTATGGGCTCTGGAAGCTTACGGCGCAGCCTATACTCTGCAGGAAATACTTACTGTTAAATCCGACGACATTGTTGGCCGTGTCAAGACCTACGAGGCGATAGTTAAGGGCGAGAATATTCCTGAACCGGGAATTCCTGAGAGCTTCAAGGTGCTGATTAAGGAAATGCAGTCACTGTGTCTCGACGTTAAGGTACTTGACGAAAACAGCGAGGAAATTGAAATCAGAGAAGACAGCGATGCTGACGGCTTCTCAGCCATAGAGAGAAAGCTTGATGCCAGAAGACTTGCAGAGGAGGCAGAGGAGGAATACGAAGAAGAGGAAGAAGCTGAAGACGAATTCGGAGACGAGCTTGCCGAGTTCGACGAGGATGTGGAACCTGAATTCGATCCTGACGCTGAGGAGCCTGAGGTGTTCGAAGACATCAACGAAGAAGAAATAGCTAAAATAGAACAGGTAGAAAACGCACCAGACGGTGAGCCGGTTGAAGACTAAAGAAAGGGGTACTGAATAATGAGTGAAAATGCAAATTATGAAATGAACAATTTCGAAGCCCTGCAGATTGGACTGGCGTCCCCTGACAAAATCAGAAGCTGGTCACACGGCGAGGTAACAAAGCCTGAGACTATAAACTACAGAACTCTTAAGCCTGAAATGGACGGCCTTTACTGTGAGCGCATTTTCGGACCTACGAAGGACTGGGAATGCCATTGCGGTAAATACAAGAGAATAAGATACAAGGGTATCGTATGTGACAAATGCGGAGTTGAAGTAACCAAGGCGAAGGTAAGAAGAGAGCGAATGGGTCACATAGAGCTGGCCTCACCGGTTTCTCATATCTGGTATTTCAAGGGAATACCAAGCAGAATGGGACTGGTTCTGGATATTTCTCCCAAGACTCTGGAGAAGGTTCTCTACTTTGCAAACTTCATTGTAATCGATCCGGGTAATACTGATTTTGCTTATAAGGAAATCCTCAGCGAACAGCAGTGGAGGGAAGCCATGGACGACCCTTCAAAGAAGTTCAAGGCAGGAAGCGGTGCGGAAGCAATCAAGGAACTCCTCTCACAGGTAAACCTGGAGGAACTCTCCGCAGAGCTCACCGAAAAGCTTAAGAAGGCTACGGGACAGAAGAGAATAAAAATCACAAGAAGACTGGAAGTCATTGAGGCCCTGAGAGTGTCAGGCAACAGACCGGAATGGATGGTTCTGGATGTAATCCCGGTTATTCCTCCGGATTTGCGTCCTATGGTACAGCTGGACGGCGGCAGATTCGCCACATCTGACCTTAATGACCTTTACAGAAGAGTAATTAACAGAAACAACAGGCTGAAGAGACTGCAGGAACTCAATGCTCCTGATATTATCGTCAGAAACGAGAAGCGAATGCTTCAGGAAGCCGTTGACGCTCTTATCGACAACGGCAGAAGAGGCAAGCCTGTTACGGGTCCTGGGCAGAGAGCGCTGAAGTCACTTTCAGATATGCTCAAGGGAAAGCAGGGAAGATTCAGACAGAACCTGCTTGGTAAGCGTGTAGACTATTCGGGACGTTCGGTAATCGTAGTTGGACCGGAGCTGAAGTTCTACCAGTGCGGTCTTCCTAAGAAGATGGCTCTGGAACTCTTCAAGCCATTTATTATGAAGAAGCTTGTTGAGAACCAGAATGCTCATAACATCAAGAGCGCCAAGAGAATGGTGGAGAAGGTAAGTCCTGAGGTATGGGATGTGCTTGAAGACGTTATCAAGGAACACCCTGTAATGCTTAACCGTGCTCCGACCCTTCACAGACTTGGTATCCAGGCATTTGAGCCTGTTCTGGTTGAGGGTAAGGCCATTAAGCTGCATCCGCTGGCATGTACAGCCTTCAATGCGGACTTTGACGGTGACCAGATGGCGGTACATGTACCTCTTTCAGTTGAGGCTCAGGCAGAGGCAAGATTCCTGATGCTGTCAGTAAACAACATTCTGGCACCAAAGGACGGCTCTCCGATTACTACTCCTACCCAGGATATGATCCTTGGATCATATTACCTCACCTTCGACCCTAAGGAAGAGGATAAATCGCTGCCTCCTGAGATTGGTGACGGCAAGGTATTCACAGACATGGATGAAATGCTCATGGCTTATCAGACAGGCAAGGTGAGCATTCACGCCAGAGTGAAGGTCAGACTCTACAGCGTAGAGAATGATGAGAGAGGCAGACTGGTGGAATCAACTGTGGGAAGATTCATTTTCAACCAGGAGATACCTCAGGATCTGGGATATGTCAACAGAGAAGAAGATCCGTACTCACTGGAAGTGGACTTCCTCTGTACCAAGAAGACTCTGGGACAGATTATCGACAGATGTTACAGAACTCACGGAAATACCGATACTGTTCTTATGCTTGATTACATCAAGAACATGGGATATCACTATTCCACAAAGGCTGCAATCACCATAGGAATATCAGACATGGAAATACCTGAAGAAAAGGCCAAGATTATAGCAGCCTCAGAAGAACAGGTAGATAAATACGATAAGGCATACAGAAGGGGTCTGGTTTCAGACAAGGAAAGATACGAGAAGGTTATCGAAATCTGGAACAAGACAACCGACGATGTGGCTGATGCGCTGATGGATTCACTGGGAAGCCTTAACAATCTGTACATCATGGCGCACTCGGGAGCCAGAGGTTCCAAAAACCAGATCAGACAGATTGGCGGAATGCGTGGTCTGATGGCAAACGCAACAGGTAAAACAATAGAAATTCCTATCAAGGCTAACTTCCGTGAAGGACTTTCCGTTCTGGAATACTTCCTTTCATCAAACGGAGCCCGTAAGGGACTTGCCGATACAGCGCTGAGAACAGCAGACTCGGGATACCTTACAAGAAGACTGGTTGACGTTTCTCACAACGTGATTGTCAGAGAGGAAGATTGTGGTACAGAAGAAGGTATTATCGTCAAGGCCTTCACCGACGGCAAGGAAGTAATAGAGAAGCTGAAGGACAGAATTGTAGGCAGAACAGCTCTCGATGATATCTGTCATCCGGAAACAGGCGAAGTAATTGTTGAAATGGATGAAGAAATCACTGAGGAAGCTGCAAAGGCGATAGAAGAGGCCGGAATCGAAGAGGTTGGCATCAGATCCGTAATGACCTGCAGAAGCAGATCGGGCGTATGTGCCAAGTGCTACGGACGCAACCTGGCAACAGGCGAAAGCGTTAATATCGGCGAAGCCGTTGGAATTCAGGCAGCACAGTCAATCGGTGAGCCGGGTACTCAGCTTACAATGAGAACATTCCACACCGGAGGTGTAGCCGGTTCAGACATAACTCAGGGTCTCCCTAGAGTAGAGGAACTCTTTGAGGCCAGAAAGCCTAAGGGACTTGCTCAGATAAGTGAAACAGAGGGTACAGTAGTATCAATCCAGTCCGTTGACAACAAGACAGAGGTTGTTGTCAGAGGCGAAGAAGAGAAGAAGTACATGATTCCTTACGGAGCCAGAATCGTGGTTGCCGAGGGCGACTATGTGGAAGCCGGAGATAACATCACTCACGGTCCTCTGGATCCTAAGGACATACTGAGACTCAAGGGCGTTGAAGGCGTTTACGAATACCTGCTGAAGGAAGTTCAGAGAGTATACAAGAACCAGGGTGTAGATATCAACGACAAGCACATAGAGGTTATTGTCGGTCAGATGCTTTCAAAGATGAAGGTGAGCAATCCGGGAGATACAGGACTCCTTCCGGGAGGCCAGTACGGTAAGTTTGAGGTTGAGGACGCCAACGAGAAAGCCCTTGAAGAGGGCAGGGAACCGGCAGAGGTTGAGAGGCTTCTTCTCGGTATCACCAAGGCTTCCCTGGCAACAAATTCATTCCTGTCGGCAGCATCATTCCAGGAAACAACAAGAGTGCTTACGGATGCGGCAATCAAAGGCAAGACAGACCATCTGGAGGGCCTTAAGGAGAACGTTATCATCGGTAAGCTGATTCCTGCGGGAACCGGAATGAGAATGTACAGGAACATCGAGCTGGATTACGGCGTAAACCAGGAGGTTATCGACAGCTACAGAGAATCCCTTAAGGCTGAGGAAGAAGAGGATGAAGCCTATGAGGAAATCAATGAAGTGGCTCCTGAAATGGCAACTGCCGACGATATTCAGTCTGCAGAGGCATACGCAATCGAATCGGAATTCGTAAACGAAACGGATATCGAAGAGTAACCGAGGGTTGTCCGCAGGCCGAGGTCAGACAAAAGAGCTACAAGGGAGCTGATGCGCAGGCATTGAAACAGTGCCGGTGTACAGCTCCTTTTTTACAGGCTGTAAACGTTGAAAACACTTGACATTTCAACGTTTTTTATTGTAAAATATTTTGCGGTTATGGGCTTGTTGCGCCATTTACCGAAATCAATTTTTAAGGAAAGGAGAAAAAGATGCCTACAATTAACCAATTAGTACGTCAGGGCAGAACCAGCAGTGAAAAGAAGTCAACTGCACCGGCTCTCAACAAGGGAATGAACTCACTGAGAAGAGTTGCTACAGATGTAAATTCACCTCAGAAGCGTGGAGTTTGCACTTCAGTAAAAACTGTTACACCTAAGAAGCCTAATTCAGCTCTTAGAAAGGTTGCCAGAGTTCGTCTCACTAACGGTATTGAAGTAACAGCATACATTCCTGGAATCGGTCACAATCTTCAGGAGCACAGTGTTGTTCTCATCAGAGGCGGCAGAGTTAAGGACCTCCCGGGTGTAAGATATCACATCGTAAGAGGTACTCTGGATACTGCAGGTGTTGCAGACAGAAAGCAGGCTCGTTCCAAGTACGGAGCAAAGAGACCTAAGCAGAAATAGTGTTCTGCATGTAAGTTAACAAGGTAATACAGTAGCGCAACTTTTTTCAGATAAAAGGAGCGCTCACGGGGGCGTGTGCCGGACGCAGGGCTTTTCGGCCTTTGCATGTAAGATTGCTCATGTAGGAGTAATCCGAAGAAATTTCGACAGACGTCAACGAGTACCGAATTAGTAATTAAGGAGGAAAGTGAAGTGCCAAGAAAAGGAAATGTACCTAAGCGTGAAGTACTTCCGGATCCTGTTTACGGTAGTGTAGTTGTTGCCAAGCTTATCAACAGCATTATGCTGGACGGCAAGAAGGGAACAGCTCAGAAGATCGTGTACGATGCATTCGATCAGATCAAGGAAACTACCGGTGAAGATCCTATGGAAGTATTCGAAAAGGCTATGAACAACATTATGCCAGTTCTTGAGGTAAAGGCTAGACGTGTGGGTGGTGCCAACTACCAGGTTCCAATGGAAGTTAGACCTGAAAGACGTCAGACTCTGGGACTCAGATGGCTCACGAACTACACAAGAGCCAGAGGCGAGAAGACAATGTCAGAGAGACTGGCAAAGGAACTGATGGATGCAGCTGAAAACACAGGCGCATCAGTTAAGAAGAAAGAAGATACACATAAGATGGCTGAAGCTAACAAGGCATTCGCACACTACAGATTCTAGTGAGAATGATGTTAGCACGAAAAGAGCAGAAAGGAGGAAGAAATGCCAAAGAGAGAATTTTCCCTTGAAAAAACCAGAAATATCGGAATCATGGCTCACATCGATGCCGGTAAGACTACAACAACGGAAAGAATTCTGTTCTATACAGGCAGGACTCACAAGCTGGGTGAAACTCATGAAGGTGCAGCCGTTATGGACTGGATGGAACAGGAGCAGGAACGTGGTATTACGATAACCTCTGCTGCTACTACAGCCCAGTGGAAGGACACCAGAATTAATATCATCGATACACCGGGACACGTTGACTTCACTGTTGAAGTGGAGAGATCACTTAGAGTTCTGGATGGGGCAGTAACCGTGCTTTGCGCCAAGGGTGGAGTTGAACCTCAGTCCGAGACGGTCTGGAGACAGGCTGAAAAGTACGGAGTTCCTAGAATGATTTTTATTAACAAGATGGATATCATGGGAGCAGACTTCTATAGAGTTGTTGACATGGTAAAGGATAGGCTCAGAGCCAATGCGGTACCTATCCAGCTTCCAATTGGTAAAGAAGATTCATTTGTAGGAATTATCGACCTTATCGGTATGGTTGCCGAAATCTACAAGGACGATTTAGGTAAGGAATTCGAAAAAACCGAGATTCCCGAAGAACTGAAGGCTGAAGCCGAGCTCTGGAGAGAACAGCTGGTTGAAGCGGTATCTGAGCTTGATGAAGATCTGATGATGAAATACCTCGAGGGTGAGGAAATCACAGAGCAGGAAATCAAGAACGTTATCAGAACGGCTACAATCGCCGGCAAGATGGTTCCTGTAACATGCGGAAGCGCATACAAGAACAAGGGTGTACAGATGATGCTTGATGCAGTCGTTGATTTTATGCCTTCACCGTTGGATATCCCGCCTATTACAGGAATGAATCCGAAAACGGAGAAGGAAGAAGAACGACCTGCTGATGACAACGGCCCATTTGCAGCCCTTGCATTCAAGATTGTGGCTGATCCGTTTGTGGGCAAACTGGCATACTTCAGAGTATACTCGGGAACACTGGCTTCCGGATCTTACGTTTACAACTCCGTCAAGGAGAAGAAGGAGAGAATCGGGAGAATACTCCAGATGCATGCCAACAAGCGAGAGGATATCGATATGGTATACTCTGGTGACATCGCAGCAGCAGTAGGACTCAAAGTTACTACCACAGGAGATACTCTCTGTGATGAGAAGAGAGCGATAGTTCTTGAATCAATGGATTTCCCTGATCCTGTAATCGAAATCGCTATCGAGCCGAAGACAAAGGCAGGACAGGAAAAGATGGGAATTGCCCTGGCAAAGCTTGCTGAGGAAGACCCTACATTCAAGACCTATACGAATGAGGAAACCGGACAGACAATCATCGCCGGAATGGGAGAACTTCACCTGGAGATTATTGTTGACAGACTGCTTCGTGAATTCAAGGTTGAAGCAAATGTGGGCAGACCTCAGGTATCATACAAGGAAACCATTACCAAAGCTGTTGAAGTTGACCACAAGTACGCTAAGCAGACAGGTGGTAAGGGTCAGTACGGTCATGTTAAAATCAGACTTTATCCGAGAGAACCGGGTGAAGGATTTGAATTCAAAAATGCAATCGTGGGAGGCGCTATTCCTAAGGAATACATTCCTAAGATTGAAGAAGGTATCAAAGAAGCTATGGAAACCGGTCCTGTCGCAGGATATCAGGTCGTGGATGCGGGAGTTGAACTTTATGATGGTTCATATCATGAAGTTGACTCATCCGAAATGGCATTCAAGATTGCAGCTTCCATGGCATTCAGAGAAGCCGCCAGAAAGGCCGATCCTGTTCTTCTGGAGCCGATATTCAAGGTTGAGGTTACTGTTCCTGATGAATACATGGGTGACGTAATCGGCGACATCAGTTCGAGAAGAGGCAGAATTGAAGGTTCCGACATGAATAACGGAGTGGTAGCAGTAAGAGGATATGTTCCTCTTGCGGAAATGTTCGGATATGCCACAGACCTGCGTTCAAAGACACAGGGCAGAGGCGTATATGTAATGCAGTTCGATCACTTCGAAAAACTGCCGGATAGTTTGGTGGAGAAAATTAACAAGTAATGTTTACCCTTTTGAATAAAGGAAAAGTATTTGTTTCATAGGAGGAAACTGAAATGGCAAAAGCAAAATTTGAAAGAAATAAGCCGCATATTAACATCGGTACAATCGGCCACGTAGACCATGGTAAGACAACTCTGA
>JBJESQ010000006.1:0-14158 GCA_051882875.1 Lentihominibacter sp. | reverse complement strand
GAAAGGAGATTGATGAATGAAGATGAACGAAATGGCGTTCTGGGAGAAGCCAAGAGAAAAAATGATGAAATATGGTGCAGAGAGTCTGACCACGGCAGAGGTGCTGGCGATTCTCCTAAGAACGGGCACCAGAGACAAGTCGGCACTGGAACTGGCAAGCGAGCTTTTGAATTGCGACAGGCGGGGGCTGAGGCATCTGGCGGAGGCCAGCCCGGAGGAGCTGAGAAGAATTAACGGACTTGGTGAGGCGAAGGTATGCGAGCTTCTGGCGGCAATGGAGCTGGGAAAAAGGATGGCATGCCTGCCGGCCGAAAACAACGAAAACATCAGATGTGCCGAAGACATAGCAGGGCTGTTTATGGAGCGGCTGCGGCACGAGAAAAAAGAGCATTTCATTTGCCTGCTGATCAATGCCAGAGGAGATGTAATAGAAGAAAACGAAGTATCGGTGGGGGATCTGAATTCCGCATCAAGCCATCCCCGGGAGGTGTTCAGGAGCGCCATAAAGAGAAGTGCAGGCTCCGTTGCCTTTGTACATAATCATCCCAGCGGGAATCCTGAACCGTCACCCTCGGACATCGATTCCACGAACAGACTTGTGGAAGCGGGAGAGCTCCTTGGGATTCCGGTGCTTGATCATATAATAATAGGCGACGGGGAGTATCTCAGCATGAAGGCCGCCGGCTATATGGACTAAGCCGGCAGATATACAGAATAGCGTTCATTTTGCTCTTGACTATGTTTGAATTTCTGTGCAAAATAATAGAGAGACTATTTTCTGGAGTAATATGATGGGTAAAGTAATACTTGTAGCCTCCGGCAAAGGTGGCACAGGAAAGACAATGTTTTCTGTGAATATGGGAGCGGCGCTGGCACAGCAGGGCTGCAGCGTCATGCTTCTTGATATGGACATGGGGCTCAGGAACATGGACGTATATCTGGGCATGGAGAACAGGGTTGTGTACAACATAATGGACGTGCTGTCGGGAATCTGCAGAATCAGCAAAGCCACTATTAAGGTGGAGGGATTCGAGACCCTGTATTTCATGGCAGCTGCGCCGAGGAAGGACGACAGGGATATAACACCGCTGCACATGCAGGTGCTCTGCGACAAGCTCAAGTCGATTTTTGATTTTATCATTATAGACTGTCCTGCAGGGGTGGGAGAAATGCCTGAGGTCTGCGCCCCTGTTGCGGACAAGGCAATAATAGTAACAGAGCCGGATTACGCCGCCATGCGGGATGCCAACACCACGGAACACTTCCTGATGGAGAACGGCCTCAGGGAGAACTGCATAGTCGCCAACAAGGTCAATGTGGACCTTATGCGGGAGGGACTTCTGCCGGGCATTACAGAGGTGAGGGAGAACTTCTCGGGGCCTCTTATGGGTATCATACAGGAAGACGAAAACATAAGGATATCCACAAACAAAGGCATACCGATTGTGTGCATGAGGGGCACATACATAGAAAAAAACTTCATGGACATCATCAGACGCATACTCAGATCCATGATGTGACGCAGCCCCGGGGCGGTTACATATTCAATGGGAAAAATTAACGTGAAAAATTAATGCAAAAACAAGACTGCTTCGGCAAACAGCTGACGGAGCAGTTTTTTGTAATTTTTTGTCAGTTATACATTGACGCATTTGGCAAAAATCAATATAATATGTATGTATGCTTTTGACTTTCTAAAATAGCTTTTTTAGTTAAAAATAGAAACCTGCCCCACCGGCAGGTACGCATTTTGAAAACAGAATAAATGAAGGGAGGAATGGTATTTTATGGCGAGCATCATAATACCTGTAGTAGTTGGCCTAATAGCCCTGGTACTTGGGCTGTTAGTTGGATATATATTACGTAAATCCATAGGCGAGAAGACTATCGGCAATGCGGAAACGACAGCAAGAAACATGCTGCTGGACGCAGAGAAAAATGCCGAAAACATTAGAAAAGAGGTCGTTCTGGAGGCTAAGGAAGAGGCCCAGAGACAGAGAAACGACGCCGAAAAGGAAATTAGGGAGAGAAGAAACGAGTTATCAAAGGCAGAGAGAAGACTTAATCAGAAAGAGGACTCAATAGACCGCAAACTGGACAACATAGAGAAAAAAGAAGAAAGCATCACACACAAAGAAAAGAAAATCGAATCAAGACTGGCGGAACAGGAGAAGGTTCTCCACAAGCAGCTTGAGGAACTTGAGAAGATTTCAGGATACACAGTAGATCAGGCAAGAGAAATCATCCTGCAGAAGGTGGAGCAGGAGGCAAGAAGCGAAGCTGCTGTACTCTATAAGGACATAGAGACAAAAGCCAAGGAAGAGGCTGACAAGAAGGCCAAGGAAATCATCACCGGAGCAATTCAGAGATGTGCTGCAGATCATGTGGCAGAATCAACAGTATCGGTGGTTCCGCTTCCTAACGACGAGATGAAGGGCAGAATCATAGGCCGTGAAGGAAGAAACATCAGAGCAATCGAAAACGCCACAGGCATAGACCTGATAATAGACGATACACCTGAAGCAGTAATTCTTTCGGGATTCGATCCTGTAAGAAGAGAAATAGCCAGACTGGCACTGGAGAAGCTCATCGTAGACGGCAGAATACATCCGGCAAGAATCGAAGAGCAGGTTGAGAAGGCAACACGAGAAGTTAACGCAATAATCAAGGAAGAAGGCGAACAGGCAACCTTCGACGTGGGAATCCACAACCTTCACCCTGAACTGGTTAAGCTGCTGGGAAGACTCAAGTACAGAACATCATACGGACAGAACGTGCTGAAGCACTCAATCGAAGTGGCACATCTGGCAGGTCTCATGGCCGGAGAGCTGGGACTGGACGTAACACTTGCCAAGAGGGCAGGACTTCTTCACGACATAGGCAAGGCTCTTGACCACGAGAGAGAAGGTACTCACGTTGACATCGGCATGGAGGTGCTGAAGAAGTACAAGGAATCCGAAGCCGTAATCAACGGCATGGCCGCCCACCACGGCGACTACGAACCGAAGTCAATGGAAGCAGTTCTGATAATGGCTGCAGACGCGCTTTCGGCAGCAAGACCGGGAGCAAGAAGAGAAACTCTGGAATCATACATCAAGAGACTGCAGAAGCTTGAAGAGATAGCCAACACAACCAAGGGCGTAGAGAACTCATACGCAATCCAGGCAGGACGTGAAATAAGAATCATAGCCAAGCCGGATGAAGTTGGTGACGAGTCAATAGCACTGCTGGCAAGAGACATTTCCAAGAAGATTGAATCGGAACTGGAATATCCGGGACAGATTAAGGTAAATGTAGTAAGAGAAACCAGAGCAATCGATTACGCGAAATAAGAGAAAACATGAGTCAGGGGGAACAACTCCTGACTCATTTTGCACGAAAAAAACAATTCGGAACAAGCAATAGACAATGATTTACCTGGACAACAGCGCAACAACTAAACAATACGACGAGGTAACGGAAATCATGGTGGAATCCATGAAGACCGGCTTCGGCAATCCCTCATCCCTGTACCAGCTGGGTCTTGACGCAGAGAAAACCATCAAGGCGGCAAGGAACAGTGTACTGAGGGCAGCCTTCGGAGAGACGGTCAGCAAAGGCGGATACGACGCAGTGTTCACATCGGGAGGCACAGAGGCGGACAACATGGCAATCTTCGGCACCGCCAGGCTCATGCAAAGGCAGGGAAAGCGCATAGTTACAACAGCGGTGGAGCACCCTGCGGTTCTGGAATGCTGTAGAGCCCTGGAGGCAGAAGGCTTCGAAGTAGTTTACGTGGGCGTTGACCGATACTGCAGGCCGGACATGGAGCAGCTGGAGAGAGCCATAAACGGCGAGACCATCCTGGTAACCATGATGCAGGTGAACAACGAAACGGGAACAGTGATGCCCATAGCCGAGACAAGAGAAATCATGAGAAGGAAGGGAGCCCCGGGACTGCTTCACTGCGACGGCGTTCAGAGCTTCGGGAAGATGCTCCTGCCAAGGGAGGCGGACCTCATATCCATCAGCGGCCACAAGATACACGGCCCCAAGGGCTCCGGCGCACTGATAATAAGAAAGGGCAAAACCCCGGGCGGCAGAAACATCAGCATACCGCCGTTCATACTGGGAGGCGGACAGGAGCAGGGAAGAAGATCCGGCACGGAGAACGTTCCTGCCATAGCAGGCCTGGGTAAGGCAGCGGAAATGGCTGCATCAGACATGTATAGAGAAGCCGCCAGGATGGCAGCCATCAGGGAGAAAATAATGACGGGCCTTGAGGCAAACCTTAAGGACATCACCATAAACAGCATAAGGGAAACGGGAAGTAAGCCCGGAATGTGCTGCCCGTCGGTGCTCAGCATAAGCTTCGGAGGAACAAGGGGCGAAGTGCTTTTGCACACCCTGGAGCAGGAGGGAATTTTCGTTTCCACAGGCTCAGCCTGCTCCTCCAACAAGAAGGGCGGCAGTCACGTGCTTAAGGCAATGGGCCTTAAGGACAGAGAAATCGAAGGAACATTAAGATTCAGTCTGGGAAGATTCAACACAGAGGATGAGACGGATGCAGTAATAGAGAAGGTAACAGCAGCCGTAAGCAGATTCAGAAGGCTGGGGAGTTTCAGATAATGACAGAGAACGTAAACAATACAATCAACAGAGATGAGCACATTTTCATAGTGCGATGCGGAGAGGTGGCGCTCAAGGGCATGAACAAGCCCTACTTCGAGAGAATGCTCCTGGACCGCATCAAGAAGCTGCTGAAGAAATTCGACGGAGTGAAGGCCTACAGACACGAGGGACTGATTTTTGTAAGGGCAGACAAAAAGCTCAATCCGGGAACGGAGGGAAAACAGGCAATTCTCAAGGAGATAGGCAAGGTTTTCGGGGTGGCGTCAATAAGCCCCGCCATGGAATGCGAAAGCACCATGGAGGACATCGGCAGGACGGCGGTGGATTACATGCTGGAGGCCATAGAAGAGAGGGGAGTCAAAACCTTCAAGGTAAACGCCAAGCGGGCCGACAAGAACTTCCCGGTGAAGTCTCCGGACATAAGCAGACAGATAGGAGCGGCAGTACTCAAGGGATGCAAAGTCCTCAAGGTGGACGTGCACAATCCTGACGTGAAGCTCTTCGTGGATGTGCGACACGATAAATCCTACGTGTACCAGGACAAGATACCGGGCTTCGGAGGACTGCCTCTTGGCACAAACGGCAAGGGAATGACCCTCCTGTCGGGAGGAATAGATTCACCGGTGGCCACCTGGATGATGGCCAAGAGAGGGATGATGATTGAAGCGGTACACTTCCACTCTTTCCCGTACACAAGCCAGAGGGCAAGAGAAAAGGTGGAGGAACTGGCATCCCTGGTGGCAACCTACTGCGGCAGATTCAGAATGCACGTTATAAACCTGCTGCCGATACAGGAACAGATAGTGCAGAACTGCCCTGAGGAGGAGACAACAATACTGGTAAGGCGGTTCATGATGCGCATAGCAGAGGAGCTGGCTGCAGGAAACGGCTGCAGCATGCTTATTACCGGTGAGAACCTGGGGCAGGTGGCAAGCCAGACAGCTGAGGCTCTGGTTGTAACAGACGCATCGGTGAAGATGCCGGTGATGAGACCCCTCATAGGTCTGGACAAGACGGACATAATGGATCTGGCGAAGGAGATAGGAACCTACGACAAATCCATCGAACCCTACGAGGACTGCTGCACTGTATTCCTGCCTAAGCATCCGGCAACGAAGCCGAAGCTTGAACGGATACTTGTAAGCGAGTCGAAGCTTGACTGCGAGGGCCTTATCAGAGAGGCAATCGAGAAGGAAGAAATAGTGGAAATACGTCCCGCGTAGGATTGAAGAGGGGACAGCACATAAGAGTGACAATACAAACAGATGGAAGGAGAAACATATGGCCAGAAGAATAATGCTGGGAAATGAAGCATTCGCACGGGGCGCCTGGGAGGCAGGTGTCAGAGTGGTAAGCTCATATCCGGGAACACCAAGCACTGAGGTGACGGAAACACTGTCAAAGTGCGGAGATGAAATACATGTGGAATGGGCACCGAACGAGAAGGTTGGTGTGGAGGTAGCCTTCGGGGCATCAGTGGGGGGAGCCAGAGCCTTAAGCTGCATGAAGCACGTGGGTCTGAACGTAGCCGCTGACCCGTTTTTCACTGCAGCATATAACGGAGTAAACGGAGGCTTCGTGGTTCTGGTTGCAGACGATAACGGCTGCCACTCAAGCCAGAATGAACAGGATTCAAGATATCACGGCAGAGCTGCGGGAGTTCCCGTGCTGGAGCCTGCAGATCCACAGGAATGCAAGGACTTCATGAAGCTGGCCTATGACATGAGTGAGGAGTACGACACCCTCATCCTCATGAAATCAAACACCAGAATATCCCACTCCAGAGGAATCGTGGAGGAAGAGGACAGAATCGAAAGAGAAGTAATACCGTACGAGAAGAACTTCCAGAAATACGTATCAATGCCGGCAATGGCCAGGAAACTCCATGTGGCACAGGAGAAGCGCCTGAATAAGATTGCAGAGGACGCTTCACAGCTCATGGCAGGAGGACAGCCTCTCAACCGGGTTGAAATGAACGATCCTGAGATAGGAATCGTAACAAGCGGAATCTGCTACCAGTATGTTAAGGAAGCCCTGCCGGAGGCAAGCGTTTTCAAGATGGGTCTGATTAACCCGATGCCCCTTAAGGACATAGCCGAATTCGCATCAAAGGTTAAGAAGCTCTACGTCATAGAAGAAGGAAATCCTTTCTTCGAGGAACAGATAAGGGCTGCGGGAATAGCAGTTCACGGAGGCAAGGAGCTGTTCACCATTCAGGGAGAATACAGCGTTAACATGATAAGAAAGGCAATGGGCAGGCCTGTTCCGGAAACAGCCCTGAAGGAAGAAGTGGCCCCTGCACCCGGCAGACCGCCCCTTCTCTGCGCAGGATGTCCTCACAAGGGACTGTTCTATGTGCTCAGCAAGCTGAAGACAACAGTAATGGGCGACATCGGCTGCTACACCCTGGCGGCACTGGCGCCGACAAACGCCATCGATACCTGCCTTTGCATGGGGGGCTCCATAGGTATGGAACACGGATTTGAGAAGGCAACGGGAGACAGCAGGAATCTGGTTGCCGTTCTGGGAGACTCAACCTTCCTTCATTCCGGAATGACAGGGCTTCTGAACATGGTTTACAACGAGGCCAAGGGAACGGTTATCATTCTGGACAACAGAATCACGGGAATGACGGGACACCAGCAGAACCCGGGCTCAGGAAAGAATGCCAAGGGAGAAATGGCGCCGGCTGTTAACTTCGAGGAGCTGGTTAAGGCCCTGGGAGTGAAGAACGTGACAGTAATAGACCCGTTTGAGGTTAAGGACCTTGAGGAGGTTATCAGGAGAGAAACAGAACGGGATGAGCTGTCGGTAATCATCACAAGACGTCCATGCGTCATGATTACGAAGCAGGAGGGAACTCCTAACACCATTACAGACAACTGCAGAAACTGCAGACAGTGCATGAAGGTGGGCTGTCCGGCAATCGAGATGAAGGACGGCAAACCGTATATAGTAACAACAAGCTGCGTGGGCTGCGGACTCTGCACCCGGGTATGCCCGTTTGATGCTATCAAATCATTAAAGGAGGGCAGATAGATGAAAAAGAACATTCTTATTGTGGGTGTCGGCGGACAGGGTACTCTGCTGGCAAGCGTACTTCTGGGAAATCTGGCCCTGGCCAGGGGCTATGACGTGAAGCTTTCGGAGGTTCACGGAATGAGCCAGAGAGGCGGAGACGTGGTAACCCATGTTAAAATAAGCGACAGCCGGGTCTGCTCACCGTTGATTGAGAAGGGAGAGGCGGACATAATCATCGCCTTTGAGAGACTAGAGGCATACAGATGGCTGCCTTACCTGGCTGAGGGAGGCGCCATGTATGTGAACAGCCAGAACATCATGCCGATGCCGGTTACCCTGGGACAGGCTGAGTATCCCGAGAGAGCAGACGAGATTATCGCAGCTGCAGCCGGCAAGCTTGTGGAATTCGATGCTCTGGCAATTGCTGAGGAGGCGGGCTCAAGCAAGGCGGTTAACGTGGTGCTGCTGGGTGCAGCCTCAGGGGACCTGCCTTTCACAGAAGAGGAATGGCTGAAGGTTATCGAGGATAATGTGAAGCCTAAGTTTGTGGAGCTGAACAAGGAAGCCTTCGTTAAGGGGGCGGAGGCATAGCCGGGACATGCAAAGGCTGTAAGGCTCGGGAAGAAGAGGTGAGATAATGGGGAAGGATAAGAAAAAAAAGAAGAGGGCGCCCCTGGGGCTTGGAAGCTGGATAGTGCTTCTTATCTGCGGAATCGTGTTCTGCGGAAGCGCCGCGTATCTGGGACTGTATGCCAAGGACAAGGTTGAATCGGAGAATGACTTCCAGGAGCTGTGGGCGAAGGCAGAGGACAGAGGCCTTGAGGGTGTCTATGAACAGAACAATGATACCGTGGGATGGATTGAAATTGAGGGAACCAAGATTAATTATCCCGTAATGCAGACCCCGGAGGATCCGGAATACTATCTCAAAAGGAACTTTGAGGAGGAATACTCGGAATCGGGAACGCCCTTTCTTGACGGCGAGAGCAGAATCGGCAAGGGTGCCGGAGGCTACATGGATAAGGAGGGGACCTGGAACTGGCTCATATACGGTCACAACATGAAGTTCGGAACCATGTTCCACGACCTGCTGGAGTATGACAGCAGGGATTTCCGGGAGGAGCACAGCACCTTCACCTTCGAGGCCATTGTGTCGGCTAAGGACGGGAAGGTTGTTACCGAGAAGGGGGAATACGAGATAGTGGCTGCCTGCCGCTCCAGAATCAGGGAGAAGGATTCAAAGGAATTCAAGTACTATCAGTATCCCGGATACATGGACGAGAAGACCTTCGAGACCTTCGTTGCGGGAATAAAGAAGGAATCCCTGTACGATACGGGGATTGAGCCTGAGTACGGGGATCAGCTTGTGACCGTGTCAACCTGTGCTTACCACACAGAGGAGGGCCGGTTCTACATCGTGGGCCGAAGGATCAGGTAATGCCGGCCAGCGGTTGCCGTCAGGGACGGCCGAAGCTGACAGACCGAAGATAAGATAAAAATCAGATAAAACATGAAAGAAAAAAAGCAGATGGGAGTATCTGCTTTTTTTGATCTTTTGGCATAATGCCGGTTTCTCTCAGAACAGAGTCTTCCCATTCTTCGATTGTTGGGACTTCTTTCTGAAATGCTCGATTATTGCATGGATTATTCTTATTTCATCATCGTCAAGTCCTTTAACGCTCAAGGTAGCGAAGGTGTCAACATCCATAATGTAATCGGTTGACACATGGAAAATACGGGACATTTCGATGATGTACTGTGTTGATGGAACTGATATTCCCATCTCCCATGCATTGACACTGGACCGTGTAATCCCAAGCATTTTTGCTAGATCTGATTGTGTCATGTCGTTTTCCTGCCGCAGTAATCTAATTCTGTCTGCAATCATGATATCACCCCTCTTTCGTGATACTGAAATACACCTTTCTGTATAATACAACATCTGATGAGATTTTGCATTATCAAAATGATGTTACAAATTGACATATGGAAGTATATATTATACAATACATGTGGTGTGCATATTGTGAATTTTTTCATGGGGGGGGGTACAGTGACCTTTGAGTTAGACAGCAGTGCATGCATATGAACACTTTATCATGTGTGGTGTGTACCCAAGACAGAGGAGAAGGTCAATCTTGAGTTTATATTATGAGAAAGCAATAAACAACTATCGTGCAGGCGGGAAGATGATTACAATATCCTGCCTTCTTGTTGTATTTGACTTCATCAGCATATGCGCTGCCTACGGGCTGGCTCTGGCGGCAAGATTCGACTTTAAGGTTTCGGGAGTCCCAGGGGAATTCACCTGGGTGTGGCTGAGGACAATTCCTGTATATGCTTTAATCGTAATAGGGCTTTTTTTTATTTTCAAACTCTATAACAGCATATGGCGTTTTGTGAGCTATGCGGAGATGAGCAGAGTTCTGACGGTTACTGTGTTATCGACACTTCTGTATTGCCTGGTTGTTAATATATTTTTAATCAGGATGCCCCTTTCATATTATCTTTTCGGAGGAGTGCTCCAGGGGGTATTTACCGGTGGAATACGGATATCCTACAGAGCTCTCAGAAGAATTTCTCATCTTATCGAGAGCCTGGACAGAAATAATACCTTGAAGAAGACTCTGGTGATAGGCGCCGGAGAGGCGGGAAGATCCATCGCCAGACAGATTATGGTGGAGAACCCCAGAAGTCACGTAGTATGCTGCTTCGTTGACGACAACCCCAACAAAAAAGGCAGAACAATAGAGGGCATAAATGTTGAGGGAAACAGGCACAGCATACCTGAACTGGTAAGCAAGTACGGAATAGAGGAGATTCTCCTTGCCATACCCACAATAGACAGGGACAACAAGGAGGAGATACTGGAGATATGCAAAGGCCTTGGCTGCAGGCTGAGAACCCTGCCGGGAATGACCCAGCTTATAAACAACAGGGTGAGCATGGAGCAGATCAGGGATGTTTCCGTAGAGGAGCTCCTGAAGAGGGATCAGGTTCTGGTTTATGACGATGAGATAGACAGCATGCTTGCCGGCAGAAGAGCACTGGTGACCGGGGGCGGAGGTTCTATCGGCAGCGAGCTGGTAAGGCAGATAGCGGAATATGGTCCGGAGCAGATTGTGATATTTGACAGCTACGAGAACAACGCCTATGAGATTCAGCAGGAAATCCGCATGAATAAGCCGGAGGTCAACCTGAAGGTATGCATAGGCTCGGTAAGGGACCGTGTCCGGATAGAGTCTGTTATGAAGGAATACTCACCTGATGTGGTATTCCATGCGGCAGCGGTTAAGCATGTTCCTCTCATGGAGGACAGCCCCTGGGAGGCTGTGAAGACAAATGCAGCGGGAACCCTTAATGTTGCAAGGGCTGCAGGCTCATGCCGGGTAAGGAAGATGGTTCTCATATCCACTGACAAGGCTGTAAATCCTACGAATATTATGGGTGCCAGCAAGAGGCTCTGTGAGATGATAATACAGTCAATTTCCGGGGAGTATCCGGAGACAATATTCTCGGCGGTTCGCTTCGGGAACGTGCTGGGAAGCAACGGCAGCGTAATTCCTCTGTTCAAGAGGCAGATTGCTGCAGGAGGACCGGTAACTGTAACCCATCCTGAGATAACGAGATTCTTCATGACAATTCCCGAGGCGGTGCATCTGGTGCTGAAGGCGGGGGTGAAAGCCGGAAGCGGTGAGATATACGTGCTGAATATGGGTGAGCCGGTTAAGATACTGGAGCTTGCGGAGGATCTGATATATCTCTCGGGAAACACCCCGGGGAAGGATATTGAAATTAAATTTACGGGACTGAGACCCGGTGAGAAGCTTTATGAGGAAGTGCTCCTTGATGAGGAGGGAATCACAGAAACGGGAATGGACAAGATATTCATCGGCCGTCCTCTGAAGATAAGGGATGACTTCCTTGAGGAAGTGGAGAAGCTGACAACTGAAGCCTACAGCTGTCCGGCAGATATGAAGAAGAAGGTAGCGGAGCTGGTTGATACCTACAAACCGGAGGGAAACAATGGAAAACAGCAATAAAACTGACAAGAAAAAAAACAGAATACTGATAATCGCCATCATAGCGGCTCTTGTGGTGCTGGCAGTGATAATCACCGCAGGAATGCTTAGCCGGGGAGGCGGCGGAGAGGCTGAAGAAGAGGATGCGACTCCGGTATGGGGAGATGAGTATCTGGGAATAGATCCTGCCGTGGACAAGAGCCTCAAGGATTACAGAAACTTCGTGATATACGGTGTGGATAACAATGGCAAGAGCGATGTTATCAACATCTTCAGCATGAACAAGAAGACAGGAGATATCAAGATTGTTGCGGTAAATAGAGATGCCTATCTGGAGTGCGACGATGGCAAGTTCCACAAGGCCAACAGAGGCTTTGACTGGGGCGGTATAGATCAGGGACTCTGGGAGCTTAACAGAAACCTGGATCTTAACTGCCGGGAGGCCATAGCCCTCAACTGGGGCGCTGTAGAGCGGCTTGTTAACGCTGTGGGAGGAATAGATGTTACAATTGACAGTTCTCTGACTTTGCAGTATGTGAACAGCGGAATAAGCAGCTACATGAATGTTTCCGGAAGAGACTACGATGCCAACGAGTATCTCCTGGATTCAACGGGCTCCTACACTTTGAACGGAATTCAGGCTGTGGGATACTGCAGAGCCAGGAAGGATGCGGATTCCTTCAAGCGTGGTGAGAGAAACGCCGAAGTTCTGAACCAGGTATTCACAAAGGCCAAGGCCATGAGCGGCTCGGAGCTGTCTGCAGTATACGATGAGGTAATCGAGTATGTTGATAGTAACATGAGCAGCAACAAGATGACTGAGACACTGAGTGATGTTATTAAGGGTGATATAGTTGACAGGTATACATGGCCTGTGAACTACGAAACATGGTGGGACGAGTTCTACTATTATGTCCCTATCACTCTGGAAACTGAGACGGCAAACCTTCACAAGGAGCTGTTTAACCAGAAGGATTATCAGCCGTCAGATACGGTGAAGAAGTTAAGCGGAGAAATAGAAGAGGACCTGCAGGACGGCACCCTCCACGTACAGTAATTCACAGTTTGGGAGAATATTCGAATGGACAAGGAAAACAATGTTGTTGAAATAGATTTATTTGAAGTATGGGGAATAATCAAGAGGAACATACTGGCGATTATTCTGGCGGCCATACTCTGCGCAGGGGCTGCAGGGGTTTACAGCTTTTTCATAGCCACTCCTCAGTACCAGTCCACAGCCAAGCTCTATGTGCTGGGCTCCTCAACGTCGATTACATCCCTGGCGGATGTACAGCTGGGAAGCTCCCTGACAAACGACTACAGAGAGCTTATCACAGGAAGACCTGTGGTGATGGAGGTTAAGAGAAACCTGAAGCTTGAGTACAAGTATGATGAGCTTCTAAATATCATATCCGTTGAGACTCCTCAGGACACCCGTATCGTTAAGATCAGCGTTACGACGGACGATCCTGAGAAGAGCAAGATGATAGCCAACGAACTGGCTATGGTTTCAAAGCGTGAAATTTCCCACATTATGGATACGGATCCCCCGTCACTGGCAGAAAGAGCCGTGGCGGAGAGAAACGCTGTAAAGCCTGAGAAGGCCAAGAACATAGCGCTGGGCTTCATTGTGGGTCTGGTGGCTTCAGTGATGTTCTTCGTTATAACTGCTCTGAAGAACGATTACATCAGACGGAGAGATGACGTTGAGAGAGTTCTGGGACTTACCGTGCTTGCTGAAATACCGCTGGAGGGCGGCAAGAAGGGCATAGCAGCAGATAAGCCTGTGAAAAAGAGCAAGAAAAAGGGAAAGTAGGTGCCGGAAAATATGAACAAGATTAAATTCAATGAATTATATACGCCGGAATACGGCAGACGTGAGGCGCTGAACTCTCTGAGAACTAATCTCCAGTTCAGCGGAGTAAACCTGAAGAGCTTCCTTATCACAAGCTGCGGCCCTGACGAGGGCAAAAGCACCGTATCCTTCGATATTGCCCGCTCCATGGCGGAAACAGGCAAGAGGGTGGTGCTGGTGGATGCGGACATCCGTAAGTCTGTAATGATAAGCAGACACAAGATTGAGAGACTAACAAGGCGAATCGGAGGCCTGTCCCAGTATCTCACAGGAATAGCCAATGCAGATGACATAATCTGCGAGACGAACATAGAGAATTTCTACACAATAATGTCGGGCCCTGTGGCGCCTAATCCTACGGAAATCCTGAACGGAGACCGCTTCGAGGATCTCATGGAGAAGCTCAGGGACGAATTCGACGTGGTTATCATAGACTCACCGCCTCTTGGCTCGGTAATCGATGCGGCAATAATGGCGCCAAAGTGCGACGGAGCAATTATCGTCATGGCCTCAGGCGAGGTGAGCAAGCGTGTAGCCCTGGACGTGAAGAAGCAGCTTGAGGTCTCAGGCTGCCGAATCCTGGGAGTAGTCCTGAACAAGGTGAAGATGGATAAAGGCCAGTACAGCAAGTATTACGGGGAGTATAAGT
>JBJESQ010000005.1:68003-70610 GCA_051882875.1 Lentihominibacter sp. | reverse complement strand
TTCAGGGATGTTTGTCTTGATTACAGCTTCAACGCCCAGGTTTTCGCATGCAGCGTTTGCAGCGTCGATAAAGTTCTTGTCATAAGTTGAGTTTTCATCGTGGAGACAGATAAATCCAACCTTGAATGCGTCTCCTGAGCCTTCGTCTGATCCGCCACATCCTGCAAGAACTGCTGAGCATGTGAAGATCATCATAAATGCAAGTACTAATGATAATACTTTCTTTTTCATTTCGTCCTCCTAAAAATGAAACTTCTGAAAACAACAAAGACAGGTGTCTCACCTGTCCGCCAACTTCTACGGTACTAACCGTTGCTCTGAGAAAACACAACTTCCTGATTCCTGTCAAAGTCTTTCTCTCAAATCAACCAATAGTCGTAACTAAGGTGTTACGGTAGAAACGCACTACACCATTTTCTCGTGCTTATACTGGCATTTTTTTAATTAGTGCCGGGCTTTGTAAGATTCTCATTCCCTCCACCATATGTTGTACATATGCTTTGATTTGAGAAACATTCGTCCTTAACACTTTTTGAGTGTACCAATTTCAAAACAATGTGTCAATATTCATTTAATCTAATTTGGCGGCTTTTGCTGTTTATTTTTCGATACATTGCCAGGGATTTCCAAATATGCTTTAAATCGGATGACAAGTCCCGAAGTAAAGTGTACAATGGTTCAAGACTGTTTTAGCTCGAAACTGTTTATGATTGATGGAGACTATTTATGATTGATACCCTTATATTTGATTTCGACGGAACATTAATGGACACCAACGGCGTAATTCTCCGTTCCTGGCAGCACACATACCAGGCCCTTGCGGGACAGGATGGAGACGAGGAATATATTCTTCGCACCTTCGGTGAGCCCCTTGAGCTCTCCCTGAAAAATGCTTTTCCCGATGTGCCTGTTGAGAGGTCAATTGACATCTACAGAACCTGGCAGCAGGAGCATTTCAGCGAGATGATAAGCCTTTTTCCCGGCGTTGATGAAATGCTGTCAGAGGCTGAATCCCGGGGCTTCAAGCTTGGAATTGCCACATCTCGTGTGAAGCAATCCCTCTATGAGGGTTTGGAAAAGTACAACCTTACGGAGCTGTTCAATGGGATTGTTACCGTTGAGGAGGTTTCCGCTCACAAGCCTGATCCGGAATGTGTATTCAGGGTTCTCGAAAAGCTAGGCTCCAAGCCTGAAAACTCTGTAATGGTGGGGGATTCCATCCTTGACATATTGTGTGCAAAGAATGCAGGCGTCAAAGCTGTCCTCGTAGCCTGGAGCCTCAGCCTTAAGGGAATGGCTCTCGGTGACTTCCCTGAAACCGAAGCACCTGATCACATCATAAAGACTCCAATGGAGCTGTTTGATATTTTATAGAAGCGTTCTGACATGTTATGGAAGCTGTTTCATATGTAAAGAAACGTAAAAAATGTCCGGAGAGGCCACTGACCTTCTCCGGACTTTCATTGCTTATTGTATTTGGTTCATAATGGCCGTTTACAGGATATTGCCCTTCCCGTCAAACAGGGGCAGCTTTCCCAGCACCGTGATGTCCTCTCTGTCGTAGGCATCTCCCTCTGCCAGAACCGCCATCTTGCCAACCACGTTGGCTCCTGCCTTTGCAGCAAGACCCTCAAGTGCCTTTAGCGATTCGCCTGTACTGATAACATCGTCCACAATCAGGACTCTTCTGCCCTTCAGCTTCTCAACATCATCCTCACCAATATATATGGACTGTTCCTGCTGAGTGGTAATCGAATTAACAGTCATCTTCAGCGGTGTTCCCATGTATACCTTCACAGCCTTAAGTGCAACCACATACTCTCCATTTCCCGTCCGGGAAGCCATTTCATATACAAGAGGAATGCTCTTTGAGGCAGCCGTCAGGATAACGTCAAACTCCGGAGCCCTCGCCAGCAGTTCCTTCGCTGCGTGCCTTGTTATTTCCACATCACCATATAATATGAAGGCTGCAATCTGCAGATTGTCTGCAACCTTAAAGAGCTTCAGTTCACGCTTCATTCCGGCTATGTCGATTTCGTAATTCATACCATACCTCCCATTCGTGCAAAAACCGCCAACGCTGTTATTTTACATTCTTCTTATGGAGAATTCAAGACAGTATAGCATTGTGGGCGATGTCGAGTTGTAGCATTGTAGGCGATGTCGAGTTGCTGCGGGCCCGGTCTGTAATCCAAGCTGTTGCGGGCACGTTTGCAACATCACAGGACAATGTCAGCTCAATCAGCCTCGATTTACCTCCCTTCGCCTCAGCACCCGGAGTACCCCTACTATCTGCAATCACGAACTTGTGGATATAATCACGAACTTTTCCCAGTCGTCACAATAAACGTTGAAATTTCAACCTTCCATTTTTTGACATTGTGAAAACATGCTGATATTCAGCCGTTTTTTAAGTAAAAACAAGGATTTTCCCGAGATTTACCTAGGTTCAGCCTCTATTTTCACAAAGCTGTTTTTGCCCATGCTCTGAAACTCTTGGTACATAAGGGTTTGCGATGATGGCTGGATATTATTTCCACTTTTTCGTGATTGTTGACCGCAGAGGCCGAGCTGGGGGCGCAGAGGCCGAGCGCGAAGAAACATTGC
>JBJESQ010000005.1:52780-67903 GCA_051882875.1 Lentihominibacter sp. | reverse complement strand
TTTAGCCCGGAACATGTGAAAACCCGGGGGCGGATAAATCCGCACCCGGGTTTTCGCAGTGTATAAAAATGATTTTAGAGATTTTCGAAATTAGTATCCGCCATACATGCAGAGCATTACGCCGGCTGCTACACCGGAGCCGATTACACCTGCAACATTAGGACCCATCGCATGCATCAGCAGGAAGTTGGTAGGGTTGGCCTTCTGGCCTTCAACCTGTGATACACGGGCCGCCATAGGTACCGCCGATACACCGGCAGATCCAATAAGCGGATTTATCGGTGTCTTTGACAGAACATTCATCAGCTTGGCAATGAGTACACCACCTGCCGTACCGAAGCAAAATGCCAGTACGCCCAGAATAACAATCTTGATCGTTGCCCAGGTCAGGAATGTTGTACCTGTAGCTGAAGCGCCAACACATGTACCCAGCAGAATTACCAGTATATTCGAAAGGGCATTTGATGATGTGTCTGACAGACGAGCTGTTCTGCCGCTCTCCTTGAACAGGTTACCCATCATCAGCATACCGATAAGCGGTGCTACTGAAGGCAGCAGCAGTGCAATTACAACTGTTACCGCGATAGGGAAGAGAATCTTCTCCCTCTGGGATACCGTTCTAAGCTGTTCCATCTTAATCTGGCGTTCCTTCTCCGTTGTCAGCGCCTTCATGATAGGCGGCTGTATGATAGGAACAAGTGCCATGTATGAATATGCTGCCACCGCAATAGGTCCAACCAGATGGTCAGCCAGTTTCGTTGTCAGATATATGGCTGTAGGTCCGTCTGCACCTCCTATGATTCCAATCGAACCGGCCTCCTGAGCATTGAATCCCAGAGCAATTGCCGAGAAGAACGCGAAGAAGATACCCAGCTGTGCTGCAGCACCCATGAGCAGTGACTTAGGATTGGCAATAAGCGGACCGAAGTCTGTCATGGCACCTACGCCAAGGAATATCAGCGACGGCAATACAGGTTTCAGAATATAGAATATGGAGAAAATGCCCGCATCCGCTAGCTGATTGGAATTAGTTATACCCTCGTGAACCACATCATTGAGGAATATTCCTGTCATAGGCAGGTTTGATAAAAGCATACCAAATGCAATTGGTACCAGCAGCAGCGGTTCAAATCCGTGTTTGATTGCGAGATACAGGAAGAACAGCGCCACTACAATCATGATTCCGTTCTGGTATCCGAAGTTGGCAATGCCGGTGGATTCCCAGAAGTTAAGTAATGTTTCGCCTATTGCGCCCATAAGTTTTGCCTCTCTTCAACAAATATAATATGTTACTTTCCTGATGCTGAAACGGCACCGGGATACGGCAATGCAACAGCATCACCGCTAAAATCTTATCACAAGGTTTTGCGGTATACAACCGATTTCGGGGTAAAACACCAAAAATATTGTATACACGATTACAGCCCTTTCATGGTCAGTCCCACCCGCTGTTTATCGTAGTCTATTCTGATAATCTTCACCTTGACAGTGTCACCAACAGACACAATTTCCATAGGATGCTTAATATACCTGTCGGACATTTCGCTTATGTGAACAAGGCCGTCATTCTTCACACCGATATCCACAAAGGCGCCGAAATCCACAACATTTCGCACGGTTCCCTCAAGCTCCATGTCTATCTTCAAATCTTCAAAGGATTTCACATCATTTCTGAAAACAACCTCCGGGGCATCCTCACGGGGATCTCTTCCCGGTTTCTTCATTTCGGCAATGATATCCATCAGGGTAGGAACACCCACCGCCAGGGTCTCGGCAAGTTTCTCTATGGCCTTTTTCATGTCCCTTTTGCCGCTGCCTCCGGCAATTTCAGCAAGGTCCTTGAGGCTTTTGGTCCTTTTTCCTGCAGCTTCTGAGGAGCCGAATTTTTCCCATATCCTGTCCTCAATATCTCCAAAGCCGGTGCCGCCGGACTCATCTGCAGCAAGCTGAGCCCTGTCATAACCCAGAAGCTCAAGCATGGCCTCTGCAGCTTCGTAGCTTTCGGGATGAACCGCAGTGTTATCCAAAGGATTCCTGCCGCCGGCAATTCTGATGAAGCCTGCACACTGCCTGAAGGTCTTCTCCCCCAGCTTCGGCACCTTCTTCAGCTGAGCTCTGGATGCAAAGGGACCGTTTTCCTCACGATAGGCCACTATGTTTCTGGCAATTCCCATGTTAATTCCCGCCACATATGAAAGCAGGGACGGAGATGCTGTGTTCAGCTCAACCCCTACTCTGTTGACGCAATTCTCCACAACATCCGCCAGAGCGCCCTCAAGGAGGCTCTGGTTGATATCATGCTGATACTGCCCCACGCCTATGCTCCTGGTTGGAATTTTCACCAGCTCAGCCAGGGGATCCTGGAGCCTCCGCCCCAGGGACATTGCTCCTCTCACCGTAACATCAAGATCCGGGTATTCCTCTGTGGCAAGCTTCGATGCGGAATAAACTGAAGCTCCCGCCTCATTGACAATGGTGTATCTCACCTCAGGGCACTCCTCCCTGATAAAGGACGCCACAACCTCCTCCGTTTCCCTGGAGGCGGTACCGTTTCCTATTACTATGGTATTGATATTGTATTTTGCTGCAAGCTTTTTGAGAGTCGCCTTTGTTTTGGCAATTTCCTTCTTCGGCTCCGTTGGATACACTGTGGTATAGGCCTTGAGCTTGCCGGTTTCGTCTATTACGGCAACCTTGCAGCCTGTGCGGTATCCCGGATCGATGGCAATCACCCTGGCGCCCTTCACCGGAGGAACCATCAGCAGCTTTTCGGTATTCTTCGCGAAAACCTTAACCGCCTCCGCCTCTGCCCTTTCCGTAAGCTCATTTCTTATTTCCCTCTCCAGAGAAGGTGCCATAAGCCTCTTGTATGCATCCTTCACGGTATCACGCAAAAGCAGTTCAACCGGGCTTCCGTCTCTGATGCCTGCTGCCTCACCGATCATGGCCTCCAGTTTCTCAACGTCTGCTGCAACCTTAACCTTCAGTTTCTTTTCCTTCTCTCCCCGGTTTATGGCCAGCACTCTGTGATTCGGTATTTTCGATATACCCTCGCTGTATTCATAGTACATATCGTAGACAGTCTTTTCTTCCGGCTCCGTTCCCTCGCTGGTGATAACACCTGTTTTTCGCATTTCCTCGCGTATCATTCCGTTAATTTCCGGATCCTCAGCGATTCTCTCAGCAATAATATCGCACGCACCCTGAATTGCATCCTCGGATGCGGGAACCTCCTCAGACAGGAAGCCTGATGTATCCGGCATCTCCTCCTGCTGCAAAAGCAGGTCAGCCAGGGGTTCAAGTCCCCTTTCCCTGGCCCTGGAGGCTCTTGTTGCCTTCTTTTTCTTAAACGGCTTATACAAATCCTCAACCCGCTGAAGGACCTCTGCTCCGTCAATCTGCTGACGAAGCTCCTCTGTCAGCTTGCCCTGCTCCTCAATGAGTCTTGTAACCTCTTCCTTTCGTTCTTCAAGATTGCGAAGATAAGTCAGTCTTTCATTCATGTCACGGAGCACCTCATCGCTGAGACCTCCGGTTGCTTCCTTCCTGTATCTTGCTATAAAAGGAATAGTGTTTCCCTCATCAATGAGCTTCACCGTCTGCTCCACCTGAGAACTTCTTACTCTAAATTCCTCCGACAGTTTCTTAAGTATATCCATTTCGCCTCCTGCAATAAATCGATAAAAAAACGCCGGACCGTCGCCGGCGTTTCATTTTATTATTTGTCTTTCTGCTTAAGCTTCTCGTTAATGAAGTAATCAATGTCTCCGTCCATAACAGCCTGAACATTTCCCACCTCGGCATTTGTTCTGTGATCCTTCACCATTGTATAGGGCTGGAAAACATATGACCTTATCTGGCTTCCCCAGGTAATCTGGTTGTAATCCCCCTTCAGCTCATTGAGAGATTCCTTCTCCTCCTTCTCCTTCAGCTCAATCAGCTTGGACATGAGCATCTTCATGGCGTATTCCCTGTTCTGCATCTGAGATCTTTCATTCTGACAGGTCACTACTATATGAGTAGGAATATGGGTGATTCTGACCGCCGAGTCAGTCATGTTAACATGCTGTCCTCCTGCACCCGAAGCTCTGTATGTGTCGATTCTCAAATCCTCAGGATTTATCTCCACCGTGGTATCGTATTCAATTTCCGGAGTAACATCAAGGGATGCGAAGGATGTATGCCGCCTTCCTGATGAGTCAAAAGGAGATATTCTCACCAGCCTGTGAACGCCCTTTTCGTTCTTCAGGTATCCATAGGCATAATCTCCTTCAACAAGAAGTGTTGCGCTCTTTATTCCTGCCTCGGTATCATCATTCATATCCATGAGCTTGTACTTGAAGCCCCTTTTCTCACACCACCTTGTGTACATTCTGAAGAGCATCTCCGCCCAGTCCATTGCCTCGGTTCCGCCGCTTCCTGCATGAACGGAAATAATGGCATTGTTTCTGTCGTATTTCTCATTCAGCAAAGTCTTCAGCTTCATGTTTTCAAGATCCTTCTCAAGCTGCTCCTTCTGACTTACGGCTTCAGCCGCGGTTTCCTCATCATCCGCCTCCTCGGCCATCTCTATCATCACAAGGAGATCATCCAGCTCGGACTGAAGCCCATCAAGTTCCGAAAGACTGTCCTCAAGGGATTTTTTTTCCTTCATGACCTTCTGGGCCTTTTCCTGGTTATCCCAGAATCCGCCTGCCATTGTTTCCTGCTCCAGCTCTGCCGCCTTTGCACGGAGCTCCTCCGGCTTCATTGCTTCGGCAGTCTCCCTGAAAGCTTCCTTTAATGCCGGTATTTCGCTTTTTAATTCATCTAATATTATCATCAATTTCTCCCGACTGATACCGGTCCCGCCAATCCAGGCTCCGGCTGTTCCTACTGATTTCTGCCGCAGCAGTGCTTGTATTTCTTGCCGCTGCCGCATGGGCAAGGATCGTTTCTTCCTATCTTCGGCTGATCCCTTCTGACGGTTTCCTGCTTTCTTTCCCTTTCCGGAGCAGCTGCCGCCGCCGGTGCAGCACCCATGGAAACGCTGCCGCCCTCTCTTCTCTGTCTTGCGGCAGCAGCCTGCATTTCATCATCCCTGAACTCGTCCTTTCTTGTCTGACCTGTTCCGATAACATCCTTACGTTCAGAGTGAGTTGTAACCGTTACATTGTAGCAGTATCTGACAAACTCCTCCTGAATTGATGCAATCATCAGTTCAAACATGGCGAAGCCCTCGTGGGCATATGCCGCTGCAGGATCCTGACCTCCCAGACCCCTGAGGCCGATTCCGCTTTTCAGCTGATCCATGGCGTCAATGTGATCCATCCACTTGCTGTCAACAACACGCAGCAAAATCATTCTCTCCACTTCTCTGAGTCTGTCTGCGCCGATTTCCTTTTCCTTTTCGTCGTAGAGCTCGCTGAATTCCTCATACAGACCCTGCTTCAGGGATTCCGCATCCATATCAGCCAGATCCTCGCTGTCAAATGCCAGAGGTTCGAATCTGCCTGTGATGTTCTGCAGTCCCTTGTTCATGGTTTCAAAATCCCATTCCTCCGGATACTTTGACGCAACAACAATCGGATCAACAACCTCATCTATGAGCTTGCGGACCATCATATCAAGATCCTTTCTCAGATCCTCTCCGAAGAGAACCTTTTTTCTCTCCCCGTATATGATTTCCCTCTGCTTGTTCATTACATTGTCATACTGCAGGACGTACTTTCTGATACCGAAGTTTCTTCCCTCCACCTTTTTCTGGGCGTTTTCTATCTGCTTCGTAATCATGCCCGACTCGATGGCCTCGTTTTCTTCGACGCCCAGCTTCTGAACTATGCTTTGCATTCTCTCCCCGCCGAAGAGACGCATGAGATCGTCCTCCATGGAAACACAGAACTGTGTCAGTCCCGGGTCTCCCTGACGTCCTGAACGGCCTCTCAGCTGGTTGTCAATACGTCTGGATTCGTGGCGCTCCGTACCGATTATGCAAAGACCTCCCAGCTTCTTTACCCTTTCCTGTTCAGGAGCCAGCTCCTCCTTGTACTTTGCCAGAAGCTCACGGAATTTCTCTCTTGCTGCCAGAAGCTCGCTGTCATCACTCTGCACGAAGGATGTGGCGAAGGCAATCTGCTCAGGAGTATACTCAAGACGAGCCATTTCTGCCTTTGCAAGAAACTCCGGGTTTCCCCCCAGGATAATGTCGGTACCACGACCTGCCATGTTGGTTGCTATGGTAATGGCGCCCTCGCGACCGGCCTCGGCTACTATCTGAGCTTCCTTTTCGTGATGCTTGGCGTTCAGTATGTTAAAATTCTTCACACCCCGCTTTCTCAGGGCATCTGCAATCATTTCTGACTTTTCTATTGAAATCGTACCCACCAGAACAGGCTGACCCTTTTCGTGAGCCTCAACAACTCTGTCAACAATTGCGGCGTACTTCCCCCTTTCAGTGGGATATACTGCATCTTCAATATCCTGACGGGCTATAGGCTTGTTTGTAGGGATTACCACAACATCCATATTGTAGATATCCGTGAACTCGCCCTCTTCGGTCTTGGCTGTACCTGTCATTCCCGCCAGCTTCTGGTACATTCTGAAGTAATTCTGGAGGGTTATTGTTGCCAGGGTCTTGCTCTCGGAGCGAACGCTTACTCCCTCCTTGGCCTCTATGGCCTGGTGAAGTCCGTCACTGTAGCGTCTTCCGAACATCATACGTCCTGTGAACTCATCAACGATGATGATTTCCCCGTCTCTTACAACATAATCCACATCACGCTTCATCATGTTCCGGGCCTTGAGAGCCTGCATTACATGGTGGTTGATTTCCATATTATCAGGGTCGGAGAAGTTATCTATTCCGAAGAAGCTCTCGCACTTCGCTACACCCTCTTCCGTAAGAGAAATCTGATTATCCTTCTCGTCTACTGTGAAGTCCCCTGTCTCCACCTTAGTATCAGGATCCTTCGTTCCCTTAACAAGGGTCTTGACGAAGCTGTCCGCTCTCCTGTACATGTCCGTGGACTTGTCGCCCCTTCCGGAAATGATAAGAGGTGTTCTGGCTTCGTCGATGAGGATGGAGTCAACCTCATCCACTATGGCGAAGTTCAGCTCCCTCTGCATCATCTGTTCCCTGTAGGTAACCATGTTGTCCCTCAGGTAGTCAAAGCCGTATTCGTTGTTTGTTCCGTATGTAATATCCGCTCTGTAGGCGGCACGTCTCTCATCTTCTGATATTCCGTGGATTACGCAGCCCACTGTGAGTCCCAGGAAGGTGTAGAGCTTGCCCATCCATTCCATATCTCTCTTTGCCAGGTAATCGTTTACCGTCACAACATGGACACCCTTACCCTCAAGGGCATTCAGATATGCAGGAAGGGTTGCCACGAGAGTCTTACCTTCACCAGTTTTCATCTCGGCGATTCTTCCCTGATGAAGAACTATACCTCCTATCACCTGCACCCTGAAGTGTTTCATTCCCAGGGCTCTGTATGCTCCCTCTCTGCAAACCGCGAAGGCCTCCGGCAGAATGTCGTCAAGGGTTTCTCCCCGGGCAAGTCTCCTCCTGAACTCCTCGGTCTTTGCCCTCAGCTCCCCGTCGGAGAGCTCCTGCATGGCTTCGTCATATGCCATAACCTTATCGGCAATCTTCGATACCTTCTTTACTTCTTTTTCATTAAGATCTCCAAATACCTTTTCCAGTAATCCCATTACTTTTCCTCTATCCTTTCTTCTGCGTCTTCAACAACAAGATTTATCTCGATGGATTTCCGCTCATCTGCCTTGGTGACTCTCACCTTCAGTCTCTTGTCCTCCATCACCGTTTCGAATCTGTCATCCTTCTTCGGCAGATGATCCAGCTCCAGAGCCACCCATCCATTAACAGTCCTCGCCTCCGGAATCTCTTCGTCAATGTCGAAGTAATCCAGAATCTTTTCGATGTTAGCGCTGCACTGAACCCTGTAGCTCCCGTTCTGCAAAGGCATTATCTCCTTGTTCAGAACTACATCGTATTCGTCATATATCTCCCCCACAAGCTCCTCGATAATGTCCTCCATTGTCACAAGCCCCGAGGTTCCCCCATACTCATCTATAACTATTGCCATATGGGTATTCAGCTTCTGCATTTTCTTCAGTAAATCGAAGATTTTTATTGTAGCTGCCACAAACACCACCGGCGCTATGTAATCTGAAATGGATTTATCCGTTCCTGCAACGTGGTAGTGAAAGTCTTTCTGATTTATCACACCCATGATTCTGTCAATTTCATCCTCGTACACAGGAAGTCTTGAATAGCCTGTCTGTTCGAATATCTCTGCCAGTTCTTCCTTGCTGCAGTCCACAGCCACGGCCACCATTTCAGGTCTGGGAGTCATGACATCCTCCGCAGTCAGATCATCGAACTCAATGGCATTCTGTATCAGCTCGCTTCTCTGCTCATCGATGCCTCCTCCCGTTTCTGCCTCCTCTACCATTGTGAGGAGCTCCTCATCGGTGATTTTATCTTCTCCACCAAGCTTGAATATTCTGGTGACAAGCTTCTTCCACAGGGTAAACACGTAGTTTATGGGAGTGAGAATCAGCATGAAGAAGCTTATTACAGGTGCAGAGAATTTAGCAAAGCTTTCCGGCTTTTCCTTGGCGATGTTCTTCGGAGTTATCTCTCCGAAAACCAGAACAACAATTGTAATTACAACCGTTGAAACCGCTGCACCCTTCTCTGCCATAAGCCCTACAAACAGCACTGTTGCTATGGCCGTCATGGCTATGTTTACAACGTTGTTTCCTATTAGTATTGTTGTAAGAAGCTTATCATATTTTTCTGTGAGTTCCAGCACCTTTGCAGCCTTTGCATCTCCGTCTGCAGCCATGGTCTTGAGCTTAATCTTATTAACTGATGTGAATGCCGTCTCAGTGGCGCTGAAATATGATGAGAACAGTATCAGAGCTGCTATTGCTATTATCTGTCCTGTCATTAACCGGTTGCCTCCCCTTCAATATTGCTATTGCAATTGTTCTTCTTTTATGTCTTCGGTTTTCTCGCCGTTAACAATGCATACGGCTTCTACTCTGTTCTTGATTCCCATTTTCCTGAATATGTTATACACATGGGTCTTGACGGTGCTCTCGGAAAGAAACAGCAGCTCGGCTATTTCCCTGTTGCTCTTTCCCCGATACATCATCATAAGAATCTCCCGTTCCCTCTTTGTCAGTCCGAACTCGTCTCCCGCTCTTTCGATGCGCTCCTCGGGGCTGACTGCAGGCGCCGCCTGATGCTCTTCTTCATTTGCCATGAATACCGGCTTGAAAATCGTCTTGTACACATAAACAAGCGCCGATGCGGCCAGCGTCAGCCAGAACACCACCGTCAGATCCAGAGGTGCTCTGATAAACGGGCTGTTTCCCCAGTACACCGAGGTTTCTCCCCAGAAATATGATATATAGTTCCAGAGAAGCACCGCTGTGCAAAGTGTCATGAAGTACAGGTTAAGTCTCTGGTTGTTCACTGCCGCATATACGATGTAGGCCCCGGACAGTGTTACCACAGCAACAATAAGTATCATGTCTGTCAGCAGCAGAAGCCATTTCATCGTGTAAAAATAGTCCACGCTGGTTGCAATGGTAAGTATGAGCCAAAGTCCCGTATAAAACAGGATATAGTTCTTTGTCATGCGTCCCAGAGGTTTCAGTGACTCCTTCTGCATGACGTTTTCCTGAACCACAATCCAGGCATACATTGTAAGGGCAATAATGCAGTTCCCTATTCGCAGTATCTCCATGCTTGAGAACCTTTCCACCACATAGTTGCAGTAGTATATTCCCAGATCGTACATGCATACAACAAACAGACCCATGATGAATATCATCATGGCTCTGTTGTCTTTAGTTTTCTTTCTTATTTTCACCAGTACACAGCAGGTGAAGGATGCTCCCAGGAGAACCACACATGCCACATACAGAAATAGCATAGCTGATTTCGCAAACATATTTTACCTTATGCTTCAAAGGCATTGTATATGGCTTCGATTGCCTTCTCGAAATCCTTCTCGTCAACGCCTACTATGATGTTCATTTCGCTGGATCCCTGGTCAATCATTCGCACATTGACGCCTGCCTTCGCAAGAGCGTTAAAGAGTGTCGCTGATGTGCCCTTTCGTGCTGCCATTCCAGCTCCTACTGTGGCAATCAGTGCGATATCATGTACCACATCAAGGGTATCCGGTTTAAGCTGACGCTGTATGTCTTCAACGATTTCGTCAAGTCTGCCGTTTACCATTCTGTTGTCAATAACCACTGACATGGTGTCAATTCCCGTTGGAAGGTGCTCTATTGTTATGTCATTGTCTTCCATGATACCTGCCAGCTTTCTGATGAAGCCCTTTTCTCCGGCCATGTGGCTCTTGTATACACCTATGACAATGAAGCCTTTTTTTCCTGCAATTCCCGACACAACCTGATTTGAAGCAGCATTCGGCTTAGCTGTTATCATCGTGCCCGGATCCTCCGGTCTGTTGGTATTCCTTATGTTAATGGGAATATCCGCAACCTTGGCAGGATATATTGAATCCTCGTGAAGAACAGATGCACCCATGTAGGAAAGCTCTCTTAGCTCCATGTAGGAAATTGATTCGATTGGTTTAGGATTGTCTACTATTCTCGGGTCAGCCATAAGGAAGCCGGAAACATCCGTCCAGTTTTCATATACCTCGGCGCCCACTGCTCTGGCGATAATCGCGCCTGTTATGTCCGAACCGCCTCTGGAGAAGGTTTTAATCGTTCCATCCAGCTTTTCTCCATAAAATCCGGGAATTACCGCAGGTCCCGACTCCGTCAGCACCCTGTTTATGGAGTCATTTGTTACATCCTCCAGAATCTTGCCCTTATCACCGAATCTTACTATATTCCTGGCATCAACAAAGGCAAAACCGAGATATGCTGCAATAAGCTTGGCGTTGAGATATTCACCCCTTGATGCAATGTAGTCCGCTGACGCTCCCTTCTCTATTTCGCTTTTGATTTCCTTCAGGTCCTCTGCAATGTTCACATTCACCCCCAGATCCACCTCCATTGAAATGAATCTGTCGTGGATGACCTGAAAAATCTGTTCATATGGAATCTTGTGATCTATGTGAGTCTTGCAGAGATACAGAAGATCTGTTATCTTGCTGTCATCCTTGAAACGCTTTCCCGGTGCCGAAACAACAACGTATTTGATGTCGCTGTCATTTTCGATTATTTTCTTTATCTTTCCTATCTGCAGTGCATCGGCAACGGAAGATCCGCCGAATTTTGCTACTTTTATTCCCATGAATTATTCACCTTTCAGTTCTTCTGCTTTATCAAGTCTTTCCCATGGCAGGTCGATATCTGTTCTTCCGAAATGACCGTACGCTGCCACCTGTCTGTAAATTGGTCTGCGCAAATCCAGTGTTTTGATTATTGCCGACGGTCTGAGATCGAAGTGCTTCTCCACGATTTCCGCCAGTCTCTCATCGGAGTATTTGCCTGTTCCGAAGGAGTCAACCATAATAGATACCGGTTTGGCAACACCTATGGCATAGGCCACCTGAACCTCACACTTGTCTGCCAGGCCGGCTGCCACCATGTTCTTCGCAACCCACCTGGCCGCATATGTGGCGCTTCTGTCAACCTTCGTAGGATCCTTGCCGGAGAACGCACCACCGCCGTGATGGGCATAGCCGCCGTATGTATCTACGATAATTTTTCTTCCTGTGAGTCCCGAATCCCCCTGTGGTCCTCCGATTACGAACTTGCCTGTAGGATTGCAGTAGTATTTCGTGTCTTCATCCAGAAGCTCTGCAGGAATTACAGGTTTGATTACATGTTCAATAAGGTCCGCCTTAATCTGCTCCTGGGTTGCCTTAGGATCATGCTGAGTTGAAATCAGCACCGTATCTATTCTCTTTACCTTGTCGTCGTCATACTCAACTGTGACCTGGGTCTTGCCGTCCGGTCTCAGGTAATCCAGAGTTCCGTTCTTTCTCACTTCCGTAAGGCGTTTTGCAAGCTTATGTGCCAGGGAGATAGGCATCGGCATAAGTTCAGGAGTTTCGCTGCAGGCATAACCGAACATTAATCCCTGATCCCCTGCACCTATATCGTGTTCTGTGTTTGTTGACTCATCGACTCCCAGTGCAATATCCGGTGACTGTTCGTCAATGGACGTCATTACCGCACATGTTGTTCCGTCAAAGCCATACTTGGCCCTGTCATATCCTATATCAAGAATTACCTCCCGAACCAGCTTGGGAATATCCACGTAGCAGTCGGTGGTTATTTCACCCATTACCATGGCATATCCGGTATTTACCGTGGTTTCAGCGGCAACTCGTCCAGCCGGATCCTTGGCCATAATTGCATCTACTATGGCATCTGAAATCTGATCGCATATTTTATCAGGATGTCCCTCTGTTACTGATTCTGATGTAAATAATCTCTTCATTTCGTCCTCCTTTTATGAAATAGTCCATAAACATAGTTATTATACCATAAAACAGAGCTCTTGTAGTCTGTTTTGTGCTATACTTTATTCATGTATAAATCGGAATTCAAAGTATTGCAGGGAGGGCTTTCCTCCGACATAAGCCAGCTTAATAAAACCTTCATATCTGCCTATGTTACGGACACCCGTCTTATGGGTGTGCTTGCTGTGTATGCCAGATGGGCGGTGGGGGAGGATTCTTCTGTTCCTGAACTCCATCAGTTTTTTTATATTGACTGTGAGGAAGCGGGTCTTGAGACTTATCGTTCCTTCAGAGGCGACTTCGGCCCTGAAGCTGCTATGGCTGAACAGTCCCTGGTAGGAGGTCTGGGTGCCGGCAAGGTGCCTCTTTCGGAGAAGGAACTGAAATGTCTTCTTACCTGCTGGATGTACTTTAACAGGAAGCGGGAGCTTCCCCTTCCTCCAGGGTTTGCGCAATACTCTTTTGTTTTTAACAGGCGCCCTCCCACATCAAAACAGCTCGCTGCCCTCATGGGCAAAATATGCTGCCCGATTACGGAGGATTACCAGGTTGTAAACTACTTTCTCATGAGATGCTTCGGCCGCGATTACGGGGCCGCTGCATTTCTTACGGATTCCCATTCCGGTGATGATGGCAGACTTCAGGAGGATTTCCCTCTTGATATTTACGACGGCTATGTGAAAGCCACCTTCTGCAGAAATGTCATTGACCTTGACCGGAGATTTTCCGACGGAGCCGTGTCCTATCTTTGCGAGTCCCTTGTTGAAATGGAGGGCAAGTACGACATTCTTGTTTCGAAGGTTGTTGTTAGAAATCTCAAGGTGATCGGCTTCGAGCACTGCAGCGGATACTCAATCAGCTCTGTTGAGGCTGCCATGATTCTGAAAAAGCCTGAACTGACAAATGTCTTCGAGATTAACCTTTCATCAGAGGAAATTGATGACAACCTCGGAGAGTTCACAGTGGGTCTTAATACTGTCATGACCCGCCACTCAAACGGCAGGATGTTCATGGCCTTCAAGAAAACCAACGATCATGTTAATGAGAGGGTTTTCCTGCTGAGCAACGATGTTCGGGGTGTATATTACCTGACGGATTACGGACAGCTTATTGTAATGGCCTACAATGAGAATGATCTCAGGATGCTCACCTCCCGGCTTGCTGCAAGCCCCCTGGCGCCATATCTTCTCTACTCCTCGGGATATGAATTTCTGGAACCTGTTCTCTTTGAGTTTGTGAACAGCGGTTTCGAGGATTTCGATGATTTTGTTGAAATGAATACTGAATAACGGCGAATTGTACCGTGAAAATACTGAATTATGAGTGTAAATGTTCCGGCTGAAAGTGAATTGGTGGAGACGATGGTTAGTGTTGATAGAGTGAATAGCGTGGATGTGAAAAATAGAGAGGATAGCGTGGATGTGAAAAATAGAGAGGATAGCGTGGATGTGAAAAATAGAGAGGATAGCGTGGATGTGGCAGAAAATGCTCTTGATTTAAGGAGTATTGTCAGCGGCTTTGCTGACAGAATCATGGATGAAAATGACCTTCCCGGCGTTGCCATCGGGATTTCCCTGGGAGATGAATCCGTCTGCACTGCCAGAGGTCTGAGGGATTACACCCGTAAGGGACAGCCGGACTGCGCTCCTCTTATGGAAAACGACATATTCCACTGTGCTTCGGTGTCCAAGCTTTTCACATCTTCAGCTATCATGAAGCTTGTGGAGTGCGGCGTGCTTAATCTGTATGACAGGCTGCGGGACCTGATTCCGGAGCTTCATATCGCAGATAAACGATTTGAAGAGATTCGCCTCTGGAACATGCTTACCCACACCTCCGGACTGGGAGATGTGTCTGATTATCACTGGGAGAAGCCTCTTGTTTCTGAAGATGCTCTCAGGGAATATGTGTTGAAGGATCCTGAGTGCGTCAATCAGCCTATGTTATGGGATCCTATGACTAATCCGGAATTCTACGATCCCTCTGCAGAAGGCGACAGCCTCTTTCGCTACAGCAATGTGGCATACGAGATGCTGGGATACATTGCTTCACTCCACTCCTGTGAAATGCCCGGCTGCTCCGGATTGTCATACGAGGATTTTGTTATGGAGTATCTCCTGAAGCCGGCAGGTATGACATCATCAACGATGAAAACCTTCGACAGAGAGGGCTGGACATCAGAGACCGGCAGTATGACTGCTCCTAACATGGCCCGCCCCCACATCAAACTGCAGGACCGCAGCATTGTGCTTTCAGAGCACTATCCATATACACGGCAGCATGCCCCAAGTTCAACTCTGACTTCAAACCTGCCGGATCTTCTGGCATGGGGCAGAGCTCACATGTCCTCCGCTTCCGGCAGACAGGAAACTCTCCTGCACCGGGAAACATATGATTCCATCTGGAGAAGCTATGCCACAGTTCCCAACAACGGCGAAAAAATGGGTCTGGGCTGGTTCATGAGAAAGCAGAAGATCTCGGGACCTGACGACAGCATCAGGGAATACACTCTGTACGGCCACGAGGGTACCGACGACGGCTTCCGCGCCAGCTTCTGGCTATGTCCTGAACTTGATATGGTTACGGTTGTTCTGTCCAACCTGTCAGGAGCACCGGTGAAACGAATAAACAAACGGCTCTTCGAGGCAGTTGCAGG
>JBJESQ010000005.1:2435-52680 GCA_051882875.1 Lentihominibacter sp. | reverse complement strand
GGGCAGCTGGCTTACTGAGGGATTATGCCCATGTTGTAAATTCGGGCACAAATGCTAAATTGCTTCAACAAGGCCTTAAAATAGAGCTGTTTTATCGCCTAAAATTTTCCAATTGTTGTAAATGTCAGTCTCATTTTTCATTTGCTTCAACATTTTTCTGATTTTGTTGAAGTAATTTCTCTTAATTAGGAATTGCTTCAAGTCTGACCTCGGAAATGCCTTTAAATGCAGGCAATATCAGGCTCATGTTGAAGCAAAATCATCTCAGTTGCAAATGCTTCAACAATCCTGCCCACAACTCACGCATATCTAACAACGCATCCATTATTTCCGGCTCTTCAATGCTTCCTGCTCTTCATTCCTTCCTGCGCTTCCTCGCTTGCTGCTGCACTGCGTCGTCATTGCAGCTTTTGTGTCTGCAGGGGTGTCGCGGCCCGGGAAGCGTTTTCCGCAGGAGCCCGTGCAATGACCAGCGAGATGAGCATTGGGAGCGGCTAAAGGTCAGCAATGTTTGAGCGCTTTTGCGCGAGTTTTGCTGACCTTCCGCGAGCTGCGAATGAGCGCGGCTCATTGCAGGCGACGAGGACGAAGCTTCCCGGGCCGCGGCACTCTGGCCATACTAAAAAGCTGCTGCACTGACAATGTAGTGCAGCAGCTTATCATTTAAGTTATCCTGTAATTAAACCAGTTCGAGGAATACTACTTCAGCGTTGTCGCCTCTGCGAGGTCCAAGCTTCAGAATTCTTGTGTATCCGCCCTGACGGTCTGCATACTTAGGTGCAATCTCTTCAAATAACTTAGTTACTACTGATTCGTCATAGATGTAAGCCATAGCCTGTCTTCTGGCATGAAGATCACCACGCTTGCCCAGTGTAATCATCTTCTCAGCCTGTCTTCTGGCTTCCTTAGCTCTGAATTCAGTTGTCTGGATTCTGCCCTCTCTAAGCAGGTCAGTTACCAGATTTCTCAGCATAGCTTTCCTATGAGCTGAATCTCTGCCTAATTTTCTGTATCCTGGCATTTCTGCTTTCCTCCTGTTAATTATTTCCGCGCCGAAGCACGTATTTCAGCTATTCGTCACTTTCTCTTAAGCTCAAGCCCAGTTCTTCGAGCTTATGTTTAACTTCATCAAGTGACTTCTTACCAAGGTTTCTAACCTTCATCATGTCTTCTTCGCTCTTCATTGTCAGCTCTTCAACTGTGTTGATTGCCGCTCTCTTCAGGCAGTTAAATGATCTAACTGAAAGTTCCAGTTCTTCAATAGTCATTTCCAGCGCCTGAGTAGCCGGATTGCCCGGTTTCTCAACCAGAATATCCATGCCCTCTGCCGAGTCGTTGAGGTCAACGAACAGCTTCAGATGTTCCTGCATGATTTTCGCACCAATTGAAACGCCTTCACTTGGTGTAATTGATCCGTCAGTCCAGATTTCAAGAATCAGCTTATCGTAGTCTGTAACCTGTCCAACTCTTGTATTTTCAACAGTGAAGTTGCACTTTCTTACAGGCGTGAAAATTGAATCTGTCGGGATCATGGAAATCAGAGTGTTTTCGTCCTTGTTCATTTCAGCAGGTACATAGCCTCTGCCTCTTGCAAGGTTGATTTCCATAACGAGTGTTGTGTCCTCGTCGAGGGTCGCAATGTGCAGTTCCGGATTGAAAATTTCAATATCTGAATCCTTGATAATGTCAGCTGCAGTTACTTCCTTCGGTCCAACTTCGTTAATAACCACTCTCTTTTCGTTTTCGCCTGTCAGTCTTACTGCAAGCTTTTTCAGGTTCAGGATGATTTCAGTAACATCTTCCTTGACACCCGGAATGGTTGAAAACTCGTGAAGGATGCCGTCAATCTTAATCGATGTGACAGCCACGCCCGGGAGTGAGCTGAGCAGAATTCTTCTCAAAGAATTTCCCAGTGTTGTTCCGTAACCTCTTTCAAGGGGTTCCACAACAAACTTTCCGTAATTCGGATCATCATTTGAATATACACATTCGATTGTTGGTTTTTCAATTTCTATCACGTTTAACCCTCCCTTTTATATAGGCATCATGCAAAAGCAATCTGCCTTTGATTTACGAGCTTGACAGTACATTATTTTGAGTACAGTTCGACGATAAGGTGTTCTGCAACAGGCGTGTCAATCTGTTCTCTTGTAGGAACTGAAAGAACCTTACCTTCCAGTTTCTCAACGTCAACTGATACCCATTCAGGAACTGTGATAGTCATTTCCTTTACTTCCTTGAATTTAGGAGAGTTGGTGCTCTTTTCCTTTACCTTGATAACATCGCCAGGCTTAACTGTGTATGACGGGATGTTTACCTTTTTGCCGTTTACAGTAAAGTGTCCGTGGTTAACCAGCTGTCTTGCTTCCTTTCTTGATGAAGCAAATCCAAGTCTGAATACCACGTTGTCAAGTCTTGTTTCCAGCAGAATCAGCAGGTTTTCACCTGTGATGCCTGACTTTCTGTCAGCCTTGTCAAAGAGATTTCTGAACTGAGTTTCCTGCAGTCCGTAGAATCTCTTGGTCTTCTGCTTTTCTCTCAGCTGGAGTGCATAGTCTGAAGCCTTTGATCTTCCCTGTCCATGCTGTCCGGGAGCATAGCCTCTTCTTTCCATGGCACACTTTGTGCTGTAACATCTATCGCCCTTAAGGAAGAGCTTCTGTCCTTCTCTTCTGCAAAGTCTGCAGTTAGCGTCTGTATATCTTGCCATTTGTTATCCTCCCTTCTATCAGACTCTTCTACGCTTCGGCGGTCTGCATCCATTATGAGGAATCGGTGTGATATCCTTAATCATGGTTACTTCGAGACCTGCAGTCTGAAGAGCTCTGATAGCAGCTTCTCTGCCGGATCCCGGACCCTTTACGTATACTTCAACTGTTTTAAGACCGTGCTCCATAGCTCCCTTTGCAGCTTCTTCTGCAGCGGACTGTGCAGCAAACGGTGTTGACTTTCTTGATCCTCTGAAGCCCAGTGAACCTGCGCTTGACCATGAAAGTGCGTTACCTGCCATATCTGTCAGAGTAACTAATGTATTGTTAAAGGTAGCCTGAATATGAGCCTGACCTTTTTCAACGTTCTTACGTTCTTTTCTCTTTTTTCTAACAGCTTTCTTAGCAGCCTTAGCCATATTTCCCTACCTCCTTTACTTCTTCTTTCTTCCAACGGTCTTCTTAGGACCCTTGCGAGTTCTAGCGTTAGTCTTGGTTTTCTGTCCTCTTACAGGCAGACCTCTTCTGTGTCTGATACCTCTGTAGCAGCCGATTTCCATGAGTCTCTTGATGTTCATGGATACGTCTCTTCTCAGATCACCTTCTACCATGTAGTCGTTTTCGATAACCTTTCTGATTTTACCGGCTTCCTCTTCAGTGAGATCTTTAACTCTTGTTGAAGGGTTGATTCCGGTCTTTTCCAGAATTTCTCTGGAAGTTGCCCAGCCGATACCATAGATGTAGGTAAGGCCAGCTTCGATTCTTTTTTCGTTTGGTAAGTCTACACCGGCTATACGAGCCATATTTTCCTCCTGTTCCCATCTTCCGTCACGCACCCGGATTCTTACCGGCCCGGAGCATAATATAAACGGGATGTTCTAAAATAAGTGATAATTAATTAGCCCTGCTTCTGCTTATGCTTAGGATTTTCGCAGATAACCATTACTTTTCCTTTTCTCTTGATTATCTTGCATTTTTCGCACATAGGCTTTACGGAAGCTCTTACTTTCATTTTGTTTCCTCCTTATGCTTTGCCTCTCCATGTGATTCTTCCCCGGGTCAGGTCATAAGGTGAAAGCTCCACCTTTACCTTGTCCCCCGGAATAATTCTGATATAGTTTGTTCTTATCTTTCCGGATACATGTGCAAGCACCTTGTGACCGGTTTCAAGTTCTACTATGAACATTGCATTTGGCTGTGCTTCTACAACAACACCTTCAGCTTCTATGACGTCTTTCTTTGCCATACTCTCTACACCTCGCTATGTTCGGGGCTATTCGCCCAAAGTGAGCAGCTCCGGCTCACCGTCGGTAATAACTACAGTATTTTCATAATGTGCAGACAGTTTGCCGTCAAGTGTGACAACTGTCCAGTCATTGGATAACGTTCTGACATCGTACGTTCCCTCACAGATCATAGGTTCAATGGCAAAAACCATTCCCTTTGCCAGTCTCGGTCCTCTTCCGGCTTTGCCGAAATTAGGAATCTGAGGGTCTTCGTGCATGTTCTGTCCCACACCGTGACCAACGAAGTCTCTAATTACACTGAAGCCTTCGCCTTCAGCAGACTGCTGAATTGCATGGGAGATATCTGACAGCCTGCAGCCGACTTTGCAGTATTCAAGGCCTGCGAAAAAGCTGTCTCTTGTTGCCTCCATCAGATGTCTCGCCACATCGCTGACCTCACCCACAGGGTAGGTTCTGGCAGCATCGCTGACGTATCCTTTGTAGGTAGATCCCACATCAACGCTGACAATGTCTCCTTCTCTCAGAATTCTCTTCTTGTCGGGAATCCCATGAACAACTTCATCGTTGATTGAGACACACGCACTGGCCGGGAATCCTCCGTATCCTTTGAAGGAAGGAATCATTCCGGCCCCGCGAATTGTCTTCTCAACAAATCTGTCAATATCGGCCGTAGATAGGCCGGGCCTGATGATGTTTTCGAGTTCCTTAAGGATAAACCCTGTCACCTTGCCCGATTCTCTCATTAAATCAATTTCTGAATCAGATTTGATAATGATCATGCCTATTCACCTAATATGCCAACTATTGCATTAAATACGTTTTCCAAACCTGCTGTGCCGTCAATATGAGAAATGTTTCCGGCCTTTTCATAATAATCTATGAGTGGCTTGGTTTCCTTGTTGTAAACCTCGATTCTGTTAGCAGCTGTTTCTTCGTTGTCATCTTTTCTCTGAATCAGCTCTGCTCCGCAGACATCGCAGATACCTTCCTGCTTTGGAGGGATGTTTACAATATGGAATGATGCACCGCACTTTGAGCAGACTCTTCTGCCTGTAAGTCTGATCATCAGTTCCTCTCTGTTAACATCGATATCCAGAACGTTGTCAATCCTGCTTCCTCTTTCAGCCAGGAACTTGTCCAGCGCCTCGGCCTGAAATACTGTTCTTGGAAATCCGTCCAGAAGGAATCCGTTCTTACAGTCATCCTTTGTGAGTCTGTCTGTTGCGATTTCTACTACGAGTTCATCCGGAACCAGCTGTCCGGCGTTCATATACTCCTGAGCCTTTTTGCCGAGTTCAGTCCCGTTCTTTATGTTTTCTCTGAAAATGTCGCCTGTTGAGATATGAGGAATATTGTATTTCTCAATAATCTTTGCGGCCTGGGTGCCCTTGCCTGCTCCCGGAGGGCCTAATAAAATCAAGTTCATTTCTGTCTCCTCTCTTAATAAGCTTCTACTTCAGAAAACCTGAGTAGTTTCTCATTACCATCTGGTTCTCAAGCTGTTTCATTGTATCCAGAGCAACACCAACTGCAATCAGCAGCGATGTTCCGCCAAAGTGGAAGGAGAGTCCTCCCAGCTGGCTCACGATTGTAGGAAGGATTGCAACCAGTGCAAGGAATATCGCTCCCACAAAAGTGATTCTTGTCATTACTTTGTTCAGATATTCAACCGTTGTCTTTCCCGGTCTGATGCCAGGGATGAACCCGCCGTTTGCCTTCAGATTTGAGGCAACCTCCAATGGGTTGAATGTTACTGAAGTATAGAAGTATGTGAAGAAAATAATCAGCACTGCATTAAATGCCGCATACACCCACACGCCCGGTGTTCCCGTAGGAGCCAGCCACTTCTCTATCCACTGCGCGGCTGCGCCCTGTGCATTCATAAAGTATGTTATCGTCAGCGGGAACTGCAGGAAAGCCATTGCGAAAATTACCGGAATAACTCCTGCCTGGTTAACCTTAAGCGGAATATGCGTGGACTGTCCGCCGTACATCTTACGGCCTACAACTCTCTTGGCATACTGAACCGGAATTCTTCTCTGGCCCTGCTGAACGAGGATGATTCCCACGATTACTGCTCCGCAGAACAGAAGGAATACTATGAGGGTTACTACGCTCATTGTTCCGTCCATAAGCTTGTTCCACATTTCCTCACATGCCGACGGCAGTCTGCATACGATTCCTGCGAAGATTATCAGAGATATTCCGTTTCCAATTCCCTTATCGTTTATCTGTTCACCAAGCCACATCAGGAATGCCGTACCTGCTGTGAGAACTAGAACGATTACGATGATTGAAAATACATCTGTTGATACCAGAGCCTGTCTGAACAGACCGATAGTAACGCCTATGGCCTGAACAATTGCCAGCGCAACTGTCAGATATCTGGTGTACTGTGCAATCTTTTTTCTTCCTTCCTGGCCCTCTCTTGACAGCCTTTCCAGTGCCGGAATGGCAATTGTCAGGAGCTGGAGAATGATGGATGCTGTGATGTAAGGTGTTATACTCAGCGCGAATATTGTAAAGTTGCTGAATGAACCTCCCGAGAACAGATCAAACAGGGCAAAGAGTCCTGTATCGCTGTCAAAGGTCTGTGCAAGCACATCTCTGTTCATTCCGGGAACCGGAATCTGAGCTCCGATTCTGAAGATTACCAGCATGCAAAGCGTGAATATAATCTTCTTTCTTATGTCCGGAATCTTCCAGGCCTTTGAAACTGTTCTAAGCATCTCCATCAGATCACCTCTGCCTTTCCTCCGGCAGCCTCAATTTTTTCTACAGCAGTCTTGCTGAACTTGTTAGCCTGAACTGTCAGTCCCTTTTCCAGGTCTCCGCCGCCGAGAATCTTGATGCCGTCCTTTACCTGCTTGGCAAGTCCGGCTTCCTTGAGTGTCTCAGGTGTAACTGTGCTGCCAGCTTCAAATCTGTTTAAGTCGCTAACATTGAGAACTGTGTATTCTGTTCCCCAGATGTTAGTGAATCCTCTCTTAGGGATTCTTCTGTACAGAGGCATCTGACCGCCTTCGAAACCGAGTCTTACGCCGCCGCCTGATCTGGACTTCTGTCCGTTCATACCTCTACCAGCTGTTGTACCGTTTCCAGTTCCTGTACCGCGTCCCTTTCTCTTTGGAGCTCTGGTTGCGCCCGGAACTGCTCTTAATTCATGCAGTTTCATTTACCTTTGCACCTCCTGTCTTATAACTCTTCTACAGTTAAGAGATGCGGAACCTTGCTGATTGCTCCTCTTGTTACAGGAGAATCAACCAGTTCAACTGACTGGTGCATCTTCTTAAGTCCTAACGCTTCTACTACTTTTTTCTGTTTAGGGGAAGCGCCAATAACACTCTTTGTTAAAGTGACTTTAATCATCTTTGCCATTATTACTTCCTCCTTATCCTAAGATTTCTTCCTTAGTCTTTCCTCTTCTTCTGGCAACCTCTTCTACAGTCATCAGGCTCTTGAGTCCCTCGATTGTAGCATATGCCATGTTTCCGGTGTTGTTTGAACCTATTGACTTGGCTCTGATATCCTTAACGCCTGCAGCTTCCAGAACTGTACGAACTGATGAACCTGCGATAACACCTGTACCAGGGGCGGCCGGCATGAGGAGAACTCTTCCTGCGCCGAATACGCCAAGCTGTCTGTGAGGAATTGTAGTTCCTACTGTAGGAACTGTAATTATGTTTTTCTTAGCATCTTCTGTTGCTTTTCTTACTGCTTCCGGAATTTCCAGAGCCTTGCCGAGGCCAACGCCCACATGACCTTCACCGTCGCCAACAACTACTGTTACGGAAAATCTCATGTTTCTACCGCCTTTAACGGTTTTAGCAACACGTCTGATATTAACTATTGTTTCAGTTAATTCCAGCTTTGATGCGTCTAAAGCATTTCTCATCTTGTTGTTACCTCCCGTTAAAATTTCAATCCTGCTTCACGAGCACCGTCAGCCAGTTCCTTCACTCTTCCGTGATAGAGGAATCCGCCTCTGTCAAAGCAAACCGTATCGATTCCCTTTGCCAGTGCTCTCTTTGCGATAGCTTCTCCCACTGCCTTTGCAGCTTCCTTGTTGCCGCCGTACTTGATGTCGGCCTTTAATTCTTTGTCAATTGTTGATGCAGAAACAAGTGTTGTTCCATTTACGTCGTCAATAATCTGAGCGAAAATGTTCTTGTTGCTTCTGAAAACGCAAAGTCTAGGCATCTCAGGAGTTCCGCCAAGGTTTTTTCTGATTCTTGCATGTCTAACAATGCGCTTGTCATTTCTGCTTCCTTTAGCCATAATGCTTTACTCCTTTCTTTAACCTGCAACTCCGGTCTTGCCTTCTTTTCTGCGAATCTGTTCACCTTCATACTTGATTCCCTTGCCCTTGTAAGGTTCAGGCTTTCTCCAGGCTCTGATGTTCGCAGTATAGTTTCCAACCAGTGCTTTGTCTATGCCTTTAACGATTACTGTTGTTGCATCCGGACATTCTGTCTCGATGCCTTCTGGATCCGGCAGTTCAATCGGATGTGAGTATCCCAGGTTCATAACCAGAGTCTTTCCCTTCTTTTCTGCCTTATATCCTACGCCTACCAGCTGAAGCTTCTTCTGATAACCTTCAGTTACTCCGATAACCATGTTATTAATCAGAGTTCTGGCCAGTCCGTGCTGTGCTCTGTCTTCAGACTTGTCGCTGCTTCTCTTTACTTCGAGAACACCGTCATTTATTTCAACTGAAAGCAGGTCGCTTATTCTTTCCTGCAGCTCGCCCTTAGGGCCCTTAACGGAAACAACGTTTCCATCTACTTTGACGTCTACGCCGGCAGGAATTGCAATTGTCTTAAATCCTATTCTTGACATTCTGTATACCTCCTACCATACGTAACAAATTACTTCGCCGCCGATTCCAAGCTTTCTGGCTTCCTTGTCGCTTACGATTCCCTTTGATGTTGAGATGATAGCGATTCCCAGTCCGCCAAGAACCTTAGGAATGTCGTTTGCTTTTGCATAAGTCTTGAGTCCAGGCTTTGAAATCTTCTTGATTCCGCTGATTACTCTTTCCTTGTCAGCACCATACTTCATTGTAACCTTGATGATGCCCTGTTTGTTGTCTTCGATTACCTCGAAATCTTCGATGTAACCTTCTTCCTTCAGAATTCCTGCGATTGACTTCTTCATCTTTGAAGCAGGAATTTCAACTGTAGGATGTCCTGCGGTATTTGCATTTCTGATTCTTGTCAGCATATCCGCAATTGGATCTGTCATTGTCATTTCTGTTTCTCCTTCCTCCGCCAGTTTTGCTGCACTCCTCTACATGTTTAACCCTGATGCTCTAAGGCTCTCCACAACGGATTGTGCGCCGCCTGATAATGCTCAGCAATAACTGCCTCTGCCTGGCGGGTTACCGCAACTTAGCGAATAGATGTGATAACTTTCTTTATTCGACGCCTCTGTTGGCGCCTGTCATTCGCAAGCAGCCCCGGGCTGCAGACGAATTTACCAGCTAGCCTTTCTAACGCCAGGGATTTCTCCCTTGTAAGCAAGTTCTCTGAAGCAGATTCTGCAGATGCCGTACTTCTTAAGTACAGAGTGAGGTCTTCCACAGATTCTACATCTTGTATATGCACGCGTTGAATACTTAGGTTTTCTCTGCTGCTTTACTTTAAGAGATGTTTTAGCCATTTATTTCCCTCCTATATTACTTCTCAAACGGCATTCCCAGTCCGGCAAGAAGAGCCTGAGCTTCTTCGTCTGTCTTAGCCGTTGTAGTGAATACGATGTTCATGCCCTTAATCGTGTCAACCTTATCATAGTTGATTTCCGGGAAAATGAGCTGTTCCTTGATACCCATTGAGTAGTTTCCTCTACCGTCAAATGAGTTCTTGCTTACGCCCTTAAAGTCTCTTACTCTCGGAAGAGCGATGTTGAAAAGCTTGTCGATGAATTCATACATGTTGTCGCCTCTGAGTGTAACCTTGGCGCCAACCGGCATTCCCTGTCTTACCTTGAAGTTTGCAATTGACTTTCTTGCCTTTGTAACTACAGGTCTCTGTCCTGTAATCAGTGCGATTTCATTCACTGCACCTTCCAGGAGCTTTGCGTTTTCCTTCGCTTCGCCAAGACCCATGTTCAGGGTAACCTTCTCCAGCTTAGGAATCATCATTACGTTATCATAGTTAAACTGTTCCTTAAGAGCAGGATAAACTTTTTCTTTGTACATTTCCTTTAATCTTGCTGCCAAAACCGTCTCCTCCTTTCTTAGTCAATTTCGCTGCCAGTTGCCTTAGCAATTCTGGTCTTCTTGCCATCTTCTACTTTGTAGCCGATTCTTGTTGCCTTCTTGGCCTTTGTATCATAGTACATAACGTTTGAAACATCGATAGGGCCTTCCTGGTGCTTAATTTCTGCAGGAGCCTTCTGAGTCTGCTTCTGATGCTTTGTCTGGATGTTAACGCCTTCTACGATAACCTTGCCTTCTTTTGGCATTGCCTTTAATACTTTACCGGTTTTTCCCTTATCTTTGCCGGCAAGTACGATTACTGTATCATCTTTTCTTATCTTCATTTGATACCTCCTATAATACTTCCGGTGCAAGGGATACGATCTTCATGAAGCCCTTTTCTCTCAGTTCTCTGGCAACAGGTCCAAAGATACGAGTTCCTACAGGCTGCAGGTCTTCCTTGATAATTACTGCTGCGTTCTGGTCAAACTTAACATAGCTGCCGTCTGCTCTTCTGGCACCGGACTTAGTTCTAACCACAACGGCTCTGACAACGTCGCCCTTCTTAACAACTCCACCAGGTGTAGCGTCCTTTACCGCACAAACGATAACGTCACCGATGTTGGCATACTGACGGCTTGTACCACCGAGGATACGGATGCACAGAAGCTCTTTAGCGCCGGAGTTGTCAGCAACCTTTAATCTAGTTTCAGTCTGAATCATTGCTGGTGCCTCCTTACTTAACTTTCTCTACGATGTTTACAAGTCTCCATCTCTTATCCTTTGACAGAGGTCTTGTTTCCATAATTCTAACTTTATCGCCGATTTCACATTCGTTGTTCTCGTCGTGAGCCTTAACCTTCTTAGTCTTCTTAACAGCCTTGCCGTAAAGGGAATGTCTTACGAAGTCTTCTACAGTTACAACGATTGTCTTATCCATCTTGTCACTTGTTACCATGCCGACTAATGTCTTTCTGCGGTTTCTATCAACTGCCATAATTCATCCTCCTTTCTGCTAGCCCTGAACCTTATTCAGTTCTTTTTCCCTGATAATAGTTTTAACTCTTGCGATATCTCTCTTTGTGTCTCTCAGCAGGATTGGGTTTTCGAGCTGTCCAGTCACATGCTGGAATCTGAGATTAAAGAGGTCTTTCTTCATCTTGTTCAGTTCAGCGTTTAATTCCTGCTCTGACATTTCTCTGATTTTCTTTAATTCCATTATGCTTCACCACCCTCTCTGTCTGCGATGGCAAACTTACACTTAACCGGCAGCTTGTGTGCTGCGAGTCTCATTGCTTCTCTAGCCTGTTCTTCTGTAACACCTTCGATTTCGAACATAATTCTGCCCGGCTTAACTACTGCTACCCAGTACTCAGGAGCACCCTTACCGGAACCCATACGTACTTCAGCAGGTTTCTTTGTTACTGACTTGTGCGGGAAGATTTTGATGTAAACCTTGCCGCCTCTTTTAACAGATCTTGTCATGGCAATTCTTGCTGCCTCAATCTGGTTTGAAGTAATCCATCCACACTCTGTGGCCTGAAGACCGTAATCACCGTATGTGATAGTGTTGCCCTTTGTGGCTTTGCCCTTCATTCTGCCTCTGTGGACTCTTCTGTGCTTAACGCGCTTAGGCATTAACATGTCGCGTTCCTCCTTCCTGTGTCTATTCCTCAGCAGGTGCTGCAGCTTCAGCCGCTTCAACCTGCGCTTCTTCTACCTGTGCTGTGACAACTTCAGCTTCAACCGGCTTCGGCTCTTCCTTCGGAGTGTTTCTCTTACGAGGGTTTACTGCCTTAGGAGCTTCAGGTCTATCGCCTCTTCTGTCATCTCTTCTAGGTCTTCTCTCGCCATCTCTTCTAGGTCTTCTCTCGCCGTCTCTTCTCTTGCCGCGCTGACCTCTGCCTTCTCTCTTTTCTTCAGGAGCGGCAGGCTTGAGTCCCTTGTCAAGAATTTCGCCGTGGTTAATCCAAACCTTGATACCCAGCTTACCGTATGTGGTATCTGCTTCTGCGAAACCGTAGTCGATATCAGCTCTCAGTGTGTGGAGAGGAACGTTTCCTTCGCTGTACTTCTCTGATCTGGCGATTTCAGCTCCGCCGAGTCTTCCTGATGCCAGAACCTTAATTCCCTTCGCACCGGCCTTCATTGTTCTGCCGATAGCCTGCTTCATTGCTCTTCTGAAGGATACTCTTCTTTCGAGAGCCTGAGCGATTGACTCTGCAGTCAGCTGTGCGTCAAGTTCAGCTCTTCTTACTTCTCTGATGTCGAGAACGACATTTTTCTTTGTCATCTTTTCCAGTTCAGCCTTGAGATCATCGATTCCTGTTCCGGATCTTCCGATTACCATTCCAGGCTTAGCTGTCATAACGATAACCTTTATCTTGTTGTCTGCGGCTCTTTCGATTGCAACCTTTGAAACGCCTGCAGCATATAACTTTTTCTTTACGAATTCTCTTACTTTGTTGTCTTCAACCAGGAAGTCTGCGAACTTGTTCTTGTCTGCGAACCACTTTGAATCCCAGTCCTTAATAACGCCAACTCTTAATCCGTGTGGACTTACTTTCTGACCCATTAGTTAACCTCCTTTTCTTTAAGAGTGCAGCCAACATGGCTTGATCTCTTCAGGATGATTGATGCTCTGCCCTGAGAACCGGCCTTCCATCTCTTCATTGTTGGTCCCTGATGAGCAAAAATTTCGGCTACATACAGATTGTCAGCGTTCATTTCCTTTACATCTGCATTTGCAGCTGCTGACTGAACAACTTTTTCTACGATTTCAGCTCCCTTGCCAGGAGTGAACTTCAGAATTGTCAATGCCTCATTTAAGTCTTTGCCTCTTACTAAGTCAACAACAGGCTTAAGCTTTGAAGGAGACATTCTTACATACTTTGCAAGTGCTTTTGCTTCCATTTTCAATTATCTCCTTTCTTACTACTTTGACTTCTTGTCAGCCGCATGGCCTCTGTAGTTTCTTGTAGGAGCAAATTCTCCTAATCTGTGGCCAACCATATCTTCTGTGATGTATACAGGCACGTGCTTTCTGCCGTCATGCACTGCGATTGTATGTCCAACCATCTGCGGGAAAATTGTTGATGGTCTTGACCATGTCTTGATGACTTTCTTTTCGTTAGCTGCATTCATTTCTTCAATGGCTTTCAGCAGCTTTTCATTTACGAAAGGGCCTTTCTTCAGTGATCTACCCATTTATCTTTTGCTCCTTTCCTTATTTTTCGTTTCTTCTCTTAACGATATATTTGTCTGACGGGTTCTTTTTCTTTCTGGTCTTGTAACCCAGTGCAGGCTTACCCCAAGGTGTTACAGGGCTTACACGACCGATTCCGGCCTTACCTTCACCACCGCCGTGAGGGTGATCGTTAGGGTTCATTACGGAACCTCTTACTGTAGGTCTTATACCCATGTGACGTTTTCTTCCGGCTTTACCAATCTGGATATTCTGGTGGTCTATGTTGCCAACCTCTCCGATTGTAGCTCTGCATTCCAGTCTTACTTTTCTTACTTCTCCTGAAGGCAGTCTCAGTGATGCATACTTGCCTTCCTTGGCCATGAGCTGCGCACCGTTTCCGGCTGATCTTACCATCTGTGCGCCTTTGCCCGGCTGAAGCTCGATGTTGTGTACAACTGTACCTACAGGAATGTTTGCAACCGGCAGTGCGTTACCAACCTTGATGTCTGCGTCGGCGCCTGATACGATTACGTCGCCAACCTTCAGCTTGTTAGGAGCAACAATGTATCTCTTCTCACCATCTGCGTAATTAATCAGCGCGATGTTTGCACTTCTGTTAGGGTCATATTCTATAGTAGCTACTGTTCCAGGAATACCGTCCTTGTCTCTCTTGAAGTCGATGATTCTGTACTTCGGTCTGTAGCCGCCGCCTCTGTGTCTAACAGTGATCTTGCCTCTTGAGTTTCTTCCTGAGTGCTTTTTGAGAGTAACTGTCAGTGACTTCTCCGGTGTAGTGCAGGTGATTTCCTCAAATGTGGAAACCGTCATTCCTCTTAAACCAGGAGTTGTCGGATTGTATTTTTTGATTCCCATTTCGTCTTACCTCCTGTATTACAGACTCTGGAAGAATTCGATTTCCTTGCTGTCTGCTGTAAGTGTTACGATTGCCTTCTTCGTAGCAGCAGTTGTTCCGACGAATCTTCCCATTCTCTTCTGTTTTCCTACAACGTTCATGATGTTAACTTTCTTGACTTCTACATCGAAGATTTCCTCAACGGCCTGCTTGACTTCTGTCTTGTTTGCGTCTACGGCAACCTTGAATGTGTATTTCCTGTTCTGTGCATCCTCCATTGATCTTTCGGAGATTACAGGCTTTATTATTACATCGTAAGGAGTCTTCATTATGCGTACACCTCCTCAATTTTCTTTACTGCATCCTGTGTCAGAATCAGGCTACCGTGGTTGATGATTTCGTAAACGTTCATTGTTCCGACCAGTGCTGTTCTGACTCCCGGAATGTTAGCTGCTGACTTGATTACGTTCTCGTCCTTCTCAGCCATAACGATTAAAGCTTTCTTTTCGGCCTTGACTGCATCAAGCATTTTAACCATTTCCTTTGTCTTCGGCTCTTCAAACTTGATTTCATCGATTACAATCAGTTCCTTTTCCTGAGCCTTTGATGAAAGCATTGAGAGCATTGCCAGTCTTCTCAGCTTCTTTGGCAGGGTGTATCTGTAGCTTCTTGGCTTCGGTGCGAATACAACTCCGCCTCCTACCTGTGAAGGGTCCGTTGACGATCCCTGTCTGTGACGACCTGTTCCCTTCTGTCTGAAAGGCTTCCTGCCGCCTCCTCTGACTTCAGCTCTGGTCTTAGCAGACTGTGTTCCCTGTCTCTTGTTAGCTAATATGTTCTTAACTACTGCATGAACTGCATTCTGGTTAGGCTCGATTCCGAAGACTGCATCGTTCAGTTCGATGGTTCCGGCTTCAGCGCCTGCCATATTCAGCATTGTCACTTTTGACATCTTACTTCCTCCTTCCTGAAGTCATTATTTATCCTGTCCCTTTACTGCATAGTGGATGCTTACGATTCCGCCCTTGTTGCCCGGAATGGCACCCTTAATCAGCATAAGGTTTCTGTCTGCAATAACTTTCACGAGTTCAACGTTCTGAACTGTCACTGTTTCGCGTCCCATTCTTCCCGGGCCTGCGTTACCCTTGAATACTCTTGAAGGGTATGTACCTGCTGCCAGTGCACCTGCAAGTCTCTTGTGCTTTGAACCGTGGCTCATAGGGCCTCTGTGGTGTCCGTGTCTCTTGATGTTGCCCTGAGTTCCCTTACCCTTTGAAGTTCCTGTTACATCCAGCTTCTTGCCTTCTTCAAACTCAGCAGCTGTGATAACCTGTCCAACCTCGTAGGTTTCACCGTCTTCAGGTCTGAACTCGATGATGTGCTTCATCGGCTTAACGCCGGCCTTCTCGAAATGTCCTGTCATCGGCTTGTTAACTCTCTGCGGCTTTGCTTCTTCAAAACCAACCTGCACTCCGTTATAACCGTCTGTTTCAACAGTCTTAACCTGAGTTACTGTCATAGGGCCTGCCTCTACAACTGTTACAGGAACTACTGCGCCTGTTTCAGTGAAGATCTGAGTCATTCCCAGTTTCTTTCCTAAAATTGTCTTCATGTTTTATCTTTCCTCTCTTTCTTAACAGCGGGCCGGAGCACCATCTGCCTCGCTACATGCAACTCGCTGGCCGCCTTACGGTCAACTTGCGGGCCATGTCATGCGCCGTCCTTAATAAGGGTGAGTTCCCTTCTCTTTTAGTTTAGAGCTTGATTTCGATATCTACGCCGGCAGGCATATCCAGCTTTGTCAGTGCATCTGTTGTCTTGGCTGTCGCGCTTGAGATATCGATTAATCTCTTGTGTGTTCTCTGTTCGAACTGTTCTCTTGAATCTTTGTACTTGTGAACAGCTCTCAGTATAGTGATAACTTCTTTTTCCGTCGGAAGCGGAATCGGGCCTGATACTTCGGCACCTGTCTTCTGTGCTGTTTCAACAATCTTTGCTGCTGAAGCATCAAGAAGCGCATGATCATAAGCCTTAAGCTTGATTCTGATTTTCTGTAATTCGCTCATTTTTTCCTCCTATAACTTGCTTTAGTACAGTTTTCGCTATGCTTGTACAAGGGGTTCTGGCCTTGAATTTCCAAGCGTTTGGAGCGTTTCTGCCTGCTCGTGCACGCTCCGTACACTCTTTCGTGTGTTTCCTTTCGGTTACGCACAAGAAAAATTCAGCGAATCCCTTCGCCCCCGATCCAGCAGGGACAATTCTCGGTGGAAATTCTCCGATAGCGCGGTAACTTCCCACTTCTTCGCCTTACACAAGCTATATCATCATAACAAAATCATCCTGCAAAAGCAAGGATTTTTTTGAATTAATTTCGCATTTTTTTATATCCTGAAAACCAGTGTTTGCAATGGTTTTCGCGCTTATTCCTTGTACACTTTTGTCGCTGTACCCGTTTTGGGCCGGTGTGCCGGTGCAAAATTCATATTTTCTTAAGATTTACAGCTGTCTGATGAGGGCTGTACAGGAACCGCATGTTGAAAAAATTGCAGTTTCTCCCCAATTGCTTCAACATTCATTGCTTCCAGACCCTAAAAAAGGCTCATTTCAAAGTCTGATTTGAAGCATTTACGATTCCAAAGAAAATGCTTCAACACAATCGAAAAAAAGTTGAAGCATTTTCATTTTGATAAGGATATTTACAACAATTGGAAAAAATTAGGCGATGAAACAGGGGTTTCAGAAGGTTTGTTTGAAGCAAATTCACTTTTTCTTCGATTACTTCAACATTCACGCTTCAACATTCAGCATACTTCTGACTGGGCGTGCCAAACCACATGTATAGACACTGCACTGCGGCGCGCCAAACCACACAAAAAAGCTGCCCGTCAATGCCGAGCAGCTTTTATCGCTAATTCTCGCCGAAGCTAGAATCCCAGATTATCGTTCACCATTATTACGTGCATCCGGTCAGGAATGCTTGAGAATCTTGTGATTACGGTATGGCAGCAAATGGTGTTGCCTAGAGAAAGGCATTCTGCGCACTTTCCCGTTGCCGCGCACGGGGTATTCTTGCCAAGACGGATGCAGTTTGGCGGGCAGGCATCACACTTGATTCTGTCAACGGCATCATCAACTGAAGCAACAATCTTGTTGGCTCCAACAATGAATACAACCTTATCAGGACCCCATATTACTGCAGCCATTCTGTTTCCGGTTCCGTCAATATTTACGATTTCTCCATCCAGAGTGATGGCATTGGCGCTGGTCAGCATTACATCGGCATAGAATGTCCTGCGCTTGGTCTCCTTCTGAACCTCGGGATCGGCAGATGCAAAGGCATCAAGATATGTATAGTTTCCCTCCTGAAGAATCGGTACCAGACCCAGCTCGTTTATGGTTTCGCTTCCTCCCTTTCCCACAACAGCTCCCTCAGGAATCAGCTCCAGCACCTTAGCAAGAGCTTCTTCCTTGCTGTCGGCATAGTATCCCGCCATGTTCCTTCTCTCAAGATTCTTTATAACTGTATCGATTTTAATCCTGTTGGCTTTTTTCACATTATCACTCTTTATCATACTCTTCCTCCATTCATCACCTGTTCAGCTCAGCTATATATTCTCCTGCTGCAGCCACTGCTCCTTCGGCTGCCTCTTTAAGAACGTCCCCGGATACAAGACGATAAACCAGCTCTGCAGAAAGAACGTCCCCGGCACCCTTCGTATCCCCAAATGATAGAGGGTTTTCGGGCTTGATTATTCCCGCCTCGGCAGCGTCCTTGTAATACAGTCCGCCCATTTTGAGGGTTATTATCGTCCGAGGTATTCCCATTCTCTCGAAGGTGTTCCCTGCTTCCATTAGCTGATCCATTCCCAGCACCTGCAGTCCGCTGATGGCCTCCGCCTCCATTCTTCCCGGCATGATACAGTCGGCCTTTGCGCCTGAAGCCGCAAATGCCCTGCCCCCGTGAATTGATGCAGGGTCAAAATAAATCGGGCATTTATCGCTGTAATTGTCGGAGATGAACTTCATTGTTTCCTCCGGCAGAGTGCCATCCATGAAAATTGCCTCCGCCTTTGCGAGAATATCACCGCAGCTTTCAATATAATCAGGTGTCAGTTCCGACAGGAGCGCCATGTTCTCCCTGGCGAACTCCAGATCTCCCATGGGATTTGCCACTTCCACACCTACAGCTGTGGATGCGTGAATCGTCTTAACGCAGGAAGTGTCGACACCCCGGGCTGCGAGTTCTGCCTTCGCGGCTGTGCCCAGGGTATCATCTCCTATAACAGAGATGAACGCCGTTTCGATTTTCTCTCCCAGATATTTCGCCACATTATAGCTGCAACCGCTGCTTGTGACTCTGATATCTGTATTCTCCCCGGGAGCAACAGGGGGATATCCGCCGAAATCCTTCACACCAAGACCCATGGAATCCCAGTAGTTCTCACCGGCCTGTTCCCTCATCTTCTGCTCGTAGTAATGTCTGAATTGTGCGTCCTCAAGGCTTTCCTCCGCGCCGGAGGCTTCAGCATCAAGGGCTGCAGCCAGAACCGCCTCCTCATCCTGTTTCTTTTGCTTTTCGATATCCCTTTCCGGCATTGCCAGCTTAACCCTTACGGTTGTCTGAACTCCTCCAATAACTGCTATCATTCCACAAATACACTCCCTCCGATAAATTCTCTTATTATTGAATTGTTTGGTACATCCTTCTCATCCTCAATAATGCTGAAAAACCTAAGCATTTCAAGAAGTCTTCTTGCCTCGCTGTACTCCGGCTGATCCGGTCCGATTCCCAAAAGCAGCGGCTCGGCGTATTTCCTTAGAAGGAAGGTCTCATAGGCCAGATTCGAATTGAATATAACATCAGCCCGGTTGCTGCAGGGGAAAATGTTCCTGTTTTCACCTGCCCGAACCTTAGGCCAGTCTCTAATGGTGCCTGCCGGCGGATGATTCCTGTACTTGCAGTCCCTGACCATTCTTCTCAGCATTCTGGCATCGGTAGTCGGCACCCTGTTGTGGTCGTCAATGTTAAGCTGGGTCAGGGGGCTGATATATATTCTGTACTTTTCGCTTTCATCTATCTGCGTTGTAAGACTGTCGTTAAGAGCGTGAATTCCCTCAATGACAATAGGCTGCTCCCGGTCTATTCTCGTTAATCTCCTGCCGAATATCTTCTTGCCCTCAAGGAAATCGAACTCCGGTATGTCAACCTCTTCTCCCCTGAGAAGTCCGTTCATATTATTCGAAAACAGATTGATATCCAGGGCATCAAGGTTTTCGTAGTTCTTCTCACCGTTCTCATCAAGGGGTGTTTCCTCCCTCTCAACAAAGTAGTCATCAGTTCCCAGATAAAGAGGTTTCAGCCCCGCAACCCGCAGCTGTATGCAAAGCCTCTTCGCAAAGGTGGTTTTCCCGGATGAGGAAGGTCCTGCAATAAGAATTATGCGTTTGCCCTTTAACTTTATTTCCGTGGCAATCTCAGCAATTTTCTTCTCGTGCAAAGCCTCCGACAGAAGTATCGTTTCCTTCGCCTCCCCCCGGGCAATTATCCGGTTCATGTCCGCCACTGTTGCCGCATCCAGAAGCTGAAGCCATCTGTGTTCCTCTTCAAAGGCCTCATAGAGCTTCACCTGATCCATGGGCTCAGGCATAACCTCGGGAGTATCATAATAAGGAAACTGCAAAAGCAGCCCGTCCCTGTACTTCGTAAGCCGAAAGTACTCTATGTACCCTGCTGAGGGAACCATGGGACCGTAGAAATAGTTTCTGTATCCATTTATGGAATAGCACACTTCCGTACGCTCCCCGTCTATGATGCTGCCGTATATCTCTGCCTTCTCCGGGTAGCCGCATGCCCTCCATGTTTCCATTGCCTCGCAGGCGGTAAGCTCCTGCTTCTCAATGGGAACGTCCTCATCAATCAGCTGCCTCATGCGACGCTCTATATCAGCAACGGTCTTGGCACTTATTCCGCTGCCGTCCGGCTCACCGTGGATACGGATTGTCGTATAGAAGCCTTTGTTGATGGAATTATCAATTTCAACTCTGACCCCGTCTATACCCAAGTCGTTAAAAACATCTCTTGCAGCAGTCAGATATATCATGGTGAGACTTCTCTGATACACCATGTTTGCGGCGTGAGTTCTCATATCCAGAAGCTCCACCCTGTCCCCATCCCGGACACTTTCATTCAGCTCTGCATCCCGGCCGTTTACTCTGGCCAGTAGGATTCTATAGGGTGCGTTACCTGCCGCCTCTGCAGCTGCCGCCATATCGGACAGCCTTGATTTTTCATCGATATCAATTGTTTCCCAGTCACCGCCGGGACATGCTTTAAGTTTAATAATCATAGTCCAAGTATACCAGTATTACAGTTTTCAGTAAATCACTAATTCATTTGTTATTGACATTTATTGCCATTCTTGGTATTATATCCCTGTCACAAAACACATTCATTAATTCAGATTATTATTGCGTGAAAGGGGCGCAAGGAAAGGAGATTATTTATGGCGATGAATGAAGGAAGCGAAGTTACTTTTGAAATCATTGAGGAAATCGGCATCATCAGTACCCAGGGCACAGGCTGGACCAAGGAAATCAATCTGGTCAGCTGGAACGGCGGCGTTGCCAAGTACGACATCAGAGAGTGGGATCCCAGCCACGCGAGAATGTCCAGGGGAATCACTCTGAAGGAGGACGAGATGCGCAGAATTCTCGATCTGATGAAACGGAGACGTTCCAGAGCCAGAAACCGGGTAAGAAACGTGCCTGATGATGTGGCAAGGGACATTGCCGTGGAGGCTCAGCCATCTGCAGATGCAGCAGACATAGCCGGCGAAAGTGAAAACTGATCAGTTCTGCAAAGCCGTATCCTGTCACGTGCAGGTAATGTACAATCAAAGCTAATTCAAAAAGGTAAAAGCTGCACCGGTTTGTACGGTGCAGCTTTTACCTTACTGACAGATAAATGTTTATGTATAAGTGTATAAGTTATTTTTTACTGTTCTTCAAGCTGATGTCTTTCCTTCCAGTATTCACCCTTCCTGTAAATCTTCTTGAAGAAAATATATGCAGGGATTGCTGTAAGTCCCAGAAGAATTCCGATTCCTGAAATGGCAATGTCAGAAACTATACTGTATATGTACAGAGCAATCGGAACGCAGAGCCATACGCAGTACAGCTTGTTAGGAAGAGGCACCTTGAAGGCCAGCTTCTTATCCGGCTCCTTGATACGCATTCTGATGTTTGAAATGAATACCAGACAACAAGGTATAGCATAAATTGCTGTGGCTACCTCCACCAGAATCTGGAACGGGCTGTCCTCACCCTGGGAGTATGCCGCCCACAGTGACAGCGCTGTACTTACTGATGAAATAATGATGATTGCAGCAATCGGTGTTCCCTTTGACTTGCTCTCCTTTGAGAAAATTTCAAAGAATGTGCCCTTCCTGCTGAAGGATGACATTACATGGGCATACGCCATTATGTACTCACAGAGAATCATCATGGATGCCAGCGAACCTGCAGCAACCATTGCCCACTTGAGAGGTGCTCCTCCAAGGATTTCGCAGGCAACTACGAATGTGATGTTTCCATCGCCGGTTCCCCAGTTTGCCCAGCTTCCCGGCTGCATCTCGTTTATCGCTCCAACTGCAGGAACAACCCACAGCATGTACATCAGCGCGATAATCGGAATGGAAATGAGAATTCCTCTCGGTACAACCTTCTCGCCGTTTTCTATGTCTCCTGAAGCGCATGAAATCGTTTCATATCCCTGGTTGAACCAGATTCCGATAAGCAGTCCCTGTCCCGCCGACTGAAGGAATGACATGTTCTCGTGCTTCAGCGGTGTAACCATGCTTGCAGGATCCTCCAGATGCATGAAAGCACAGATAACCATGATAATGAAAGGAATGAAACAGAGGAATGTAACAACTGTTGCCATGTTGCTGATTACTTCAATACCGAGTATGTTGATTATTGCGAAGATAATAATCAGCGCTGCACATATCAGGAAGAATTCAAATGAACCTACTTCCAGTCCCACCAGAGAAAACATCTCCTGAAGATATGTTGCAGTCAATACCGCAAAGGTGCAAGGTTCGAAAAAGCCTGCGATGGTATAAGCCCATCCGCTGGCAAATCCCGCCTTCTCACCGAGACCGTTTCTTGCCCAGATGTACATTCCGCCGTCTTCCGGGTATGCTGATGAAAGTTCAGCTGATGAAAGGCTGAATGGCAGTGACCAGAAAAACGGAATCGCGCAGAACGTAATCATGGTGATTCCGGGTCCTACCGTACCTACTAAATCCTCAATACCAAATCCTCCTCCCGCAACGGTAACGCAAACCATCATGGCCACACCCATTACAGGAATCTTCTTTTTCTTGCTCTCCATAATTATTATTGCTCCTTGGTTAAGTAATTAACGTATGCTCTGATAATAAAACCCTAATTACATAATAACAATTACCTAACGATAATCATTTGGTAGTATTCCTGTGCTTATAAGGAGTATATTTTTGCTACTTTTTGAGTATCTACTTATTTTATACTTCTTCTTTACCGAAATAAGTGTTATTATTACTACAGAAAGGTTATTATTATTTAAGTAATACCGTTATTTTTTTAACATTCGGAGGCGTTCATGGATTATAACACTGAATTGAATCTAAACAGCATAGTATACCAGATCTACAACGTGGAGGATTTTAACGAAATGAAGAAATCCGTGGCAACTCTTATACGGGCAATAATTCCCTGCACCTGCGCCAGTATTCTCATGACCACAGGCAGCGACGGAGAAATCTTCTGCGATCCCATTACGGTACCGGACAGCTACGAGAAGATAGAGCACGAATACATCAAATGTCAGGATACTGACGGAAGTCTCTGGGTAGTGAGAAAAAAGCAATCCACCGTTTTCAGGGACACCGATCTGATGCCTGAGGACAAGCGTGAGCAGACCGACTACTACCAGCGGTGCTTCAAACCCTTCGGAATACATTACTCCGTGGATCTCACCATTACAGACGGTCAGAAAATCATGGGGATAATGTCCCTTTATCGTACAAAGGGCGAGGGGGATTTCACAAACGATGAAATGCAGATACTGAGGCTGCTGAGCACTCACCTTGACGCCCGCTTCGCAAAGGCAATAAAGGCCCGCTCCACATCCTCAGAGGCCCTTGAGATGGTAAAACTGACGAAGAAATACTCCCTTACCGCCCGGGAAACAGAGGTACTGGAGCTGATACTGGGAAACTACGACAATTCAGAGATAGTAAGCCGGCTTTGCATAAGCCCCAACACTCTGAAGAAGCATCTTCAGAACCTGTACCGCAAGACAAATGTTGCAGGCAGAATACAGCTTTCTGCCCTGATGCATACCACAATAGACGGAGACAGTTAAGACATGGCGAACAGAAGAATAAACAATCGGAAAACGAAACTCAAACTAAAAACGAGGCTTATACATGAGCCTCGCTCTTATAGTTGTTGATATAGCAGTGTTTTGTTCAGAAAATCCAAACATCGTCTTCGTTGAGCGATTCCCACATTTCCCGGACTGAAACGCCGTCTCGAGACACGTTTAATAAATCCTCAGCAGTAGTTATTTCGGTTGTTTCTTTATAGAACTCACAAAAGGAAATAACTTCCTGACCATCAATTAAGCCGTAAGTTATTGAATACCTCTTTCCGTTATAATCGAATTCAACTTCCCTACCGTGCTCAATGTAATCCTTAAGAATATTTGTAGTCATTATTTTATCCTCCCGTCTGTTTTCTGTCTCTCCATGTTTCCGTTGACAAATGTTATTCTGTGTTGATGCGGAACATCTGGATGAGTCTTCGGGTTACCATGGTCACTATAATCGATATCCAAATACGGTTTGCCATCGTTGCCATAGTATCGCTCAGTGCATAATGATCCATTCCTATAATTCCTCGTCACAGAATTTGGCGCCGAGGACATTGGCATGCGTCGAACTTCGGAAACTGTTTGCACAGAAGAAACCTGTCCTACACTGCTTGATCCTGCAGTATTATAATCGACACCATTTTGCACTCCACCACCAGCTCCGCTTCCTGAACTACCGGAACAACCGGAACAACCAAATCCAGAATAATCACCCTTCATGGCGGCAACCCTCTAACATTCTGTTAGATTTAACCTCTGCATTGCGTTTTATCGTATGTGAGTCATACTGATAAATTGGTATGTTTGCGTCAATAGCCGCCTGAAACACATAATCGTAGGATTGTCCGTAAACTATTATTCCTGATGGATGCAGAACATCGATAACTATATTCATTTGATCTCTGAATTTTTTTCTGTTATCAAGCCTCCAGATAAACCCGTTCGTGCCCACCGCGATAAGGCATTCTTTCGGTATAGCATCCAACATTCCAATCGTATCATCGTTTCCGAGTCTGACATTGGGTATCACTTTCAGCCCTTGTGCGCCGAAGAAGAATGTGATAGCAAGGTTTGTATAAATCTGACTTTTCTGCACAACCAGAGGCATATTGTCATATGGACTCGCATCCATACCTATGACACATTCATATGATGATAATCTACCCACATACTTGTGAGGATTGTTTAATATGGGCGTAAAGCCCTTATCGTTACAATAGAACGACATACCTGTGGTCGACGGATCGGTGACCTCGCCTCTACAATCCCACTGAAATACCTCTTTCGGAACTACTGTTGCAATCATCCAATCCTCTAAGATTGGATAACCGTCCGGAACAGTACGCCGTGCTCCCTCAATCAAATGTGAGAGAAAAACGTCTCTGACATACGGATTCGTCAGATTCTTATATTCAATTTTATCCATAATGATAGCCTCCTTTAAAGCTCGTTTTCCATTTGCTACAACGTTATATAAATCTTGAAAACGTCTCCGAAGCATGCTATCATTTTCGTACGGTTAAGAATGATAATTCATTCGGAGACAGGCATCATGCGAATTGCACCAACAATCACATGGTGCTTTTCTTTTGGCTTAATACAATCAATTTACACCACCTCCCTGAAAAGTTCTAATGTCTTCATTTCATAAGCCGTGAAGAATTTATCCCCATAGGCCATCCATTTCCGGTAATAGCTGTAGGCATAATTGGCTGCTTCAAAACTAATATCAAACGCATCTGCTATTTCATAAGGGTCGTCCAGCTTCAACTTGTAAATCAAGACAGGAGGAGCAAGTGCATACTTTGCGAAGAATCTGACCTCGGCATCAGCCAAATCGCTGTCTTCTGTATGACCGAGAATGATGTGAGCTATCTCGTGCATAATCGTATGATTGATTCTCCCATATCCCATTGCATCGTTATAGAAAATAAAGAACTTCCCATCAATCGTTTCTACAAAGAAGCCGTCTTCGCTTTCCTTCATGAGCAAGTCACGTGTCATTTCATCATATGCCGAATAGGATACGACTTTAATGCCCATTTTCCCTGCTATTTCAGAGCCTCTTACCGGCACGCATGACACCTGATATCGTTCAAACATATTTACAACGATTTCTTTTATTTCCTCATAGCGCTCATCTGATAGTCTGAATCCAGCCATTCTAATCCTCCCCAAAAATAGCGTTCATCAATGCTCGCTTTTCTTCGTCTGTCATAGAGGCAGCGTTACGAGCAATCATTCTCCTCACCCTACTGTGATTGAATACACCATCATCAATCCCCAGAAGATAATCCGATGTGGTTTGTAAAGCTGTAGCCATATTTGCAATAGTTGCAGGCTTTGGCTCTCTATCCCCGGAGATATAGCGGGACAGTTGTGCTTCGGTGATATTGATCCTGTTTGCAAGATCACATTGCTTCATACTACGCTTTTCCAACATCTCTGTTATGCGGGTTCCAAAGTCTTTACTCATGGTCAGTCTCCTCCTTTTTTTCTGAACTACTATCACGTTTTTGATTATATTTGTAACTTGCCAAAATGTCAAGTATTCTTGTCGGATTGTCGTATGCAAAACGACCACGTCAAATTGTTTTTTACAAGTGCAAATTCCCAAAATTGACAATAACGATATGTGTGGTGTTTGAGAATGTGAAAGTACGATAGATGTCGTTACTCAGAAAGCGAGGTAATCGATGAACGCAAGCAGCAGATAATCACAATCGTATACAACTGCATCTGAGCAGTCGAAATCCCAAAACCCAACGTAAAAACGGCATGACCGCTAATTCGCAATCATGCCGATTTCTTCGAGAGAATTACATCCCTTAAAAGCGCCCTACCGGAGCGCTTCTTTTATTATTGCCGGCAGAGCCGCGCATTTTTCTTCAGGAAGGGATGCTACCGCAACTCTGATTCCCTTGGCCAGAGGAACAAGGAACACATCCTTCTCCTCCAGCTTCTTTGATACTTCATCCGGATGATCACACGGTATGCTCACGAAAAAGCCTGCATCGTAAGGCACGATTTCAAGGCCCACCTTCTCAGCCTCTCTGCTGAAGGCGGCACCCCGCCTGATAAGCATGTTTCTGTACCTTTCCCTCTCGCTGTCAATCTTGGCAAGGAGCTTGGGATCTCCGTATATTCTCGACAGTATAACCTGGGCAACCTTGGCGCTGTTTGACCATGAACCTCTCGAGGAATACTCGCAGACTCTCTTGAACTCATCTGCAATCTCCTGGGTCTTGGCAACGCAAATCATGGCGCCGCAGCGGGTTCCGTAAAGAGTGAAGGTTTTGCTTAAGCTGTATGCCACAATTGAAATAACATTTTCCGGCAGCCTCTCCAGTTTCGGGAAGAACCTTCTGTAGACCTCTTCATCTCCTGCGAAATCGATATACGCCACATCGATTACCAGGGCTATAGCCTTGCCGCACTTCGCCTCCTCTGTCAGAACATCGATAACATTGTCCCAGTCTTCAAGAGTCAGTGAATACCCGGTAGGATTGTGTGCAGGGGTATTCATTATAATGACAAGGGACTCCTGATTTTTCAGAAGCTCTGCAGACTTCTCCCTGAAAGACTCCACATTGAACTTCCTGTCCTCTGTAAACAGCTCATATGTCGCAATGCTTCTGCCGATTTCACCTGCAATCGTATTGTAAGGAGCCCAGTGCCAGTCTGAGGTGAGAATCCGGTCGCCACCGTCTGAATAATTGGAAATAACATTTCTCAGAGAACCTGTTCCCCCGGGAGTTGCAACCGCTTCGATGTATCCCTTAGGAACATGTACTCCAAAGGCTGCCTTCTTGACTGATTCTCTAAAGGGCTTGATGCCCCCAATCGGTGCGTATTCTGCATAGTCCTTCGGTGACAGATGCTTGAAAACCGTGTCTACGGACTCCAGAACCACCAGTTCACCATCATCATCAAGCAGAGAGCCTATTGTACCGTTAATGACATTTTCTTTGCCCTTCCTGGCAATTGCCTCCTTAGCTCTGTTTGAGATTCCAAATATCTTGTCTTCCTGCGGAATGTGTCTTCCGTTTCCTCTTGCCAGTATATACTCGCCCACGTCTTATTTCTCCTTATTTACAATTACCTTAATGTAATTAATATTCTTTCCTCTGCCTCTGAATTTGTCCTCGTACTCTGTTGTAACACAGGCCGATTCAAAAGTACAGTCCCCGCCGTGTAAATTTCTTGTGAATTCCACAATTTTCAGAATCTGACCGCAGCTTTCGAATTCCTCCACGCTGAATTCAAAGAGTCCATCGTTGTCAGTCTTGAACTCGATGAATCCCCCGTTTCTTATTGAACGGACATAATCCATAAGTCTGCTGCGGTGTGTAAGTCTTCTTTCGGCATGTCTGGCCTTTGGCCATGGATCACTGAAATTCAGATAGATTCCAGCCAGGCTGTTTTCTGCAAACAGCTTCTCCATACCATTAACATAACAGGATGCCAGCTTGAGATTGTCCAATGAGCCTGTCAGCCCGTCAAACACCTCACGTCCTCTGACGTTTTCGGGCCACTTCCCCATTCCTGCCACTGCCTTTGCCTTCTCGGCAGCCCTCAGTATAACCGTCTCCTGCCCCTCGATTCCGATATAGTTGCTATGGGGATCAAGGAGCGCTTTTTTTATTATGAACTGGCCCTTGCCGCAGCCTATCTCCAGATACATGTCCCCGGGATTATCAAATATATCCTTCCATCGGTCCGGCCCAATATCCCCGGCGATGAATCTGCCGCACTCCTCAAGCCTTTTTTCAAGATCCTTCGCTTTTCTCTGTCTCATTAAAACTCCTACATAAGTATTCTCTGAAGCACAATCATGGCAAGAAACACCACTAACAGAATGCTCGCCGCAAGGTCCCGCCTGCCCAGCCTGATTTCGTTCATTCGTGTTCTCTTAATGCTTCCGCCGTAGCACCTGGCCTCCATTGCCATTGCCAGATCCTGGGCTATTCTGAAAGCACTTATAAACAGCGGAACGAGAATAGGCACCAGCGCTTTAGCCCGCTTTAAGAGATTGCCGCTCTCAAAGTCCGCTCCTCTGGCCTGCTGAGCCTTCATAATCTTATCCGTCTCCTCCAGAAGGGTCGGAATAAATCGCAGTGCAATTGTCATCATCATGGCAAGCTCATGAGCCGGAAGCCCGATCTTCTTAAAGGGTGAAAGAAGGGCTTCGATTCCGTCGGTGAGCCCTATCGGCCTTGTTGTCAGAGTAAGCATAGAGGAACCGATAATAAGCAGCACCAGCCTGATAGCCATGAAGGCTGCAGTTCTCAGACCCTCAACGGTGATATGAAAAATTCCCACCTGCACCAGCACATGGCCTTTTATCATGAACATGTTAATGATAATCGTAAACCCTATTATAAGCAGCACAGGCTTAAGTCCACGCCATATGTATTTCCTGGGAACCCCGGAAATCACAATCACCGCTTCAAGAGCTGCGAACGCAATAATGAAACCATAAAAATCCTGTACAACAAACAGCGCTACTATATACAGCAGCGTTGCCAGTATCTTGACTCTGGGATCAAGCCTATGTATCCAGGAGTTTCCCGGATAGTATTGTCCTAATGTAATATCTCTTATCATCGTGATTCCGCAATTAAATCGGCAGCTTCCCCAATGGTCATTGCCGTTCCTTCAATTTTCATTCCTGCCTTCCTGAGTCTCGACAGCAGCTCCATGGAATCAGGCAATGCCAGACCCATACTCTTCACTTCCTCCTCTCTGGAGAAAAGCTCCTGAGGCGTTCCGTTCATCTCCAGCTTCCCTCTGTTCATAACGAGAATCCGATCCGACAGCCTTGCCACATCATTCATGTTGTGGGACACCAGAAGTATTGTGTTCTTTTCCCTCCTGTGAATCTCTCCCACCATATCCAGAATGTCCCTGTGCGCCTGTGGATTCAGCCCTGCAGTGGGTTCATCAAGAACAAGGACACGGGGTTCCATGGCAAGAACTCCCGCCATTGCCACCCTTCTCTTCTGTCCTCCGGAAAGCTCAAATGGTGATGCGTTTTTTACCTCATCGTAATCCAGACCCACGAGCTCTATGGATCTGCGAACTCTTTCATCTATCTCCTCAGGTTCAAGCCCCAGATTCCCAGGACCGAAGGCCACATCCTTGGCCACAGTTTCTTCAAAGAGCTGATACTCCGGATACTGGAATACCAGGCCAACCTTCCTTCGTATCTCAAGCATTCCGGTTTTGCTGTCAGTAATGTCGATTCCGTCAATTATGATGGTTCCCGACTTTGGTTTCAGCAGACCGTTAAGATGCTGAAGCATCGTTGATTTTCCCGAACCTGTGTGTCCTATGATGCTTACAAACTCTCCATCGCCTATGGTGAAACTCACATCATCAATTGCCACCGATTCATGGGGGAGCCCCTCGTTATATATATGTGTAAGATTTTTTACTTCTATCACTTTGTCAGCCTTTCCACGAGCCTGTCTGTTGTCTGAATGTCTTCAGGTATATCGAATCCTCTTTTCCTGAGTTCCATGGCAAGTTCAACCGGAGCGGGCACCCCAAGGCCCAGAGCCATCAGTTCACTGCCCCGTTTGAAAATCTCCTCCGGAGTTCCCTCCATCACAATGCTGCCGCTGTCCATTACAATAACCTTGTCGGCGCTGGCGGCTTCCTCCATGAAATGGGTAATTAGTATGGTTGTAACGCCCTTCTCGTTCATTCTGCGAATTACCTTCAGAACCTCCTGTCGTCCTCTGGGATCCAGCATCGCGGTGGGTTCGTCAAATACAATACACTCAGGCTCCATGGCTATGGCGCCGGCAATGGCAATTCTCTGCTTCTGTCCTCCCGAAAGAAGATGGGGGGCTTTCTTTCTGAATTCATTCATTTCCACGCTCTCAAGGGCCGCATCCACACGCCGGCGTATTTCCTCAGGCTCAATTCCCAGGTTTTCCGGTCCGAAGGCAACATCATCCTCAACAATTGCGGAAACAATCTGGTTATCCGGGTTCTGAAATACCATTCCCACCCTCTGTCTGACAGGCCACAGATTCTCCTCAAGAGAAGTGTCCATGCCGTCAACATACATCCTGCCCCCGGTGGGAGTCAGAAGCCCGTTGATGTTCTTCGCCAGAGTTGACTTCCCCGAGCCGTTCTGTCCGATTATTGCCGTGAAGCTTCCCTTCGCAACTGTGAAGGAAATGCCGTCTATTGCCTTTGTCTTGAACTCGGCTCCGGAGGCATCCTGTCTTGTGTATTCAAATGTGAGATTCTCTGCTTTGATAAAGTCCATTATTCCCCGTAGTATTCATCAAGTAACTTAGAAAGGGTTGCTGCATCAGGCTGCCCTTCGGCAGTTTTCTCCGCGCCCCTGGCGAAGGCAATGCAGGAGCCGTATCTGCCCCCGGCAACTCTGGATATGAGCCCCTTGTCCCCCATTGCAACCAGTATGACAGGATCCTGTTCTCCCTCGGTGAGATATGCTGCCATCTTGAGAGCTTCCAGAGCCTCTTCCCGCTCTGCTGCGGTGCCGGCAATCTTGACCATATCGGCCCCCATGCTCCTCATGAGTCCCGCTATGTTTCCAATCTGCTCCGGCGTCGGCATGCCCTCATAGTCATGATACGACAGAATAACCCGTGCACCTAGGCTGTGAATCTCTTCAATCTGTCTGAGCACCTGAGCTTCATCATATGTGTCGTCATCATCAAGCAGCTCCATATCCACAAAATCAACAAGACCTGACTGTGCTGCCAGGCTTGCCAAATCATATGCATGATGTCGTTTTATTGCCACCTTTCCGCCATGAACATGTCCGCGAATTGTGAAAATCAGAGGCATTCCCCCTGTTCTGTAATCGATATCGTCAAGGATTCTTATCATCTCCATGTGAGCCGCCGTATTTTCTATCCGCTCCTCCAGATTGTTCAGCTCTCCGAAAAAATAGTCTGCTCTCCATTCCAGCACATCGCAGGGTCCCTTAATCGCTGTCGCCACCTGATTTACGATGTCCTCATGACTTCTGCCTGTAATGGGAATCGCTATCTTCGGCCTCCCCGGCTGCAGAGTCATTTTCTTTATTTTCATTGTTTTCATTGTTTTTCCTCTATATAAGCTGTTTTATTCTTTTAGTAATTTTCTGTTTGTTTTATACTATATTATAGCAAAAGTGTATATAATTAAACATACAATAATAAATTTTTTTGCAATAACAGTTTGGAGGATTATCATGAAGGCTCTGCTCCCGGTATTTGATGAAACAAGGAAGACACCCTACTACATTCAGCTCTACAGCTATATCAAGGACGCCATTCTCACCGGAGAAATGGCAGAGGGGGAAAAGCTCCCCTCTCTCAGAAGTCTTGCCGCCTCAACAGGACTGTCAATTACAACTGTGGAACAGAGCTACAATCAGCTTCTCGTTGAGGGCTACGTGACCTCCCGGCCTCAATCGGGCTACTATGTAAGCAAGGTCTTTGCCCATAAGCGGCAATCCGGTCCCGCTGTAAGCGACATACTGCTGCAGGAGGTTTCAACACTGGAGGAATCCGCATCCTCTGACTCCATCGTAATGCAGTACGATCCGGAATGCTTCGATTTCAACAAATGGAAGAAATGCATGAACAGAATTCTTAACGACTATTCCCCTGCGCTGTTCTTCGAGAGCGATCCCCAGGGAGAAGAAGGGCTTCGCACGGAAATTTCGAGATATCTCTATACCTCCCGAGGTGTATCCTGCAGTCCCGACAGGATAATAATAGGCGCAGGAACTCAGCAGATAACTAATCATCTGGCAACGCTGCTGAGAAGGCAGGGAGTGGAGCATGTCGCTCTGGAGGACCCGGGATACATGCCCGTGAGAAATACCTTCAGAGACAGAGGCTTCGCAATAACCTCCGTGGAGGTTCACAGAGACGGCCTTGCCATCGAGAAGCTCCCGGCAAACATCAGGACTGCCGCATATGTGAGTCCATCGAACCACGCCTTCACCGGCAGCGTCATGCCTGTGGGTCGCAGATATGAGCTGATTAACTGGGCGGAGGCAAACGACAGCTACATTATTGAAGACGATTACGACAGCGAATTGAGATATTTCGGCAAGCCTATCCCTGCACTTAGAAGTCTTGAAAACGGGGATCGGGTAGTATATCTGGGCTCCTTCTCCAGTACCCTCTTCGCTGCCGTTAAAATCAGCTACATGGTTCTCCCGGCAGCAATGGCCCGGGACTTCTCAACGATTGCCGGAGACTATTCCCAGACCTGCTCCAAGCTGGAGCAGCTGACCCTTGCCATGTTCATGGAGACGGGACACTACCAGACCCACATTAAGAAACTACGTAAGCTGTACGCCCAGAAACTGTCGGTGGTAACCGATACTTTCACCCGGACGGCGTCGGATTTCGTCAGCGTTGCCAATACATCATCAGGTATTAATGTGATTCTGGAAATCAGTTCTCCCAAGCCTGCCGAGGCACTTAAAAAGGATGCCAAAAATCTCGGCATCCCTGCAGTGTCTGCGGCTGATTTCCCTTTATCTGATTCCCAGCCGGTAAATCAGGAGAAATCTACTCTGATTCTCTATTACAATCAGATTCCTCTAAACAACATTTCCGATACTGTTGAGCGCCTTGTAACCGCCTGGAGACAAGTCTCCTGATTCTTCTCCGCTGACATATCAGCATCAGAATAATTGATGCAATCAACGATATCAGCAGACCGGCAATTACGCCCGGAGGCCTGAAGCTGAGCTCTATCTCGTGGGTTCCCTCATCCAGACCCACAGAAATCCATGATCCTCCCACAAGCTCGGTTATCTCTCTCGGCCTGCCATCCACCTTAAGGGACCATCCCTCCTCGTAAGGAATGGAGGTTACCAGAACCTGCCCCTCCTCGGCCCTTACCGTGCCTTTTATAAATGAATCTCCGCATTCCTCAACCTTCAGAGTTTCAGCGGAAATCATCTCATATGCCCTGTCCCAGACCTGTTTATCCATGGTGCAGACATGACACGTGGTTCGTCCTGCTCTGCCTGTTTCAAACTCAATCTTAACCCTGAAAGTCTCCCCTTCCCTCAGCGTTCCTATATTCATTATGGATCCGCAGTCTGGCTGAACGACAAGATCATCCTTGTTATCTTCCCTGTCTATTGTTATCTCCTCAGCGCTGTCTGCTTCAACGAAGACATAATACTTATCCTCCCTTGGCGCAGTGTACCTGATGTACAGAGTTCCTTCCGTGCTTCCCTTCTCAAGTTCAGTTTCTATAATTCCGTGGGAATCATAGTGTGATTTCAGTCCATTTCCCTTAAGCTCTCCCCTTCCAATGCTGCTGAATACGGACGTTATCTCTCCTTCAGTTGCGCTGCTTAAGTATTTCTCCAGATTTGTAAACGGATTATCGCTTTCTGGCTGCCATGTTCTAATGGTTCCCGGAAGCATGTATCCTATTGACAGAGGATATTTGCTTTCATATAGTCTGGAGTTCCCGCTCTTCTTCACAAGGGCGAAATCCGAATCCTCTAGACTTCTGTCTCTGGCAATCAGGTAATTAACATTTGTGATGCAGTTCAGTACAGGACAGGTTTCGTTATAATTGAACCTGTTTCCTCCCGGATTGCTTTCAAGCCCAATCTTCTCCATAAGAGTGGTGGCGGCGCTGTTTATCGTCGATGAAAACTGTCCCATTCCCCTGTAGTGGTACATCGCCGGGCAGTTGTGGATTATGGGATCGTCAATTTCTGTTCTGGAGAACCTTCCGTCTCCACCTTCGGATGTGGCTCCTCCTCTTTCATTTGCAAAGGCAGCCAGCTCCGTTATGCTGCTTTTGTTTTCGTTATATGTCTCTCTGGAGGAATTCCCCACCACCGATATTTCCGTACATGTGGTTATGCAGAGCTCTGCAGTAACCACCGCAGCCACAAGAAATACGAAGGTCTTTCTCGTAATCCTCTGCTGCCTGTAAAGAAGCAGCACGGTCCCGTAGCCTGCCAGCAGAGCAAGGCCGTAGTAAACGAAAACGGTCATGTTGTCAATGCCCGTATGGAACATCTTCTGGGCCAGCACATAATATCCGGCTCCTCCTGCAATTACCGCAATTATATTGCCTGTACTGATACTGTCAATTCTGTTTAATGTTCGGTATCCCATCGCCACCAGCAGGAAGCATATTACAAATGTATAGCGGTATGGAAGCTGATTAGGGAAATGCATCCCGTGCCATATGAAATCCAGCTTGTTCAGATTGAGGCTGAAGAACATGAAAAGAAGAAAGGCTCCATTCAGCGCCTTCTCCTTAAGAGGAATTTCACGGGTTATGAAATAGAATATCAGCATTATTGTCACAAGCATACCGCAGCACAGATTCGGCAATCCGTCAATGTAAGTAAGCTGTGCGTTAGGCAGAAGCTGATTGAGAATGTCAAGGATATTATTGTAAAGACTCCATTCCTCAGGCATATCTGAGGAAAAGTAGTAGGCGTTCTTCATGCTGAAATATGTCGGCAGCAGCATCACCGCCGCCATGGCAATGGCAAGAAGAGAGCAGAATACTGCCTTTGCGGTAACCTTCGCACAGCGCCTTAGATTGAAGCCCCGGGTTCTGATGAAATACAGAACAGGGTAGTACACCAGAATGAAGATGCATACCATTATGGCAATGTAATAATTGCTGAATACTGTCAGAGCCAGAGAAATGGTGTAAAGCGCCATGCCGCCCCGGTCAATCAGCCTCACAAGGCCAAGCATCACAAGGGGCAGAAGCATTACGGCATCAAGCCACATTATGCACCAGTAATATCCGATAACATAGGCGCACAGGGCATACATGGCAGCGAAAACCACTGTATGCCAGCCCCGTTTCCTGTCATGTACGTTCTCAGCGGGGCCCGTTGCGTTTTTCAGGTATGTGAACATGAAGCTTCCCGTAAGTCCAACCTTGATAAGGAGAATAACTGTTACCCCCTCCATCAGCAGGGACTTGGGAAACAGAATAAGCAGAAGGTTCAGAGGGCTTGCGCCGTAATAGGAAAGCAGGCACCAGAAATTGCATCCTCCGCCGCTGTTCCAGGAATAAAAAAGGCTGCCCCCCTCCTGAAGCTTGTACTGAAGCTCTCCCAGGAAGGGAACATACTGGTGGTACATGTCTATTACAGCAATCTGTCTGCTTCCGAAGGGATAAACTCCGGTAACGGCGAAAGCCAGCACCATTACCAGTACCGGCAGAAGAAACGCTGCAAAGGCAAGCCTGTTGTTCTTAATGAAAGCTTTTATTGAATCAGTCATCTATGTTGGACTCCTTTTCCACGTATACCGGTCTTCCCTTTGTCTCCAGATACATCCTGCCGATGTATTCTCCCAGAAGCCCAAGCATGGCAATAATCACTCCTCCGAAAAAAAGAATAAGACATATCGTGGAAGCATAGCCCGGGGTATCCTTTCCCATTATCAGCGTCTTGATAATCTCAAACACAAGATACAGCGCTGAGCCGGCAGCGGTTACACCTCCGAAGGCCCCCAGAACCTTCAGCGGGTAGTTCGCAAAGTCGATGAAGCCGTCCAGGGCATATTTGGCAAGTCCCCACACAGTCCACTTGCTTTCCCCGGAAAGTCTCTTCACGTTCTCAAACTCAATCCACTCTGTATCGAACCCAACCCAGGCGAATATGCCTTTGCTGAATCGCTGGGTTTCCGGCATTGAGGCGATGGCCTTCACCATGGATTTCTTCATGAGTCTGAAGTCCACAGCTCCGTCAGCGATGCTGATATCGCTGTATCTGTTCATGATTCTGTAGAATCCTCTGGCCAGCAGGCTCCTTAGCTTCGGTTCTCCCTTTCTTGACACTCTTCTGGCGGCAACACAGTCACAGCCGGTTTCTTCCATTATTTTCAGCATATCTCCTACCATTTCAGGAGGATGCTGGAGATCCGCATCCATAATTACAGCCATGTCGCTGCTGCTTCCGGCTGAGGTCCTTATGCCCGCATGCATTGCCGCTTCCTTACCGAAGTTTCGGCTGAAGGAGATGTATTTGATGGACACTACCCTCTCAACGGCCTCCTCACACAGCTTCTTTATTATGTCCAGAGTGCCGTCGGTACTGCCGTCATCAATGAAAATGTAACTGAAGGAACACCCCTCCAGGCTTTCCTCCACCTGACGGGCCTTCCTGTAAAAGACTTCTATGTTCTGTTCCTCATTGTAGCAGGGAACGATAATGTCCACGGTTCTTGTATTCTTCATAGTGATTACAGTTTACACCATTATACTTCCCGGCACAAATGAAAAAGGGCTGCTGCACTATGTTCTCAGTGCAACAGCCACTTACTTATTTGTAAATCAATTCTTTCGAACTATTTTACTGCATCCTCAAATGCCTTCTTGTTCAGTTCATCTGCGTATTCTGAATCCATTTCTCTGATTCCTGCAGGGAATTCGTACTTAGCCAGTCTTTCTACGAATGGATCTGGATCGAAGTGTTCAGGACCCCATGCACCAGGTTCATTCCAGATTCCCTTAGCGATAAGTTCCATCATGATTACAGGACCTACTGCAGTCTGTGCTACTACTGAGTTAGTAGTGTACTTCTTGATGCATTCCTGGTTGTCAGCTACCTGATACAGATATACTGATCTGTACTTGCCGTCTTTCCATCCTGTTACCCAAGTACCTGCGCAGCCCTTACCTGTCATTTCGTCAGTTGATCCAACCGGTGAAGGGATAACCTTGCAGACAAAGTCTCTAGGAGTTATTTCGCTGTCGCCAACCTTAATCTTGTCTCTCTTGTTGTCCAGTCCCCATCCGTGGAGAGTCAGCAGCTTAGCTCTGAATTCTCTAGGAACACCATACTTGAATGTTACTCTGTTACAGTCGATTTCTCTTGGTACCAGCAGTACTTCTTCGTGTTCTACGTTAACAACTTCTACATCGCCGATTCCGTCAGGGAAGTTGAATACCTCAGGTTCTGAGAACGGTTCAGTACAGAACCAGTGTCCTTCAGGATACTCTTCGTTCTTTTCCCAGATTACAGGCGGCTGCAGACATTCTTCGATTGTTGTCCATACTGAGAAACCGAAGTCTGAATCTGTGTTTCCGTAGTTGTCGCCGTCACGTACGTCAACTCTGTCAATCTTGTCAAAGAGATGTACTGCTGCGAACTTAGCAAATACGTCAGCCATACCAGGTTCAACACCTGATCCGCATACAGCGATCTTGCCTGATGCTTCCCATTCCTTCTGCTTAGCAAACTGATAGTCACCCAGCTTGATGTTAGCCAGTTCGTAAGGCTTTTCAGGGTGCTCAGTACCAAGTGTCATGGCACAGTCAAGGTAACCAATCTTCAGCTCGAGACAAGTATCGAAAATAGTCTCGTTCATTCTAGGGTCACAAGCGTTCATTGCGAAGTCACATCCGTGTTCTTCAACAACTGCCTTGATGCTTGCAGGATCCATAGCGTTAATCTGTGCAGGAACGAACTTGCCGCCGCCGCAGATTTCGTTTGCTACAATCTTAGCTCTCTCAACGTCATAGTCTGCTACTACAACCTTTTCAGCCCAGTCGCCTTCAGCTCCTGCTCTCTCGATAATCTTAGCTGCTGATGTACCAACTCCACCAGCTCCGATGATAAGTAATTTCATATTCTACCTCCATAAAAAATATGTTTAATAACATTGAATACAATTGTATTTGTATCGAAATACTGAAGCCTCTTTTCAAGTACAATCATATGCCTTTAAAAAAACCATTTCAATAAGGCTTTTGCTTAAAACAGGTCACTAGTTTGCTGTTCTGTTTTTTCTGTCAATTATATTTTCTGCTATTATTACTTGCGATCGATTAGAATGAGTTCGGCACCGATTCCCTTGAAAATGCTCCTTATACTCAGTGCATCAGAGGTTGATACACTGGCGCTCTGCACTCCCGGAGCAGCGGCAATTTCGTTGATCAGCTTCTGGCGAGGTGATACATCCTCCTGGTCGTTTCCGTGTACTTCAAGCATCTGAATGAAGTTTTCCCTGACAATTCTTCGGCGCAGGATTCTGTATTCCCCGGAAAAGCCGTTACACCGAACGAGAAATTCTGTTTCACCGTCGTAGTTTCTTATTATCCTCATAAGATCCGAATTAGATCCTATCCGCTTGAGGGATTTGCTTACATTTTCATCAAAGTTGTAAACAAGAATGCTAAGACTTGAGAGCGGTCCCGGGTACTTGTCCTTTGTGGTAATCATATAGTTTTCTCCTGAGGCAATTAGATTTTCATCCATTTCCCTCATGAGCAGGTATGGTTCAGCCAGCACTCTGTTTATTTCTCTGGTCATGGACTCCTCCAGCTGAGGCTTCGAGTCCAGCACACAGGCGTAATCATCATATACATCCACATCGATTATGGTCGGCTTAATCTTCATCTTGTCCAGGTAATCCGCATAGACGCCCTTCACCTGCCGGCGAATTGCCTCCTCAATCTGAGCCGGAGAGCATTTCGTATACTTTGCCTCGATTTCTCTGCTTATGATTTTACCAATATATTTTTTTCTGTATTCCAGAGGATGCATGCCAAACCACTGTTCGAAGTGCTTGATGTAGTATCTCACAGCAGAAAAGCCCGTTTCTTCGGCAATGGCACCTATCTTCTTGTTGGTGCCCAAAAGCAGTCTTTCGGACTCCTCCACTCTGATGTAGCTTAAAAGATCCTGGAAGCTGAGTCCCGTCGCCTCCTTAATAATATGTGACAGATAATATATTGACAGGTGCTCCCTCTCTGCAATTTCGTTAAGGGTCAGCTTGCGGTTATAGTTGTCATACATGTAATCTGTTATTCTGTTCAGCCTTCCCGCCAGAATCTTGTTTCCCTTGTTCTTCGCCTCATTCTTGAACTTACCGTCCTCCATGACGAAATACTGAAAATCCGACATAAGGCAGGCGATAAGGTTATGGGTGCTCTCAATTACCTTGTGTTCATACCCGTAACCCTTCTGGAGAATCTCCATCATTATTCTTGCCAGTATGCCTTTGAGAACATCCAGGCTTTCATCGCTGTCATCTTCCATGTCCGTAACGAAGAAGTTGTTTCTCAGGTTATCGTAGTATCTCGAGAAGTAGGTGAGATCCATCTGGAGCATCATAACCATATTGTCTTCACCGGTATTCTCAAAGCTGTGCATTTCCCTGTCATTAATTATGAAAATATCCCCCTGCTTCAGATTGTAGGTGTAATATCCGTTGCGCAGGATCACATTGCCCTCCAGCACATATACGATTTCCATGTCGTCATGGAAGTGAATAGGGTACTCATCTATATTTGCTGTAATAACATTAATAGGGAGCTCATCCTTGTATACCGTTTTCTCTTTTAGCATTTTTTCTTCTCCTGCAATTTGTAATAAATTATGTAAACCAATTCCGTTAGCTGTAAATATTTGGTTCAACAGTTCAAATGTCCAGTATTTTAGGGCTTTTCAAGAGTTATCCACAGCATTTGGCGGATTGTATACAATTTTATCCAACGCACCCTGTGGATAACCATTTTTTTACTGTTGTTGAAATTTCAACGTTTTAGCTGTCAAGTTTTTAATTTAGAACACAGTTTTCCACAGGTTTCGTAAATATTATTTCACTTCTGCCAAAAACCTTAATAAATGTGTATTTTAAGCGGTTTCTCGGGTTTGCTGCCAGTAATTTACAGTATATTTCTGTAAACGGCCTGCAACCTGGGAATTTACAGCAAACTTGTCAGTTTTTCTTCATTATACACCGTTATTCATTTCCTTTTCAATGAAAAAATTGACTTTTTTGCTCAAAGGTCTTAAACTTTCAATAATAGAATTGCTGTTAAATTAAGGAGATTACAACATGGCAACCACAAAATTATACCAGCAGGACGTTAACATAAGAGAATGGGATGCAGAAATAGTGAAAATCACCGACAGAGGCATTTATCTTGACAGAACCGCCTTTTTTCCTGAAGGGGGCGGACAGAGCTGCGACCTGGGCACCATTGCCTTCGCAGGAGTCCTTTTTGATGTTACAGATGTTCAGGAGGAGGGCGATGATGTGGTACACACCATCAGCAGCACAGATGGTCTGACGACGGGAGCATCGGTTCACTGCTCCCTTGACTGGGACAGGCGTTTTGACAACATGCAGCGCCACTGCGGCGAACACATTCTTTCCGGAATATTCTATCAGGAGTGCGGTGGTGTGAACCGGGGCTTCCATATGGGAGAGGATTACATGACAATAGATATAAGCCTGGAGGATGAGCCAGCAAACCCTGAAATGACCCGTCCTGAGCAGATTGACCGCCGGCTGGCAGCCCACTGCGAACTTCTGGCAAATAAAGTTATCTGGGAAAACACTCCCGTTACCGTCATGAGGTTTGAAACCAGGGAGGAGGCGGCAAATATGCCTCTCCGAAAAGCACTGGCCTTTGACGAGGACATTTCCATAGTATGTGTCGGTTCCCCGGAAAATCCCGCAGACTGCGTCGCCTGCTGCGGCACCCATCCGAAAACTGCAGGGCAGGTGGGACTCATCAAGATATTAAAGGTCGAAAACTACAAGGGTATGTTCCGCATATTCTTCGAGGCAGGTCAGCGAGCCCTGGCGGACTACGACAAGAAGCACGACTTGCTCAGGGATATGTCAAATGACCATTCCTGTGCCCCTGAAGATCTGCCTGACAAGATAAAGGGCATTGAGGCAAAACTTGCCGAAACCAAAGGCAGTCTGGCGGCAATAAAAAAAGTTCTGCTGTCCGCAGAACAGCAGAAACTTGATGAAGCTCTTGAACTCTCAGAGACGACAGTACTTGTGCACCCTCTGAAAAACCTTTCTATGGACGACGCCTTCAACCTGTCCAAGGAATACATGGGCAAACCTTCATGCAAAGGCAGACTGATAATGCTTTACTGCCCCGCCGATACATCCTATGTTCTGGTTTCCGAAGGAAGTCCCGACTGCGGCGCCCTTGTTAAGGAGTATGCCGGCTTTTACGGCGGCAAAGGCGGCGGAAGAAATATTTCCGCCAGGGCTATCTTCACCACAGAGGACGACGCAGCTCTCTTCGCTGAGCTCCTGAGGAAGCACCTTCAGTAACGCTTCTTTGCCTAATATTGCGATTTTGTTCTATTTGATGTATATATCCACTGTCCGCCTGCCCCAGCTTCTGCACTGGCTGTAGGTCGGAAACCATACATCGATGATATTTCCTTTGATGGCACCGCCGGTATCCTCGGCGTGAACCTCACCGTATCCGGGAACATATCCATAGGATCCCAGCGGAATCACACTGGGATCCACTGCTATGGTTCCCTTGTGAACCGTTGTTCCCGTAGCAGTTCTGCCCCTAAGGCAGTATGCCGTGGAGCTTACCGTAAGCTTGCGGCTGTACTTGACGCCGTTGTATGACACAGCAGTACCCACCAGTATTTCCTCGGTTACCGGCTTTCTGACGGTGGTTCGCTTGATTTCCTTGCGACTCTGTTCCTTATCTCCCAGATAGGAAACCTCATACACCACCTTGTCCAGGCCTTTAGCGCCCTTCTTCGCTACCTTCGTCTCACCTTCAATAAGATCCGAGGTGTAGCTCTTCTTTGTCTTGAAGTCAGTTTCCTCCTCAAGGGTTTCCCGGGCAACGCGGTAGGTCTCGATCTCCACGTTCATGCCGTCCTCCAGCTTCGCATCCACTCCGGGCACCACTTTGTCCTTCTCGTCCAGCTCCACCTCCCATCCTCTGAGGAGCTTGGAGACGGAATTTCTGATTGTCTTGTACTGGGCTGTTTTGCCGTTGACGGTAACGGTAATATCCTTGACGCTGTCCTGCAGCACAACGAAAATGCCTGCCAGTCCCAGATTAACCGCAATTGCCGCAGCAAGAACCCTGAAGAACTGCTGCTTCTCCATTATTTTCTTCAAGGGCAGGCTGTATTTAATTTTCTGCTTTAGCCAGTTCATAAATCGCCTCTGCATAAATCTTAGCCAGCCTCATCAGGTTATCTACTGAAATCTTCTCGTTTTTCTGATGACCCAGCTCCGGCTCTCCCGGAAATCTCGCACCAAAAGCAACAATGTTATCCATTGCACGGGCATACGTGCCTCCGCCTATTACAAGAGGCACACTGTCCATATCTCCGGTGTGCTTTCTGTAAACATCCATAAGAGTTTTAACCAGCGGCATATCTCCGCTGAGATTGATAGGCAGCTGGTTCTTTCCCTTAACTATTCCGATTCCGTATCCGTCAAGAACCTCCATGATTCCTTCATATACTTCCTCTGCTGAGGATGAAACCGGATACCTGATATTTATGGTCAGCCGGGCCTCGTTCCTGTCAACATGAATCATTCCTGTGTTGAACACAAGCTGTCCCGAATCCTCATCCTCAAGGCAGCAGCCCACATTTTCACCATGAAGGTTGTAACCGATGCAGCTGTTATAAAAGCTGATAAAATCAGAGGCATCATCATTGATTATATTCAATCCTCCAAGAAAATCCATGAGAATCGAAATGGCGTTTTCTCCCATTTCAGGTCTGGCACCATGGGCAGACTTGCCGCGAACAGTAATCTCCAGGCCTCTGCCAACACCTCTGCAGCTTATACTCCGACCCTTATTTTCCCGGCAGTTTGACACCATCTCCCTAATGATGTCGTATCCTGCACCTGTGGTGTCGGTGACAACGGCTCTGGCGAAATCCGCCACGGAGTTGGCAGCGCTGCCCCCTTCAATTCTGCCAAGCTCAAGACCCTTGCCCTTTGATGGGGCAAGCTTTTTCACCATATCAAAAACGAGAATTCCCATCTCTGCCCTTATCACGGGGAAATCACCATCAGGTGTAAAGCCCATATCAGGCCTTTCCCCAACTTCTGACAGATAGTAATCCATACCGGCCCAGTTGGTTTCCTCGTCAAGGCCCAGAATCATTCTAACGGTTTTCTCAGGTTCGAAGCCGCATTCCTGAAGTGCCTTCATGGCATAGAAGGATGCCACCACAGGCCCCTTGTCGTCCATGGTTCCTCTGCCCAGCAGATATCCGTCAGAGACATCTCCTGAGTACGGCTCGAAATCCCAGCCTTCCCCCTCAGGAACCACATCAAGATGTCCGACTATTCCCAGTATACCCTCGCCTGTTCCCTGAAAATCAAAATGACCGCCATAGCCATCTGCATCAAAAACATCAAAGCCCTGGGTCTCAGCCATTTCCAGCATTGTTCTGTATGCCCTGTCAACTTCTTCGCCGAAGGGCATCCCCTCCTTCGGGCTGCCTGCCACACTTGGGACCGATATAAGATCAGACAGAGATGCCAGCATCTCTGTCCTGTTTTCTTCTATTTTCTCAAATACCTGTTTAAGAAAACCCATCACTTACTTTACAGCCTCTACGCTCTTGATTTCAGGATAGCTCTCCTTGAGAATCTTCTCAACTACACCCTTTATTGTCATCTGCGCTCCCGGACATCCGGCGCAGTGACCCTGAAGTCTTACCTTGACAACATTGTCCTCTGTGAGTTCAACGAATTCGATATCTCCTCCGTCTCTCTGCAGGAAAGGTCTGATCTGCTGCAGTGCATCAATTATTTTCTGTTCCATAGTTTTTTCTCCTTTCTTGTAACGAATCTATTATGACTGTTGTTTTGACTTTATTATTCCTGTGCCTCCAGGGTATATATCGTTTCTGTCTTGTTGTTTCTCCATTTTGTTATATATGCTGTTTTGATGGGATCTCCGATTGAGTTGAAGTTAATCAGCCCGGTGGCTCCCTCAACCTGATATCCGGGATCCGCCAGAACCTCCGCAACCGTGCCGGCATCCGGCTCGCCTTCCGCCCGGCTTATTGCATCTACTGCAATTACATAGGCATCATATCCCAGAGCCATTGCATCTGAAGGCTCGCTGTCTTTGCCGTATTCCTTCTGATAGGCTTCAAGGAACAGTTCACGCTCCTTGGTTATTGCCTGACTTGTAAGTTCTCCCTCGGATGAGAAGAACTGAACGAAAGCGTAATCCTCACTTGTTACATTATGACCCAGAAGTTTCCTGAAGCTGCTGTTGCTCCAGGTGGTATCCCCAAGAAATTCCACATCCATATCCATTTTCGCTGCCTGGGTTATGATGTTTGCCGCATCGGCATATTCTCCCGGCAGCAGAACGCTTTTGACTCCGGTTTTGTTTATTCGGTTCAGCTCTTCAGTGAAGTCCTTCTGTCCTGTCTTGTACTGCTCGTAGAACGCAATAGCATCATCGTTATCCGTCTCTGCTCTCATGCGACTTCCGAAGGATGCCGCCATTGCCTGAGCTGCATCATCTCCCTCTGGCAGAAGCACTCCCGCCTTATTTTCTTTTTTTCCCTCAACAACATATCTTCCAAGAAGTTCCCCCTGGTTGGAATCAACATAACAGACTCTGTAGTAATATTCGTTGTTTCTCGTAACCAGAGGATTGGTGTTTGTGATGGAAATCGCAGGAATTCCGGCATCTCTGATGTAGGGCGAAGCTGACAGGGAATACACGCTTCCATAGCTTCCCAGAATAATTGCCGGATCCTTTGATATGAGAGTCTGGGCTGCTGTTTCAGTGGCATCTATGTCGGATTTGTTGTCGGAAAACACAAGGGATACCCTGTAGTCCCCCGCCTTGGGATGAACGCTGTTTGCCAGCTGAATTCCGCGAATTTCATCCTCCGCATTCTTGGATTCCGAACCTGTAACAGGCTCCAGCACTCCTATAATCACCTCGCTGCCGCTGTCCTGATTCTTATCAATAAAGGCAGCCTTGAAATTGTCAAAGGTGGTACACCCGCACAACCCTGCTGTCATTACCAGAGCCATCACCGTTATAACTGTAATTTTCAATTTATTCATTAATCTCACCTCGCTGAACATACAAAGTCATTATACCCATTATCGGACAAAAGGTAAAGAGTCAACTACATGCCGAAGGCGTGGTAAAATATAAAACAAAAAGGGGAGGATTACCATTATGAGAAAAACAATTGCTCTTCTACTGGCCCTTGTCATGCTGCTTTCCTTCGCTGGCTGCGGCGCCAACGGAGCTGAGGGAACGGTGGCGGGAGTAGAATACTACCATTACGAAACCGATGATTTCAACAGGAAATGCGACAAGCTGGAAAAGCTGGCGGAAACTGACCGGTCTGACAGCGTCCTGAAGCTTTATGACAGTCTCTATGAGGAATGCGTCGAAATATCATCGCTGTACTCTGTCATCTATGTTAAATATTCCACTGATGTTACAAACGAATACTATTCCGATGAACAGCTGTACACTTACGACATTCTACAGGAAAGCACGGATCGCCTTTGCGGGGTGTGCCGGAGCATCACCAGGGGACCCTGTGCCCCTGAGTTTCGCCGACATGTGGGTGCGGATGCCTTCAGGGAATTTGAGGATTATGAAGTTCTGACGGGAAAGCAGAAGAAGCTGCTGAGCAGAATCCAGAAGCTGGTTGACAGATACAACAAAACCATGGAATCCGTTAGCCGGCATCCTTATAAATACAACAGCAGGGAGTGGACCGTGGACAGCTTTTTCAGCGAGGAGGGAAACCGTCTGGCAGAAACCGACTATGCAGGATATATTGAAATATACGATAACCTCATGGAGCATGCCAACGGAGAAGCGGGAAAAATCTTCCTCAAACTGGTGAAACTCAGAACTGAACTGGCAGGCACCTTCGGCTATGACAACTACGCGGATTTTGCCGATGAACACGAATACAACAGGGATTATGCAGCCCGGGATCTGGAGTCTTTGTATGAGGATGTCAGAGAGGTATCCTCCGCATACTACGATAACCTTTACAGTTCCGGAGGCTACAGTGAGCCTGAGGTTCCCGATATGTCCGAGAGAAAGATGCTCTCACTGCTTCAGAAGTACAGCAGTCGTTTGAGCCCGTTAGCCGGCGATGCCTGCAGCGAAATGATTGAGGACAAGCTTTATTCCATTGGCGATGAGGACTGCAGACAGGATGGTGCTTTCACAACTTATATCCCTAAGACTGAGAGCCCGTTCATATCAATGACTCTGGATGGAGAGAGGGACTTCGTGGTTCTTTCCCACGAATTCGGACACTTTACTGAATACTCCGTTTCCGGCGGCGAAAACATTCTCACCGATGAGGATAACATCGATCTGGCTGAGGTTGCCTCAAACGGATTCGAGGCTCTCATGACCCATTATTATGATGAAATATTCGGCAAGGAAAACACTGCAGAGAAATACGTCTCCGATGAGCTGCTGCTTAATGTAATTGACGGCTGCATATACGATGAATTTCAGAGGCTGGTTTACGCGGATCCGGACATGACTCTGTCAGAGGTAAACGAAGCCTATGCCGAAACCTACGCCCGTTACAACACATGGCTGGGTGAGGATGACGGATACTCCTGGGTATTTGTCAGTCACAATTTCGAGTCCCCCATGTACTACATCAGCTATGCCGTCAGCGGATTGGCTGCGCTTCAGATATGGAATATGAGCCACACGGATTTCAGCAAGGCTGTGGATGTGTGGGAGGTGTTTATCCGGGAGGGTTCCTGTAACAGGCAGTACTTCCAGGTTGTGGACAAGGCGGGCCTCGAGCGATTCACTAAGCCGGGAGCCGTGAAAAAAATCTGCCGGCGGGCTCTTAACAGCACATCGCCTTCCCTTGATGAGCCTGCTTTTGTTAAAACAGATCAATAACCAGCTTTATCATCAGTCCCCCCAGAACACAGTAATACAGCGGACGGATGACACCGGAGCCCCTGCTCAGCGCTATGTGGGCTCCTATTATATTGCCTCCAATGTAGCTGATGGTGTAAACCAGAACCGCCTTCCAGCATATGCATCCCCACACGGCATATACGGCACTGGATACAAGATCTATGCATGCCAGCATGAATCTGCTCAGCCCGTTGGCTCTCACCGCATCGAACTTCATGAAGAATGAGAACCCCATAAGGTAGAATATTCCGCTGGCAGGTCCGTAAAAGGCGTGGTAAGCGCTTACCAGCAGACCTATTGCTGCGGCGCATACTATCCTTCTCCGGCGGGTCAGCTCCGCTGATCTGTCCTCTTCACCAACATCTCTTTTGATAATGGAAACAATGGTCAGTGCCGGAACCAGCACTATCATCAATATCTGAAGATACTTCTCATCAATAACGAGATTCAGTCTTGAGCCTATGAAGGCTCCTGCCAGAGCAAAGGGCAGCGCCAGCCTGCCGGTTTTCATATCCACCTTGCCTGCCTTTGCATATTCTGCGAAGGAAGCCCAGCATCCTATGATTGCACCGCACTGATTTGTGCCCACCACCATATGTGGCGGCATGCCGATTGCCATAAGGGAAGGTACGATAATAAGCCCTCCGCCGCCGCAGACTGAGTCAACAATTCCTCCGAAAAATGCCGCTGCGAAGACAATCAGTCCCGCCATGCTTATAATTGTAAAATCAAATGTCGAAATATCCATGAATTCATTATAACACAATATCTGCTGACACTCCCCTGCAGCTAAAACAAATTCAGGGGAAGCGCAGCTACGCTTCCCCTGGATGTCTCTTATGTCTGTTCAATTGTTTTTAGCCGAAGTATCTCTTCAGAAGGCCTTCAAATGCCTTACCGTGTCTAGCTTCATCTCTGGCCATTTCGTGAACTGTGTCGTGGATAGCGTCCAGGTTCTGAGCCTTAGCCATCTTAGCCAGTTCGAACTTTCCTGCTGTTGCGCCGTTTTCAGCGTCAACTCTCATTTCCAGATTCTTCTTAGTTGAGTCTGTAATTACCTCTCCCAGAAGTTCTGCAAACTTTGCTGCATGTTCTGCTTCTTCCCATGCTGCCTTTTCCCAGTACAGTCCGATTTCAGGATATCCTTCTCTATGAGCAACTCTTGCCATAGCCAGATACATACCTACTTCTGTACATTCTCCGTTAAAGTTATCTCTAAGGCCCTGGATGATTTCAGGATCTACACCCTTAGCTACGCCAACAACGTGCTCTGCAGCCCATGATCTTTCGCCTTCTTCTACTGCGTTGAATTTTTCAGCAGGTACTCCGCACTGTGGGCACTTTTCCGGTGCCTTATCGCCTTCGTGAGTGTATCCGCATACTGAGCAAGTCCATTTCATAATTATTTCCTCCTTATTATATTGTAATATCTATTGTGAACTGGTTTATTATCTGACCATAGTTTACCATTTTAGTCCACATTGGTCAACCCCTTTTTTTCATTAGTTTTTTCTGCCAGTTCGTTTTGTCGTCGCTGCCGGTTCATGTTCGTTGCAAATATCGGCGATAATTCAAAATTGCTTCAACACGGCCTCAAAAACTAGCTGATATATCACCTAATTTTTTCCAATTGTTGAAGCAACCGCTTATCAATTTTATTTGCTTCAACAATTTCCTGATTTTGTTGAAGCAATCTTTCGCAAAGGCAAAAAGCTTCAAATCCGACCCCGGAAAATGCCTTAAAATCAGTGAAAATCATGCCTATGTTGAAGCAAATCTCCTCCCAGTGCAAATGCTTCAACATCCGGGCCGAATATCCGGATTATATGCCCTTATTGAGTTGCTGAGACGAGCAGTAGCAACTATAACCGGATACGACTATAACCGAGGCCGGGCGCTGCTTGCCTGCAACGAAACTGCCCCGCCGGAATCCGGCGGGGCAGTTTCGTTTGAATAATTATAATCAGTCTTCCTGATATGGTTTCAAATCTTCGGCCCAGATAAGCTCTACGCCTGTTGCCTCCTGAACTTCGTCTCTTGTAAAGTCCGGATGCAGCTCGATTACCTTGATTCCCTCAGGTGTAACATCCATTACAGCCATTTCTGTGATAATCTTCGTAACGCACTTTTCTGCAGTTAGCGGAAGCGTGCAGGCAGGTTTAATCTTGTGGGCACCCTTCTGGGTGTGAAGCATCGTGATTATTACTTCAGGACATCCTGCGCACAGGTCCATCGCCCCACCCATTCCGGCAACCTTCTTGCCGGGAACGATCCAGTTTGCCAGGTCGCCGTTTTCGGCAACCTCCATTGCCCCCAGAACAGTTGCTCTCACATGTCCTCCTCTGACAAGGCCGAATGATTCGGCTGTATCAAAGAACTTCGCTCTGGGAACAGCAGTTACATACTGCCCCCCTGAGTTGATGATGTCGACATCGTAATTTGATTCATCTGCCAGGGAATCAATTCCCGCGAAACCGTTTTCGGAATGACAGGTTACCATGATGTCCTCAGGCAGATAATCCGCAACCATTGTCGGAAGTCCGATGCCGAGATTGATGAAGTCACCATCGTTGAATTCCTTGGCGCATCTTTTAGCGATTCTTTCTTTTAAATCTGCCATCTCTCTTCTCCTTCCACAATTGATTCCACCAGCACGCCGGCAACCTGCCACATGTCAGAATCCACTTCTCCAACCTTGACAATCTTTTCAGGAGCAATTACGGTATGATCCGCTGCACCCGCCATAACGAGATTGAAGTTCCTTGTTGCCTTCGCGCAGTAGTAGTTGCCGAATTCGTCTGCAACCGTTGCTCTGATGAATGAGTAGTCAGCATGAAGAGGTCTTTCGAAGAGCCACTTCTTGCCGTCTATTACCATTACTTCCTTCTTCCGGCCAAGCTCATCCAGCTCGGTTTCCATCGGTGTTCCCA
>JBJESQ010000005.1:0-2335 GCA_051882875.1 Lentihominibacter sp. | reverse complement strand
GGGGCAGGCATAGGGCCTGCACCCTCCTATACCATGTTTCTCTTAACTATTTCAGTCAGAACAAATGAAGCAACATCCTCTGCATATTTGTGCTGTCCGAAGCCTGCATCATAGCCCAGCTCCTGAGCCAGCTCGTGGGAAATTCTAGGGCCTCCGCACACCAGAATAACCTTGTCTCTCATGCCTTCAGCCTCAAGAAGCTCAACCATGTTTGTCAGGTTATCGATGTGAATATCCTTCTGGGTAACAGTCTGTGAAACCAGAATTGCATCCGCATTCAGCTCCTTTGCCTTTGCGATAAGATCTTCGTTAGGAACCTGGGACCCCAGGTTGTAGGCTTCGATTCCCTCGTATCTTTCAAGACCGAAGTGTCCGTGGAAGCCCTTCATGTTCATGATGGCATCGATACCTACTGTATGTGCGTCCGTTCCTGTTGATGCACCAACAATTACAACAGGACGCTTGATGTTTTCCTTGATGTACTCCGCACATTCAAGTCTGTCCATTACATCAACGTCAACCTTGGCAACCTTGATGGTTGTGTAGTCAACCGTATGCTGGCACTTGCCGTATACCACGAAGAAGGTGTATTCAGGAGTCATTGCCTTGGAATAAACAACGTTCGGCTCATCCAGTCCCATCTTCTTGGCAAGAATCTTTGCCGCTTCACTTGCCTCGTCACCGTAAGGAACAGGCAGTGTGAAGGCCACCTCTGTCATACCGTCGTTAAGAGTGTCGCCGTAAGGCTTTACCTTTGTCAGATCGATCTGAGCTACTGCTGTTTTATCTGCCATTATTCTGCACCTCCTAACATAAGTGGAATGAACGGATTGAAGTATTCATCATCCTTGACGCATACTCCCGCAAGGCCCTTGCCTCCGTCTCTCGGCCTCTTGACTCCGCCGAACTTACCCTGTTCAATAGTAGAGAACAGGCCCTCTTCAACGATTTCCGAAAGAAGGGCGTCTGCCTTTTCAAGAGTCTGCTGTGCTCTTGTCTGGATGATTCCGCCTTCCTTGAATTCTACTTCGCTTCCGATATCTCTCATGTTGTTGAAGATGTACTGTGCATTTTCAATTGAGAGATATCTGTCGTGCATGTGCGGCGTGTGGATTGCTTCTGTCAGCATTCCCAGCAGCTGCAGGGACTGACCTGACCAGATTGCTATCATGTTAAACAGAGCGTCCTGAACATTGCCCTTGAAGATGTTTCCTGTCATGTACTTTGTAGGAGGCATGTACTTCAGTGGAGCATTCGGGAAGATTTCCCTTGCCATTACAGCCTGTGCCAGCTCGTACAGGAATCCGTTCTCGATATCAGGATCCATCTCGAAGGCATGTCCCAGACCCATCTGCTCTTCCTTAACATTTGCCAGTACTGCGAACTGTTCATTAATAAGCTGTGATGCCAGCACCGTATGTGCATTTTCGTAGGCGTCATCAGTTGTAAGGTAGTTGTCTTCACCTGAGTTGAAGATAATGTCGCAGTAACCTATGATTACTCTTGAGAAGTACTGGTCAACCAGAGTTCTCTGCATGTTGATGTCTCTGAACAGGATTCCGTAGAGGGCGTCATTGAGCATAACGTCCAGTCTCTCGATGGCTCCCATTGCAGCGATTTCAGGCATGCACATTCCGGAGGAATAGTTGCACAGTCTGATGTATCTGCCAACCTCTTCCCCTACCTCGTCAAGAGCTTTTCTCATTATTCTGAAGTTTTCCTGAGTTGCATATGTTCCGCCGAAGCCCTCTGTTGTAGGTCCGTACGGTACATAGTCAAGCAGTGACTGGGCAGTTGTTCTGATAACCGCGATGATATCAGCACCCTGTCTTGCCGCAGCCTGTGCCTGTACAACGTCCTCGTAGATATTGCCTGTAGCTACGATTACATAAAGGTAAGGTCTTCTGCCTTCCCCGATTGTAGCCAGGTAATGGTTTCTCTTCTCTGTCTGTGCTCTGATAACCTTCAGCGCTTCCATTACCTTAGGCATTATTTTTTCCTCGGCATCCTTGGCGGAAGCCAGAGGCAGCTTCGTGATGTCCAGCTTTCCTGCAGCCATCTCTTCAGCGATTTCCTGAGGTTCCTTGCCTGTCTGAATCATTGCGTTGCCCATCCAGTAAGCAACTCCTCTTGGCAGTCCCCCTGCTTCAAGAATCTGATCCACAACAACATTAGGAAGCGGAGTATCAACATCATCGACACCGTCAACTCCCAGCAGTCTCAGAACTGTTCTCTCTGTGCTGACAGTTGTATGTCTATCGATGAATTCCTGCATGCTTTCAGCAATCTTGCGAGCGCTGGATCTTGCATGATCGACCTTGTTAGGGTCCAGGTT
>JBJESQ010000004.1:10429-15837 GCA_051882875.1 Lentihominibacter sp. | reverse complement strand
GTATCAAATCACACTACCACTGTACTCCCGGTAATGTCGTTTAGTCAATCACTTTGTTTTATTATTATCAAATAATTGTTGTTTTTGCTGTTTTGAACATCTTTTTGATGTTATTATTGTCAATTCTGCATATTCAAATTAATGATATCTTGTGGCAAATATGATATGATTCCACAATTATTCCTCGGAACTCTCGAAGAACATACTGATAATAAGGGATTTGTGGAATTGATGCGAAGCTAACGGTTAAGTTACAGCAACCGGCATAATGCATAATGCAAAATGCCACAGGCAATTGCTAAAAGGCTTGATTTTCACTTTTTCTTGTGGCATTCAAAGTGGGGAGATAGAACACTATGCCACAAGTTTCTTCTAAAACCCCCGATTATTGTTACATCTTGTGGCAAACAGGGAATTATCTACTAAGGACAAATACGGTTATGCCACAAGAAATGACTGAGACCCTTGATATTTAAAATAATTTGTGGCATTTGATGTCGGTGCAGGGCACTTTATGCCACAAGCAATCCCTGAAAACCCGCATATTTATGACTTCTTGTGGCAAAAACAAAATTGCTTCAACAAAACCGCAATTATGTTGAAGCAATTTATTATCTTTTATTATATTTGCAGCAATTGCCGCTTCACCATCGCCTTATACCAGCTTCGCCAGGATTTTCTTCTTCTTTCCCTTTTCAACCAGCATCTTGCCATCCTTGAAGGATTCAGGCCTGATGAGGGTCTTCGGGTCTGTTACCTTCTCTCCGTCAAGCTTCAGGCCGCCCTGCTTGATAACATCCATGGCGTCCCTGTTGCTGGAGGTCAGACCCAGCTTTGTCAGGAATGCGGCCACGCCAAGGCCTCCCAGCGCATTTCCTTCCTTGTCTGTTGAGTTCAGGTCAGCAGCAGCGATTTCCACCTCAGGCAGATTGGCCATGGCACCGCCGGCGCCTCCGCTGAAGGCTGCCCGGGCAGCCTCCTGAGCCTTAACTGCTTCATCCTCGCCGTGAACCAGCTTGGTTACCTCGTAGGCAAGAACCTCCTTGGCCTTGTTTATCTCAGCCCCCTCAAGGGACGCAAGTCTTTTAACCTCATCCATTGGCAGGAAGGTGAGCATTCTCAGGCACTTCTCCACGTCGGCGTCTCCAACGTTTCTCCAGTACTGATAGAATTCATAAGGTGAAGTCTTCTCAGGTGAAAGCCACAGAGCGCCGCTCTGGGTTTTGCCCATCTTCTTGCCCTCTGAGTTTGTCAGCAGAGCGAAGGTCATGCCGTAGTAGCTGTCCCTGCCAAGAATCTTTCTGGCCAGGTCCGCTCCGAAGAGGATATTCGACCACTGGTCGTTTCCGCCAAACTCAATCTTGCAGTCAATGTCACGGGCCAGGCAGTAGAAGTCGTAGGACTGGAGGAGCATGTAGTTGAACTCCAGGAAGGTCAGTCCCCCTTCCTTAGCCATTCTCTGCTTGAAGCACTCTGCCCGAAGCATTGAGTTTACATTGAATTTGCTTCCAATATCTCTGATGAATTCCAGGTAATTAAATCCCAGAAGCCAGTCGGCGTTGTTCACGCATATGGCCTTGCCCGGCTCCGGTTCCCTGTTGTATGAGCCCTTGCCCAGGACGCTTCCGCTCGGGGTATACTCCCACTCCTCATCAAACTCCAGGAACCTGTCAAAGAGGTGCTTGAACTGAACGCCGTTCTCTCTTATCGTCTCCTGGGTCATCATCTGTCTCATGTCGGATCTTCCTGAGGGGTCCCCGATCATGGTTGTTCCGCCGCCGATGAGAACAACCGGAGTGTGTCCGAACTTCTGCATGTACATCATAATGATAACCTGCATGAAGTGACCCACATGGAGACAGTCGGCAGTAGGGTCGAATCCGATATAGAACTTGATCTTCTCCTTGCCCAGGAGCTCCCGAATTCCCTCCTCGTCTGTTGTCTGTTCAATGAATCCCCTCTCCTTCAGAACGTCATACACGTTATCATGTTCACTTATGTTATCTGGGATTAAATTGTAATTCATTCTTATTCTCCTAAATTATTTTGTTCCAAAAATCCTGTCTCCTGCATCACCCAGGCCCGGAACGATATAGGCATGCTCATTCAGGCATTCGTCCTTGGCTGCAATGTAGATGTCAACGTCTGGGTGAGCCTTCTTGAGAACCTCGATTCCCTCAGGTGCTGCGATGAGGCACATGAATACGATGTCCTTGCCGCCGCGCTGCTTAACAAAGTCGATTGCAGCTACTGCGCTTCCGCCTGTTGCCAGCATAGGGTCAGTTACGAAAATCTTTCTCTTGTCAATGTCCTCAGGCATTTTGCAGTAGTATTCCACAGGTTCATGGGTTTCAGGATCTCTGTACAGTCCCACATGTCCAACCTTGGCATTCGGGATGATTTCAAGAACACCGTCAACCATGCCCAGACCTGCTCTCAGAATAGGAACAACTGCCACGTCTTCACCCTCAAGGACATTCACAGTTGTCTTGCAGATAGGTGTCTCGATTTCAACCTCCTTCAGCGGGAGATCACGGCTGGATTCAAAAGTCATCAGCATTGCGATTTCCTTTACAATCTGTCTGAAATCCTTCGTTGAAGTTTCCTTGTTTCTGATCTGTGATACCTTGTGCTGAATTAACGGATGGTCAAAAACATAAATCTTTCCCATTTCTCTTTCCTTTCTGTATTTCAAACAACAATTTATATAACAAGTTCATGGGCTCATGCAAAGGCAATCAAGCCATTTCGTCAAGCATGTCCGTTCTGCGTTTGTGTCTTCCTCCCTCGAACTGTGTGTCGATGAATGCATCCACAATCGCAAAGGCAGTCTCCGTTTCAAGAATTCTGCCTCCCATCGCCAGAATGTTTGCGTTGTTGTGCTGTCGCGTCAGCTTCGCCATCTCGACGCTGGTGCAAAGGCCGCATCTGATGCCTTTGACCTTGTTTGCCGCTATGGATATTCCTATGCCTGTTCCGCAGATCACGATACCCCGCTCCGCCTTGCCTAAGGCCACCGCCTCTGCGCAGGCCTTACCGTAAACAGGGTAGTCTACAGACTCTGTGCTGTTTGTTCCCAGATCCACAAATTTCACATTTCTTTCTCTGAGATGCTCCTTTACCTTTTCCTTCAGTTCAAATCCGCCGTGATCTGATGCAATCGCAATTAACATGTCTTTGTCCTCGTTTCTCCGGTTAGGCTTGTTTGCCTTTATAATTTGGCTATCCTCTATACTCTGGCTATATTGTATCCTGCCGACTTCAGCATTCTGTTCATTACCGCGAAGCCTACCCCGTCTGTATCGCTGAGGGCTCCCGCCAGTATCAGGTCAACCCCCTGGGAATCCAGGTCTCTGAGCTTCGCGAAAAAATCATGGGCCGCTTCAATAAATGCCTGCTCCTCAAAGAGCAGTACTCCCACATTGTTGCCCAGGCCTTCGTTCAGCCTCTTCAGCCTCTCGATTTCCGCCTTGACTCTGTTGCGTTCACCTTCTATAACCATCATGTCCGCCTTCGGGGCGTAATGCTTGTATTTCATTCCCGGGGATTTCGGCTGGAAGTCCGCTTCCGAAACCCCTGCCGCAGGATCAAGCTGGATGTGCCTGGAATCCTCCTTCAGGGATTCATCGTACTTCACTTCTTTGCCTATTGCCGCCTCCAGAGCTTCCGCTGTTATTATTCCCGGTCTGAGAATTGTGGGCACATCTCCTGTCATGTCCACTACGGTGGATTCTATTCCCACACGGCAGTCATCGCCGGAAATGATGGCGTCAATTCTGCCATCCATATCAGCTATTACGTCCTTTGCTCTTGTTGGACTCGGGCTTCCGGAGAGATTGGCGCTTGGTGCCGCTATAGGGCAGCAGGCTGCGTTTATCAGGTCCAGCGCCGGCCTGCTGTCGGGCATTCTCACTGCAACAGTGTCAAGTCCTCCCGTTGTTCTGTCGGGAACTCCCGGTTTTTTCTTTACTACCAGAGTCAGCGGTCCCGGCCAGAAGTTCTCTATCAGTGCCACTATGTCCGGAGAGAGCATCCTGGTGAACTGCCCTATGTCGCTGGCTCTTGCCACGTGAACTATCATGGGGTTGTCGCTTGGTCTGCCCTTGGCTTCGTATACTCTGGCAACGGCATCCTCGTCAAAGGCGTTGGCTCCCAGGCCGTAAACCGTTTCAGTGGGAAACGCCACCAGGCCGCCGTCGTGAATTATCTTTGCTGCCTTTGCAATATCTTCTCTGCTTGTTGTTAGATGTAGTGTTTTCATTAGAATTCCTGCATTTTCTTCGCCTGGTCGTCAGTAATGAGACCATCGACGATTTCATCAATATCTCCGTCAAGGAAGGATTCCAGCTTGTACAGGGTCAGCCCTATTCTGTGGTCGGACACCCTGCCCTGAGGGAAGTTGTATGTTCTTATTCTCTCGCTTCTGTCTCCTGAGCCGACCTGGCTCTTTCTCTGTCCCGCAATCTCGTCCTGCTGCTTCTGCATTTCCAGATCGTAGAGCCTTGATTTGAGAACCTTGAAAGCCTTTTCCTTGTTCTTGATCTGGGATTTCTCATCCTGACATGTTACCACAAGACCCGTCGGCTCATGGGTAAGTCTTACCGCGGAGTCAGTGGTGTTTACGCACTGTCCCCCGTTTCCGGAAGCTCTGTAGACGTCCACTCTCACATCGTTTGGATCCAGGTCGATTTCAACGTCGTCAACCTCCGGCAGCACTGCAACTGTTGCAGCAGAGGTGTGAACCCTGCCGCTGGATTCAGTCTCAGGGACTCTCTGAACTCTGTGGGCACCGCTTTCGAATTTAAGTCTTGAGTATGCCCCCTTGCCCTTGATGAGCATTACAGCTTCCTTGACTCCGCCTATGCCTGTTTCGTTCAGATCCATAAGCTCAGTTTTCCAGCGGTTGCGCTCTGCGTATCTTGTGTACATTCTCAGAAGATCCGCCCCGAAGAGAGCCGCTTCATCTCCTCCGGTGCCGGCACGTATTTCCAGAATAACATTTTTCTCGTCGTTAGGGTCCTTAGGCAGAAGCAGAACCTTCAGCTCCTCTTCCGCTGTTTCTATTTTTTCTTCCAGCTCGCCTATTTCCATCTTGGCAAGCTCCCTCATTTCCTCGTCGCCTGCCTCCAGAAGCTCCTTGGCCTCTGCCAGTTCCGTCTTGGCTTTTTTGTACTCGGTGTACTTCTTGACTATGGGTTCCATCTCACCCATTTCCTTGATGTACTTCTGCCACACCGGCTGATTGTTGATGATTTCCGGGTCGGAAACCTTCCTGGCAAGCTCGTCGTATTTCTCTGTTATAAAGTCTAATTTATCAAACATGTTTCGCTCCTTTTTCAATCGATTATTATAACAGATTTCGATGCTGTATGGAAGAGCGGAATTCCCCATTCCGCGGTTGTTGTATT
>JBJESQ010000004.1:0-10329 GCA_051882875.1 Lentihominibacter sp. | reverse complement strand
CCTGTTGCTTGGCGCCTTTGACATGGTTGCCGGCTTTGATTTGGCTGCCGCCTTCGCCCTGCAGCCTTCGCTGCCTGAAAGGTCCAGCAAAAAAGCCGGAACATGGTCCGGCTTCTTAAATTTCTATTCAACTCTTCTTCGCAAAAAAACAATCAGCCTCTTCACGCCACTTCTTTTCGTCCTCGTCTGCCGGCTGATCCAGGGTAATACCGTGGGCAACCGGTCTGTTTGTTTCGGGATTCACAGTTACAAATGTCGTGAAGCCTTCCGCATTCAAAACACCTGTTTTCTCGTCATAAAGTCCTACTCTGATTGTGAGACTTGTTCTGCCTGTTCTGACAATGAGTCCCTCGTAGGTCACAATGTCTCCCGGATTTACCGAATGATAGAAATCAAACTTATGGGTGTTCTTGTAGAGCAGCCCCTGGGGATTACCGTACTCGCAGTTTACAACGATAAAGGAAGTCTCCACCATCCATTCGATGCCCTGTCCTGCATACAGATTGCTGTGGTGATTCAGGTGTTCCGGTCTTATCATGTGAGATGATCTGTATCTTTTCATTCGTTTCTCCAGCTGTGTGTATGTTCTCTTGCCTATCTGCCGCAGCGAGGCATTGTCATCCTTCTTGATACTGTGAAAATCTGGGGTGTCGCAGATGTCGCAGATGTCTCAGCTGCACCTGCATCAGCTGCCAAATCTTCAGATGCCGGCTCTGCTGCAGGGCATGCCGGAGCTGTCATGCTCCGGGCCACTCTGAATATCTGCGGAACAGGCCCCGCCGGTGCCGCAGGTGCTTCCGTCTCAGGCATTTCTGCAGCAGCCGCTTCTGCCTTTGCAGGCGTTTCCGGAACTGCCGGTGCTGCCGGCACCGTAATCACTATCGGCTCCGGTGTTTTCCTTTCCAGGGTCTCGAATGCGGCTGTCAGGCCTTTGCCCATCTCCTGAAGCCTGTAGGCGTCTCTCTTTTCTTTCTCGCTGATTTTGATTCCCAGTATTTCCCTTGTGGTGTCAAGATTCTCCGACAGATATCTGATTCTTTCAGCCATCTCTTCAGAAAGCTCTGCCTGCTTTTGCTGCATTGCCTCCAGACCGCTTGTGTCAACCTGGGCGGCTTCCACCTTCATGTTTCTCGTATCCTTTACTACCTTGCCTATTCCCAGGGATACCATGCCTATTCCCAGATAAGGCATGAACCGGGTGATGATATACTGGAGGGAGTTTGACCACATGTCACCGAAGGTTGCTCCGTATGACTGCAGGTATGTGTTTGTGTATGCGATTGCCGAAACCAGCATGAAGGCTGCGACAACCAGGAACAGAATCCCTACAATATAAAAAACTATCGTTACTCCCGGTGTTTTCTTTTTTTCCATGTTACTCTCCCATTATTTCCTTCTAATATTCTGCTTGTGATTTTGCCGGTGGCTATTATATCACAAAACTCCTGTTTAGTGAATTTAATCCGCAAACTGGCTGTTATACAGCTTCGCATAGAACCCTCCTGCTGCCAGAAGCTCATCATGATTGCCCTGTTCAACGATGTCCCCCTGATCCAGCACCAGTATATGGTCTGCATCGCGAATTGTCGATAGTCTATGGGCTATTATGAAGCTGGTTCTGCCCTCCATCAGATTGTTCATTGCTTTCTGTATAATGCGTTCCGTTCGAGTGTCTACAGAGGATGTCGCCTCATCCAGAATCAGTATCGGCGCGTCGGCAAGGATTGCCCGGGCTATTGTCAGCAGCTGCTTCTGCCCTGCTGAAATATTAGTCGCTTCTTCATTTATTTTCATGTCATAGCCCCCCGGCAGAGTTCTGATGAAATGATCCGCGTGGGCGGCCTTTGCTGCTCTCACAACGTCCTCATCAGATGCATCGGCCCGACCGTATCTGATATTGTCTTTTATCGAGTTGCTGTTAAGCCATGTATCCTGCAAAACCATACCGAACCTGCTTCTGAGCTCGTGTCTTGTCATGCTTCTTATATCACGCCCGTCCACGAAGATCTCTCCGCTGTCCAGTTCGTAATACCGCATAAGCAGCTTCACAAGAGTTGTCTTGCCGGCTCCTGTCGGTCCGACAATTGCAACTCTCTGGCCTGCCTTCGCTTCAAAGGAAAAGTTCTTTATTATCGGCTCCTCCGGAAGGTATCCGAAGGAAACGTTCCGGAAGACAACATCCCCGGCCACGTCAGGGGTGAGGTCGCCACAGCCGGATTCGGTATCCCCGTCATCCTCTCCTGCGGTGGTTGCGGCGTCTTGCTCCTCCTCTTCCTCCAGAAGCTCGAAGATTCTCTCAGCTGCCGCCGCAGTGGACTGAAGCTGGTTTGCTATGTTGGCCACCTGCTGCATAGGCTGGTTAAAGGATCTGACATACTGGATGAAAGCCTGAATCTGTCCGATGGTAATCCTGCCCTGCAGAGCCAGATAGCCTCCCAGGAAGCACACCATTACATATGCCAGATTTCCCACAAGCTGGGTCAGAGGCATCATCATTCCCGAAAAGAACTGGGACTTCCATGCGGATTCGCAGAGCTTATCGTTGTATTCGTTGAATTCTGACCTGGAAATTTCCTCCCTGTTAAAGGCCTTCACAATATCGTGCCCTGAGAACATCTCCTCAACATGTCCGTTAACCTTCCCAAGGTATTCCTGCTGATTCCGGAAATGCTTCTGGGACTTGCCCACAACGAGCTTGATAATAATCATGGATGCCGGAATAACCACCATCGCCGCCAGGGTCATGGTAAGGCTGATGTTCAGCATCATTACCAGAATCCCCACGATTGTTATCACCGCGGTAATCATCTGAGTGATGCTTGCCGTGAGAGTCTGATTTATGGTTTCCACATCATTTATCATCCGGCTCTGAACTTCCCCGTAGGTCACCCTGTCAAAGTACTTCAGCGGAAGCCTGTCCAGCTTCTCGGACATTCTCTTTCTTAAAGTATATATTACATTCTGGGACACCTTCGCCATAATCCAGGACTGGATAACTCCGAAGAGCCAGCTGGCCACATACAAACAAACCAGCATGACAAGTATCGACGCCAGCGCGCTGTAGTCGATTCCCTTTCCCGCGATTCCCTTCACCACTATGTCTGTGCCCCTGCCCAGAATAGCCGGAGAAATGGTGGTGAAAACAGTGCTCAGAATCGCAGCGAAAACCACCACAACAAGCTGCAGCCTGTAGGGCTTCAGGTATCCCAGAAGCTTCAGTATGGTTCCCTTGAAATCCTTGGCCTTTTCCCCCGGCATCATCTTGGCGGCCTTGCCTCCATGCCTTGGAGCCTTCCTTCTCGCTTCACTTGTTCTTGCCATCAGCATGCACCTCCCTTCAATGGAGATTCATCCCGGCCGGCGGCCATATTTTCATCTGCACCGGAGGCCATTGCAAGCTCCTTCTCACTCAGCTGAGACAGGGCTATTTCCCTGTATACATCACAGGTGTCCAGAAGCTGGCTGTGGGTTCCGCAGCCTACCATGTGCCCGTCGTCCATAACAACAATCCGGTCAGCATCCATGATTGTGTTAATGCGCTGAGCCACAATTATGAAAGTACTGTTTCCGATATTCTGTTTCAAGGCCCCCCGCAGGGCTCTGTCCGTTGCAAAGTCCAGAGCGCTGAAGCTGTCATCAAATATGAGCACCTCCGGCTTTTTCACAAGGGCTCTGGCAATACAGAGACGCTGCTTCTGGCCGCCGGAAACATTGACCCCTCCCTGAGCGATTTCTGTCTTAAAGCCTTCCGGTTTCTCATTTATAAACTCCATGGCCTGGGCGATTTCCGACGCCTTAATCAGATCCTCCTCCGAGGCATTTTCGTTACCGTATCTCAGATTGCTCTCGATTGTTCCGCTGAACAGGGTCCCCTTCTGAGGCACGATGCCTATGTGGCTTCTCAGCTCCTTCTGAGTCAGCTCTCTGATGTCTGTACCTCCCAGAAGAATCTCACCCTCTGTCACATCGTAGAACCTCGGTATCAGGTTAATCAGGGTGGACTTGCCGCTGCCCGTTCCGCCGATTATGGCCGTAGTCTGCCCCGGCATTGCCTTGAATGAGATTCCCTTCAGGACGCTCTCCTCCGAATCAGGGTATGCAAAGGCAACATTTCTAAACTCCAGAACACCTCTGCTGTCCCCGGCTGCCGGCATTCCGGCAGCTTCAGGATCCTTTATTGAAAGCTCCGTATCCAGAACCTCTCCGATTCGCTTCATTGAAACAGCAGCTCTTGGCAGCATCACAAAAATCATGGTTACAAACATGAAGCTCATTATCACATGCATCGCATACTGGAGATATGCCAGCATGTCTCCTATCAGAAGCTGCTGCGCATCAACCAGGTGAGCTCCCACCCACACAATAAGCACGCCTACGCCGCTCATGATAAAAGTCATTGTCGGCATCATGAAGGAGAGGCATCTGTTTACGAATATGTACAGCTTTGTCAGGTCTGTATTGGCCTCGTCAAAGCGTTCCTCTTCTCTCTTCTCTGTTCTGAAGGCACGCACCACCAGGGTTCCCGAGAGGCGCTCCTTCATAAGCAGGTTAATTCTGTCCAGCTTTTCCTGCATCACCTTGAATCTCGGGAATATGACCATAAAGGCGAACACCATAAGTCCCAGCACACAAATCACAGCCAGTCCCACGGTCCAGGAAAGCGCTACGCTGGTGCGCAGAGCCATTATCACCGCTCCGATTCCCATAAGAGGCGCGAAAAGCATCATTCTGAGGCTCATTACCGTGGCCTGCTGCACCATCTGAACGTCGTTGGTTGTTCTTGTTATCAGAGATGCCGTGGAGAATTTCTCCAGCTCTGCCGTGCTGAATTCCGTGACCTTCTCGAATAGCCCCGCTCTGATTCTGCCCGCCGTTTTAGCTGCCGTTAAAGACGCGAAAAGGCCGCCTGTAATTGTACAGACAGCCGCCAGCCCTGCGATTAATATCATTATCAGTCCCACATGCCTTATATGATCCATGTCCCCCGGCACTATGCCGTTATCTATTATGTCAGACATGTAGGTGGGCAGCAGCAGCTCGGCAATAACCTGGCCGAACAGCGCCGCCACACATATAAGCATATACGGAATGTATTTCTTGTAATAGCTGAATACCGTTTTCATGAAAATTTCCCTTGCTGCCCCCTTTTTATCGCTTCTGAATTATTTTTTCCTTCCTCCTCTCATTCCCGGGTGCATACCCTGTTTCCTATTTTCCTCTTCAGTTGCGGAATTTGCAAGTCTTTTTCCCAAAAATGTTTATCCTATCTGATAAATCTCCTGAGCTTTCTTACGAGAATCGTTGCTGCGGTAATCTTCAGAACCTCACCGGGAAGGAAAGGAATCACACAGGAAACCATTGCGGCTCCAATGCCTGTTCCGGTACTGAACACGAACCATGCGGTGCCCAGCAGATAACAGGCTGCCAGTCCGGCTATCATTGATACAACGGTCTTTACTACCACAACAACCTTGCCCTTTGCATCCTCTCCCGGTCTGCTGCAATGTTCCATGAGCAGTCCTATTATGAAAGCCATTGCGATGTATCCCACAATGTATCCTCCCGTTGGACCGGCCAGAACGCTGAGGCCTCCTCTGAACCCGGCGAAAACAGGCACTCCCACTGCGCCAACCAGTGTGAATACTGCCAGGCTTATTGTTCCGTACTTTTTGCCAAGAAGTCCCCCTGCCAGCATTACAGCCAGAGTTGCCAGGTTCACCGGCACCGGGGTGAATCCCAGAGGAATCGATATCCAGGAGCATACCGCTGCGATTGCAGCGAAAAGGCCTGCCAGGGCCATTCCTGTTGTCTTTTTGTAAGTGATGCTTTCCATTTTTTCAGTCTCCCTTCTTGTTGTTTTGCTATAGTCATGCTGCTACAGCCTTATTGATACCTCACCTGAGGTGAGGGTTTCTCTCTTGCCGTCTCTGTATGCCACCATAAGGCCGCCTTCGTCATCGATGCCCTCCACCCGGGCAGGAATCCCTCCTATCTCCCTGGTGGGATCCTCTCGGTAAACCCCTTTGTAAACCATTATTTCACGACCTGTCAGTATGCTTTTGCTCCTGTATCTCGCCATGAAACCGGGTACGCCTCCTTCGCTGATTTCCACAACGTTGGCCAGGGTGTTTTCTGTGATTTTAGCCGTAAGCTCTGCCTTTGCGCGGGCATCCTCTGCGTTAACGCTGCCGGCGATTTTCTTGAGCTCCGCCGGAAACCCTGCCGTGGAGGTATTGACTCCGATACCGATAATAAGGCTGTCAATTATTCCCGTTTCGAAGTCCGTTTCGGCCTCTGTCAGTATTCCGCAGACCTTCCTGTCATCAATGTAAATGTCGTTGACCCATTTTATGCCCGCATCCTGCCGGCAGACTTCTTCGATGGCATCTGCCACCGCCACCGCCGCCGCCACGGTTACGAGCACCGATTTGCTCATGTCGAAGTCGGGCTTTACTGCTATGCTCACGTAGATTCCCTGTTCAGGGGAGTTGAAGCTCCTGCCCAGCCGCCCTCTTCCGGCAGTCTGGCGATTCGCAAAGACAACGCTTCCATGTCTGATTTCCCCTGACAGAATCAGCCTTTTGGCCTGGAGGTTTGTGGAGTCTATTGAGTCGTAGCAGAATACGCCGTTTCTGCGAAGCTTCGGCCCCAGGGTCCGGCACAGCAGCTCCTCCGATACAAGCTGGCCGGATTCCGCCATGGCGTAGCCTTTGTTGGTAACGGCTTCGATGTTATATCCCTCTTCTCTGAGAGCTTTAACCGCCTTCCATACCGCTGCCCGGGACACTCCGATTTTTTCGGAAATCTCCTCTCCGGATATGTGACGGCTTCTGTTGTTTTCAAGTGTTTTCAGCACTTCATCTTTTACAGTCATATTGTTTTCCTCTCTCGGGTGATTGTAAACCTTTTTGTGTTGATTGTAAACCCCGATTTTAGTGTTTATTTCTCTCGATGATGGTTGTTTTCACAAAATCTACATAAATACGACTAAAAAAGGTCATATTGCATTGTTATATTATTCTTGCAACAAGGAAGTGATCATTGTTGCTGAAGATGAATGGCTAGGGGATTATTAGACACGCAAAACACTTCTTCTTCTCATTCCCCAATGTGTCGCGGTAATCCTCTCGGCCATGAAACCTCCTCACAAATGATAATAAAAATGATAACGACGAGAAATGAAAAGTCCGGGCAAAGGGGGCCCGGATTTTTCGTTTTTGGTATGTTTTTGTAATCTGCATGCCCGAAAGGCTGCATTGTTTCCTATTTGTTTCTGAATGGGCAGTGGGTATGGGTGCAGATGTGGCATTCCCTGTTACAGTTAGGTCTGCCGTCCTCTGCCAGTTCAGTGACTCCACAGGATCTTACCATCTTGCGATCCTTCAGAGCGGCCTCGTCCATCATTTTTTCGCCTTCTTTTCTGGCCCATTCCAGTTCTTCCTGTTCAGCTTCCTCTTCTGTGATGAGGCCGTAGTCCAGCTTGTATGCTGTCATGTTGTAGCCCTGTTCCTCACATTCCAGGATGTGCTTGATCATCTCTTCCCTTGCGGCGTCTTTTTCGGCAAGCTCTGCTACTGCGTCTGCCAGAGCGCCCTTCTGAGCTGCCGCGCTCTTGATTCCCAGCTCGTTTTCTTCGAGTTTTTCGAACTTGAAGCCCAGAGATTTCTCAAGAAGCTTTATTGCCCCTTCTCTGTGCTTCACCGAAAGCACTCCCAGGGATGCCATGATATAGTCGTTGTCCACCGCTATCCTCGCATGGGATGTTGGGAAGAGCTTTGTTCCTGTCTGATCGTACTCGCAGATGCGTCCCATTATCTCTTCTCTGTGAGGGAGCCTCGTAAGGGCGCCGCCTGTTCCTACGATGTATTTGACAGGAGTAAGGTCCTTTCCTTCGGCTACTGTGCTTCTGCCGCTTGGACCGTATATGTATCTTATCTGGCCTGCGTGACGGTCAACGGCCTTCATTACCGCTTCCTCCGTCAGCATTTCAACCAGCTTGATCTCGTCTTCTGTTTTCGGAATTGCCACGTAGCTTGCCAGGGCTGCATCAGGATCAAATCCTGCTTTTTCTGCCTTTGCGCGGAATTCCTCTTCTCCTATGGATTCGATGACCTTCATGCGGTTAACGTAAACTCCCAGGTCACCTTCAACTGTTCTCTTGGCAAAGGGCTCCGGTGCCGTCATTATTCTTGCCACGTTGTCTGATTCCTTGCACACGGAATGCACATCTGTGGTGGCTCCGCCTACGTCGATTACCATTACCTCTCCAAGGCAGTCGTTAAGGAGCTTGGTGCACTGCATTACCGCGCCCGGAGTAGGAATGATAGGTCCGTTCACCATGTCTCTGACGTGTTCCATTCCCGGTGCGTTTGTGATGTGATCTTCGAATGCCGCCTGAATTACTCTGCGGCATGGTTCCACATTCATGTCGTCTATGCGCGGATATACGTTTTCCACGTTGTACAGCTTCTGTCCGCTCTCTTCGTCAAAAATCAGTTCCATTTCTTCCTGATTTTCTACGTTGCCGGCGTAGATTATCGGAGTTTTCAGTCCCAGACCTCTGATTTTTTCTGCGTTGTCAATGGCGGTGTCCCTTTCGCCGTAGTCAACGCCTCCTGCTATGAGGATGAGGTTCGGCTGTATTTCTTCTATCTTTTTCAGATCTGTGCGGCGAAGCTTTCCTGCGGTTACATAGTGGATGATTCCTCCTGCACCCAGGGCTGCTTCCTTGGCAGCTCTGGCTGTCATGTCATATACCAGTCCGTGTACCGTCATCTTGAGTCCTCCCGCTGCGGAGGATGTTGCCAGCATCTCATCGTATTCCAGGCTGTCGATTCCCTTCTTCCTGCAAAGGTCATCGATTGCTCCCTGAAGTCCGACTCTTACGTCCCCCTCCACTACGCTTGTGGGTGCCTGTCCCTGAGCCCAGAATTCCGGGTTATCGCTGTCTATATTTTTAAATGCATTCACTACTGTTGTAGTTGAGCCGATTTCGGCTACCAGTACATCTACTTTCATATTCGGTTCCTCTTATTATGTTTTCGCGGTTTCTGTTTCTGGGCGGCCTGCCGTTGGCGGTCTGCCGTTGCGGTCTGCCTGCGGGCGGTCTGCCTTTGTGGCGGTCTGCCGTTCATTCCAGAAACAGCCACTTTAACAGTTTGTTTCTTATTTCTGCCTCGACAAGTCTCATGTCGATGCTTCCGTCTCTGTCGTCGTATGTTTCGATATAATTGCACCATGGCACAAGACCGGCTGATTCATACAGGCCTCTTTTGTACCTGTGGTGTTCGATATAACTTCTGTTGTCTATCATTCCGGCATGTTCCCAGCAGATTTTCCCTGTAAGAATGCTCAGGAAAGAAAAGTCCGGTGACACGGTTCTGTCTCCTATTACAATCACCTCGTCATATCTGAAGGGTATATCATAATGGTACAGCATCTCCGCAATTGACACTTCGGATTTGGATCTAACCGACAGTCCCCGTGAGGTTACTTTGTTTTTTGATTTGAGATTTTTCTCGTTCTGCTGATAGGGCATACCGGCCCATTCCCGCTGAAGCTCTCTGATTTCTTCTTTCTGAATTGATGTGAGCCTTCCCTCCCGGGCGGCGATGATTAATCTCTCCGGAACTATGATGCCGCTTTGCTGCTGCGGGCTGTCACCATTGTGAGGAAGAATGTCCCTGCCAGTATTGCGAGGCAGCTTGCCTCTTCCTGCATTTCCCAGCAGCACATCCCGAAACACATCTTCCGGCAGCGCCCTGTATGCTGCAGGCAGCTCCCTCATTACTGATTCTAAATCAAAAGCCTCAAAACCTTCAAGTACTTTTCTTATGGCTCTTATGTTGCCGGCAACATGCCCCGCCGCGATTTCACTTAGCTTCGCCGCCAGCAGTTCCCCCATAAGGCCTCTGTCCCCGTTAATGGATTTTCTTGCCGGCGCTCGGAAACCGTTTCTTGACGTTGCCACGCTGAAGCTTGGTTTACCGTTGCGATTATGGCAGTACAGATGCCTCTCCTGTCTGCCAGCTGCCGCCTTGTTGAAGTTTTCCTGAAATAATTCAAGCTGCTTCAAACATGCCTCTAATTCACCCCTGATTTCCTTCATTTTTACCTCCGATGTTGTAAATATGGTTGTAATTGATTTTTTGCTTCAACATATTTTGATTTTTGTTGAAGCAAAATCAAGCTAATCCCATATGCTTCAAACTGACCTTGAATTTAGGCCTGTTTTTGGCTCCTTTTAAGGCTCATGTTGAAGCATTCCCTTCTATATCTAAAATACTACAACAATTTCCATATATTTACAACCATTTTTTGGAAATTCCC
>JBJESQ010000003.1:0-16451 GCA_051882875.1 Lentihominibacter sp. | reverse complement strand
CTGCCCTGCACATTACATTACTATTGCCGGTCTTCTCACATAATCGGATTCTTCGTATAGACTTCTGCCGCAAAGCAGATTGTAGAAGTCCGCTGCCTTTGCGTCCAGCCCAAGTACTTCCCTGCTCCATTTATGCTCCTCCGGCAATCTGTTGATATTCGGTACGAATGCAATCCTTTCGCTATCGGTATTTCGAATAAGGGCACGGCCTTTTGCATCAGCTGCCAGCAGCCGCACCCCATGGATGTCTTCCTCAAGGAGCCTGTCTGCCTGCTGCCCCTTGATACCTGTAACCACATATGTAAGAATTCGTCTTATCGCCGATGCTGTATACCGCTTGGAAACCAGCCTGTCAACAAGATTATCGTAGCCCTGTGCCTTTCGTATTTCTCTTATTATTCTGTTTTCTATACCCTCGCCAAGGGAGTATATCTCCTTAAGTTCCCTGGGAGTGCTTCGCAGTACAATGCCCTTAAGAATCCTGAACATCTCTTCCTTGATTCTCTCCTGGTTCTCCGTCTCTGTGATTCCGGGAACATAGGCTGATACGGGTTTGCCCTCCGCCAGAAGCCTTCTTATTTCAGAAGCTCCGGCAAATCCCTTTTCACCGAGATTCTCTATTCCGAAATAACCGGCGCCTTTTCTGGGCAAAGGGATGTCTTCAATGGAAACGCCCCTTCTTCTCCAGAATTCCATTCTCTTTAAGTACTCTACACCCAGAATATTGTTTGGGGTCATTATTCTATCAGCAGCATCCTCCCCCAGTATTTCACGAACCGCTGCCTCGTGGGCAGCAGCATGAGAGCATCCGCCTTTCATGATTTCACCGGTTCTTTTCGCGATTGTCATCTCCTCAGCAACGAGGGCTTTAGCAGTATCTCTCAAAAGCTCCGGCTCTGTGCTCTCACAGCCGAAAGCGATGCAGTCCGCACCTGCCTTAACGAGGATATCGACTCCACCCCTTGCGAAAACAGGAGCTCTGTTGCAGGCAAAAATAAAGGGCAGCTCAACTACAAGATTTGCCCCGTATCTGACAGCATACTCAGCCCTCTGCCACTTATCGGATATGGCAGGTTCACCACGCTGGGTAAAATCTCCGCTCATAACCACCATGCAGGTGTCTGCAGCTGCCAGTTTCTTTGCCCTTTCCATATGATATTTGTGTCCGTTGTGAAACGGATTGTATTCAGCTATTATTCCTAAGGTTTTCATTTACAGCAAACGGAGTGTGTTGTGACGGAGAAATCCGCCTTCTAACACACTCCGGCAATATTCAGATTCTTACTCGTTATCGTCCATTTTCGGAAGGGATGCGAATTCCGGTTTTGCCTCTGCATCCATCTGAGCTCTGTATGCCATATCCTGAAGCTCTTCTCTGTTCGCGGCAAGAGCTGAATTGATATCATTAAATGCTTTCTCAATACTTGTAAACATCTCTCCGAAGTAGATGGAACTGAGATGCTCCATTTTGCCCTGGAAGTTGTACAGAATACTGTCAAGGTATTCATAAGTCCCTATCTTGAGCTGCTTAGCCGTGTCCTCTGTTACTGACATAAGTTCATCGGCTCTAATCTTTGATCTGACAGTTATGTCGTTGTTCTCAACAAGAGCATCGGCCTGTTTCTGGGCATCGTCAATAACTGCCTCATACTGCTGCTTTGCCTCAGCAATGATTCTCTCCCTTTCGTTCTTTATCCACTGAGCCTGCTGAATTTCATCGGGGAGTTCCGATCTTATCTCCCGTACAATTTCAAGAAGTTCCTCGGAATCTATCATTATCTTGCCTGTAAGCGGAAATCCTGCCGCAGTATCAACTATTTCTTCAATTTCTTCAAGTAATTCTAAAACCCTCATTGCATCCTCCTATCAAACGGCTTTAATCTGACATTCGCCTCTTAATTTCAACCGGAACAAGACCCTCAATGCTGCCTCCCAGTGAATTCACTTCCTTTACCATTGAAGAGCTGATAAATGAGTACCTGGGATCCGTCATCAGAAATACCGTTTCAACATTCTCGTTGAACAGGCGAGCATTCATCTGTGCCATCTGAATCTCATAGTCAAAGTCCGTTGTCCCCCTGAGACCTCTGACAACTACATTATATCCATTTTCGTTAACGTAGTCTGCCAGCAGTCCCGCGAAATGATCCACCTTGACGTTATCAAGCTCCTTCACCGCTTCGGAAATCATCTCTTTTCGTTCTTCCAGAGCAAACATTGTGTTCTTTTGAGGATTGTCTATGACTCCAACTGTCACCTCATCATAAAGCTTTGATGCCCGAATGATAATATTCATATGGCCCATTGTCAAAGGGTCAAATGACCCGGAATACAGTGCCTTGGTCTGCATAGAAACTCCTCTCGTTTACTCAAAAAATTTTATCACAGCTCATTTTATAAAGCAACTACATATTGTCATAAATTGACAGTGCCACCACACCATATCGTCTTTCTTTTATACGGCGAAATCCGCTCATTTCATCCGGCAGAATTTCCTCTTTTCTGTGTTCCGCCACAATCACCCCGTCCCGGGCCAGTATGCTTCCCTGTCTTATCAGTTCGAAGGCATCAGGCAGAAGACCTTTGTTATAGGGCGGGTCAAGCAATATTATATCGAAGGGTTCCTCCAGACCGTCCCGGATACGATCTGACAGATTGTTAAGAATCTTTTTGTAATCGCCGGCTGCCACCCTTGTCTTTTCCTCCACTTTACAATGCTCAAGGTTCTCATTAACAAGCTTGAGGCTTTTGCCTGAGGCATCCGCAAAGAGGCAGTATGAGGCTCCCCGTGACAGGGCCTCTATTCCCAGGCTTCCCGTACCTGCAAACAAATCAAGAACACGGCTGCCATAAATATGATTTGCCAGTATGCTGAACAGCGCTTCCTTGGCCTTGTCAGATGTTGGTCTAATGTCATAGTCCTGTGGCGTATTCAGTTTTCTTCCTCTGTATTTTCCCGTTATTACTCTCATCTTTACCTCACAAGTTTAGAGAAAAATCTTCTCCGAACAGCTTAATTACTCTATTTTTTAACGGCTGATTATCCTCTTTCAAAAGCCTCGGATCCTCTTCAATTATTGCCTTGGCCTCATCACGGGCTCTAATTAGCACATCCATGTGACGAACCATATCAGCGATTTTCATATCAGGCAGTCCATGCTGTCTCGTACCGAAAATCTCCCCCGGACCTCGAATTTTCAGATCCTCCTCGGCAATATAAAAACCATCTGAGGATTCCTCCATTATCTCTCCCCTCCTGCGGGCAACCTTGGAGTCGCTTCCCAGTACGATGAAGCAGTATGACTGGAATCGTCCCCTGCCTACGCGGCCTCTCAGCTGATGGAGCTGAGCCAGACCGAATCTCTCCGCATTTTCCACAACCATTACCGTGGCATTCGGAACGTTTATTCCAACCTCTATAACGACAGTGGCAACGAGAACATCAATCTGTCCATCATTGAATTTCCCCATTATTTCATCCTTCTCGGACTGTTTCATGCCGCCGTGTAAGAGGGCTGTTCTCTCAAAAATCAATGACAGCTCCTTATAAACATCGCTGGCAGATCTGGCATCCATGGCCTCTGACGCGTCAATAAGCGGTGTTACAACGTAAGCCTGTCGTCCCTGCTGAATCTGCCTCTTCACAAATTCGTAGCATTTCCTTCGGGCTTCATCGCCTTCGATGCAGCGAGTCTTAACAGGCTGTCTTCCCGGAGGCATTTCATCTATTACAGACACATCCATATCACCATACAGAACCACCGCCAGGGTTCTGGGAATCGGGGTTGCAGTCATAACCATTACGTTAGGGTTCACACCCTTTTCCTTCAGCCTTATTCTCTGATTAACACCGAATCTGTGCTGTTCATCCGTAATAACAAGCCCGAGGTTACGGAACTTGACCTCCGGCTGTATAACTGCATGAGTTCCTACTACTATTTCTGCGCTGCCATCCTCAATTTCTGCAAGAACTGCTCTTTTATCTGATGCTTTCATACTTCCCGACAGAAATTCAACCTTAATCCCATGTTTTGCAAAGGCAGCCCTCAGACCATCGTAATGCTGTCTTGCCAGAATTTCCGTTGGCGCCATCATCACAGCCTGATAGCCGCTTCTCACCGCCTTGAACATCGCTATCTCGGCTATTGCCGTTTTGCCTGAGCCCACGTCACCCTGCACAAGTCTGTTCATGGCCTTTGGCCCTGAGAGATCTGACATAACCTCTTTAATACACCTCTCCTGCGCTGAGGTCAAAGGGAACGGCATGGATTCTATATATTCCTCTTCCAGTGGACTTCCGCTAAAAACTGCTGGAGTTTCGCTGCCCGGGGATTCTTTTCCGGCAGCCATTAGCCCTGTTTCAAGAACCATGAATTCATCAAACACAAGCCGATATTTTCCCTCAAGCAGTTTCTTCTTGTCATCAGGGAAATGAATATTTTCCAGGGCATAGGTTATTCCGCAGAGTCTGTACTTGTGAATTATCTCATCCGGAAGAATATCAGGAACCTGAGCATAAAGAGGTTTCACAATCCTTTGAATTCTCCTCATTTCCCTTTGGGATATTCCCTTGGTAAGGGGATAGACAGGAAGAATCTCCCCTCTGACTTCATTTGTTTTCTCGAATTCCGGATGGACAACCTGAAGTCTTCCTCTATTCATTCGCGGAACGCCGAAGCAGACAAGAAAATCCCCCTGCTTCACTGATGTCGCCAGATAGGCGGCATTAAAAAAAACAACCTCAACAGAGCCGGTATCATCCGAAATAAGCATCTTCAGAATCCTCCTGCCTCTGTTACTGAAACCTGAAGGATAAACAAGATCCACTTTTCCGGCAAAAACAGCTGCTTCACCCTCCTTCAGATGTCTGACAGGTACAACATTTCTACGATCTTCGTAAATACGCGGAAGTGTAAAAATCAGGTCTTCAATGGTTTCTATTCCTATGCGCGAAAAAGCTTCGGCCTTTTTGGGGCCGATGCCTTTAATTGTTGTGATATTGTCGTGAAGTTTCATATTCTGATAACAGGTCATTATCCGATTTCAATGTGGCGTCTGGCAATCTCTCTGGACTGAACGCCTGTGACCACAATTCTAACTCTGTGAGGTCGCTCACCCATTACCTTTTGCACATTATCAAATATGTAGCTGCGAATCTTCTCTGTTGAATCGTGAATGCTGACACCAAAACTGATTACAACAAAAACAGTTATATCGACGCCCTCAGGTGTCTCTGTAAACTTGACTTCATCGTTTCCCGGCATCACGCTCTTGTATTTGCCTTTGTAATTCAACAGTGAAACTTTGCCGTCACAGGATGCAACAGCATCCTCCACAATCTTAAATATGACGTTTCTTGAGAAACGTATATCTCCCAGTCTGTTTTTTATTTCAAGCATATCCGTATTATACCATAAAAAAACACCTGCGTCCTGCAGGTGTTAAATCCAGTTTAGAGGGCTCTTTCAACTTTGCCTGATCTGAGGCATCTAGTGCATACCTTCGCTCTTCTAACTGTTCCATTGTCGTTAATTCTAACAGTCTGGATGTTTGCATTCCACTTTCTTCTGGTGTGTCTGTTTGAGTGGGATACATTGTTTCCGGAAACCTGTCCCTTTCCGCAAATTTCACACTTGTTTGACATCTCTCGCACCTCCTTGTTTATTTGGTATATTCAGCCTTAGGCATAATTTCAGACTCGAACATTAGAGATTATAGCACAGTACATTGTCCTATGCAAGAAGTATTTTATCATTATATTTTCATCCTTCCCACAAAACAATTTTCTTTTCTTCTCTCGTTCTGTTCATGTCAATAACTCGCTGATTTGAGCTGCCCCTGAACTGCAGATTCAAATCACGTTTTTTCAGTATGAATGGGCCGTCGATAAGTATATCACACATTTCAAGCAGCTCACCGACAGACGGAATGTCTTCTGCCATTGTCAAAAGCTGCTCCAGTGTATAACCTGTATAAATCGTGATGGTCTTACCTCGTGCCTTGACTTCCCTTCCCAGAGCTGCGAACCCATCAGGCTGACACATGGGCTCTCCACCGGAAAATGTCATTCCCGCCAGCAGAGGGTTCTTGTCAAATTCCTGAAGAATCCTGTCGATTTTAACTTCATTTCCGCCCGCCGGGTCATGAGTTTCGGGATTATGACATCCCGGGCAACCATGAGGACAGCCCTGACAAAAGACCGCAAATCTTATGCCCGGGCCGTCTACTATTGACTCTCTCATAATTCCGGCGATTCTCAATGAATCAGCCATTTTATGCACCTCTTCTCCTACTGAAGCTGTTCAAGCTCATCGCTGCTGTCCATGCTGTGTTTAACACGATCAGCTTCCTCTGCTGATTTGGCATCGTTCCAGTTATCCATTGTACCAACAAGATATCCTGTTATCCTTCTTATTCTTTCGAAGCCCACATCACCGTAATCTTCTGTTCTTCCGCAGCATGGACACTCATTGTTTATAATTCCGGTAAACCCGCATACAGGATCCCTGTCAACAGGATGGTTAATAGAACCGTATCCTATGCCGCTCTCCTTCATGCATCTTACAATCTGTTCAAAAGCGTCGAGATTCTTTGTAGGATCTCCGTCCAGCTCTATGTAGCTGATGTGTCCTGCGTTTGTAAGTGCATGATAAGGCGCTTCTTTTTTAATCTTTTCGAAAGCATTGATGTTAAAATATACAGGAATATGGAATGAATTAGTGTAATACTCCCTATCGGTTACACCCTCAATTACACCGTATTTTGCCCTGTCAATTCTAACGAAACGCCCTGATAATCCTTCTGCCGGCGTTGCCAGAAGAGTGTAGTTAAAGCCCGTCTTCTTAGATTGTTCATCAAGTTTCTTTCTCATGAAACCGATTATTTCCAGACCCATTGCCTGGGCTTCCATGGATTCACCGTGATGAACGCCCATGAGTGCCTTAAGGCATTCAGCGAGACCGATAAATCCCACGCTGAGTGTACCGTGTTTGAGAATCTCGCCTACTGTATCGTCTTCCTTAAGCTTATCGGAATCAATCCACACTCCCTGTCCCATAAGAAACGGATAATTTCTGACCTTTTTGGCAGCCTGAATCTTGTATCTTTCCATAAGCTGATCCATTGCCAGATTAACCTTCCTGTCAAGTTCTTCGAAGAACCAGTCAATATCTCCGTGGGCCTTAATGGCAATTCGCGGCAGATTAATGGATGTGAAGCTGAGATTTCCTCTTCCCCCCACAACCTGTCTTGAAGGGTCATAAACGTTTCCGATAACTCGTGTTCTGCAGCCCATGTATGCTATTTCTGTATTTGGATCGCCTTCCTTGTAATACTGAAGGTTAAACGGCGCATCTATAAATGCGAAATTAGGGAAGAGTCTCTTGGCCGATACCTTCATGGCAAGTTTGAACAAGTCATAGTTCGGATCTCCTGGATTATAGTTGATACCTTCCTTAACCTTGAAAATGCTAACAGGGAAAATCGCTGTTTCTCCATTGCCCAGACCGGCTTCGATTGCCAGCAGAATGTTCTTTATCACAAGCCTTCCCTCAGGAGACGTATCTGTACCGAAGTTTATGGATGAAAACGGCACCTGGGCCCCCGCTCTTGAATGCATTGTATTGAGATTGTGTACAAAGGCCTCCATTGCCTGATATGTGGCCCTGTCAACCTCATCATTTGCATACTTTGTGGCTTTTTTCTGAATTGTAGCGATGTACTTTCTGTCTATAATCTTCTGAAGGTACTCAGCCTCAACTTCCTTATATCCGTTGTCATCGGCAATAATCGGATAAATACCGTATTTATCCATTATTTCCTTTCCGATTTCTTTAACCTTGTCAACGCCTTCCTCTATATCAAAGAGGAGATTCAGCATTTTGCCTACATTCGTCCAGTAAAGCTTTCTGAAAGTCTTCACAACACCGTTCTTCATTCCGTAATCAAAGTCGGCAATGCTCTGACCGCCGTGCTGGTCATTCTGGTTAGACTGAATAGCAATACAGGCAAGGGCTGAATAGCTCTGAATATCATTAGGCTCCCTCAGATGTCCGTGTCCCGTTGAGAATCCGCCCTTAAACAGCTTCTCTATGTCAATCTGACAGCAAGTTGTTGTCAGTGTAAGAAAGTCCATATCATGAATGTGAATGTCTCCCTCTCTATGTGCCTTGGCGTGCTCAGGTTTGAGCACAAACATTTCGTAGAACTGCTTGGCACCCTCGGAACCGTACTTGAGCATTGTGCCCATTGCGGTGTCACCGTCGATATTGGCATTTTCACGCTTGGTATCGTTGTCCTTGGCATCCTTGAAGGTAAGATCCTCGTAAGTCTTCATAAGCCTTGTATTCATGTCCCTTACACGAGTACGTTCAGCTCTGTAGAGTATGAACTCCTTAGCTGTTCTGGCATGACCGTTCTCGATGAGGACCTTCTCTACCGCATCCTGAATTTCTTCTACAGTAGGAATTTCATTATGACGCACTTCTGTAAGATACAATTCAACCTGTCTTGCCAGGTAATTTGAAGTGTCTCTGTCCTGTCCTCCGAGAACTTCTGCTGCCTTGTATATCGCATCGGATATCTTGGCAATGTCAAAGTCCACAGTCCTGCCGTCTCTCTTTATTATCTGCTTGATTTCACTCATGATTGGTTCCTCACTATATATTGTGTTATTTTTACGCTCATTGAAAATTATACACAAAATATCCGTACCGTCAATACACAAACGTTCAAAACAGTAAAAAACCCCGAATTAAATTCGGAGTTTACTATAATATGTTTATGTATATATCTTGAAATATTCATCACTCAGCATGGACATCAGGTTGAGATCGTAGTATTTACCATCCTTGATACATGCGTTTCTGGCAACTCCTTCGTTGACAAACCCAAGCTTCCTGTAAAGCTTTGCTGCCTTTGCATTTCCTGTGAAATAATCAAGAGTCACCCTCTCCAGATTCAATTCTTCGAAGAAATGCTTAAGAAGACCGAGAAGCACTTCAGTTCCTATACCTCTTCCTCTATTGCTGCCGCCTACATAAATTTTCGTGATGTCCAGAGATCTGTAATGTGGCTCTATTCTCGTTATTATTACACGTCCCAGGGGCTCCTGTGTGTTTTTGTCCGTAATTGTCATGTCCCTGGAATACTCATTGTTTCTCAATTCAAACCCTTCGGTAACAACCTGTTCGTAGGTTCTGCCTTCATCTATGGCAAAGTATTTCACCATTTCACGATCCTTTTCCCATTTTGTAAAGAATTCATAATCGCCGAACACCGCATCTCTGATGATTAGATTTTCTGTCTTTATTGATGATTTCATCGATACTTTCCCCTGTTTTTTCATCTAAACATTACATTTATCTTTTTAACTGATGTATAATATCACTTGTGCAATATCATTATATTAACACATAAACTATGAGACAAGGAGATTTTGGCGCATGAAACGTGTCATACCGTTTTTTATTTTGATAGCAATGATGTCTGCTCTGCTTTTTTCAGGCTGCGGGGAAGTAAACAGAGACAATGAATTAAAGGAGATGCTCAGCGCGAACGAGGACGCACTGGAGGATACCATTACCAAAGACACTTGCGATTTTGAACTTTTTGCTGATTACATGAAGTCCTGGTCAGAAAGCAGCGGAGTTAATATCAGATTCAGAGGTAAACACAGCCTTGCAATTGTGAATGATGCAACCCCGGGCTGCGAAAATGAGCCTTCAGTAACCCTGCTGTGCAACTTCTGCACCACTGATACCGGCAGCAGCGTAGAAACTGTTGCAACGGCTTCAACTGCCCTTCTGGGACCGTCAAATCACGGCAAAATAACTCTGATTATTACTGAAAACAAGGATGGGCGTCACATAGGCATTAACGAAGTCCCAAACAGATTTATCGCGTCGGACTATCTCATAAATCTTCAGACTTCTTCAAGCGATACCATCCTGATTTCCGGACCAAAGAATGCTACATGCAGCTTCCTTATAGAGGGAACTACCGAAACTCCAAGATACGCTAAAGCATATGAAATCAGAATGAGTATGCCTAAGTATACCGATCCATACAACTTTGTTAAGGGCAGCAACTATCCTAATCCCATCAATACCATAGGCTCGCTGCTGGCTAACGCCAAGAGCTCCGGAAAGCTCTTTGACATTGCATCCTTCACATGCGATGCCAAAGAGGGCTATACACCTAATACTGCAACTGCTGTAATCGTCATAGACTCAAACAGCGTCGACAGCATCCTGGGAAAATTTGATAAGTCCTACAGCAATGTCGAGGATAAATTCGATAGCATGGAGGAAAACTTCGTATATACAATAACTGAAACAGAAATGCCTGAAGCCGTTCTCAGCGACGAAACAAGCAATAATCTAATCAGCCTTATGTATACCCTGAATACCGGCATATGCTTGCAGGAGGAGGAAACAGGCATTGTTCTTGCTGCATCCTACATTAAGAATATCAATACCGATAATGGTGATCTGAGCATGCAGCTGGATGTGAGAACAAGGGGTGAAAGCTATCTTGACAGCATTTCCTCCGAATATGAAACAACGGCAGGACTGTGCAACAGCCGTTATAAATGCCTGAAGAAGGGTTATGTGTGGCGTTCTGCCGAGAAATCAAAACTTGTATCGTTCTTCACAACAACTGTTCCTCTTCTTGAGGGTGACAGCAGCATAAGCCTGAAGAAATACGAAAACGATGAAATCGCACATCGTCTCCCGAATCAGGATATGATAATCTACACTTTCGAAAAGAACAATCGCAAAAGCGTGCTTCAGAACATCACCCATTTTATGGATCCCGAGTTGGCTGAGGAGCGCCAGTAATAAATAGGTAATTAAACAGCGAAGCTGCTGCACCGGTTACAGATGCAGCAGCTTCGCTGCTATTATCATCTATTGTATTTTATCAATCCTCAACTCTTTCAATCCTGGCACCAAGGCTCTTCAGCTTATCAACAAAATGTTCATATCCTCTATCGATATGATAAATCTGTGAAACCTCTGTAGTACCCTCAGCCACCAGACCGGTAAGAACAACAGCAGCTCCTGCTCTCAGGTCTGTAGCTGCCACCTGGGCACCTTTCAAAGCTCTGTTTCCAGGTATTATGGCGCATTTTCCCTCTGTTCTGATGTTTGCACCCATCTTATTGAATTCAGCGACATGCATGAAACGGTTCTCAAAAACGGTTTCCATCACAATGCTTGGTCCCTTGGCAACAGTGAGGAGCGCCATGAATGGAGACTGCATATCCGTCGGAAATCCCGGATATGGAAGCGTTTTGATATCAGTTGACACTATCGGGTTCCTGCTGCCGTCAACCACAACTCCTCTGTCTGTAACACCAATCTCAACTCCGCACTCTCTCAGCTTGGCGATTACTGCCTTCAGATGATCCGGCAGCATGTTTCTTATCAATATCCTGCCTCCTGTAATTGCCGCACTTACCATGAAAGTTCCCGCCTCTATTCTGTCCGGTATTACATGATGGGAAACACCGTGGAGCTTCTCAACGCCCTCAATTTTAATTGTTCCGGTTCCGGCACCCTTAATCTTTGCCCCCATCTTGTTCAGAAAACTGGCAAGGTCTACTATTTCAGGTTCCTGTGCCGCGTTCTCCAGAACGGTGGTTCCCTCCGCCAGTGAGGCAGCCATGATAATCACCTCAGTGGCACCTACACTGGGGAAATCCAGATATATTGTTGCTCCGTGAAGCTTATCTGCTTTTGCATCTACAATACCCTTCTTCAGGGACTGTTCGTCTATCTCTGCACCGAGAGCCTTAAGACCCTTCAGGTGAAGTTCTACCGGTCTCTCCCCTATGGCACATCCTCCCGGGAGATGAATCAGAGCCCTTCCGCTTCTCAAGAGCAGCGCACCCAGCACCAGAATTGATGCTCTCATCATTTTTACCAAATCAAAAGGCGCCTCGCTGACAATTTCACCCTCAGCCCTTACGGTCACGCGATTCTCTTCCAGATTCTTCCGGATCCCTGCTCCCAGACTTTCAAGAAGGCTGCACATTACGTCCACATCACGTAGAGCAGGAACATCCTTAATTATACATTCCTCCTCTGTGAGAAGTGTTGCCGCCATAATAGGCAGCACTGCATTCTTGGATCCGCTTATTGACACCTCACCTCTCAGCGGTCCGCTTTTATTTACTAGAAATTTTGCCACTGGTTTCTTCTCCTCATGTAAAAAAAGGGCAATGACTTGCTCCTTTTTTCTTTGCTTCAATCTTAATCTTTAATCCTTATAAGTTCTGCAGCTCCTTTATGCACTTACTGCACACATTTTTGCCGTGAACCTGTTTAACATCATCCGAACTGCCGCAGAAAATGCATGCAGGCTGATACTTTTTCAGCATGATTGACTCTCCGTCAACGTAGATTTCCAACGGATCTCTAATATCAATATTTAAAGTTCTCCTAAGTTCAATCGGAAGAACTATTCTGCCGAGTTCATCAACTTTTCTCACAATTCCTGTAGCTTTCATCATTACTCCTTTCAGCACCTTCCCAAGGAAAATGGTATATTACTTCACCTTATCTGATTTATTTGACATCATACCCTTGATAGATGCCACAGATTTGGCAATACTCGCAATAGCTGATACAATGCTCTGATTTCCCTTCAGGGCATCAGATATTCCTGATACAGAGCCCGATATATCTGTAATTATCTTGTTAACATCCTGACTTCGCTCCGAAGCAATCCCTGAAACAACCTCTACATCTTCAAGAATCCTATTGGTATGTTCCAGTGTAACCACAAGCTTTCTTATCATAAGAATGGCATAAACAACCATAACGATAAGAGCTATCAGGAGCAGAACTACACATAAAGCCTTAATATCAATAGTTACACTCATGATAAATCCTTCCTTTTTCGTATATCATATTATGACACTATTTGGAAATTTTTTCAACATTTTTTTCGTATATTTCAAGTATTTCCGGGCTGTAATTTCCCTCATTATCCCTTATGAAAAGGGTATCGGAAATATTCAGCTGGTGTCCCCCTCCAAGAACGCAATGGAGAAGAACTATGTTGGCAGGCGCTCCCTCCACGGGTGCTACCAGCCTCATGTCTTTTGGCTCCAGCCTATGCTTTCTGCAGTAATAAAGAATGTCCACCAGCCTGGCAGGTCTGTGCACAAGAAAAAAATGTCCTCTTTCTTTCAATAGACTCCCGGCAGCTGAAATGAAATCCTCCAAACCGGCAGTTGTTTCCTGACGTGCCACCATTCTGCTGCTTTCCCGGGTTATTCCACATCCCTTTTCAATATATGGAGGGTTTGACAGCACAATATCTGCCGATCCCTTAAGATGATTATAATCCGAAATGAGATTATTAACATCGCAGCAAATAAATTCAATTCTCTTCTGAAGACCGTTAATGACGCTGGATCTTTCTGCAATATCCACAGCCTCCTGCTGAATATCCACACCTGTAATGCTGCAATTAGGATTCTTGTGACTGAAAATAAATGATACTGCACCGTTACCGGTTCCTAAATCTACAGCAGCGGAAGCCTCAGGACAGAACCTCCAGGCATAATCCGCGAGAATTACCGCATCCACACCGAAACGAAAGCCATCTTTTCTTTGTATCAGCCGAAGTCCTCCGAATCCTATATTGTCAATCCATTCATCGTTCATCGCATTATTCTTTCATGAGTTTCTTTATTTCCTTAAGCTGCTCTTCGTCAAGTCCGCTAAAATCGTCATTCCTGTTTTTCTTACCGTTGTTTCCGCTGCCTTTGCTTCCTTTCTTGCCAAGTCTCTTAATTTCCTCTTTGCCATAGGTAAAGAATTCTGTGCTGAGCTTTTCCTCATTGTCATTGGCCTTTGAAGCCTCTTCAACAACAAGGCGGGTTTTTATGAGGTTTTCCAGAATGTTCACATCAGTGACAACAGCTATGCCGTCAGGAGTTTTGATTCTCTCTCCAGGGTTTGGCATTCCCTTCTTTAATTCCGTATATATTTCATTTTCATATTTAAGGCAGCACATCAGTCTGCCGCATATTCCTGAAATCTTCGTAGGGTTCAGTGAAAGATTCTGCACCTTTGCCATTTTGATTGATACAGGTTCGAAATCCCTCAGCCATGTGTTGCAGCAAAGTCCCCGGCCACAGTTTCCCACGCCCCCGATCATCTTTGCCTCGTCTCTTGCTCCTATCTGTCTAAGTTCTATTCTCATTCTGAACACAGCTGCAAGATCCTTCACTAGTTCTCTGAAGTCAACTCTGCCGTCTGCTGTGAAATAAAACACCACCTTGCTGTTATCAAAAGTGTACTCCACATCTATCAGCTTCATTTCAAGCTTGTGAGCATCGATTTTCTCCTGGCAGAGTCGCAATGCCTCTTCCTTCTTGGCAAGGTTCTCCTGATGTTTTTTGTGATCACTTTCTGTTGCAATTCTTATGATGCTTTTTAATGGTGCAACCAGCTCTCCTTCATCTACCTGCTTTTCCCCCTGGCATACAGTGCCGAATTCAAGCCCTCTTGCCGTTTCAACGATTACGTTATCACCTGTTTCAACATGCATTTCCCCGGGTGAGAAGTAGTACATCTTGCCTGCATTTTTAAATTTAACACCTACAACGTTTGTCATATTGTTCCTCCGTTAATTTGCTTGTTAGTTCCCATTAATACCAGCCTCTTCAAGGAGTACGATGTTGACATGCCCTTCTTAACCTGCTGTCTGGCATCCTCGATAGTATGAATGAAATTGTATATATCATCAAATGTATACATGTGTATTGACTTATTTCTGTCATTCAAGAGATTTCTGCATGATAACTCCATGGAATCAAGAAGAGTTTCCGCCTTCTCCCTGTCTTTCAGATAGATTTTCAGTTCTTTGCATATACTATAAAAAGACTCTCTGTTCATGCACATCCTGACTATCTTATCTGCCGTTTCGTTACCTTCCGGCAGCTCATCCGCTTCGATTCGAAACTTGACACAGCGGCTCAGAATAGTCTGAGTAAGATTTTCCATGTTCTCGGATAAAAGTATGAGGAGTGACTGTCCTGGCGGTTCTTCCAGGGTTTTGAGAAGTCTGTTCTGGGCCTTTGCAGTCATGGTATCGCAGTCCTTAAGGATAACAACATTGACTTCTCCAAAAGGTTTGACATTCAGCTTTTCCTGAATAAGGGATACATCTGAATCCTTTATGGACAGGCCGTCCTTCTCTATGGTAAATACATCCTCATGGTTGTCATGATCCACCTTGCTGCATATTTCGCACTTCCCGCAATTCTCACCTCTGCCATCAGGACACAAAACACCCTTAACCAGCCCCTTTGCAAAAGCAAGTTTATCCATATTCTTCGGACCTTCAAAGATATATGCATGTGTAATTCTGTTTTCTTTAACAGCCTTTTCCAGATGCTGTACAAGTCTTGAGTTTTTATCACTGCATGGTAATTTCATCTATTTCTCCAGCAAGCCGGTGATTCGTTCCGAAATAATGCCGGCAATATTTTCTATGGTATCTGCAGCATCTATTCCAACAATCCTTTCAGGATAAAGACTTTCAAGCTGTAAATAACCTTCATGAACCTTATTATGAAACTCCCGGGAAGCCAGTTCTATTCTGTCACGTTCTCTATCCCCGATTCTGCGGCTGCCCACCTGAGGATTAACCTTCAAAAGTATGGTCAGATCCGGCATGCAGTCACCTACTGCAAAGGCATTTATTGTTTTTACAGAATCTCCGAGACCCCTTCCGTAAGCCTGATAGGCTATAGAAGAGTCAACAAATCTGTCACATATTACTACCTTGCCCATCTCAAGTGCAGGCCTGATCACCTGAGAAACCAGCTGTGCTCTGGCTGCAGCATAGAGAAATGCCTCAGTCATATCATCCATCTCGCTGTTATCCTTATCCAGAATAATGCTGCGTATCTTCTCGCTGATCTGAGTTCCCCCGGGCTCTCTAGTCAGAACTACATCATATCCCCTACTCTCAAGTAATTCCTTTAGTATTTGTATCTGTGTTGACTTTCCCGAACCGTCCCCGCCTTCAAATGAAATAAAATATCCTTTTCTCATGATTATCTGATTCGTTTTCTGTTTCTGTTCCGTCTCTTTGTAAGATTTGTTCTCTTGCTGTATCGTCTGTTATCTGTCATTGTGCCGTCATCATTAGCTTTCTTCAGCACAGAAAATTCATCCATAAGTTTATCCACAACATACAAAAGGAAGCGTGCAAATGGCAGAACAAGAAGAATCAGAAAAAGCAATTTAATAAAAGCCATTATCTATCTCCAAACTATTGCCTCATTAAGCTGAAGAGCAATCAAATTACATATACTCATACATAAACAGTATATCACAAAAAAGAAGCGCCGTAGCGCTTCTTTTGAAATAAAATAAGCGGCAACGTCTTGCTTTCCCAGGCGGTCTCCCACCAAGTATCATCAG
>JBJESQ010000002.1:13995-17040 GCA_051882875.1 Lentihominibacter sp. | reverse complement strand
GGACATATTCACACGAGAACATGTTCGTAGTAACTCCTCCTCTCATCATCACTGAAGAAGAACTGAGAGAACAGATGGCAGTTGTTGACAAGGTACTGGATGCAGTAGATGCAATGATCTAAGCGTAGATGCAATAATCTAAGCACAGGCTTTGATACTAAAAAAAACTGACGGCATGCCCGTCGTACATAAAAGAGCAGCTGCGCCGAATCGGCGCAGTTGCTCTTTTATTGTCTGTTTTTCTAATTGTTCATTTTCAACTGCTCACAGAGCTGCCTGTAGGACTCCTCCCAGGACTCATAATTCTTATCTCCCCTGTGAGACGGAAGATTATACATCTCATCAAAGATATCTGACAGGTAATCAGTCACTTTGATTGCTCCGCTTTCGTTGGTATGAGTCGAATTATAGAAATCCTCAGAATAATCAAGTCCGATATCCCTGATTGCTTCCTCATTGTTCATATTGATGACATCATAACCATGCTCTTCAACTATATTAACGGCATAGTTAAGCTGTTTCATTCGCTGTTCCGAGCCATTATATGGTGTAGCAAAAAATACCACTTCGCATTCAAGACCATCGCAGTACTCAAGCAAATCTATAAGGTCCTCCTCATAATATGAATCTATTTTTTCAACCCCTTTAACATCCTCCGGCGGCCTCAAGTCCGCAGGCTCAGTTTCACCATATGGTATCCAGCCTTTGTATTTCCCCGCCTGTGCTATGATTTTCTCTGAATGCTCAGCTCTCCCGTTGTCTTCGGGAAACCCGTAACGCGACGGAAGTTTGCTTATTCGTGTACCATGCTGAATATCAAACTTCATGAATGCCGCAAGAACTCTCGTCCTTTCAATGGAGTTAGGCATTCTGTTAACTGCCGTACGCACATGCCCTGTCTGGTAGACATCAATGCTCTTTGTTGTGGACCGCATCTCGATGGCAATGAACTCCGGATCCTGAGTCTTCAATATGCTGTCGATATAGTATTTCGTAGCAAAAATCGGCATGCTGCGAACCCCGTAGCAATACACTGCCATTCCGTGCCGGTTAAAGGCCTCCGGTGGGCACCAGTACCTGTAGGCGGCACTTGAACCTACCACGACCCCGTCAAGAGAATTTTCTTTTTCCTGATAAAACTGGGAGACATACTTATCTTCCCTCTCCCCGCTAAATACACCCCAGCTGTACAGCACATATACAGAAACTGCTGCCGCAAATGCAAAAGCTGCTAAAGCTGCAACCAGCAAAGCCCTCCCTGCCTTGCTTTTACCACTGACTTTCACAACTACCTCTTAATATATACACTAAGATTTTCTTCTTTTTCGCCCATTCCTAAATTAATAATAGCATATCTTTCTTCAAATTTATTGAAAGAAATCCTTAAAAAATGTTATGATTCTGTTATGAAAATTAAGCTGGGATACGGCACCGGATTTCAATCCGCAGATGTGCCTGAAAAGAACATACTGAAAATACTTAAGCCAAACGAAGTCTCACGGTGCGGCAGTTCCGACGCTCTCGTGAAGAAGGCTCTTGCCGCTCCGGTGGGCACACCTCTCCTTCGGGAAATAGTTCGTCCCGGAGAAAAAATAGCCATTATCACAAGCGATATTACAAGGCCTATGCCTACCTGGCAGGTACTTCCCCATGTGCTGGATGAATTGTACGCCGCCGGCGCAGCAGCCGAAGACATCACCCTTGTCTTTGCACTGGGAAGCCACAGACCCCACACTGAGGATGAAAAAATTAAACTGGCTGGCGCCCGTGCATATGGCGAAATTGCGTGCGTTGACAGCAATCCTCTGGACTGCATTCACATGGGAACAACCTCAAGGGGCACCCCTATTGATATTACCCGAGCCGTAGCTGAGGCCGACAGGAGAATCTGTCTGGGAAACATTGAGTACCATTACTTTGCCGGTTATTCCGGAGGCATTAAGGCCCTGATGCCCGGAGCATCCACTCCTGCTGCAATTCAGGCAAATCACTCAATGATGATTGACGAAAATGCCTGTGCAGGCAAGCTGAATGGCAATCCCCTTCGTGAGGATCTGGAAGAAGCCGCCCTCATCTGCCCGATTGATTTCATCGTCAATGTTGTTCTGGATGAACACAAGGAAATCGTTTATGCCGTTGCCGGAGATGTGGTGAAGGCCCATCGCCGGGGCTGCGAATTCCTGGACAGCCTTTATAAGGTTTCAATTCCAAGACGCGCCGATATCGTTGTGGTCTCACAGGGAGGTGCTCCAAAGGATCTGAATCTCTACCAGACACAGAAGGCTCTTGACAATTCCAGGCATGCCGTGAAGGATGGCGGCACAATCATTCTTGTGGGTGCATGCCGGGAAGGTCTCGGCCAAAGGGTGTTTGAAGAATGGATTACTCAGGCTGAGCGGCCTGATGACCTGATTACACGGGTAAAAAACGACTTCAAGCTGGGAGGTCACAAGGCTGCCGCAATCGCCATGGTTCTGAAACGAGCCAATATCAAGCTGGTTTCTGAAATGGACTCCGATTTCGTGAAGTCCATTTTCATGGAGCCCTACAGCGACCTCCAGTCGGCAGTCACCGATGCACTGGCGCAGCATGGCGAAGACGCCGAGATTATCGTGATGCCATACGGCGGCTCCACCCTGCCGGTGGAATAATCCCTGCATCTGCAGGCAAGTATCGTACCGGCAAGTCGCTGTCAGTTTACCGGCTGTTTACCGGCAGTGCGCGGCAGTGTGCGGCAGATTACTGGCTGTTTCCGGCAGTCACTGGCTGTTTCCGACAGTCACTGGCTGTTTCCGGCAGTCAAAATGCCACAAACACTTTCTGGAATTGCTGTTTTTCAAGGCATCCTGTGGCATTTATTTTCTAAGAAAAATCATTATGCCACAAGTATCTGCTAATATCGCCTTATATCAATAAAACTTGTGGCATATCACGCTTATTACAATTCATCAGCAATACCAAATGCCACAACTCCTTACCTGAATTGCTGTTTTTCAAGGCATCTTGTGGCATTTTATTTTGATATCAATTCCGGATGCCACAAAT
>JBJESQ010000002.1:0-13895 GCA_051882875.1 Lentihominibacter sp. | reverse complement strand
TTTTCAAGGCATCTTGTGGCATTTTATTTTGATATCAATTCCGGATGCCACAAATTCTCATTGAAAATACCTTTTATCAAGACATCTTGTGGCATTCCTCCTTCGCCATCCTGCGCCAAACACCATCTGAAATAAAAAATGACAGAACATGCTGACCTGGGTCTTCACTGTTCTGTCATTGTTGTTCTGTCATTGTTTGTTAAATCGCTAAAGGTATCTGAACACGCCCTTTACCTTGCCGAGAATCTTCACATCATCAACTATAATCGGGCTCATTGCATGGTTCTCTGGCTGGAGCCGCACATGGCCGTCCTCTTTATAGAATGTCTTGACTGTGGCTTCACTCTCGAAACCGTCAACCATTGCAACAACCATATCTCCATTTCTCGCTGTGTTGCACTGCTCTACAAGAATGTAGTCGCCGTCCATAATTCCGGCTTCCATCATGCTTTCGCCTCGAACTGTCAGCATAAATGTGGTTCCGCTTCCAACAAATCTCGCAGGAATCGGGAAACTGTCATCAATATTCTGTTCAGCCAGAATCGGTGTTCCGGCGGCAATTCTTCCTACAAGTGGAACATCCACAATATCGGTCCGCTCCACACTGTCAGAATCCGGTTCCGAACCTGTTCCGAAGCCGGCATTAACAGCATTTCTTATGGCTCCCTGCTGATCAAAGTCCTGATCCACAACCAGAAGTGCTCTCGGTCTTGCCGGATCCTTCTTCAGAAATCCCTGAGCCTCAAGACTTGCAATATCCTTATGACAAGTAGATGTCGACTTAATACCCAGAGCCGCACAGATTTCACGCACCGTCGGCGGATAACCCTTCTCCCTTATTTCCTTCTTCATATACTCGAGTATTCTCTGTTCGCGTTCCTTCATTGGGACACCTCCTTCGCACCACAAGTATATCACAGTCGGCACGCAAAAGCAAACAAATGTTTGTATCAAATGAACGGTTTCTATCATTGCTAAGCAAAAATACCGAACATATATTCACCATATACTCACGAATATCACGAATACTCACGAATAATCACGAACTATTTCCAAATGCTTTCATAAACGTTGGAATTTCAACCTTCCATTTTCTTACATTGTGAATTCAGGCGATATTTCCCCGCAAAACAGCCGTTTCTCGGCCGTTTCTCGGCTTAAATTCCTCATTTATCAAATATTTTAGGCATTTTTTCACAAAGGGTTTTTTTGAGCTGTTTCAAACCCTTGGCGTATAAGGCTTCGTCGCACCTGCTGGGTAATATTTCCATTTTTTCGTGATTGCCGCATTGTATCGGCGCCATCTGCCAGTACAGGTCGTGCGACCGCGCTGCCAGTACAGGTCGTGCGACAGCGCTGCCAGTACAGGTCGTGCGACCGCGCTATCCGGACTCGATGGTACGCCCGCCTTAATCCGAAGTGCCGCCCGCAGCCCCGTTCATACTGTCAGTATTCGCCGGGCTGTCCGCATCTGCCGTGCCATTCACCTTACTATCACTACCCGCAGCGCCATCCACAGAGCTATCCGCATCCACCGTGCCGTTCACCTTACTGTCACTGCCCGCTGTGCCATCTAACGAACTGCCCGCAGCACCATCCACAGAACTATCCTGCTCCTCCGGTGCCGCCTCCGGTGACGCCTCAGGTTCCACCACCGGAACAGGCGGTTTCAGCCGGGCCGGCACATTTATCCTGCAGAGATAGTTCTTCCTGTCCCTGTCGCCCCGCTTAAGGACCTTGGCTCTATAGAAGCTGATGTACCACTGATCGCCGTCACAGAAAACATTCTCCAGCTCATAGAGCTGTCCGCTTTTGCCGCTGGCAATAACCATTCTGCCAAGAAGCTTTCCCGTGAAGACATTTCGTACAGTAATCAGATTGTACTTGTGCCTGCCTTTGAAGCTCTGAACATCGTACATGAAGCTGCCGGTTGTGTACAGGCTCTGAGCCAGGAGATAGCTGCGATTTCCTTCGATTCTGATTCTCTTAACCGGCTTGAAGGAGCTGTTCAGCCGAACGATTTTGTTTGAGCTGCCCTTCAGCTTCACAATATAGAAATTGTTTTCCGCATTGTACGCAATGGAGGAGAGACCGTAGTACCTGCCTCCGGCCATCTTCCTGCTTATATTAATGGTCCTGGTATATTTCAGTCTCAGAGATGTAGCATCCACAACGGCAATGCTCTTGCGGCTGCCCTTGCCCCTGCATATTACAAGGGTGTTGTTTCTTTCATTGTATGCCATGGAGTCGGCGTGACATCTGCAGCTTAAAACTCCGGACTTCTTCACCACCTTCATTGTGGACAGGTCCACCTTGGCTATCTTTATCTTCTCTTTCTGCCTGTTATACAGGGACATGTATGCATAGCCATCATGAGCGCAGGCACCCTGAATAGTATCATAGCCCCAGGTTTTTTCCCCGGCTGCGATTCGAACATCGAAACGCCCGCCCCCGTCAACGCAGACCACCTGCGGTTTAATTGTATAGGACGCCGCCGCCTGAGCAGGATCAGTATCAACAACAGCAGCCACAGACAATGCCATCGCAAAGGCAACAGCCACACACGCTAATCGCTTTAACATTACTCTCACCTCTCTCGATCAGCAGCCGGCATACTCCCTTACCGGCCGCCAAGCCTCACTTAACCAGCAGCTTCTTGATGCCCTTCTCCAGACCGTCAAGGGTCAGCTCAAACATAGGGAACACCTCACCGATGTCGTGAATGGTCCGGGCCCCGTATGTATACTCCCAGCTGCTCTTTTCGATAGGATTAAGCCAGATCTGCTTCTTGAATCTCTTCTTGAACTTCTGGAACCACTCCATTCCGGTCTCCCTGTTAAAGAGTCCTATGATGGAATTGCCACCGGGACGGTACAGCTCCGAGGGAGCCATAGCTGCATCCCCCACGAAGATAACCTTGTAGTCCGAATCCAGTCTGTTAAACACCCAGGTGGTCTCCACAGAATCCCTGAGCTTGCAGTGCGGGGTGGTATAGAGCTGATCATATACTGCATTGTGGAAATAATAAATTTTCAGATCCTTGAAATGATTCGACCGGCTGACAGCCTGGAAGAGCCTGTTGCAAAGGCGGCTGTAAGGCAGCATGGATCCCTCGGAATCAATAAGCAGCAGCACCTTCACAGTATTCTTTCGCGGCTTTTCGTATGCCAGTGAAAGGAGTCCCCCGTTATCACAGGTTTCATCAACGGTCTTATCCACATCCAGAACTCTCTCCTGTCCGTCAACTCTTGAAGAATACTGACGAAGCTTCCTGAAAGCCATCTGGAATGACCTGATGTCAAGAATCGTATCCTCTCTGAAGTCCTTGAAGTTTCGCTCTCCCGCAACCTGCAGAGCTGTCTTGTGTCGGCTCCTGCCTCCAACCCGAATTCCGGCGGGGTTGTATCCGCCGCGGCCCATTGGCGATGTGCCTCCTGTGCCAATCCAGTAGCTGCCGCCATCGTGGCGTTCCTTCTGTTCCTTGATTCTCTCATCAAACATTCTGAGAAGCTCATCGAGCTCCTTTGCAAAAAGCTCCTTATCCCCCAGGTCGTCAAGGGCTCTTTCTATGTCCCCTTCTTCAAGCCATTTCCAGAACTCCTCAGGGAGGTCCTCAGGAGTCTCAACCCCCTGAAAATACTCCGCAAACACCTGGTCAAATTTATCGTAATCAGATTCAGTTTTAATCAGAATGCTCCGGCAGAGATGATAAAAACCCGTCAGGGATGCCTTTGCAAGACCCTTATCAAGGGCCTCCACCAGGGTCATCCACTCGTTTATGGACACATCAAGCCCCCGGGCTCGAAGCAGATAAAAGAATTCCAAAAACATTTCGACCTACCAGTTTCTCAGGGAATATCCCTTTTCCTTGATTTCAGTAAACATGTCCATATCCTGATTTTTCTTCAGTAGAACTCCCAGGAACGGCATGTCCTCATAGAGGTTGTCAATGCTAACGCCGCTTATCATGAGTGCCTGAATCCAGTCAAGGAGCTCCGAGGTTGAAGGTCTCTTCTGGAGGTCTTTCATTCCCCGAATCTTGTAAAAGGCCTCCAGGGCTTTTGTCATGAGCTTGCTGTCGATGTCTCCGTAGTGAACCCTGATGATGTCAGCCATCTTCTCCTCATTCGGAAACTCGATGTAGTGGAAAATACATCTTCTCAGGAATGCATCCGGCAGCTCCTTTTCGGCATTGGATGTAATTATTACAATAGGTCTGTGCTTTGTCTTTATCGTTTCCTTGGTCTCGTTAATGTAGAATTCCATCTTGTCCAGCTCCCACAGCAGGTCATTGGGGAACTCCAGGTCAGCCTTATCTATTTCGTCAATAAGAAGAACAACCTGTCTGTCTGAGGTGAAGGCCTCACCCAGCTTTCCCAGCTTAATGTACTGAGCGATATCCTTAACGTCACCCTCTCCGAACTGGGAGTCGTACAGTCTCTGAACTGTGTCGTAAACATAGAGTCCGTCCTGGGCCTTTGTTGTGGACTTGATGCTCCAGATAATCAGATCCATATCCAGAGCCTGGGAGATAGCCTCCGCCAGCATTGTCTTGCCTGTTCCCGGTTCTCCCTTGATAAGCAAAGGCTTCTTCAGGGCGATGGATACGTTTACCGCATTCATCAGCTCATCTGTAACTACGTAATTGTCACTTCCCGTGAAAACATTCATTTTTTCTGTCATAAATAATTCTCCTTCTATTTTGCTACTATTCTCCTTGCCTTTGAGAATGAGCCGTACATGCTGCCTCCGGCAACGTACCTTACGGCACGCACTTTATAGTAGTATCGTTTTCCTTTCTGAAGACCCGAATCCCTGTAAACCCGGGCTTTGCCTGACACCGTGGCTAAATAGCTGTAGGTTCCTCTGCGGGAAGCAGCTCTGTAAATCTGATATCGGCTTGCCCTTGATGCCTTGCGCCAGCCCACCTTCACAGTGCCTCCTGCCTTTGCACGGGCATACCGGGTTTTAACCTTCGAAGGCTTCCTGTGGCTTGTGAGCTTGCCTGAGGAACTGAATTTAACCTTGGTGCCGTTTATTCTGTGGCTTCCCGTAAACCTGAAGCCGGAGCTGCCGCTCATGTAGTAAGCGTAGCCCCCAAGCCAGTTCCAGCCTGTCCGTATGTAACCGGAACCATCGTAGTACTGAGTGCCGCCTCCGCATGAAATCCAGCCTCTGATCAGTCCGTCATCAGGTCTGCAGTTGTCGTTGTAATCTCTGAATACCCGTACCCTGTCGCCTGAAATGTCGTAAATTATTCCTCGCTTGCTGCCGGCCACAGCATAATTGTATCCGTATTTTCGAGCCGTCTTCAAAGCATCCTGAGCCGCTCCTGTAAATCCGTGATTCTGCTCAAAGGACCACATTGGCGTTACCTTATATGCAAAAGCAGAGGTGCCTGAGGTTCTCAATCCGTGGTGAGGTATCTTGAGAATGTCGCTGTTGAGGCCGGAGCCGTACCTGGCCGCCAGCTTTGCCTCCTCCTGCTTCTCGATGTCTCCCGTTGACAGGTAGCGCACCTTGCCGCAGGTTACCATTGTACATAGTGAGCTGTTGTTGAGACAGTGCCCTTCCTTCGTTCCGCAGCGTCCATTCAACTCCTTAACATATCCGATGAAATCATTGGGCTTGTAGCTTCCCAGAGGCCCTATCACTTCAAATACCGCGCCTCCCACATTGAAGGTGCTGGCGGTGTTTGCGGCACGAGGGTTGGAGCTTCTCACTGAGGCAGGGGGCCGCAGGAAAACAACGTCCGCTTCAGTCTCCGCCAGAGCTACATGCTCCTTGTATATCTGATCTATGGTCTTTAATACGTTCGGTGTGTAGTAATTCTCACACAGCTCTATGTCCGGAAAAAACACCCGGCCAACATCGAAATTAAGCAGAACCTTTTCCAATCCTCCCGTATGGTCGCCATGCATGTGACTGAAATACACATCAAGCTTTTTCTCACCGCCCATGGCTCGATTAAGGCAAGTTACAAGTCTTCCTGCAGAGTTCATGTGACCCGTATCCATCAGCAGATATCTGCCGTTTGATTCTATCAGAACAGCATCCCCCTCCTCGCCGGTTCCTAGGTAAAACACATAAATCCTCATGGATTTCGAGTATCCGGAGATGTCCTCCATGGTATAGGCAGTCCCGTCGTGTTCGAATTCCCCCATGGACAGATCCCTGTCCGTCTCTTCAAAGGCCTCCTGCTGAAGCTGCAGGACTTCTTTGTCTTCTTCGGCAGCCCGGGTCCCTTCCCGGTCCACAGCCTGAATCCCTTCACTCTCCAGAACCTCTTCAGCGGCTTTCGAAGTATCCTCCGATTCAGTTGTATTATTCACATCCTCCTCTGCAAAGGCGGTGGCCGGCGTCATTGTAAACACCAGCATAACGCTCAAAGCAAAGGCAGCGATTACCCTTCTGTTTATCTTCATTGTTTCTTCTTTCTTATTATTTCTTGATTATTGTAACTTCTCCGCCTATTTTGTCCTTGTGACCCACCGTCTGTATTCCGTCCTTAACGTAGTCACAGTAGGTTTCATAGGCAATCTCCCAGCTTTCGTATCTGCTGTCCCCTCTGTGATCCTCAAGGTCGTAGTTTTCTTTTATATACTCTGACAGCCATCCTGTGTACTTCTCCGCACCTATATAGTTAACGTGTTTGCTGTTGTAGAAGTCGTGATCCCAGTCGATGTCCAGCTCCTCATACATTTCCGGGGTGTTGAAGTTGATTACTGTGTAGCCCCTCTTCTTCACCATATCCATGGCTGTATTGAACTTAGGCATCTGCGGTTTTTTCACGGAATAAGGTGAAAGAACGAAGAGCACCTCCTTGTCCTCAGGCAGGCTGTCGCAGTAATCCAGCACTTCGTTAAGTGCGGTTTCCGCCATTTCCGAAAGGGGCTCTCTCTCATCTGACAGCCTTGACATGAACTGGTTCACCTGCTTGGTGGTGCTTGGGCTCAAAACATATCCCTTGGTCTGGTTTTTGCTGCTGGTCAGCTTGAAATCCCCCGGGGTCATGTTCTCCTGAGCCAGTCTGCCGTGATACTTGATAATTGGCAGTACATACTCAATCTTGTTGTAAGTTATGTCCCCCAGCATTCCGGTGCTTCCGTCCATGTAATCAAAGGATTTGTCTATGGCGTCAATCCTGTTTTCGGACATCTTCATGTTGTCTGTAACACGCCTGATGTGGGCGTCGGTAATCTGATCCCTTTCCTTGTCCACCCACCTCAGTTCTATGATGTAAAGCTCCGGATCCTGGGTCTTGTTCACCTCATCTATAAGGTTCGGCACATAAAACAGAGGCATTCCCATTGTAGCCAGGGTAAATGAGCTGATTCCCTCGTCATGAAAGGCCTTGGGGTTGATAAAGTACCTGTTTGATGCACTTGTTCCGAAATAGGCCACATCCACTGTGTTCTCTTCTTCGGCGTAAAATGCCTTAAAGGTCTGCCTGTTTGCGTCTGAGTCTCCCATGCTGAAAACCTTGCTCAGGTATGCGAAGACAACTCCCGCACAGATGAGAAACACCAGTATACCCAGAATGATTCTTGTCTTAGTAAAAGTTCTGCTTTCTCTTGTTTCCATGTTCTTTCCCATAATAAAATATTGAACCACAAAATGAGCCGGGAGTTCTTCTCCCCGGCTCATTCTATTATAAACATTACTGATAAACTTTGCAATTTTTTCTCGAATATGGGCGGTCTCCGCCGGTTACCCGGCTTCCAGCTTGTACCCGACGCTTCTCAGTGTACTTATGCTGATTCCCTCTGCACCGGCCTGTTTCAGTTTGCCCCTCAGGGTTCCTACATGAACATCCACCGTTCTGGATTCCCCCAGATACTCAATGCCCCATATGCTCTCGATAATCTGTTCCCTGGTGAAGACTCTTCCCTGGTTTGTCATGAACAGATACAGGATCTCATATTCCTTAAAGGTCAGCACCATGGGTTCTCCCCCTACTGTAACTGTTCGCTCATCCGGGCAAATAACAATATTGCCTGCACTTACCGATGATGGCTTACAGTCGCCTGTTCTTCTCAGCACCGCTCTGACCGTGGCCACCAGTTCCATCATTCCGATGGGCTTGGTCATATAGCAGTCGGCACCAAGATCCAGTCCCTGAACTCTGTCGATTTCGGAGCTTTTGGAGGTTGCCAGAATTATCGGCGTGCGATGGGTCTCGGGATTCCGACGGAGCTGTTTCAGTATCTCCAGCCCGCTTTCCCCAGGCAGAATCACATCAAGGATGATGAGCTCAGGGGTTTCCGTCTTCAACGCCTTCTTTAGCCCCTCGCCGTCTCCGAAGCCCTCCGCCTGATAGCCGGAATTATTTAATGTATAGACCATCAGGTCACACATTATTTCTTCGTCTTCTACACAGTATATCATATTCATATTTTAACCCCACTGTGTACAGTTCGGCAAACCTCAGGCCAGATGTTTTTGTGTACTATTATTGTACAGACCGCCGCACCGCTGCTTTTGCACGCTGCTTACTTTTCCTTGTAATACAGCTGGCAGGAGCAGAATCCTTCATATTCCGGATCCGCTATCTGCTGCAAAAACTCCGTACACACGCATTTGTTTTCCTCTGATTTCACCGGCTTGCAGGGACAGTATCCTCCCGTCCTCTCCAGTCCGATCTTTATGGAATCCGCCAGTTCCTTGTTTCTGTTTTCTCTTACCAGCATGATATCACCCCTTTCTTCATAGGCATCTTTTTACTATAAACTTTTCACCGTTCACTTTTCGCTTTTTGAAGTGCTCATCGTTCATTGTCAGGATCCTTTATCGTTCATTCTTCGAATCCTTCATTCTCTTCCAGGAGCCTCTGCTTCCCGAGCAAACCCTGGCCGGAGGCAGCCTTCTTTCGCCCTTTCGCTTAAGCTCCCGGTCCAGATCCTCTCTCAGATCCGCCGATGATACACTGCGTTCTTCCTTTTTTCTCATATCCCTATACTCCTTTCTTCAGTGGTAACTCTTTCATACAAAATCCAACTAAGTTCCTGCAGACCTGCAAAAGCCGCAATTACCTTTTGACGGTTACACTTTATTACTTTTCCTGCAGGGAAGTTTGCGGGTTTTGTAAGGGCTTTGTAAAATCTCACGGCATGCAATCACGAACTTTTTCCAGCTGTGCTATTAACCACTGCTGTCATACCAACCCAAAATCCGCAGCAAAAGCAGAGAACCCCTGCATCAGCTGCAGCGGTTCCCCACAAAATCTATATAAACGGGATGGTCAACCCTTTGTTTTATCCATCCAAGGCGTGCTCAAGCACCAGCCGAGTCGGGCTCTAACAATCTACCCCAGCGGGCAACTAAGTCCATAGTTTTCCTCCAGCACCTTGAGCACCCCGGGGGAGAGAAATGCCGGTAAAGTCGGTCCTACCTGTATATCCCTGATGCCCAGGGACAGGAGTGCCAGAAGCACTATCACTGCCTTTTGCTCGTACCAGGCGATGTTATATGTAATCGGCAGGTCATTAATGTCCTTCAAATCGAAGGCCGTCTGCAGAGCCCGGGCAATCTTAATGAGAGAGTAGGAATCATTGCACTGCCCTGCATCGAGAACCTTCGGAATCACAAGCTCACCATTGCTGCCAATAGGAATCCCCTCCAGCCCAAGCCTGTTGTACCTGAACTTGGCGCAGCCGGCGGTGAGAATCACAGCATCCTTCGGAAGCGTCCTGGCATACTCGGCATAATAGTCCCTGATGTTCATTCTGCCATCACATCCCGCCATAACCACAAACCGGGAAATGTCGCCACGCTTAACTGCCTTTACAATTTCCGGTGCAAGCTCCGCTCCCTGTCCATATGCAAAACCAATATAGCCTTCCCTGTCCCCCTGCCTCAAAGGGGGCGGGGCTGCCTTTGCATGTTCGATAACCTGTGAAAAATCCTTCACTCCGTCGGTCTCCGGAATCACTTTGCATCCCGGATATCCCACAGGGCCCGTCACATAAAGCCGGTGGGCGTACTCCTCGCTGGGAGGCACCAGACAGTTTGAGGTCATTACTATGGGCCCGCCGAAATCCGTGAAATCCTTCAGCTGTTCATGCCAGGCCCCTCCGTAATTTCCCACAAGATGCATGTACTTTTTGAACATGGGATAGGCCAGCGCCGGCATCATCTCACCATGGGTGTACACCTTGACTCCCGTGCCCTCCGTCTGCTTCAGCAGCTGCTCCAGATCCCCCAGATCGTGACCGGATATCAGAATCCCGGGGCCCGCAGCGGAATCGTATTTTATTTTCGTAAGCTCCGGATCCCCGTACTTCCCGGTATTGGCCAAATCCAAAAGCTCCATTGCCATCAGTCCGTACTGCCCCACTGTGAGCACCAGTTCCAGAAGCTCCCCGGAAGGAAGCCTGCATTCATAGAGATCCGACAGGGTGGCCTGGATGAAATCGTCGATTTCCGTAATGCTTTCACCCAGCGCTCTGGCGTGATATACATATGCCGCCAGCCCCTTCAGCCCGAAGGTTATCAGAGAATGAAGACTTCTGTCGTCCTCTGCGGCATAGCAGGTTTTCTCACCCTCCTTCAGGGCCTTGTCCAGACTGCGTTTGCTCCTCACCATATCCCTCAGCTGCCTGGTCCGTCGCTCAGTTTCACGAATCTGCCGCTTGATTGCAGCACCGTCGTAGTTGACGTTTGTAATGGTGATAAACAGATTCTCCGTAATCATGCTATCCGTTTCGCTTCCGGCGTTCCTTCCCTCATCCTTCAGCCAGGTTGCTACAAAGGCAAGTCTGGCGGTTTCTTCAAGAAGGTCATCCTGCAGACAGGCAACCTCATCGTTTTTGCCGCAGATGCCTCTTATGGTACAGCCTGTTCCGTGGGCCGTTTCCTGGCACTGATAGCAGAACATCCTGTCATCCCTTCCTAATGTATTATTTATCATAATCAATACCTCTTTTTCTTCTTTGCAATATATGAACTTCTTTAATGCAATAAAAGAATAACCCGCAAACTTTATGAAAGTTTGCAGGTTATGTATGAGTTTTGTAAAATTTTCCGACGGGTTATCTGAACACGACGAATCTCTGGCCCAGGTAGTTAAGCCCTACGAAAACTGCCATGCCCAGCAGCATTGAGATGTTATCGGTAACTGCTGTCGGGCTGCCACTGAGCATCATCCCAACCAAAGGTCTTGCCACACCGTAGGCAATAAGGTAGCAGACACAGATGTTGGCGATGAAGCTGAGAACAATTCTCAGGGATTTCTGCTTTTGCCTGAAGGTGAAGTACTTGTTCAGGAAATAGCTCACGATGCTTCCCGCAATGTAATTCAGAGCCGATGACACCCAGTATCCGGCGCCAAGGATGTTGTACATGAAAAACATCACACCGGCACCCACCAGGGTATTGATTATTCCCACTATTATGAATCTCACGAGGGAACCGCCATGGCCACCTGCTCCCTGAAGCGATCCGGTGCCCATTATCTGTCGCCGTACATCTTTTCGTAGTAGTCCATGTACTCCCCGCTTATTATCTGTTCCCACCACGGCCTGTTATCAAGATACCACTGAATTGTTTTCTGTATTCCATCTGCAAACATTGTATCCGGAAGCCAGCCCAGCTCCCTGTGGATCTTTTCCGGGTCAATGGCATAACGCATATCGTGGCCTTTGCGGTCCGTAACGTATGTGATCAGATCCTCGGATTTGCCGAGAGCCTTGCATATTATTTTAACGATATCTATATTCTTCATTTCGTTGTGACCGCCGATGTTGTACACTTCGCCAACTACGCCATGGTGGATAATCATGTCGATTGCTTTGCAGTGATCCTCAACATAGAGCCAGTCCCGCACATTCAGACCTTCGCCGTAGACAGGCAAAGGCTTCTCTGCCAGTGCGTTGGCAATCATGAGGGGTATAAGCTTTTCTGGGAACTGATACGGTCCGTAGTTGTTGGAACACCGGGAAATTGTAACCGGCAGGCCGTAGGTTCTGTGATAAGCCTGAACCAGCAGATCCGCCGCTGCCTTGGAGGAGCTGTATGGCGAGCTGGTTGTTATTGGGGTTTCCTCAGTGAAAAAGAGATCCGGCCTGTCAAGAGGCAGGTCACCGTATACTTCATCGGTGGAAACCTGATGATAGCGTTCAACACCGTATTTCCTGGCAGCGTCCATCATTACCATTGTGCCCTTGATGTTGGTGTCAAGGAACACCTCGGGATTCTCTATTGAGCGGTCGACGTGACTTTCCGCCGCGAAATTCACCACGATGTCCGGCTGCTCATTTTCAAAGATTTCATAAATTGCCGGACGATCGCATATGTCGGTCCTGTAAAAGACGAAGTTGTCCTTTGCCATGGCCTCCTTCAGGGTTGACATGTTTCCCGCATAGGTGAGACTGTCCACGCATATAAGTCTGTATTCAGGATGCCTGTCCTGCATATAGTATATGAAGTTTGCTCCGATAAAGCCGGCACCGCCGGTGATAAGTATTTTTTTCATGTTGTTTCTCCTAAGCTGAATAATATCTATTTCCTGATTGCTTTTGCTTTTTTTAGCGTTCGTGCGACTCCGGCAATCTTCCTAGCAAGCTTGTAGCTTCTGGAGCTAATTATTCTATCAAGTTTCTTTGTGAGCCTGCGGTTCTCCGACTTACATTCCTTATTTTCCTTTTTCAGGCGACCAACAGTTCTCTCCAGATCGGTTCTCTTTTTTCTTTCCTTTCGAAAGGCAAATGTCTTTTCTGCTTCCGCAGCTTGTTTTCTCAATAACTCTTTCCTTAATTTATCTTCGGAGGAAGCAAAGGCACTAAAGTATTCCTTATCCAAAAGGCTCTTATAAACCGAACTATATCTTGGTATTATAACTCCGTTTCTTATTTCCTGTCTGAGTTCCGAAATGTCAGCAGATAGTACTTCGCTGTCCGCGTCAACCACAATTAGGCCATTATTTCTTATCAATTCTATTACAATGTCTTGCCAGAATGGTGTTTCTGCAGCACATTTCCAAAAAGCACCATCGCGATATGTGTCCATTTTCCAAGGTTTCCAGCTGCCTCCATAATGAATTATCTTTGGTTTCCTTTCTGATTCGATCCACTCATAAAATAATGAATCCGGCAGATACTTGTTGCTTCCGTAATCTGCCATGACATTCCATGCCGCATTGATAATTCTGGCTTTGCCATCTCTACAGATGCAGTTCAGTATGTCCTGATCATGCTGCCTCCAGTTGCGAGCAAAGGCCATTTCCATCAAGGTGTCTGAAGATACTTCTCTTCTCATTACATCAAGGTTTAATAGCAGTGTTCCTGATATAAAGTAATCATCGGTATTATTTATCCCAAGAATACTCTTCTGGTATGCCACCCTTTCCGCTCCCTTGGGACTGTAATTTATACATATTCCAGTAATATCTCTACAGGCTCCGAGAATCACACCATCAACATTTTCTTCAAAAAGTTGTGCAATATCACACTCAAGCACCATATCAGAGTCCAGATAGACGGCTCTTTTGTACTCATCACTCAGCAAATCTCCTATCAAAAGTCTGTAATAGGTCTCTGGAGACAAATTTGCCGTGCCTCTGTCAATATACAGTTTATCCACGTTTTTAATATCAATAGTGATGAATCTAATACTAAAATTATCACAATTCTCGACAATTGACGAAAGTCCTGCCTTGTTTTCTGCTGAGATGCAGGTATTCAAAATGATGATATCATAATAATGCGATTCAGACGAATACTTTAGCATTGACTGAATCAACACCGCAGCATATTTAGCAAAACCATCATTAAATGCCAGAACAATTGCATTATTCACTTTTTCAAGTACTGGAAAAATTTTTTTCATTCGATTATGGTGCTAATGTTCTGGTCAATTAAAATTGTAATGGCTAGAGCTAATTAAGCAACTTTTGCTGG
>JBJESQ010000001.1:8480-17073 GCA_051882875.1 Lentihominibacter sp. | reverse complement strand
ATATGCTATCAATACCCCGATAGTGAATTCTGCCTAATTTCATCTTCTATACTGCCTTTTAGCTATAATCCTCGCCTTTGCACCTCAAAGGCAAGGCACCTCGGAACAGTATTCTGCCTAAATACGATTTTGCTGCATGGGAATAGTATAATCATAACCGCCAAACACCCACGCCCAGGCATTATTCTTACTAAACACTCTAATAAAACGCAGTAATAGTAATAATTCACTATCCCATCTTGACATTCCACCCCTCCGATGATAACATTAAATCACGCTATTTCCATTTTTTTCCATATTATATGAAGCAGTTTATTTCCGCAGAGGCGTTTAAACGCTCAATAACTGAAGCCTTAAAAGAAAAACAGGATTTTAAGCCTTCCCTGAAGCTTGTCCGTGGATTTCTCTCCCAGACAGGGCCGGGCGCTTTAAATATCAGCCGCCAAGGTAAATACTTCGCCTTCAGGAAGTATGAAGATGGCAGGCAGGTGCCTCTCGTGAAATCCTCCGCTGAACTGTACCGCCTTGCAAGAAAGCGTTATCTTACTGAACTTCTTAAGTTATTGGAGCTGTATGATGCTGTTTCTTCTGATGGCCTTAATGCATCATCAAACTCCTTATCCGTCAATTCATCCTATGAATCCCGCAGGCTCGGCTCGCTCCTGAATGAACGGAATCAAGCTTTGCAGAGACTCATGAACCTTATTGATAATTACGAAAAGGGCAATCTGGATATTGGGCGAATTGTCATGACACCGAAGCAGTATTCCTGGTACACCAAACCATTCCGTCATAAGACAATTCCTGAAGCTAAGAACAATATAACTGGAGGCGGAGTAATAACAAGATCCAAATCAGAAAAGGAACTGGGAAATGCGTTTGAGTACTGGGCGGCATTCTATCACTATGAAGAGAAAATGACTGTTTACGTATACGAACTTGTCAAGGCGCTTAATCATCAGCTTCGGGAGTATTACAGAATAAACAGGCTTAATCCCCCATCACGGCTGTACTACTACTCTCATGGAACCTGCATATGGAACGTACCTCCGGAATTTCAATGGATGAATGCTCCAGGCTCTGTTTGGAAAACATATAACGAAAGAACGGGAAATATTACAATGTATAATGACTTCAGATTTATGCCTGTGGATTCCTCAACCATCATACTGGAGCATGAGGGTCTGCTTGACGACTTTTTATACAGAAATAATGCCTCCGAAAGAATCGCTCTGCTTAAACTGACCGGTACTCTTCCGAATGAAAACATCATCGAAACTTCTGAACGTGAGACCGGAGATGCCAAGCTTATTCAGGCAATAATAAAACGAGACATATTGCCTCGTTTATGGTTCTGATTTATCTCTGCTTAAGTCTCAGCTGCCCGCAGGCGCCGTCAATTTCACCACCGAGCCCACGTCTTACCGTCGCCGGGATGCCTGCCCTCTCCAGCCGGGCGGCGATTTCCGCAGCTCTCTTCCTGCCGGTTCCGCTGTAGCCTGTCTCCTCAACCCTGTTAAGGGGAATCAGGTTCACGTGACACAGCATTCCCCCAAGACGTTTAATCATCAGGTTCACATCCTCATCTGAATCGTTTTCACCGCTGATAAGGGCGTACTCAAATGTAATTCTTCTGTGGGTTTTGTCTGCATATCTGTCTGCAGCCTCAAGGAGCATGTCCAGAGGATACTTCCTGTTAATCGGCATTATCCTGCTTCGCCCCTCATCTGTAAGCCGGTGAAGGGATATTGCCAGATTCACCTGTGGGAAATCATCTCCGAATCGTTCAATCATGGGAACAATTCCACTGGTTGAAACAGTCATGTTCCTGTAGCTCATGTTCCTTCCGTTTTCGTCGTGAAGAAGCCTCAGGAAACGGGCCAGATTGTCATAATTGTCAAAGGGCTCTCCCATTCCCATAACCACGATATGATTAATGGAAGCGTCTTTATCCGCTCCCTCTTCCCTGAGGTAATTTTCCGCCGCCAGAACCTGTCCCAGCATTTCCCCGGCACTGAGGTTTCTCACAAATCCCCCCAGAGCAGATGCGCAAAACCTGCAGCCCATTCTGCAGCCCACCTGGGATGATACGCAAAGAGAGTTCCCATAACTATATTTCATGAAAACCCCTTCAACAAAGTCCGAATTACCCGTCTCGAAAAGAAACTTGCGAGTTCCGTCCTTCCTGTCCGTCTGAACCCGGGCGACGGTGCAGCCTCCAACGGAATACTCCCCTGCCTCAAGACCTGACAGGAGCTTTTCCCTCAGAGCCTTGGACAGATTCGTCATATCATTGAAATCTGTTACTCCCCGATGCAGCCAGGTGAATATCTGCCTGCCCCTGAAGGGCTTCTCTCCTAGCTCCGCCGCAAAGAGCTTCATCTCTTCAGTTGTCATGCTAAGCAGTTCTCTACTCATGCCTTTTTACAGCCTCTTTCGTCCTCTTATGTCCTCCGGCCAGGATACTCTTTCTCAGTACAGCCTGAAATTGTTCCTGATTTTTTTCTTGCCCGGCTTAACCTTGCCCTCCATGGCATTCCCCCCTGCCGGGGAGACGCTGTCTCCAATCTGCCCTCTCCATCCGGGGTGAAATCTGTCAAGGTAAGCCTCCAGGCAAATCCAGTCATTCTCGGGCTTTTCTGATGCGATTCCCGGATAGAACTTCTCAACATACTCCTCAATCAGCATGCGGGACAGCTTCCTGTAGCGACCCTTCCCGGAATAATCCAGAGCCATTCCGAATTCCTCAATTGCCTTCGCCGTTGCCCTGTCCTCCATAATGGCTGTCGCCAGCTTCGGATCTGCCTCAACATCGGCAGCCGTAATTCTCAGTTTTTCCCCATATCCCTCAAGCAGATTGATAAGATCCTCCGGATCTATTCCGAATTTTATAGAAAGATAATCTATGTCCCGTCCCACCGTGACATAAAGATCAAAAAGCGCCGTGTGATCCTGAACATCACGCCGGGCCAGCCTTCTAAGGTTTTCAATAGATGTACTCATACTCTTTTCCCCTGGTCATTACCTGTTATAAAAGGGTGACAAAGAGTCTTTCCCTCTGTCACCCTGCAAAATGCTATACCCGCTCAACAGCAAGCCCCGTTTCATGACCGTTCAGGTTAACCTTGTCAAGGCCCTCTGCCGGCTGGATTGAAACTGCCAGAGTCTCCTTCATGATATAGTCTCTGTGAATATCAACAGCTGACTTCACATCATCATCCGCTTCAACTGAGATTCTGATATTATCCATCATCTCGTAATTATTTGACTTTCTCATCTGCTGAATCTTTGAAATCAGCTCACGGGCAAGTCCCTCAGCCTCAAGCTCAGGAGTAATGGTAGTGTCCAGAATTGTGAACACATTGTTTGCCATGGCAACTGCGAAGCCTTCCTTGGCATCAATCTTAACATCAACCATATCCGGCGTAATATCAACGGTTTCACCATTCAGCTCGAGCTTAAGAACTCCCTCTGCCTCGAGCTTAGCCAGAACCTCCTTAGGATCTGCCTTTGCCATTGCTGCCCCAAAGGCCTTGATGTTTCCTCCCAGAGCAGGACCTGCCACTCTGAAGTTAGGCTTCAGGGAATAGTTCATATACTCGTCAAGGTTATTCTCGAAGATAACCTTCTTGATATTAAGCTCTTCGGTAATCAGATCTGCCATATCGCCGATAACGGACTCATATTTTCCATCCACCAGAACGCTTGACAGAGGCTGTCTTACCTTAATCTTTTCCTGTTCACGTGTTCCGCGACCCAGGGCAACCAGATCTCTTACAAGATCCATGCGCTCCTCTGCCTTTGCATCGATAAGTGATTCGTCTGCTTCAGGCATATATGCCAGATGAACGGATTCTTCTCCTGTAAGGTTCACATACATTTCGTCTGAAATGAAAGGTGCGAACGGTGCCATAAGCTTGGCAACTCCCACCAGCACCTCATATGTTGTGGCGTAAACGCTCTTCTTGTCGTCTGTAAGCTCCTCAGCCCAGAATCTGCGGCGGGCACGTCTGATGTACCAGTTACTCAGATCTTCATTTACAAAGTCCTGAATGGCTCTTACAGCCTTCATGTGATCGTAGGCATCCATTGAAGCCCTCACTGATTTAACAAGACCGTTGTATTTCGAAATAATCCATCTGTCCAGCTCAGGTCTTTCTGCGAAACCAATCTCCAGCTTTGACGGATCCAGCTGATCCTGATTCGAGTAGAGCACGAAGAAGTTGTATACGTTCCTGATTGTTCCGAAGAATTTGGAAACGATTTCCTTCAATCCGTTTTCGTCAAACTTAGTCGGTGACCATGCCGGTGATGTGTGGAGAAGATACCATCTTGTGGCGTCAGCTCCGTACTTGTCCAGCATTTCAAACGGATTGACAGTGTTGCCCACATGCTTTGACATCTTCTTGCCATGCTTGTCAAGAATAAGGTCATTAACCAGTACATTTTTGTACGGTGCAGTTCCCTTTATGAAGGTTGAAATTGCCATCAGTGAGTAGAACCAGCCTCTTGTCTGGTCAATACCCTCGCAAATGTAGCTTGCCGGGAAGAGCTCCGTATCGAATCTGTCCGCATTTTCAAACGGATAGTGCCACTGGGCGAAAGGCATTGCACCTGAGTCGAACCAGCAGTCCATAACTTCAGGAATTCTGTGCATTGTCTTGCCGCATACAGGGCATGTGAACGTAACATCATCAACATAAGGTCTGTGGAGCTCAATGCTCTCATCAATGTCCTGATCTGCCTTTGCAATAAGATCCGCCTTGGAGCCTACGCATTCCAAGTGTCCGCATTCGCAGCGCCAGATAGGAATTGGAGTACCCCAGTATCTGTTACGTGAAATCGCCCAGTCCTTAACATCCTCAAGCCAGTTGCCGAAACGCTTTTCTCCTACGAAATCCGGATACCAGTTTACCTTGTTGTTGTTTTCAACAAGCTGATCTCTTAAGGCTGTCATCTTGATGTACCATGACGGCTTGGCGTAGTATACAAGCGGCGTGTCGCATCTCCAGCAGTGCGGATAGTTGTGTTCCAGCTTCTGCTTGGCGAATATCTTGTTTTCCTGTGCCAGCCACTTGATGATTTCGATGTCCAGGCCTTCGGCCATTACGAACTGACCCTTCCAAGGAGTCTCTGTGTAGCAGCCTCTTTCGTCTACAGGCTGCAGGAACGGCAGGTCGTATTTCAGTCCGCACTGGTAGTCGTCTTCACCGAAGGCAGGCGCAGTATGTACGATACCTGTACCGTCTTCTGTGCTTACATAATCCATGCAGGTTACGAAGAATCCCTTGCGGTCAGGCTTGCAGAAAGGCATGAGCTGCTCGTATTCCACATACTCCAGATCCTTACCCTTCATCTCTTCTATTATTTCATAATTTCCTGCACCGAGAGTCTTGTCAGCCAGGGCCTTGGCAACATAGAACACATTGCCCTCTTCATCTCCTGCAGTCATCTTGACCTTCACATAGTCCACATCAGGCCCAACAGTCAGTGAAACATTTGATGCCAGTGTCCATGGTGTTGTGGTCCATGCCAGGAAGTATTCATCGGCATCGGCTCTCTTGAACTTGGCTGTAATGGTGTTTACCTTAACATCCTTGTATCCCTGGGCAACCTCGTGGGAGGCAAGTCCCGTTCCGCAGCGCGGGCAATATGGCAGAATCTTGTAACCTTCATATACCAGTCCGGCCTTGAAGAACTCGTTGATTATCCACCAGCCTGTTTCGATGTAATTGTCATCAAGAGTAATGTACGGATGCTCCAGATCAACCATGAATCCCATGCGCTTGCTCATCTGCTCCCACATGTCCTTATAAGTGAAAACAGAGGCCTTGCACTTTTCGTTGAATTCTGCAATTCCGTATTCCTCAATCTGCTGCTTGCCTTCGATTCCCAGCTGCTTCTCCACTTCGATTTCAACAGGAAGTCCGTGGGTGTCCCAGCCGGCCTTTCTGTTAACCTTGTAGCCCTTCATGGTCCAGTATCTGTTAACTGAATCCTTCAGGGTTCTTGCCATCATGTGGTGAATTCCCGGCTTGCCGTTTGCCGTCGGAGGTCCCTCATAAAAAATGAAGTTTTCACCATCTTCTCTGGTGCTTACGCACTTTCCCAGAAGATCCTGCTCCTCCCATTTCTGCGCCTGCTCAGTCTGAAACTCAGCAATTGGTTTTTCAGATAGGTTCTTGATCATTCTTCATTCTCTCTTTCTGTGTATTCTCTTAATTGTTCATCTGACATTTTCTTTCCGGAATCGAAACCTCTTCTATTCCGGAGGGTCATAAAAAAACGTCCCCCACATTGTAATGTTAGGGACGATTATTCTTAACCGCGGTACCACCCTGGTTACGGGACCATCATCCCGTCGCTCTTGGAATGTTCAACTCAGAGGTGATTTTCGCTTGCCGCCTCACCGGCGCTCTCTCAGCAAATAAGCGCTTCTCTGTAAGGATATTACGCGGGGCTACTGTCCTCGTCACAGTCGATAATATTCAGTTTCCCAGGTGCAGCTCTTCACGTAACTGCACCCTGTAATTTTACATTTGAAATACTCAAAAGTCAAGATGTTTAGCGGCTTCTCTCCTCTGTGGCGTTCCTCTGCCATCTCCAGGAATCCCGGCACATATCCTCAATGCCAAGGGTCGCCTCCCAGCCCAGGATTTCCTTCGCTCTTGATGCGTCTGCATAGCATGTTGCGATGTCTCCCGCTCTCCTGGGTCCTATTACATACGGTACCTCAACCCCGTTCACCTCTGCAAAGGCATTAACCAGCTCCAGCACGCTGGTGCCTTTGCCTGTTCCCAGGTTGAATACAGCTGCTTCCCCGCCGAAATCATCCGCCGAGAGCGCCCATGTGAGAGCCTTCACGTGACCCTTTGCCAGATCTGTAACATGAATGTAATCCCTCACTCCCGTTCCGTCAGGTGTGTCATAGTCGTCCCCGAATACAGTGAGTTTCTCACGGATTCCATCCGCCACCTGCTGAATGTAGGGCATAAGGTTGTTGGGAATTCCCCGAGGGTTCTCGCCTATCATGCCGCTTCTGTGAGCTCCAACAGGGTTGAAGTATCTGAGCAGAACAGGTCTGAAACGGTAATCCGGTCTGTCCTTATCAGGAGCGCCTGCCGCCATATCCCTGAGAATCTGCTCACTCATGAGTTTAGTCCATCCGTATGGATTAGTACAGGACACAGGCATCGTTTCCACGAAAGGAACACTGTTATTCATTCCGTAAACCGTTGCAGAGGAGCTGAAAATGATGTGCTCTGTTCCGAATTCCTTCATGCATTCCGCGATATTCATTGTTGATTCCAGATTGTTTCTGTAATACATGAGAGGTATTTCAACAGACTCTCCCACCGCCTTGTATCCGGCGAAGTGGATAACAGCGGAAATGCTGTTCTTTTCGAATACACTTCTCAGGGCTGCCCTGTCACAGACATCCCCCTCAACCACATCTATTATTCTGCCCTGGGTGCCGGCTCCTGTCGTCTGCTTTTCCTCCTCCATTATTTTGGCTATTCTGCCGATAACCGAAGGATCGCTGTTTGAGTAGTTGTCCATAACCACAATGTCATAGCCTGCACCAAGCAGTTCAACAATTGTATGGGAACCGATATATCCTGCTCCGCCTGTTACGAGAATGTTCATAGTAATATCCTTTCTTCGCTATTATTCCTTGTTGTAATACCAAGGTTATCTGCCTGCCGGTCTTTTGTCAAGTTTCCCTTTATTATTGCACCTTTAGACCCTTTACCATTGCACCATTACCCTTCCATAATGTAGAATGGTTGCCGTGAGGTGAATTGCTTTTTATGAATGACAGAGCTAAACGTTTAGCTGTACTGGGACCGATAATTGCCGGTGCCTGCTGGGGCGGCTGCGGTTACTTTATCCGGGGACTTACAGATGCGGGACTGGATAATCCCACTATAGTATTTACAAGAGAAATCTTTGGTACGGGGCTTCTTCTGGTTTATATGCTTCTGACAGACAGGCCCGGCCTTCGCATTAAAGTCAGAGATGTACCTTCAATGCTTGCCGTAACCATAGTGGGATCGGTGTTTTTCAATTTCTCATATAACATAGCCGTAGTAGAGCTGTCCCTATCCCTTACTTCAGTGATGCTGGCTACTGCTCCTGTTTTCGTGCTGCTCATAAGCGCCGTTATTTTCAAGGAGATAATTACAGCCAGGAAAATCATCTGCATGATACTGGCCTTCGCGGGATGCGCCATGCTCAGCGGAATTCTGGATCCCGGGGCAGATGTTCATGCCGGCAAGCTCGGTCTCCTGATGGGCATATGCATGGCCCTGTGCAATGGTATTTACATACTCACGTCAAAGAACGTAATGACCAAAGGATACGGCCCTCTTACTGTATGTCTTTACATATATGCCTTTGCAGCAATTATTCTAATTCCTTTTACCGACTGGAACGCATTATCGGAGTTCATGGCCGCAGGACCTTCGGATTTCATAATAAAAGGCCCGGCGGGAGCATTCATATATCTCCTCCTCCAGTCCTTCCTGTCATCAGTTTTGCCTTCAATCACCTACATGCTGGGCATGAAATACATTGACGCGGGAAAGGTTGC
>JBJESQ010000001.1:0-8380 GCA_051882875.1 Lentihominibacter sp. | reverse complement strand
TGCCTTCAATCACCTACATGCTGGGCATGAAATACATTGACGCGGGAAAGGTTGCCATCCTTGAGGCCGGCGCCGAACCAAGCTCAGCCCTTATTGTGGGACTTCTGATTTACGGCGAGCTTCCCACACCGGCAGGTTTTGCTGGCATGATTATGGCTATAATCTCAATTATGGTTCTTGCCAGAGAATAACGCGGGCCGCCCGGCTGGCTCCACCGGGAATTCGGCGTATTTCTCGTCCTGTAATCTGAATAATTCCTTCTGAATATCCATGCGTTTCGCCTCCTCTGTTGAATACGGCGGTTCTATTTTGCCATCAGCTCCCGCCACTGTTCTTCCTTGAAGCCCACAAGCACCCTGTCGCCGTCAACAGCCAGAGGCCGCTTCACCAGCATTCCGTTACCGGCCAGAAGCTCAAGCTGTTCCTCCCGGCTCATTTCCGGAAGCTTGTCCTTCAGCTGCAGCTCCCTGTACAGCATTCCGCTGGTGTTAAAGAATTTCTTCAAAGGCAGGCCGCTTTGGGTCTGCCACTCATTTAATTCATCTGCAGTGGGATTTTCCTCTACAATGTGGCGCTGGGTATATTCAATACCGTTTTCATCAAGCCACTTCTGGGCCTTTTTGCATGTGCTGCACTTCGGGTAACATATAAACAACATTACTGTATCCTCCTCGTATCAAGTCTTATCGATAATTTCCTTCGGCAATCCTGCCGGCGAAATCCTCTATGTCCCTGTCGGTCGCTTCGTTATGCTGCAGCTTCGGGTCGATAAAAATCGCCTCCGCCGCCAGCTCACTTATACCTATCAGCTTCTCCAGCTTATTGAGAGCCTTCTCTCCCCCATTTCCGCTCTGACATGCAAAGGCAGCTATTGCCTTTGCACGAAGCGCTTCTCTGTTCTCCTCAACGAAGGTTCTGATTGGCGGTGTAACTGTAGATGCCCATACGGGAAATCCCAGCACTATAAGGTCATAGCTTTCCAGATCCACATCGTAGGGTTTCAGTTCCGGCTTTTCACCCATCATGGCGCTCTTGCCTCCCCATATGAATTTGGAGAAGCCTTTGCTTGGATATGCCTTCTTCGGCTCCAGCCGCAGCAGATCCCCGCCGGTAATTTTTCCAATCATCCCGGCAGCATAATCCGTATTACCTTCAAGGGAATAATATACAATCAGTGTTTTCATTATGTGTAACCTCTCTTTCTTCTTTGCTCCATAACAAATCTGATGGCTGAAGTTTATGGATCCGGAGTCGATGTTGTAAAAATCGGTTAAAAAATCAAATTGCTTCAAACACGCCTCCAAACACTCCTGTTTTATCGCCTAAAATTTTCCAATTGTTGTAGCTTTTTTAATCAATCCAGATTTGCTTCAACATTTTTCTGATTTTGTTGAAGCAATTTCTATTATATTTCAAATGCTTCAAATTGACCCCTGAAATACCCCTGTTTTTGCAGTCAAAATCTATGGATGTTGAAGTAATTTTTAGTAAATCTCAATTGCTTCAACATTCATCAATTGTGCCTGCGCTTACGCTTGCCTTCGCAGGAGACAATATGGCTTCATTGTCCACGGTGCAAGTGAACAAATCGCTCTTATTACCTCTCAACGATAAACCGAACCTGTTCTTGCAATTCTTCACTGAATTCCGCTAAATCAGCCAGCGTAATCGCGCCTTCTCGAATAAGGTCTGCCAGATTAGAGATAACACTGGATCGGCTCAGCACAAACGCTCCGTATAGTTTTCCACATCTTCGCTTCAACAGCTTCTCTGTATCCCTTACCGTTTATCATTTTCATTATAACAGTTTCAACTTCAAGATTGATAGTATTTTGACTTGTAATGATTTGAAATTGCAATAATTTGGCACCTGGTTCTCTGTGCATCTGCTCAATCATTAGGTTTTTCAATAGCTTCAAATTTAATTACGCTTTTAAAGAGGTCTCCGTCAATTGAAATATCAAGTTCACCGCCTTGTGCCTTTGCAAGATCTCCTCCTATACTTAGTCCCAGTCCGCTTCCTTCCGTATTTCTTGACTCGTCGCCTCTCACGAATCTTTCCATCAGTTCTTCAGGCGAAATATCAAGTTCCGTTGCCGACACATTTTTGAAAGAAATACATCCGTATCCGTCCGATTGAAAAATCTCTATGTAAACTCGTGTTTCATGCTGTGAATACTTGCAGATGTTATTCATGATATTATCGATAATTCTCCATGAATATTCACCGTCCGCCAGAACCGTCACTTCGTTTTTCGGGTACTTCACAACAGGAATAAGACCTGCATTCTTCATTTTCTCTTCGTATTCTCCCATTGCCTGTTCCAGCATCATATTCAGATTACACCTTGTTCTCTCAACATTTATGTTTCCTGTGCTGATTTTAGAAGCCTCCAGAATATCGGACGTCAGCTTTTTAAGTCTTATGGCATTTGCTGAAATCGTGCTCAGATATTCCTCGGCTCTTTCACTGTTCACTCCCTCGGAAGTAAGTAAATCGGTGTAATTGATAATAGATGTCAGTGGCGTTTTAATGTCATGGGAAACATTAGCTATCAACTCTGTCTTCAGGCGTTCGCTTTTCATTTTCTCTTCAACGGCAGCGTCTACCGCCCTGCTTATTTCATTGATTGTTTCCGCATGTTCTTTCAGGACAGGACACATTTTGTCCGTACTTATTACGTGAGATGAATTTCCGTCCCTGATATTTCTTGTTCCTGAAGTAATTCTGTTTACCATTATCGCCAGATACCATACAGCAGCCAGCAACAGTATCCCGCATACAAAGACAATAAACACTGCTGCTTCCCCTGAATATATCGTGTTGCTTATCATAATAAAAGCGATAAAAACAGCTATTGCAGTTGGTCCAAGAATTTTCCACACATCAGGCAAGTGTCTGAATCCGTATCCCAAAAGCCTTATAAACCTGTAAACAACTGTGGATTCAATCAGGACGCTGCCTTTTGCCTGCCCGATTACAGCTATCATCCATATGAGAAAAAGAGCTGTGCAGAATGTACCGATACAGAAAATATAAATCACGCTTAAAATTACACCGGGTACATATTCCTTCGAAAGATTCAGTGTGAAAATTATTACCCCAAAAGCCACAACCGAATATAAATCCGCAGGTATTTTCCTAAACCACATGTCTGTTCCTTTAATCAGCATCACAACTCCCGCGATAACAAGGATAACAAGTGATATTGACAGTGCCGGAACAGCATACCTGAAATCATATGCCCGGTTAATCCATTTCATCGAAGCGGCAGCCTCATGGCCGTCCTTCAGAAATGCCTTGACCGATAATTCCTTCCCGTTGTATTCCCCGTATGCTTCCAATGAGGAAACAACGTATTTCTCGTTTTTTTCATAGCTTTTTGCGATCGTATTGCCGTCGTATTTAACTATAAAATCATAATCCTCATCATTGAGCGCATTCCTAGAAAGGCTTACATTATCATCGCCGTCGGATTCTTCACCGTAATGTACATTTTCATTCAAAAAATCATATGCCCGATCCAGCGCGTTATCTTTCAGAATTCTTTCCGAAAAATCCTTTCTGCTGCCATCATAAATGCCGTTGTGCCCGAGAAAAACCGCAAAAGCCGCTGAAATGACACTGCATGATGCCATAACTGCTATTAATGCTATTACTGCGGCACGAAACCATGTTTTATTAATCAGAGCAGTCATATATTATTTACCCCCTTCAATCTTATAACCCTGTCCCCAGACCGCCTTGATGTATCTCGGCTCGGCAGGGTTAACTTCTGTTTTCTCCCGGAGGTGTCTGATATGTACCGATACTGTGCTCTCATTTCCGAAAGGGTCTTCCTTCCATACTTCTCTGTATATCTCCTTAATGGAAAACACCCTTCCCGGCGATGACATTAAAAGACGGAGAATAGCAAACTCTTTCGGCGTAAGATCAGCTTTTTCTCCGTCAACTTTAACAGTCTTTTCTCTGTCATTAAGAGATATTCCGCCGATTACTTTTTCCTCTTTGTCATGTGTACTGCTTTGAATTGAGTACCTCCTGAGATTTGATTTAATGCGCGCCGCAGTCTCAGGCATATTGAAGGGCTTCGTAACATAGTCATCAGCACCCAGATTCAGTCCCAGAATTTTATCCTGTTCCTCTGATTTCGCACTGAGAAAAATCACGGGCATATTGTAATTCTGCCGTATTTCCCTGATTGTATCTATGCCGTCCAATACCGGCATCATAACATCGAGAAGAATAAGATCTATTCTTTCACTGTTTATGATATCCAAAGCTTCCGCCCCGTTGTATGCCACTCTCGTTTCATATCCTTCTGCAGTAAGGTATATGTCGAGAGCCTTTGCAATATCCTTTTCGTCATCACAGATAAGTATCTTTGCCATATCATTTCCTCCGAAGCTATTATCCCACTCTTCTCTTTAAGAAAAAAGTATTCGACATATTAAGATTTTATTAAGTTATGTTTTTTCTATCTGTTCCGGTTTCTGTATCGTAAGGAGCAATCGGCGTAAATCTGGTGACCACTGTTCCCTAAATCTTGTTAGAACTTTCCGTACTCTGAATCTTGGCAATGTCAACCAGACGATCCAATTCTACCGACTTTTGGCGAATGAATAAATCTGCCTGCCTTTACATTGGATAAAAAAAGATACTCGCAGTTCCCACCAAGGGAACCACGGATATCCTATAATCCGTAAACAGATGAGCAGATCTCCGGACTGGATGTCAGGCATCCTGCTCCGCACTGTTTATTTATTTGAATTTATGATTCCTTCAATATCACGGCCACCGTAGAATATTCGAGCTACTGTAACTGCCCTTTTCTCGTCATCAACAAGATAGTACACAATAAAGTTGCCTACCGGAAGCTGATGCATTTTCATCGAATGCCAAGGTTCCCAGCCAACTAACGCATAGCGAACTGGCATGAAATCCAATGAACGAATTTCTTTTCGGATGCGACTTCTCCTGGCTGCAAGCACCCCAAAACGAAAAAATCCGAGAGTCGGTGTTGTAAAAATCGATTAAAAAATCAAATTGCTTCAAACACGTCTCCAAACACCCCAGTTTTATCGCCTAAAATTTTCCAATTGTTGTAGTTATTTTAATCAATCCATATTTGCTTCAACATTTTTCTGATTTTGTTGAAGCAATTTCTTTTATATTTCAAATGCTTCAAATGGACCCCTGAAATACCCCTGTTTTTTTGATCAAAACCTATAGATGTTGAAGCAATTCGGAATGAATTTCTATTGCTTCAACATTTACATCTGTGCCTGCGCTTACGCTTGCCTTCGCAGGAGACAACATGGCTCCGTCCGAAACCGGCAGCTCTGTCTTCGCCTTCGGCTTGCCAATCGCTGGGTTTCTCTGGAGAACTGTGTCTCTTGCTGCTCAGCCTGCGCTTACGCTTGCCTTCGCAGGAGACAACATGGCTCCGTCCGAAACCGGCAGCTCTGTCTTCGCCTTCGGCTTGCCAATCGCTGGGTTTCTCTGGAGAACTGTGTCTCTTGCTGCTCAGCCTGCGCTTACGCTTGCCTTCGCAGGAGACAACATGTTTCCACGTGAGATGTGTGGGGGAATAGGTCTACAGGGGTTACCGCCACCAGCTCGTACCGCGCTGCAGCGCCGGACTCCCCGGCCGATCCAAGCCCACAATCTGAGCCGGCATTTACTTCACAAACAGCTCCGGCATTCTCCTCACCGCCAAAGCCCTCCTTAAGCAGCCTTATATCCCGTGCCAGTGTTGCCGGGTCGCAGGATACATAGACAATGTATGGAACCCCAGCCCTAGCGATTGCCGACAGAAGCTCAGGCCTGCAGCCTGCACGAGGTGGATCTATTATTGCTATATCCGCGTGCTCCCCGGACTGAACCCATTTCGGAATAAGCTCTTCAGCCTTTCCCTGCTCATACACAGCATTGACAATTCCGTTTATAGTGGCATTTCTGTTGGCGTCGATTATCGCTTCCTTCACCAGCTCCACGCCCTTTACCTGCTCAGCCAGATCTGCTACAGACAGACCTATTGTTCCTATTCCGCAGTACAAATCCCAGATAACCGGTTGACCGCCGGCAGTTTGAGCAGCATCACCGCCGTCAGTCTTAGCAACGTCACCGCCGCCGGCATTAACCGCTTCCCTGCCGGCAGCCGAAGCATCATCCCGCGCTATCTCCCCTGCGGCGCGGCGGCAGTAGTCCCTGACAACGCCGTAGAGTTTTTGCATCTGCATGTGGTTCACCTGATAAAATGACTCGGCGGAGATTTCGAAGGTGTATTCCCTCACACCGTCGCCGGCTTCAATTTCAACAATATCAGTAATGGTGGGCTTCCCCGCCAGGGTTTCTGTTTTCGTTTTGCTGCCTTTGCGTGTTCGCAATATAACGCTTTCAAGGCTGCCGCCGGCTTCGTAAACCGCATCGTCAAGATACCCGATAAGCTTAGCGGCGTTTGGTATTCCCTTGCCGTTAATATCATAGATAACCATGACCTCCCCTGTTCCAAAGGCAGTCTTCACGGTCATTTCGTGCATGAGGCCCTTGTCCCAGCGAGGGTCGTAGGATGTGATGTTATCCTCGGTCATGAACTGCCTTGTGGCCATGGCCGCTGCCATGGCTGTAGGCGCCTGAATACGGCACTCCTCACAATCTATTACATTATTGGATCTGGCAGGTCTGAAGCCTATTCGAGGTTCATGAACAGGCTCCTGAATACCTCCCTTTTTAGTTATGAGACCCCCTGTTGAAATGGGCATAACCGCCTTGTTTCTGTAACAGTAAGGTTCCTCGGCGGCAGCGATGGGACTGAAGGCAAAGTCTTCCTCCACCCCGGCAAGACGCTGAAGCTTGCTGCGAACCTGCTTCTCCTTAAGAGCTGCCTGGGCGCTGTACTCAATTCCCGCCAGCGGGCAGCCTCCGCAGCCCTCAACAGCATAGGGGCATACATCCTCAGCGCGGCAGTCCGACGGTTCCAGCATCTCCACAAGCCGCCCGAAGGCATAGCGCTTCTTTACCTTCGTAATCTCTGCCCGGACCCTGTCTCCCGGAACGGTATCCGGCACAAACACCACCATGCCGCCTTTCTCATCCGTACCGCTGTTCTCAGCCATGCCGCTTTTCTCAGCCGTGCTGCTTTTCTCAGCCGTACCTTCGGTGCCGCCGGCCACCTCCCGTCCGATGCCCTGACCCATGTCGCTCATATCTTCAATTGTCAGTTCAACAATCATTCCTTTTTTCATATCATTCTATCCCTTCATCTCATGGTCACTTCCCATCAGAGTCACTCCCAATCAAAGAATCACTCATTAAAGTCCCTTCGCAATCTCACCTATTCGCCTTAACCTGTTGTTTACACCGGACTTGGACAGAGGCGGAGAAAGCACCTTTCCCAGCTCCTCTATACCCAGCTCCGGATGCTCCAGCCTGGCAAGGGCAACCTCCTTCAGCTTCGCCGAAAGAGAATCCAGACCCCGAAGCCTTTCTATTTTCCTAATATCCTCAATCTGCTTTTCTGCAGCTCTGAGAGACTTGTCCATGTTCACAAGGTCAAGCTGCTCCGCCTTTTTAGCGGAGGTCACCATATCCTTACGCATAATAACATCGAGGTAATCAAAGTACTGCTTCGACGCCCCCATAATCGCCAGAACATCAGCAATCTGCTCCCTGGCCTTCAGATACACGCCGTATCCCTTCTTTCGCTCCACGATACGGGCGGTAATATCCACAAAGGTGTTAATCAGCCTTCTCAGGTCCTTCGCCTGATTCAATGTGCTGGCTGTAATCTCATAATGATAGGAATTCTCGGGATTATTCACAGTGCCCGCACCCAGGAAAGCTCCCCGAAGATACGCCTTCCTGCAGCACTTGGTTCTTATGATGCTGCTGTCGATTCCGTCGGCAATTGCGTTCATTCCCTCACGAACCATCAGGATTCCTATCTCACGGAGAATCATCTCGGAATTGTTCTCCGGATCAATGCGGATAATGTACTCGTTGGCCTTTGCGCCCTTGAGAGCCTTAGCCTCGTTGGCTCCCACGGTAATCTCCGTATCCACATCAAAATATGTCTTGATAAGCTTCTTGTAATGGCGCACCACCGCCAGATTCGGCGTAGTCATAACCATGCGGAACTTGCCTCCTCCCGCCAGGCCCACGCTTCCTGCAAACCGCATGAAACCGGCGATTTCCGCCAGCATGCAGCACTTCTTTTCAGGCTCAATCCGCGCCAGTTCGTTTTTTGTTTCCGATGCGTATGACATAACCTTCCTCCTTGATGGATTATAACACACTCGTCACGGCGTATCTATATGCAAAGGCAAAAAAGACGGCCCCTGAAGGCCGTCCCTGTAATCCTGTTTATTATGTGCTTCG